>NZ_CP088930.1:4637142-5347174 GCF_027594825.1 Serratia liquefaciens | reverse complement strand
CGCAAGGCGGCGGTTGCAGCGGCCATTGCACGCGCTAAAGCCAAGAAAGCCGCGCAGCAATCCGAAACGGTTGAATCACCGACAGAACCGGCATCTGCCACGCCGGAAGAAGATCCACGCAAGGCGGCGGTTGCAGCGGCCATTGCACGCGCTAAAGCCAAGAAAGCCGCGCAGCAATCCGAAACGGTTGAATCGCCTGCTGAACCGGCAGCTGCCACGCCGGAAGAAGATCCACGCAAGGCGGCGGTTGCGGCAGCTATTGCGCGCGTCAAGGCCAAAAAGGCCGAGCAAAACCTGGCCACGGCGGAAACCGATAAAGAGTAGCGGAAAGCGGCGCCTTGCAAAACGCAAGGCGGCCCTGGCTGTGTCACTCAATAATGAATGCGTGAGCGCCGCCAGCGCGAGATGTGTGAGTGGGTCAAACAGTCGGTTCGTAACACAGGGCGCGTTCAGATGGCCCCGCCCTTCGGGTCGCGCCCTAATCAATAGAAATTAGATAGGTATAATCAACGTCAATCTGGCGCATTTTGGAGTCCTGATTCCACGCCTTGGGTTGAATAATTTCCATCTCCACGCTTCCTTTCACTTTATCACGCAGTCCCGGCATCACGTGGGTAATCAGATAAGCAAAGAATTGCGAACACTCTTTCGCGGTGCCCAGATGATTAATAGAAATATATTCACGACCGACGATAGGGATGGTGTCGATCTGGTAGCCCGACAAAATATCCTGTTTGTTCTCGGGATCCACCGCCATGATGTGGGTAGCCGAATATTCGGTGTCCCCCCGTTTGAGCACTGAATGGATGCTGTACACCCGATGGCAATCCACGCTTAATCCGCGGAAGAAATCGGTGAAAATTTCATCCTTCATCGCCATACAGGACGAATGTTCGATCTCGGTTTCCGAGGCGAAATCCAGCTGGCGTGAAACCCCCACAAGCTGCATATCCGGCAGCGTCAGGCGTTTGATCTCCGGGTAGTAATCGGCGGCAAAATTGGCATCGAAACTAAAGCGCGGCATCAGGTTCTTTACGTCCCACGTGTCCATCGAACGATACCGGTTCGGCGTAGTGTCGAAACGCTGTTTGAACATGCGGGTAAAGGTTTGTTGGGAATCAAAGCCCAGTTCGTCTGAAATATCGATGATAGACCGGTGGGTGATACGCAGTGCCACCGCTGCACGCGTCAGAATACGTGAGCGAATATAGGTGGCGAGCTGAATACCGGTGATGCGTTTAAATTTGCGTTGCAGATGCCACTTGGAATAGCCGGAAATACGCGCGACTTCGTCCAGATTAGGCCGTTTTTCCAGATGTATCTCAACCCACTCAATCAGTTCTTCAATAAAAAATACATCTTCATTTGTCATTAATGTACATTCACTAACTTAATAATACTCGGGATAATAACCCACATAGATTATGCAAAAGTTGTTATTTTGTGCGAAAAAACGGCCCTAAAATACCCTGCAAATCCAGTGGTTATCGCCTGTTGCCGGCCAGTGATGCCGACGATTTTTCTTTTGACCGACCAAGCTACCCCGCTTTTGCCGGCAAAAAAAATCCAATTGCGCCATTAGAAATTTCCCCCTCGCGTACACCCCGTGCTAAAAGCCGAATACCCGCACAATTAAGACGTATTACCCTCGCAGTGATTCAGGTAGAATGCAGCGCTATAATTTTTCCTGCGACGCCTCTGAGAGGCGCGTTGAACCTGCCGATGTACGGCAAAGATAGGTGTAGTTATTCTATGAAGTTCAGGCCGGTACAACCCACAGCCGCCAAAGGCTTGCACATCGCCAGTTCCCCCTTCACCCATAACCAGCAGAGCACCAGCCGTATTATGCTGTGGGTCATGCTGGCTTGTATTCCCGGTGTCGCGGCGCAAGTGTGGTTCTTTGGCTACGGCACTCTGATTCAAACCGCCCTGGCAATGCTGGTCGCCCTGCTGGCCGAAGGCGCTATCCTCGCCTTGCGCAAGCTGCCGGTTCGCACGCGTCTGGCAGATAATTCTGCCCTGCTGACCGCCTTGCTGCTGGGTATCAGCCTGCCGCCACTGGCACCCTGGTGGATGATTGTCATCGGCACTTTCTTTGCCATCGTCATCGCCAAGCAGCTGTACGGTGGCCTCGGGCAAAATCCGTTCAACCCGGCGATGGTCGGTTACGTGGTGCTGCTGATCGCCTTCCCGGTACAAATGACCAGTTGGCTGCCGCCGGATGAACTGCGAGCCACCGCGCTGTCGTTCCAGGATACCCTGCTGGCGATCTTCAGCGGCCATACCTCGCAGGGCGCCACCATTCATGAACTGCAAATGGGCATCGACGGTATCAGTCAGGCCACCCCGCTGGACGGTTTCAAAACCGGGTTGCGCAGTGGTCATAGCGTCGAACAAGTGTTGCAGCAACCGCTGTTTGGCGGCGCTTTGGCCGGTATCGGTTGGCAATGGGTCAACCTCGGTTTCCTGGCCGGCGGGCTGTTTATGCTGGCTCGCCGCCTGATCCACTGGCAGATCCCATTCAGCATGTTGGCGGCTATCGCCGTGTGCTCCGGGCTGGCCTGGTGGCTTGACCCGCTGCAGCAGGCATCGCCGCTGATCCACCTGTTCTCCGGGGCCAGCATGTTAGGAGCTTTCTTTATTGCTACCGACCCGGTCAGCGCGTCCACCACGCCAAAAGGCCGCCTGATTTACGGCGCATTGATTGGCGTGCTGGTGTGGCTTATCCGTGTTTATGGCGGCTACCCGGACGGCGTTGCCTTCGCCGTTCTGCTGGCCAACATTACCGTACCGCTCATCGACCACTACACGCAGCCTCGCGTGTACGGCCATCGCTAAGGAGCCATGATGCTGAATTCAATGAGAAAGCATGGCACCACGCTGGCGGTGTTTGCCGCAGTGACTACCGGTCTGACCGCGGTGGTGCATAGCCTGACGCAAAAAACCATCGCCCACCAGGCGGCATTGCAGCAAAAAGCCCTGCTTGACCAGGTGGTGCCACCGGAACACTACGACAACGACATGCAGACCGAGTGCTTCCTGATCAGCGATCCGGCGCTGGGCAACAGCGCCCCTCACCGCCTGTATCTGGCGCGTAAAAACGGTCAACCTACGGCAGCCGCGGTAGAAACCACCGCGCCGGACGGCTATTCCGGCGCCATTCAGCTGCTGGTCGGTGCCGATTTCAACGGCACCGTGCTGGGCACCCGCGTGGTCGAACACCATGAAACGCCCGGATTGGGCGATAAAATTGAGCTGCGCATCTCGAACTGGATTTCGTTCTTCAGCGGCCAGAAAATTGAAGGCCCGGACGATAAACGCTGGGCGGTGAAGAAAGATGGCGGTATGTTCGATCAATTCACCGGCGCAACCATCACACCGCGCGCGGTGGTCAACGCCGTTCGGCGCACGGCATTGTATATGGAAACGCTGCCGCCTAAACTTGATAGCTTACCCGTGTGTGGAGCCAGCGAATGAGTGAAGCCAAAGATCTGATTGTCCAGGGGTTGTGGAAGAACAACTCCGCACTGGTACAGTTGCTGGGGATGTGCCCGCTGCTGGCAGTAACCTCTACCGTGACCAACGCCCTCGGGCTTGGGCTGGCGACTACCCTGGTATTGACGCTGACCAACGGCTCCATTTCCGCGGTGCGTCGCTGGGTGCCGAATGAAGTGCGTATTCCCATTTACGTCATGATCATTGCAGCGGCGGTCAGCATCGTGCAGATGTTGATCAATGCCTATGCCTTTGGCCTGTATCAATCGCTGGGGATCTTTATTCCCCTGATCGTCACCAACTGTATCGTGGTTGGCCGCGCCGAAGCGGTAGCCTCTAAAAAGCCCATCGGTTTGTCGGCGCTGGACGGCCTGGCAATAGGTCTGGGGGCAACCGGCGTGATGGTGACGCTAGGTGCGATGCGTGAGTTGCTGGGCAACGGCACCCTATTCGACGGTGCCGATATGCTGTTGGGCAGTTGGGCCAAGGTATTGCGCATTGAGGTGGTTCACTTTGACAGCCCATTCCTGTTGGCCATGCTGCCACCGGGGGCCTTTATCGGCCTGGGCCTGCTGCTGGCGTTGAAATACCTGATTGATGAACGGATGAAAGCGCGTACGGCCAAAGCCTTGCTGGCCGAACCGACGCTGGGACAAGGACAGACAGAGAAAGCCTGATGAACAAGCAAAAACGGCTGGAAATTCTTACCCGGCTGCGAGACAACAACCCGCAGCCGACCACGGAACTGGTGTACAGCACGCCGTTTGAACTGCTGATCTCCGTGCTGCTCTCCGCACAGGCGACCGACGTCAGCGTCAACAAGGCCACCGCCAAGCTTTATCCGGTGGCCAATACGCCGGCCGCCCTGCTGGCCCTGGGCGTCGACGGCGTCAAGGATTACATCAAGACTATCGGTCTGTTTAACAGCAAAGCCGAGAACGTGATCAAAACCTGTCGCATGCTGTTAGAACTGCACGGCGGCGAGGTACCGGAAGATCGTGCCGCGCTGGAGGCCCTGCCTGGCGTCGGTCGCAAGACCGCCAACGTGGTGCTCAATACCGCCTTTGGCTGGCCGACCATTGCCGTAGATACCCACATCTTCCGCGTTTGCAATCGCACCCGTTTCGCTCCGGGCAAAAATGTCGATCTGGTTGAAGAGAAGCTACTCAAGGTGGTGCCGGCCGAGTTCAAGGTCGATTGCCACCACTGGTTTATCCTGCACGGCCGCTATACCTGCATCGCACGTAAACCGCGCTGCGGTTCCTGCATCATTGAAGATCTTTGCGAGTTTAACGAGAAGGTTTATCCCGACGCCTGATCGCTGCCACCGGGCGCAACGCGCGCCCGTCTCTTCCTCATATCCCATTGAGCTATTTTTTATCGGAAATGTGATATCAAGCAGCAGTAACCTTGGTGTTCTCGCGGATTTCAGTAGAAAAACCAATTCCCGCTTATTTTCAAGCGAAAAATTAGTTAAAAATTGCGGTAAACCTCACGTTTTAAAGATCACATTACCGTCACAAGCGCCAGCCCCGTTTTCTTAAATTTCTATAATTTTACAAAATGCGTCATATGCACAACAATCCAATGGATTAATCACCCCACCTATTGATATGGACTAATAAAACTCCATTCAGCAGAATATATCACTGTTTAAATTCCGTATAGCTTTTAATCAAAACAAAAACTCGGCAAAGCAAATAAAGACGAACGTTAATGCTGCATAACATTTGCAACATGGTTGTTTCACTCCGCGAGCGTTATATGTAACAGGATATGACAAACGCCTTGCCTCGTTGACAAAGATAGTGAACATTAACCGCCGTCATCCCATCCTATAACAACGCAGAAGGATGCAGTCCTGCATCACCTTTTGCAATTTCTCGTCTCTCTGGGACGGGGCTGTGAAAAATCAGAGGTACCAGTGTCAACAGCAAACAACAACAGCGAACAACCTGAAAGCGTGAGTCTCAACGCCTTCAAACAACCCAAGGCGTTTTACCTGATCTTCTCTATCGAGCTGTGGGAACGTTTTGGCTATTACGGCCTGCAAGGCATCATGGCGGTATATCTGGTCAAAATGCTTGGCCTGAGCGAAGCCGACTCGATTACCCTGTTCTCCTCCTTCAGCGCACTGGTGTACGGTTTTGTCGCCATCGGTGGCTGGCTCGGAGATAAAGTACTGGGCTCCAAGCGCGTGATCGTGCTGGGTGCGCTGGTGCTGGCCGTCGGCTACGCCATGGTGGCCTATTCCGGCCATGAAATTTTCTGGGTGTACCTGGGTATGGCGACCATCGCCGTGGGTAGCGGCCTGTTCAAGGCTAACCCATCCTCCCTGCTGTCAACCTGCTATGAGAAAGACGATCCGCGTTTGGACGGTGCATTTACCATGTACTACATGTCCGTCAATATCGGTTCTTTCCTTTCCATGTTGGCCACCCCCTGGCTGGCGGCTAAATACGGTTGGAGCGTCGCGTTCTCACTGAGCGTGGTGGGCATGCTGATCACCCTGGTCAACTTTATGGTGTGCCACAAGTGGGTTAAACAGCACGGTTCCAAGCCTGACTTTAAACCCCTGCAGGTGAAAAAGCTGCTGATGGTGCTGGTTGGCGTGGTCGCTCTGGTGGCCCTTTCCAGCTGGTTGCTGCACAACCAGGTGATTGCCCGCTGGGCGCTGGCGATTGTCTCCGTCGGTATCGTGATTGTGTTCGCCAAAGAAACCTTTGCCTTGCACGGTGCCGCTCGCCGCAAGATGATCGTCGCCTTCCTGTTGATGCTGGAAGCGGTAGTCTTCTTTGTGCTCTACAGCCAGATGCCGACCTCGCTGAACTTCTTCGCGATCCACAACGTGGAACACAGCATCCTTGGTATTGGTTTCGAACCTGAGCAATATCAGGCGCTGAACCCATTCTGGATCATGCTGGCCAGTCCTATTCTGGCGGCGCTGTATAACAAGATGGGTGACCGTCTGCCGATGCCGCACAAGTTCGCTTTCGGTATGATCCTGTGTTCCGGTGCCTTCCTGGTACTGCCGTGGGGTGCCAGCTTCGCCAACGAACAGGGCATCGTGTCGGTTAACTGGCTGATCCTGAGCTATGCGCTGCAGAGTATCGGCGAACTGATGATCTCCGGTCTGGGCCTGGCGATGGTGGCGCAGTTGGTACCACAACGCCTGATGGGCTTTATCATGGGCTCGTGGTTCCTGACCACCGCCGCTGCCGCGCTGATTGCCGGTAAGGTCGCCGGTCTGACCGCCGTGCCAAGCGACGTCAACGACGCGCACGCATCACTGGCTATCTACAGCCACGTGTTTATGCAAATCGGTATCGCTACCGCCGTGATCGCCATCCTGATGATGCTGACCGCGCCGAAGCTGTACCGTATGACGCTGGACACCGCTGAAGATACCAACAAGAAAGCACAGGCGGCCGCTGCGGCCAACTGATCGCCCGCGAGGTTTCCATCGCAATAAAAAGCCGGGGCAATCATTTGCCCCGGCTTTTTTTATCTCTCGTCCTGCGAGATTCAGACCTTGGGTTCGACGCTCAAAGTCGTCCACATGAATTCGCTGACCAGCGCACCATGGAAAGCGGCTTGTTGCTTGTCTGCCGCCGCACTGTGCCCTCCCTCGGTATTCTCATAGAAATAGGCCTGCTGGTACCCCATCTGCTGCATCCGCGCCGCCATTTTACGCGCGTGCGACGGATTGACCCGGTCATCACTGGTGGCGGTGTAAAACAGCACCGGCGGATAAGCCACATTGGGTTTGATGTTGTGGTACGGCGAGAAAGTCTTGATGTATGCCCACTCTTCCGCTTTGCTCGGATCGCCGTATTCGGCAATCCACGAAGCACCGGCAGAAAGCTGGGTATAGCGCTGCATATCCAGCAGCGGCACTTCACAGACGATGCAACCGAACAGCTGCGGGTACAGCGTCAGCATGTTGCCTACCAGTAAGCCGCCGTTACTGCCGCCGCGGGCGCCCAGATGTTGTGACGATGTCACTTTTCGCGCAATCAGATCCTCCGCCACTGCGGCAAAGTCCTCATAGGCACGATGACGGTTTTGCTTAAGCGCCGCCTGGTGCCAGGCTGGACCATACTCACCGCCGCCGCGAATATTGGCCACGACGTACACCCCGCCACGCTCCAGCCAGGCCGGCGCCTTGGCCCCCATGTAACCCGGCGTGAGCGACACCTCAAACCCGCCATAACCGTACAGCAGCGTTGGGTTGCTGCCGTCCAGCTTGATGTCCTTGGCCGATATTTGGAAATACGGCACCCGCGTCCCGTCTTTTGACTTAGCGAAATGCTGGCTGACCTGATAACCGCTGGCGTCAAAATCCTGCGGCCCTTGCTTGAGCAGTTCCGGCTCCCCGCCGTCCAGATTGCCCATGTACAAAGAGGTCGGCTGCAGGAAGCCGCTGAGGGTCAGGAAGTAATCGTTGGTCTCTTCATCAATGCCGCCGGCAGACAAGGTGCTGATGGCTCCCGGTTTGCCCAGCGGTTTGCGCTGCCAGCCGTTCTCCTGCGGCGTCAGCACTTCCAACCGGTTTACCACGTTGTCCATAATGCTGAGGATCAGGTGATCGCGCGTGGCGCTGTAGCCACTCAAAGCTACCTGCGCGGTCGGGGTGAATAACACCGTAAATTCGCGCTTGCCGGCCAGATAATCGTCAAAATGGGTCGCCAACAATGCACCGGAAGGATAGAGCGTCTCCCCGACCTGCCAGTCGCTGCTCGGCTTAACCAACAGCCACTCGCGGTGGGTGCTGAACTCGGAGTCGGCGGGAATATCAATTTTGATTTTCTGATCTTGTGCGGTCAGCAGATAGGTTTCGCGGCGATAGAAATCCAGGCTGCGGCCCACGTAGTTTCGCTCAAAGCCTGGCGTATGGTCATGATAGGCATATACCACCATGTCCTGCGGTTGCGCTTCATACAGCGTTTGAGCCGCGCTCAACGGCGTACCACGTCGCCAGCGTTTGGCAATGCGCGCATAACCTGACTGGGTCATGGAGCCCGCGCCAAAATCTGTGGCGACAAACAGCGTATCCTTATCGATCCACGAAGCCTGGCTTTTCGCCACCGGCAGCACAAAGCCGTCTTTAACAAACTGCTTGGTCACCAGATCGAATTCGCGGATTTCGGTGGCGTCACCGCCGTCCGGCGACAGCTCCAGCAGGCAATAACGGTATTCGGGAGCCAGCGACTGCGAGCCGTGGAACACCCAATCTTTGCCTTCGGCCTTGCCCAACGCGTCAATATCCAGCACCGTTTCCCAGTTCGGTTGCTCCTTGCGATATTCCTGCAAGGTAGTCCGTCGCCACAGGCCACGCGGATTGGTTTGATCCTGCCAAAAGTTGTAATAGTACTCACCCCGCTTGGTGACCCACGGAATTTGGCTCTCTTTATTCAGAATGGCCAGCACCTGTTTTTCCACCTGACGAAAACCTTCGCCTTGAGCAAAACGCGCGGTGGTGCGCTGGTTTTCCTGTTTGATCCATGCCTGTGCGGCTTTGCCCTGCAGCTCTTCCAGCCACAAGAATTCGTCGGCGGCGCTGGTGCCCCCTTCTGCCGCCATCGCCAGGCGGATACTGTTGGGTAATGAAGTCATCGCGAATACGGCTCCTGCGGTTTGTGCGCTGAGTTTAATAAACTGGCGTCGATTGGTGACTGGCAAGTTCAATCTCCCTTTGAAAGTTAATAAGACTCATTTTCAACAAGGTAGGCGTTTGGCGGCGCAGAGTCAAAGCCTGCGCCCACGCCGTTGAATCAAAATTTAGGGTAATGGATCAGATCGTGAATGCGTACCGTCTGTTGGCTGGCATTGCGGTAAGCATGTGGCCGATCGGCCTGAAAGCGCATCGCCTCGCCGCTGGTCAGGTGATACCACTGACCGTCGACCGCCAGCTCCAGCTCGCCGTTGATGACAATCACATGCTCAATCACCCCCGGCTCATGTGCAGAAGATTCGCTGAGCGCCCCCGGAGCCAGATCGATAACAAACATGTCGAACCCCAGTTGGCGATCGAATGGAAATAACGGGACGACACGCATATCGGCGTTGTATTGATTAAATACCGGCGCATCGCCATAGCGGTGTAGCGTGGCCTGTTGTTGCAACGGTGAGATCTCGAGAAATGCGGAGAACGCCACGTTAAACCCGGTGGCAATTTTCCACAGCGTTGCCACCGTTGGGCTGGATTCACCACGTTCGATCTGCCCCAGCATGGCCTTGCTGACGCCGGTGTTTTCCGCCGCCTGATTCAGGCTCCAGCCGCGCTGCACGCGCAAAGAACGAAGCGTTTGTGCCAGATGACCGGACAGTTCCTGCATGTTTTTCTCCCTTGATTTCGGCTGATTATAGCCACTTGTGCGCTATAACGCACGATGCTATGCTGCCGTTTCACTGTGCGTTATAACGCACAACCGTTGCCGGAGTCCGCCATGCGCCCAGCTCTCTCTTTGCGTCATCTGTCCCTGCCCGCCGTGATGGCCGGGTTCGTTGCGGTTTTGGTGGGTTACACCAGCTCTGCCGCCATTATCTTTCAGGCGGCCGCGGCCGCCGGCGCGACGCCAATGCAGATTGGCGGCTGGCTGACCATGTTGGGGCTGGGGATGGGTATCACCTCCCTCGGACTGTCCCTGTATTACCGCACGCCGATCCTGACCGCCTGGTCGACGCCCGGCGCCGCGCTGCTAGTCACCAGTCTGCCAGGTACCCCGCTCAACGAAGCGATTGGCGTTTTCATCTTTGCCTCCGGGCTGATCCTGCTGTGTGGCGTGACCGGGCTGTTTGCCCGGTTGATGGATTACATCCCGCAGGCGATTTCGGCGGCGATGCTGGCGGGGATCCTGCTGCGGTTTGGCCTGGATGCCTTTGCTTCGCTACAGGTGAATTTCGTGCTCAGTGCCGGGATGGGGCTGATGTACTTAATCACCCGCCGTTATCTGGCCCGCTACGCGATCGTCCTGACCTTGTTGACCGGCCTGGCGATTGCGGCTGTGCAAGGGAATATCCATCTTGCACAGCAACCGTTGGCGTTCGCCATGCCGGAGTTTATTGCGCCACACTTTAGTGCGTCTACGCTGTTGGGGATTGGTGTGCCTTTCTTCGTGGTCACTATGGCGTCACAAAACGCTCCCGGCATCGCCACCCTCAAGGCCGCCGGCTACAGCGTGCCCACCTCGCCGTTGATCAGCTGGACGGCGCTGACCGCACTGTTGTTGGCGCCGTTCGGCGGGTTTTCGGTTTGTATCGCCGCCATTACCGCCGCGATCTGCATGGGGCCTGACGTGCATCCGAATCCGCAGCGCCGCTATATGGCCGCCGCTGCCGCCGGGGTATTTTACCTGCTGGCCGGTGCTTTCGGCGGCGTTATCGGCATGTTGTTCAGCGCATTGCCCACCGCCTTGATCCACACCATTGCCGGGCTGGCGCTGCTGGGCACCATTGCCGGGAGTCTGCAACGCGCACTGCAAGATGAAAAACAGCGCGATGCCGCGCTGATCGCCTTTCTGATCACCGCGTCCGGCGTGACGCTGCTGGGCGTCGGCTCGGCATTTTGGGGGATTATTGGCGGCGCAATCGCCCATATCATTCTGTCGCTGCCCCAACGCGCGAGCCGCACGGAGAAGTAAGCCCGCCGGCTTAAGGTGACTGGCTCCATTCGACAATGTTCCCCCTTTAGCGATCTTCTGCTTAACTGATGGAGGAACCATGGACGGTTTTTCCCTTGCCATCGCCAATCGCTAAGTGACATTGTCACGAGGATGTCTATGAATGAGCATGCCGCGCTGTTAGCCCAGCGTCTGATCCGCAATTTCGACCAGGTTGAGAAATCACACGACAGCCGCCCCCCACTGTATGACAGCCTGGGCGCCCGTTTGGGCACAGGTACCGCAGCAAGCAAGCTGGGAGCTTCCATCGACGTGGTCGCCCCGGGCATGCGTTCCTGCCCCTATCACTTCCACTATGCGCAGGAGGAGATGTTCATTGTGCTGGAGGGGACCGGCACCTTACGGGTTGCCGGGGAGCGGCTGCCGATCAAAAGTGGGGACGTTATTTTTATTCCGCCAGGGCCGCAATACCCGCATCAGATCATCAACACGTCGGATGCGCCGCTGAAATATCTGTCTGTCAGCACCCGCGAGCAGCCCGAACTGGTGGAATATCCTGACTCAGGCAAGTTTCAGGCGATGGCCGTGGACCAAAATGGTGAACCGGTGCGCTATTTGCAACGCCCATCAGCCTCGCTCGATTATTGGCAGGATGAACCCTGAATCCCCTTCCGGTAACGACAGGCCCAGTGCAAGCGCTGCCTGCTCGGCGACACGGAAGTCGATATCCGCCGCCTCACCGTCCTCCATGAACCAGGCGGCGGAGAGTCCTGCCCAGGCAAGGATCCACTGCAGCAGACGCTGGCGCTCCAACCCGGCCAGTTGGCAGATCTGTGCCACTCGCCGTTGAAAAATATCTGGGTCAGTAGCTATGCCGTAGTTGGGGTTGCAGAAGATATTGGCGTAGTCGAAGGCGCGTTCGCCATAAAGGCGTTTAGGGTCGATCACCAGCCAGCCACGCTCACCGAAATCCAGCACGTTGTCATGGTGTATATCTCCGTGCAACACGGTCTGTTCGCGCGGGCTGGTCAGCAACTCTGCGGCCACTCTGGCGCTGAGGCGCAGCATGCCACCGTGCGCCTGCGCCGCCGGCCACAGTGAGTTAAACCATTGGTGCAGAGGAATGAGTTCCGGCAAAGGTTCTGCACGTGGCGCATGCAGGCGGGCAACGACCTGACAAAGAATTTCCGTCGCCTGACGATCGTCGCCATCGCGCACCATTTGCGGCAACGAGCGGCTGCCTTGAGCGCGCTCCAGCAAAATACCCTCGTCGTGCCAGGCCAGCACCCGCGCAGCACCTTCGCCCTGCCACCAGCACATCAATAAACCGCCGAACTTTTCTTCCTGTTCGCGGGCTATTTTCAACATGGCAGCGGTCCCCTGATAGCGAACGGGCATCAGCAGGCTGCTGTGAGTTTCAAACGCCTGGCCGTCGGGCTGTAACTGCCAGCGTTGCATGTAAGGAATTAAGGCCGAATTCATTACCCTGAAACGTCCTTCACAGTTATAAATGAATGGTAGTGATATTATTAAAAATCAATATATCTCAGCGTACTTCCGATGTTCATCGCACTATCCTAACCAAGTTTGTTTACTTTTTTAATTTATCTCTCGGGGTTTTTACCATGACATCATTAAAGCGCATTAATTATCCGCATCTGCCTACGCCGGGGGGCCCCTATGTTCATGCCGTACGCCACGGGGATACGCTGTATGTTTCCGGCCTGACGGCATTTGCCACCGAGGCTCAGGGGCTAACGACTCAGCAACAGACGCAGGCGGTTCTGGAGCAGCTGGCGACCATCGCCGCCGCAGAGGGTACGAACCTCAAGGCGCTGATTAAAATAACCGTGTTTCTGACCGATATCGGCGATTTACCGGCCATCCGACCGGTGCTGTTTGACTATTGTGATGGTGCGCTCCCCGCCTGCTCACTGGTCGCGGTCAGCGCATTGTTCTCGCCACAGGTCAGCGTTGAGATCGAAGCCGTCCTGGCGTTGTGACATTAGGGCGCGGGTAGGCATCGCGTGCGTTACCCTTTGCCGCCATTGGGACTATTCTGCTAATTTACAGCTAGGAAATTTATTACCGCCGAGACGTTAATGCAGCAAAAGCCGGTTATGCACGAAGCCAGACAATTAAAGCGCCTCAACGCCGCCACGCGTCGGCAATCCCACATGTATAAGTGGATTGCCTTTATCGCGGCGCTGGACGCCATACTGGTATTTTTTTATGACCGGGACATGCGCAACATTACCTTTTCAGGCGCCGTTGCGCTGGTGTGCGGGTATTTGTGGATCCGCGATCGCAACAAAGCGCGCGGTTATCGGCGGGAGTACGATCGCAAATTTGGCAAGCACAGCGGCCTTTAGTCCTGCATCGCTTCCAGCACTTTTGCGCTGTCGACGATTTGCACGAACTTAACGATTTTTCCTGCACGCAGCTGGTAAATATGCGCAAAGGAGGCGGTGAAGGACTTTCCGGTGGCCGCGTAGGTGCCATGGTAGAACCCCTGCGCGATCACGGTTTCGCCGGCATCATAGAAATGGTCAACGTCGGCGCGATAGCCCTGCCATTCCGTGCCCAAACGCTGGTGAACATTTTTGAATATCGCCTGCGGGCCGATATAGGTGCCGGCATAAGGAAATCCCGCCGCTTCGGTCCACTCTGCGTCTGGCGCCAGTGCCGCCAGCAGGTTGCGGCCATTCTCTTCGGCACTGCCGCCCTGATAGGTGGCGCGTACAATTTCAAGATTAGTAGGCATGATCTTTCTCCGGTGGCGTCTGCAGGATATCCCGGCCATACCCCGCAGACACAGGTTTACACCAAGCGGAGATGACCGGAATGGGGCCATTGTAAGTTGCTTATTCCGGTATAAAAACTGCGATTGCGGCAATAGTCTGTTGCATTGTAGTAAACAATGAGAATATTGCGCTGTCATCACCGCCGCATCAAAGGGGGTTATGATTGAGGTTTTCCGACCACAAAGGAGCAAAACGTGCATTCTTCACCCCTGGCGCAAGCCTTGCTGCAGCCTTTCGCCCCCCATCAGGAACTGGCTCAGGCGTTGTTGCCGCTGACTCTCGATTCCGATGATGGCTCTCATGACGTGGCACATCTGCATCGCGTGTGGAAAAACACCCGCAAAATCAGCCAACAGGAAGGCGGCAACCGTCGCATCCTGTGTGCCGCCGTGCTGTTGCATGACTGTGTGGCAGTGGAAAAAAACTCGCCACAGCGCCATCTGGCTTCACGCATGGCGGCGGAGAAAGGCGCCCTGATGCTCAAACAGCTGGGCTGGGAGCCGCAGGACATTGCCGAAACCGCCCATGCCATCGAGGCCCACAGCTTCTCCGCCGCTATTACCCCGGAGAGTCTGGAAGCAAAAATCATTCAGGACGCAGACCGTCTGGACGCTATCGGCATGATTGGCGTAGCGCGCTGTTTCTATATTGGTGGACGCATGCGCAGCGCGCTGTACGATGCCGCCGATCCGCTGGCGGAACAGCGCCAATATGATGACAAGCGTTTTTCTCTGGATCACTTCGAAACCAAGTTGTTCAAACTGCAGGAAGGTTTCCAAACCGCCACCGGCAAGAAAATGGCGCTGGAACGTACCGAACGCATGCGGCGTTTCCTTAGCGAACTGCTGGAAGAGATGTAACGCGCCAGCGCCCTGCAATCTGGCATTTCCGTTACGGCGGCAGCATCTTCACGCCGTTAATTGCTGTACACTGGAAGCCAACTTCACTGACCAGGCTACAACGATGAAAAAACTGACGCTGAAAGACATGACGGAAAGCGAGCAACGTGAAGTAAAAACCGAGCTGGACAAGGCACGCAAAAGCCTCGGCCGCGCGTTGACCAACGCCGAGAATAACAAGATCAAAGATGAAGCGGTGGCTCGTATCACTGCCGCCCGCGAGAAAATTGAAAAAGCCACCCGGGCCGAGCGCAAAGCCAACCGCGTTCAACCCACCGGGGAAACGTTCAGTTGGTCGGCTTCGATCAACGGCGCACGCCGTCCCCGCTAATCGATTTCTCCCCGCCAAGGCGGGGTTCTTCTTTTCCCGGTTTATTAGCCAAACTCATCAGCGCGGTTTAATCATGAATAACCGTGTTATCAACCTGTTGTAAATTGACAGCATCATGCAGAATATTCATTATCACCGCATACCCCCTTTTCAAGAGACCGCCATGACTCACTTCAACCACAATGACGCTGCGCAAATGTCGGCATTGCCCCTTGAAGGTGTGGTGGCGGTTTACTTGAAGAAACAGACGCTCATTTGATCGGGGCGCGCTGTCCCGTCAGATGAGCTGACTGGGCGGTGTACGACTCGTTTCCCCTCTTGTTATCTCATCTGGCTTCTTATTGTTCGCATTGAAGGAAATTACTATGGCCTCATTTTCCGGTATCTGGGTTGCGCTGGTGACCCCATTTAATCACAACGCCGTTGACCTGCCCGCCACCCAACGGCTGGCCCAACACCTGATCGCCTCTGGCGTCGACGGGTTGGTGGTTTGCGGTACCACCGGTGAGGCTGCCGCGTTAAGCAAGGAGGAACAGCTGGCGGTGCTCGATGCCGTGCTGGCCGTGACGCCAGCCCATCAGGTGGTGATGGGGCTGGCCGGCAATAACCTGATCGACACTTTGCAAATGCAACAGGCGATCCAGCTACGCGACGTCGCCGGCGTGCTGATCCCCGCGCCCTACTACATTCGCCCGTCGCAATGCGGTCTGGTGGACTATTTCACCCAGTTGGCCGACGCCTCAAGCGTACCGGTGATCCTGTACAACATCCCGCAACGCACCGGTGTGGTGATGGAACTGGCCACCCTGCGCCAGATTGCACGTCATCCGCAGGTGAAAGCTATCAAGGACTGCGGCGGTAACCCGGACACCACCATGGCGCTGATTAACGACGGTGAAATCGACGTACTGACCGGGGAAGATAACCTGATCCTGACGACGCTGTGCCTGGGCGGCACCGGCGCGATTTCCGCTTCCGCGCATATTCAGCCGCAGCGCTTTGTGCAACTGGTGCAACAGGTCGCCGACGGCGATTTGGTTGCCGCCCGCGCTAACTTCTACGGCCTGCTGCCGATGATCCAGCAGATGTTCAGCTTCCCGAACCCGGCCCCGGTCAAAGCCGCATTGGCGCAGCAGGGTCTGATCCGTAACGAGCTGCGTTCGCCAATGCAAATCGCACCGCAGGCCTTGCAACAGCAAATTGCCGTCACCCTGACGCAGTTGCAGCCCGAAGCCGCGTTGATAAGTTAAATTTGTCGTTTAACCCGCTGTAATTTTGGCGTTATAGAGCTAGGATCAGAAGTTAAGCATGCCTGTCACTCATCATTATCAAGGAGCTTTCGATGAAACTGTTCTATAAAGCCGGTGCCTGTTCTCTGTCTCCACACATTGTACTGCGTGAGGCGGGCCTGGATTTCACGGCGGAAAAGGTCGATCTGGCGCTGAAGAAAACGGAAAGCGGTGCCGACTATCTGACCATCAACCCAAAAGGACAAGTGCCTGCGCTGCTGCTCGATGACGGCAGTCTGCTGACCGAAGGCGTTGCGATTGTGCAATACCTGGCCGATCGCGTGCCAGATCGCGGCCTGATCCCCGCGGCGGGCACGCTGTCGCGCTACCATGCGATTGAGTGGCTAAACTATATTGCCACCGAGCTGCACAAGGGATTCAGCCCGCTGTTTAACCCGAAAACGCCTGAAGAATACAAAGCCTTCTCGCGGGAAAAACTGGAGAAGCAGTTCAGCTATCTGGATTCGGTGCTGGCGAAGCAGCATTTCATGCTGGGGAACCGGTTTAGCGTGGCGGATGCCTATTTGTTTACCGTTCTGCGCTGGGCTATCGCCATGCAGTTTGATCTCAAAAAGCACGCTCACCTTTCGGCCTATTTTGATCGCGTGGCCGCACGGCCGGCAGTAGATGCCACCTTGAACGCGGAAGGGTTGAAATAATTCCCGAGCCCCGGCGCGATAATCCGCCGGGGCACAGCGTCAGCTTATTACAGTTTTACCGCTTTAAAATCACAGTTTGGCTGCACGATACGATCCTGAGCCGCCACCACTTGTAATTCATACTGTCCCATTGCCTGGGTGGTCAGCATCACTTCATAAACCGCCGCCGTCACGTGCTCCAGCGCCTTATCCAGCGCCTTGCCCTTAAGCAGGTTAACCAGCAACAGGCCGCTGGTCAGATCGCCCACGCCTACCGGTTGACGGCTGCCAAAATCCACCAGCGGACGGCTGATGTGCCAGGCTTCGTCAGCCGTGACCAACAGCATTTCGAAACAGTCCGGATGGTAACCGGCGCGGCTCAGGTGCTTGACCAGCACCACTTTCGGTCCCTTGGCAATTAACTCACGCGCAGCGCTTACCGCTTGATCAACGTCCGCGACGGTGCGCTGGCTCAACAACTCCAGTTCCAGCAGGTTTGGCGCAATCATGTCACTGCACGGCAATGCCTGCTGACAATGAAACTCCGCCACGCCCGGTGCCACGATGCAGCCTTTTTCAGGGTGCCCCATAACCGGATCGCAAAAATACCAGGCGTGTGGATTGGCCTGTTTGACCTGACGAACGATCTCCAAAATATGGCTACCCTGCTCCGGCGAACCGATGTAGCCACTCAGCACGGCATCGCAATGCTTGAGTTGATCGATATCCGCAATACCCTGGGCAATTTCCGTCAGGTGGCTGGCCGGCATCACGCAACCGGTCCACTTGCCGTACTGGGTGTGATTGGAGAACTGGACGGTGTTCAACGACCAGACGTTAACGCCCATGCGACGCATCGGAAATTCTGCCGCACTGTTGCCCGCGTGGCCAAACACCACATGGGACTGAATAGAAAGAATGTTTTTCATTGGAACAACCTGACCTCGCCATACCGTGTGCATCTGCCCGCGGCGAAATAGAGTGGATAAATAACGTACAAACGTTATGCCGGCGCGTCTAAAAACAAGAAACTGGAGGACCTTTTTATTTTTTGGCGGCGTCATATTATAGCGAAAGCCCAGCAGCAAAAAAATAGAATAACCAGAACATCATTACGATGGACTGTTCACCGGACAAAAGGTGAAGTACATGTATAAAAATACCAATGGTGTTTGCCGATCTCACCCTGGAATGTCGAACGCTGAAAGATATCATCGAAAAAAACTTTAAAACCATCGATAAAACGTTAGCCTGTCAGTTATCTGACCGTGCAGTTTACGAAGAGTAAACGCCAGGCATGTAGGGCGCTATCGCTGAGCAGCAACCATGATTGTCAACTGATTACGCGACGTGAAGAACCGTGATCCAGACGCGGACAGAGCGATTCGGGGTTATCCGCCTCTAGCGCTGAATTAGCATAATCCCCTCCCCAACCGTGCGGCAGCAACAACGGGCCCGCACACTTCGTAAAACCAGAGTTTCCTTACTGACAAGTATGTTGTGTTTTAAGGATTTTCGACTGTACTTAAAGCTTAATTTCATCTCATACTTTCATGGAGCACCCAATGAGCTTCCTTTCCTTACAACAGGACGTAGCCATTCTTTTTTATGCGACGCTCGGTAAAAAGGCCGATGCCAAAACACTGGATTTTTTCGCCAGGCAACTGGATTTGGGGCTGTGTGCTAAAGACCAACTAGCCGAAAAATTTATCCAATCTCTGGATGGACATCAGCGATATGACGGTTTAACCATCGCGCAAAAAATTCAATATATTTATAAAAACATCACAGGCGAAGCTCCGGCGCCGAGCCTGCTGGGAACATTAGTCGCGCAGGTCAACGGTGGCCAATCTCTGGGACAACTCACTAAAGATTTAGTTAGCGGAGTAAAGAGTTATACTGGCAGCGATGCCGCTCAGGTTGGACAACAACAGCATTTGTTCGACGTTATCGATACTACGTTATATCCGGCGTTGACGCCCTATCCAGCCAATGCTGACGCAGCCGCCGACATTCAGGCTATGTTTTATGTAGTTGGAAGCCTCATGGTTGCAGACGGTATTAATTATTGGAGCAGTGTTCTTGCCGAAGGGAAAGCCAGTGCCAGTTATATCGCAGGGCGATTTGTAGATACGCGCATTTGGTTGAAAGAAATGAGTAACGAAGACTTTGTAAAAACCGTATATAAGAATACTTTTGGTGTAGAGGCTGATGAAAGTGAAATCACCGATTATGTAGCTGGGTTAAATAACAATACAGCAACTCGTGGCGATGTCCTTATTCGTTTGATTACTGATATTCGCAACGATAACTCACACGATACGGCCAAACAAAACTTCCTTAATGCCACCCATGTTTATGCCGCGGGTGAGCTTCCTGCACTGAATTACCAAGAAACTGTAGCATTACTTTTTCTGCAGTTAGCGAGCAAAACCACCCTGAATGCTGCCGGGTTGGACTATTACAGCAAAATGCTAGCCAGTGGGAAGACCAATCTGGATCTGCTGACTTTTCTAGCAAAATCGCCCCATTTCCAGGGTGCCGCGGACTTCGGTGCCGTGTATCTTAAACTCTACGGTACTGCCCTCAATGAATTGCAGAAACAGGCTATTCTCCAGCAAGCAGGGAATAATCCACTACAGGCAACGTTGAATATTATCGATACATTCCGCAATGGCGAAGCCCCGCTGGACAGTGGCCCCGTACCTGGTGCCGAGAGTATGGTCAACCTCGAGTACAAGATCGGCAGCGAACTGGGTTATCAGATCCGCGGCAATGTGACATTATCGAATACCGATGGCATCCTCAGCGGGAGTATTAACACCGGTGTCGAACACCAATTAAGCCATGCCGAAATCGCGCAACTCCTCCAAATTACCCTCAACGTGGATGTCGAAACAGCTGTCGATCTCAGCTTTGCCAAATCATTGCAACAGGTCTCTTTGCAAGGTGATTTTGCGGCCAACCAAGCTACACTCGACTCACTGAGAAACAAGAATGTTACGCTTTACCTCAACGATAACAACGTAACCAACGCTGCGGGCTTGATTGATTTCAACAATCTAAGCAGTCGCATCGTGGCCGATCAACTCAATGTCAGCACCGCGCACACACATATAAACATAGACGGCGCGGACGAAATCCGGCTGCTATGGAAAGGCAATGCCATCCCCGGCGGAGTCAATAAGATCAGCAACGACTTTACCGCTACGTCTACATCCACTGGGCAATACAATAACTTCAGCGTCATTTCGGCGAACTTCATAACTAAAGATGTGTTGTTGACCACGGAGTCAGACGGAGGTATCAGCGGATTTCTTCAAAGCAATCTGAATCAGTTCCTACATTTTCAATTTATCGATTTGGCAAATTATCGAGGTACAGGAAATATTTATCTGGATGGGCAACAGATAGCGACTGAGGGCGCAAACCTGTTTGATGCAGGCTTATTGAATCAAACGGCCAGCATCTACAATAGCAAGTACTCAGGAGTAACTCGCCTTACCCAGGCCGATGCAGCTCAAAAAGACAGTACCGGCAAAATCTGGACCGGCTCAATGGGTTTTAATCTGTCAGGTTTTGCCGACAATGTTCATGTCATAAACGTTTCTTTGGCGAAACCTGCGTTATTACGTATCACGGAAAATGCCACCAGTAAAAGCAAAGTGCACCTCGAGACTGCCACCGGCAGTGAAACGCCCACCTGGAGCATCGTGGTAGGCAACACTAAAACATCCATGGTGGATGGCGGCACAGTAAGCCTTACCAGTCACTCGACTGCCGTCTCCGGTGAATTATTATATGTTAGCTCTTCCGGCACTTCGAACAATTCACTCACTCTGGCAGGCGGCAGCAATCATATTGAAACAATGGTGATAAGTGGTTCTACCGACCTAAACCTGACGATTAAAGCCGATTTTAGTGACTCACTGAAAGACATCACCATCCCTGTGATAGAAGATCCCTGGAGCCAACCACCGATTATCAAGGCAAACCTGATTCTGGAAAAAGGCGGTACCGGTGGGGGAACGTTTTATAAGCTGTTGCAATCCCTGAATGATCACCGTGCTTATGATGGGCTCATTAACGATCTGTCTGGCAATCAACTAACCATCGCCTACACAGCAACTAACAGTTTTGAGATCCAGGGCAACACGACTCTGACACGCTATCGGGATGGTGACCCTTATAGTGGCGGCAATAAAATCAGCTTTGGTAACAGCAATATCGACAGCATGGTTACTATAGAAGTCCTTGAGAAAAGCGATACCATCTTCGTCGGCAAGGGTGCCGAGCAGTGGTTATTTGGCTCTGGCACCAGTCAGACAATGGCCGTTTACGGCAGTGTAAGTAAACCGTCTGATGTTAATGCGCTCTTTAACTCAATCACTGTAGGAAGTGAAGACAACGGACAGGATATATTTGCCAAAGCGTTGGAAAAAATAACTCACGGTGCCAGTAACGGAAGTCTGGCCGAGGCAGGAGCCGTAAAAATGGCTGGTAACGTGTATGTGGTAATTGATAAAAATCATAATCAGCAATTTGATAAGGACGATATGGTATTTGCTCTGGGAGACAAGGATGTATATCAGATTGCTAACGATGTCCACTATCAGGCGCCACCTATCGCGGTTAACGGTCTGAGCCAGCACAGTGTTGAATTAGTTTGATTTAGCTTCATTATGGGGCGGCTGTCACCATGACACCGCCCTTGGAAAACCAGAATTTCCTTATGTGTTATCGCCTTGTAATCTGCCTATTTTAAGCTGTACTTGTTGCTGGATATTTCCTTTACACGCAAGGTTACCTCATGAGCTTATTGACGTTACAACAAGATGTCGCCATTCTTTTTTATTCCACACTCGGAAAAAAAGCAGATGAAAAAGCATTGACCTATTTCGCCAGACAGCTTGAAAAAGGCACTTATACTCAGAGTGAATTGGCTGCCAAGTTTATCAACTCTCAAGATGGCCAACATCGTTACGATGGTCTGTCAACCAGCCAAAAGGTGCAGTACATCTATCAAAATACCAATGGCGCGCCGCCGGATGCTGCAACCTTAAGCTCTCTGGCCGCACAAGTCGATGCAGGCAAAACATTGGGCAGTCTGACCACAACGTTAATTAACGAAACTAAAAATTATGACGGTCAAGATGTAACATCCCTGAACCAACAGAAGCATCTCGAAATCATCATCAGCACTACTCTGTACCCATCACAAATAGAACTGCCCTCTCAGCTTTCAGCTGCAGAAAATGTGCAAGGCATGTTTTACTTGCTCGGTAGTATGATCAACTCCGCCGCCATCGATTACTGGAGTGGAGTTTTAGACAGTGGTAAAAAAACCGCCGTAGAAATGGCCAACTATTTCGTCTCCCTCAAAGGTTACATCAGTTCACTCAATAACGAAGATTTTGTGCAGAAGATTTTTTCACAAGCCTTTGGCACCTTCGCCAGCAACAGTGAACTGCAAAAATATGTCACCAGCTTGAACGACGGGAGTGAAACACGGGGCGACGTCATGATGCGCATGATGAACGACATCAGAAATGACACCAGCCACGATGTAGCAAGACAGAACTTTACTGCCGCAACCCATGTTTATGCTTCTGGCGAGTTTCCTCCGGCTAAATATGCCGAAGTCGTCATGTCACTTTACCTGACGGTCGCCGGAGTCTCTGCCGATGCCACTGCGATTGATTCTTTTAGCCGACTGCTCGTAGGGGGCAAAACGCAAGCAGAAGTACTCAATATCTTATCCAAAACAGACCTATTCCGTAATGCCGGGGACTATCAGTCCATTTATATGAAGCTCTATGGCAGTCCGCTCGACAGCATTTCCGCGCAGGCAATCCTGCTGAAGGCAGGTAACGACAAGATCAAGGCTACCTCACTTATCATCGATGCCTTCCGTGAAGGGAAATATCCTCTGGACAATCACCCCAGCCCCCCTCCCGCTAACCTGCTGCATGAATATGAGGTGAATTTAGGAACTGCATTAGGCTATCAAAAGATGTTTAACGGTAGTTTCACGCTTTCCGACAGCGGTAAGCTGATGGCGGATATCAACACCCGCACGCTCCATGAAGTTACCTATGCAGAAATGGCTTCACTGACCTCATTGAACCAGTTGAATATCAACGCCAATATGAATATTGCGGTGGATTTAAACCGGTTGCCACTAATGAATACCAATAAAATCGTACTTTCCGGCGACTATGCCACCAGCGCAAAAGTTCTTGATTCATTAGGTAGCAAGTACGCGGTTGATCTGTTGCTTAATGAAACAAACATCGCTAATGCTGATGCAACGCAGCAGATAAAGGCCACAAATGCAATGATTGAGGCAGGAACCGACCTCAGTAACGCAAAAATCAATCTTTTATTAAACAACCAATTATACTGGGAAGGAAATAGCATAAACGGGGGAGCCAATCATATCAGCGACAGTTTCCTGGCCCAGAGCGATCTCCAAGACAACAACACAAACTCAATGATATCGGCAAATTTCATTACCAAGTCGATTTATTTAACCAGCAATAGTACGGGGGGGACCGATGGAAGTATCGTAAGTAATATCAACCAGTTCCTGTACTTTTCCCTTATCGACCTCACCCACTATAGCGGCACCGGCAATATTTATATGAACGGACAGTTAGTGGCGACGGAAGGCAACAAAGTTTTTGATTTTGGCGTGATTGACCAACAGGCCACGATCTTTAACCAAACCTACAGCAATGTCAGTATGCTTCAACAATCTGACCGCGCACAAACGCATTTTGGTAACTATACAGGCTCCCAAGGCGCGATCATTTCCGCCTATTCCGGCGAACTGACCCTTATCAACGTCAGCAATTCTTATCTGTATGTTAACGGTGATTTGACCAATCAAAGCCGCGTACACGTGTATGACTCGCTTCAAAGTGACAAATCATTTTCTCTTGCGTTGTCAGAGGCCGCGACTGAAATACGCAACATCGATATGGGTACATTCAGCCTGACGTCAACACATAAAGACACACTGCAAATCTCCATGACTCACGCATCAACCCACTCAGTAGAGCGTGCTTTAACGTTGAGCGGAGGAGAAAACCATATATCAACGCTGTTGCTCTCAGGCCTGACGACCAGGCCGGATATGCTGCTAAATCTGACAATCAAATCGGATTTCGGGGATAATCTGCAAACCATTACCGGCATCGATGCCTCTATGGGGCCCGTATACTCCGAAATAGATCTCAACCTGGTCTCGGAAAAAAGTGGTACTGGCGGTGGCAGCTTTTACAACACGCTTAACGCTCTTGCCAACAAAAGTGATTTTAGCCATATCATCGACGATCTGACCGGATACCAGCTCAAGGTCGCCAACACCGGCTTGACCGTACATTCGGCCAACGTCAAAGGCAATACCACTCTGGACACTACACGAGCGCTAACCTTTACCGACAGTACTATCGATAGCATGGTCACCTTGAATGGCGGTTATCAAAACAGCATCATTACCGCCGGTGATACCGGCAATCAATGGATTTTCTCCAAGACAGGTGACAAAAGCGCCACGCTGTATGGCAGCGCTACTACGGAAGCTGAGATCAAGAATGCATTTACCGGTCTGACAGCAACCGACAACGCCCACGACCTGTTCTCACAGGTACTGGCTAATATGACCCATGGAGCCAGTACCAATAACCTGTCCGAAGTTGGTTTGCTGAAGCTGGACAAGTCGGTTTATGTCATTGTGGACAAAAACCATAACCAGACGTTTGATGCGGATGACATTGTATTTTCGATTGGCAATCAGGACCCTTACTTGGCTGCGGTGAGCCTGCACTACAAAGCGCCGGCAATCACTGTTAACGGTGCTGCTGAGAGCCACTTAGCTGAGGCGATAGCATAATAATTGGCTAATCTCCGCTAACCAGGTCCACAGTCTGATGAAGTAAAAAGCCCGGAGGTCTGGACTGCACCCCGGGCTTTTTTTCAATCCAAAGAGATTACTGCCAATCTACCAGGCAGTAATGTTTTTTGCCGCGGCGCAGCAGCGTATAACGGCCGAACAGGCGATCGGCGTCGCTGAAGGTGTATTCGGCGTTAGACTGCTTCTCACCGTTGATGGTCACCGCGTTGGAGCCAATCATGGTGCGAGCCTGGCCGCGTGAAGGTACCAGCTCGGCATTCACCAGCGCCTGTTGCAGATCGGCGTCGCCATCGAGCTTGATGGTCGGCATGCCGTCCTGCGCCAACTGAGCGAAGTCTGCTTCAGTCATGTCGTGCAGCGCACCGGAGAACAGGCTCTGGGTGATGCGCTTGGCCGCAGCCAAACCTTCTGTCCCATGCACCATGCCGGTCACTTCTTCTGCCAACACATACTGGGCACGCGGTGCCTTGCCGCTGTTCTTGTCTTCTTCTTCCAGCGCGTTGATTTCGGCCAGATCCATAAAGGTGAAGAACTTCAGGAAGCGGTACACGTCGGCGTCGGCGGTGTTGATCCAGAACTGGTAGAACTTGTACGGGCTGGTTTTTTCAGGTGCCAACCAGACTGCGCCGCCTTCGGTCTTGCCGAATTTGGTGCCGTCGGCCTTGGTGATCAAAGGCACGGTCAGGCCGAACACCTGCTGCTGATGCATGCGGCGGGTCAAATCGATACCAGAGGTGATGTTGCCCCACTGGTCGGAGCCGCCGATCTGCAGCTCAACCTGATGACGGTTGTACAGTTCGGAGAAGTCGAAACCCTGCAGCAGGTTGTAAGAAAACTCGGTGAACGAGATGCCGGAATCGTCACGGTTCAAACGCTGCTTCACCGCTTCCTTGTTGATCATCTGGTTGACGGAGAAGTGCTTGCCGATATCACGCAGGAAGGTCAGCACGTTCATGCCGCCGAACCAGTCGTAGTTGTTGGCGGCTACCGCGCTGTTGCTGCCACAGTCGAAATCCAGGAACGGAGAAACCTGTTTGCGGATTTTTTCCACCCACTCGTTCACGGTATCGGTGGTATTCAGCTTACGTTCAGCCGCTTTGAAGCTCGGATCGCCGATAAGTCCAGTGGCGCCCCCCACCAGCGCAACCGGTTTGTGGCCGGCAAGCTGGAAACGCTTCAGGCACAACAGAGGAACCAGATGGCCCAAATGCAAGCTGTCAGCGGTCGGATCGAAACCGCAATACAGTGCAATTGGCCCTTGCGCCAGTCGCTCTGCTAACGCTTCCTCATCCGTAACCTGGGCAACGAGGCCCCGCTCTTGCAGTTGTTTAATCAAGTTGCTGCTTGCCATCAATGACTCCATGTATAAACGAATGCACCTTTGTCGGTACACGACCTTTCGCCCACTGGCGAAATATAAAATTCAGAATAACGCATAGAATAAAGCGCCGGCGACATCAGTGCCAGCGCTTAAGGGGGATTTTCGGTCTTCAGGGCGCCAGTCGGTCAATTTTCCAGTCATTCCCGTCCCGTTGATACAGGAAACGGTCATGCAGACGGTGGGCACCGCCCTGCCAGAACTCGACGGAATCGAAATTGACCCGGAATCCGCCCCAGAAACTCGGCAGCGGCACTTCGCCCTGTTGGAATTTTTGCTTAAGCTCGAGGAATTTGCTCTCCAGCACGCCGCGTGTGGAAATACGCGATGACTGCTGTGACACCCAGGCACCGATTTGGCTGTCTTTCGGCCGGCTGGCAAAGTACTTCATCACTTCGAAAGTCGACAAACGCTCCGCCTTACCCAGGAAAATTACCTGGCGGTCAAGCATGTGCCACGGGAACAACAGGCTGATATGCGGGTTATTCGCCAACTGCTGCGCTTTGCGGCTACCGAGGTTGGTGAAGAACACCAGCCCTTTGTCATCCACATGCTTGAGCAAGACAATGCGCTGGTAGGGTTGGCCGTTTTCATCCACCGTCGCCACACACATGGCGGTAGGATCGGCAAGGCGCGCGTCGCAGGCCTGTTTCAGCCACTTTTCGAACAGCTCAAGTGGATTGGCGGTCAAATCGTTACGACGCAGACCGCCACGGGTGTATTCACGGCGCAGGTCCGAAACATCAAATTCATTATTTTCAATCATTCGGTGATCAACCAACTGAAAAATCGTGATTCTATTCTGCGCCAGCGGCGTCAGGATCTCAATGATCTGACACCGCAATCGCCGGATCAATTCGCCAGCGTACAGTCGCTCATGATCACTTTGCCATTACGCTCGAGGTAAGCATTTTGGCCTTTCGACCAGAAGGTGTATTTACCGTCGCTGTATTTTGCGCCGGTCATGGCCAGCACCTGTTTCAGTTTCAACTGTTCGCCGTCCATCAGCAGGCTGACGGTGCTCTCCTTGCCGTCCAGCGCCACCGTCAGCGGCGTGGTGCCACACTGATAATGCAGAGTCTGGCTGTTTTGCGGCAGAACATAGCTGCAACCGGCCAACGCCAGTGCACCGGCGGCAATAATGATTTTTTTCATGCTGTTGCTCCTTAGGAAAATCTGTCGATTTCTATCCTAACAGAGCTAACGGCCCCCTAAAGGCAAAACCGGATAAATCCCACCCAGCAGGGTTTCACGACTGGCACCGGTGACCGAAGGCAGGTTGCCGGACTGACCGGACAAGGTGCGAAACGCCAGCCAGGCGAAGGCCAAAGCCTCCATATCGTCACCGCTGATGCCAAAATCGTCGGTCAGGCTCACCTCGGTGCCGGGCAGTAGCGCCGACATCCGCGCCATCAGCAACGGGTTACGCGCCCCGCCGCCACAGACCAGCAAACGCTCACAACCACCCGCCAACTGAACCTGCTCGCAAATGGTCACCGCCGTCAATTCCGCCAGCGTGGTTTGTACGTCAACCGGCTTGACTGCCGGCAGCCCCGAAAGCTGGTTCTCCAGCCAGGCGGCGTTGAAATACTCACGGCCGGTGCTTTTCGGCGCCGGCAGGGCGAAGTAAGGATCCGCCAGCATCTGCTGCAACAATGGCAAACAGACACGCCCTTCCATCGCCCAGCCACCGTCTTTATCGTAAGGCTGAGCGTGATGGCGCCAGATCCAGGCATCCATCAGCATATTGCCCGGCCCGGTATCGAAACCGCGCACCGGTGCCCCCGGCAACAGCATCGAAAGATTGGCGATGCCGCCGATGTTCAGCACCATGCGGCGCTCCACCGGATGCGCCAGTAATGCCTGATGGAAGGCCGGTACCAGCGGTGCGCCCTGGCCGCCGTAGGCCATATCACGCCGACGAAAATCCCCCACGGTGGTGATATTGGTCAGCGCCGCAATACGGTTATTGTCACCCAATTGCATAGAAAAACGCGCGTCGCCTTCTGGCTCGTGCCAAACCGTCTGACCATGGCAACCGATGGCGGTGATATCCTGAGCCGCAACGCCGGTTTGTTTCAGCAGCCCCAGCACTGCCTCGCCGAACAGGGTGCCAAGCTGCGCATCCAGCCGCCCCACCGCAGCAAGCGTGGTTTGCTGCCCCTGGCACATACCGAGAATATCCTGCTTGAGCTTGATCGGCATCGGATGGCTGTAGCTGGCCTGCTGCGCCACCATTCGTCCGTCTATCGCGGCAAGCACCACGTCGACGCCATCCAGACTGGTGCCGGACATAACACCTATATAGCGGCCTGACTTCATAGCAACATCCTTTACCCTGTGCGGGGAAGCAAATTTTTGACCCAACAAATAAACCAGAATTAAAAAATTAACGCCATGAATTCTGATGTTTTTTTTCACCTCTGTGAACGATGCGCCTGTTTTTTTGCCTGCTTTCCCGCTGAGCCGTCACCGCTAAACAATCGCTCAACGTGCAACGGAATTTCTCACGGCGCTGTTATAAAGCTAAACCACCGTTTATTATTGGTTGAACAGCGCAAAGTTAAGCTGCGTGCAGTAGCGGGTCATGGTGATGTACGTGCGTTTGAGCCATACTTTGTCTATCATTTTCATTGAATCTGGCCTGGTAAGGTTCCCCAGGTTATGGACTACTATCAACAGGAGTTTTATATGATCAAGCGTCTTCTCGTCGTTGCCATCGCCGCAGTTACGCTGGCAGGGTGCGCCAATGATTCCATGTCCGGCGACGTTTATACCGCTTCACAGGCCAAGCAGGTTCAAACCGTGACTTACGGCACGCTGGTTTCTGTTCGCCCGGTCAAAATCCAGGGCAGTGAAACGTCGAATACCATTGGTGCCATTGGTGGGGCGGTACTGGGTGGTTTCCTTGGTAACACCGTCGGCGGCGGCACCGGTCGCAGTCTGGCAACCGCAGCCGGCGCAGTAGCCGGTGGCGTGGCGGGTAACAGCATCGGCGAAGCCGCCGGCCGTGCCTCAGGCTACGAGCTGGAAATCAAGACTGACCAGAAAGAGAACATCGTGGTGGTTCAGAAGGCAGGCGCAACCAAGTTCAGCCCAGGTCAGCGCGTTCGTATGGCTCGCACCGGCGACACCATTACCGTATCGCCACTGTAAGCGCTACGCGTAGGGTAAAACCGGAGGCTTTAGGCCTCCGGTTTCATTTCCGATGCTGTGAAATCTAATCGAATAAAAAGAAATTCTTATTGTTTGTTTTGCAGTTCAGTGATGTTTTGTTCAAGCTTGCCAATCAAACCAACCAACTGTTGTACTTCATCTGTAGTAATACCGCTCAGAATTTCGCCCCGCGTAGAGCTGATGACGCTGTCCACCTCCCGGATGATGGGATCGGCCGCTTCAGTCAGTTTGATACGCTTTGCACGCCGGTCATTGGCGCAGGTATGGCGAGTAATCAACCCCTTCTCTTCCAGTTGGTCCAACGTACGAACCAATGACGGTTGCTCAATACCGATCGCTTTAGCCAGTTGGATCTGCGACTGCTCCGGCGGCAAACGATTGATGCTGTGCAAGGTTACCCAGTGCGTTTGCGTGAGCGCCAGCGGCTTGAGCCGATGATCGATGAGCGCGCGCCATACACGAACTAATCGTGCTAAATCTGAACCTAATGTTGACTCCACTTACCCCTCCTTATAATTAGCATGCTAACATACCCTCCCAGAGCTTAGACTATTTTGAGTAACTCACATTAAAAACACAAATGTATATAATGTATATTGTGGAAATAGCCACCATTTTGATCAGTTATTGTTTATTCTCTATGCAACCGCTCAACATATTCACTCACTGGGATTGTTAATGTGAATACTTCATGGCTTCATGCCTCGTCCCCGCTACCCGATTTGGTGCTGGGCGCCTCGCTTTATTTTCCGCCCCTATTTAAGGCTGTTTTGCTCGGCCTGATTTTATGGCTACTGGTACACCACCTGTTGCGTGACTGGATTTATTCCGGCGAAATTTGGCATCCCATGCTGATGGATTTGTCTATTTTCGTCATCGCCGTCAGCGGCTCCCTGTGGCTTTTAGCAAGTTGGTAACTGATGACGCATAAAACATTAAAATATTTTTCTACGGTAATCGTCTGCGCCATTGCCATCTGTGCCGGTTGGTGGTTATGGAATTACTATATGCAATCCCCCTGGACCCGCGATGGAAAGGTGCGCGCCGAACTCGTCAATATCACACCAGAAGTTTCTGGAAGATTAGAGAAAATAACCGTTCATGACAATCAGTTCATACCTGCGGGAAGTCTGATTTTTACGATCGACCCGGTGCCATACCAGATTGCGCTCGACAATGCTGAGGCCGCGTTAGCAAAAGCGCAGTCTGACCTGGCCAAGGCCGATCATGAGGCGGCTCGGCGCCGTGGTCTGCCGCAAAATGTTATTTCAGCGGAAGATATGGACGAATCGAATTTAGCGGCACAGGCAATGAAAGCCGCGTATAAAGCCGCGCAAGCTAATCTGGAACAGGCAAAATGGAATTTAAGTAAAACTAAAATTTATGCCCCTACCGATGGCTATATCACCAATTTACAAACGCGCGTGGGTAACTACGCCAGCGTTGGCTCACCGCTGGTTGCGCTGGTTGATGTGCACTCGTTTTATGTGCTCGGTTATTTTGAAGAAACCAAGCTAAAACATATAAAAGAAGGCAATAAAGCGGACATCGTTTTATATAATGGCAACATTCCGCTTCAGGGCGAAGTTGAGAGTATCGGCCGCGCCATTTACGATCAAAGCGTCGAAAGCAGCAGCGATTTATTAATGGACGTAAAACCTAACGTGCCCTGGGTTCGTTTGGCACAACGCGTGCCGGTACGGATAAAACTGCTGAATGTCCCGGCTGATTTACCCTTGGTCGCGGGCACCACCTGCACCATCTCGATTCATCAGTAAGGCTAACGTGTGAACCTGCCTTTTTTGGAATGGAAACGCACCCCTTGGGGAAAAGCCACCGGCGGACAATGGCGTTATGCACTGCGCAATTCGCTGGCGATGTGCCTGTCGCTCTGGGTCGCGTTCGTTCTCAATCTTGACGAGCCTTACTGGGCGCTGACATCGGCAGCGGTAGTCAGCTTCCCCACCGTCGGCGGCGTGATCAGCAAAAGCATCGGCCGGGTTTTCGGCAGCCTGGTCGGCGCGGCGGCATCGGTGGCCATCGCCGGGCACTGCCTGAACGATCCCTGGCTGTTCACGCTGTTTATCGCCGCCTGGATCGGCCTGTGCACTTACATTTCAAACCACTATCAGAACAACGTTTCCTACGCCTTTGCGCTGGCGGGCTACACCGCCGCCATCATCGCCTTCAGCACCGTCAACGTGACGGACACTCAACAGATCTTTGATATTGCCCAGGCGCGCGTTTGTGAGGTCATCACCGGTATTCTGTGCGGCGGTTTGATGATGATGATCCTGCCCAGCACCTCTGACGGCGAAGCCTTGTTAACCTCGCTGCGGCGCATGCACCTGCGGTTATTGGAACATGCCGCGATGCTTTGGCAGCCGGAAATCACCGTGCAGATGCGTACCTCGCACGAAGGGGTTATCGGCCAAATCCTGACCATGAACCTGCTGCGTATACAGGCCTTCTGGAGCCACTACCGGCTGCGTCGACAGAATAATCTGCTTAACTATATGCTGCACCAGCAGCTACGCATCACCAGCGTGATCTCAAGCCTGCGCCGCATGCTGCTGAACTGGCCGGACCGCCCGGCCAACCTGGCCAGCGTGCTGGATCAACTGCTGACCGAACTGCGTAACCCCGAGACTGACAAGTACCGTTTGGCGCGTCTTTTGCAGCAAATCGCGCCGCAAGATCCTGCTGATTACCGCCATCGCGCCTTCTGGCTGCGTCTGCGCCATTTCTGTTGGCTGTATCTGGGCGCCAGTCGCTGGTTGCAGCGCCTGGAAAGCGCCACGCCGGTCAGCAATATCCAGCCGCCCCGAGCGACCTCTTTGGCTCGCCACACCGACAGCTACGAAGCAGCCTATAACGGCCTGCGCACCTTTTTATGCATTGTCATCGGTTGCGCTTACTGGATTAACACCCAATGGGACGCAGGCAGCTCGGCCCTGACGCTGATCGCCATCAGCTGCGTGCTCTACTCTTCCACGCCGTCCCCCATCAGCAGCATCACCACCCTGCTGAAAGCGGTGCTTTTGCTGTCGATAGCCTGCTTTGTTGTGAAATTTGGCCTGATGATTCAAATTGATGATTTTTGGCTGTTCTGCGCCTTTCTGTTCCCGGTGCTGGTGACAATGCAGATGTTCAAGCTGCAACACCCCTCCTACGCAGCACTCTGGGGCCAACTGATCGTATTTATGGGCTCTTTTCTCTCCGTCACCAATCCACCGAGCTACGATTACCAGTCCTTTATCAATGACAGCATCGGCAAAATTGTCGGGGTATTGCTGGCGGGTCTGGCATTCCAGATCTTGCGGCCCAGCTCGGACAAGCGCAAAAGCCGGCGCATTATCCGCGCTCTGCGGCGCGACTTTATCGATCAGCTAAGCAAAAAGCCGCAGCAAAGCGAGAGCCAGTTTGAATCGTTGATTTACCACCGCATCAGCCAACTGAATCAAAGTCAGGATCAAGAAGCGCGCAGCTGGTTATTGCGCTGGGGCGTGGTGCTGCTCAATTGCAGCCATATCGTTTGGCAACTGCGTGACTGGCAAACCCGATCCGATCCACTCTCCGCGGTGCGAGACGTCTGTATTCACTGCCTGCGGGGTATCATGACGGAGAAAGGCGTGCAGCACCGTTCGCTGGACGCCAGCCTGCAAGAACTGCAGCGAATGAGCAATACTCTGGCGCACCACCCTGAACAGGCGGCGCGCGATCTGGCAGGTTTGATTTGGCGGCTTTACTGTTCGCTGCAGCAGCTACAGCAGGCGATTGCCCCTGTTGATAGCGCAGCGGCGACATCCACCGCCCGCTAACTGATGTTATGACTTAATCACGCCGCAGGCGAAGCGTTCGCCTCCGCCACCCAGGGGTTTGGGATGATCGGAGTGATTATCGCCACCGGCGTGCACCATCAGTGCCTTGCCGCTGATTTCACTGATTTTCTTCAGCCGAGGTGCCAGTACCGGATAGCTGGCCATGCCGTCGTCGGTCACGTAAATGGCCGGCAAATCGCCCAAATGACCGTCGGCATACGGTCCAAGGTGCTTACCGGTTTTTTGCGGGTCAAGATGTCCGCCGGCCGCCAACGCCGCGACGGCCTTGCCGTCCTTCATGCCTGGTTCGCAGCTGCCGTTCTCATGAACGTGAAAGCCGTGCACACCGGCCGGTAAGGCTTTAAGTTGCGGTGTAAACAACAACCCATAAGGGGTTTCGCTGATCGTCACCTTGCCAATATCCTGACCAATTCCCTGTCCGGTCACCAGATTCATGTCAACATCCACGGTTGCCGCCTGAGCGACTCCGCAGGCCATCAGACCGAAGGCCGCATACCAATAATGTTTCATCAATCAATCTCCTTGAAGTCTCTGTGAGTGTTCAAGTATAGGGGAATGTGCGGCGTCACCGCTCAAAACACACACAATTTTGTCGATCAAATTCGCATTCTCAATAATTAGTACTAATAATAATTCTACCGATGTCAGTCCTCTGACCAGCTGGCATTTGGCGTACTCTGTTCACCTACACTCGCTGCAACAGCTACCCAAAGATTAACCCGGCAATGCAGCAAATTCATAAGGAACTGATATGGGAATCTTTAATTATCAAGGTCTCGATGAGGCGAAATCCAAAACGTTATTTACCGACGCCATGGCGATTTCCACCTACGCCTATCACAATATCGATAATGGTTTTGACGAGGGCTATCACAGCTCCGGTTTTGGCCTGGGCTTGCCCTTCACGCTGGTGACCGCGCTGATAGGCAGCACGCAATCTCAGGGTGGCCTACCCGGTATTCCCTGGAATCCCGACTCGGAACAAGCGGCGCTGGCAGCGGTAAATAACGCTGGCTGGTCATTGATAAGCGCAGACCAACTAGGCTATCAGGGCAAAACGGATGCCCGCGGCACCTATTACGGTGAAACGTTCGGCTACACCACGGCACAGGCTGAAGTGCTGGGAAAATACGACAGCGAGGGTAATCTCACCGGCATCGGCATTGCTTTTCGCGGCACCAGCGGCCCGCGCGAATCTCTGATCACCGATACCATCGGCGATTTGGTCAATGACCTGCTGGCCGGTTTCGGCCCGAATGGCTATGCCGATAACTACAGTCTGAAAGCCTTCGGCACCCTGCTGGGGGATGTGGCCAAGTTCGCCCAGGCGCACGGGCTGAGTGGGGATGACATTACCATCAGTGGCCATAGCCTCGGCGGCCTGGCCGTGAACAGCATGGCGGCGCTCAGCGACGGCAATTGGGGGGGCTTCTATGCGCAGTCCAACTATGTCGCCTTTGCTTCTCCTACCCAATACGAAACCGGCGGCAAAGTGATTAACGTCGGTTACGAAAATGACCCGGTATTCCGCGCGTTGGACGGTACAACGCGCACCTCTGCAACGCTGGGCGTACATGACGCACCGCAAGACTCCGCCACCAACAACATCGTTAATTTCAACGACCACTATGCCTCCGCCGCCTGGAATATTCTGCTCTTCTCGATCCTCAATATTCCAACCTGGTTATCTCACCTGCCGTTCTTTTATCAGGACGGGTTGATGCGGGTATTGAATTCAGAGTTCTACTCGCTGACCAGCAAAGACTCGACGGTGATCGTTTCCAACCTTTCTGACGTCACCCGCGGCAATACCTGGGTGGAAGACCTCAACCGCAACGCCGAGCAACACAGCGGCCCAACCTTTATTGTCGGCAGCGACGGCAATGACCTTATCAAGGGCGGCACTGGAAATGATTATCTCGAGGGCCGTGCCGGCAATGACACATTCCGTGACGATGGCGGTTTTAATATTATTTCCGGCGGTGAAGGCCATAACACCCTGGATTTGCAGCATGCATTGAAAAACACCGAGGTCGCGTACGACGGCAATACGCTCTATTTGCGCGATGCTGACGGTGGCATCACCCTGGCTAACTCGATCGGCACGCTGAAAAGCAAAGAGTCGTCACTGTTGATTTTCACCAAAGAGGTTGATCACCAGGTGACCGACAACGGCTTGCTTTCCACCAAGGGGCTGACCGCCTATGCCAGTTCGGCAAACGGCACCGCGGCCGATGACGTTCTGACTGCTAAAGAGTCCGGCTCCTGGCTCTTCGGTTTGGAGGGAAATGACCAGCTGTTTGGCGGCAAAGGCAATGACGTGTTCGTCGGCGGCGCGGGTAACGACGTTATGCACAGCCAGGGTGGCAGCAATACCTTCCTGTTCAGCGGCGACTTCGGTCAGGATCTGATTTACGGTTATCAGGCGCAGGATAAGCTGGTGTTTATCGGTACCGAAGGCAGCAGCTCGGGCGGTAATTATCGCGATTTTGTTTCCGAGGTGAACGACAACCTGGTGTTTAACTTTGGCGGCAATACGGTCACTTTAGTTGGGATCGGATTCGATAGCCTGTCGGACGGCCAAGTGGTACTGGCCTGAACACCGGGGCATTAACGTTAAAAACGGGCGGCCGAGGCTGCCCGTTTTATCGTGCCGCTTAAGGTACGTCGTAACCCAGCGCTGCTTTGCGGATACGGAACCACTGTTGACGATCCAGCGTCAATTGCTGCGCCTTCAATGCCGAACGCACGCGTTCAATCTTGCCGGAGCCGATAATCGGCAACGGTGCCGACGGCAGTCGCATCACCCAGGCGTAGACCACCTGTTCGATAGTGTCGGCCCCTATTTCCTTCGCCACCGCCTGCAACTCATCGCGCAGCGGCTGGAACTCGGCGTCGCTGAACAGACGTCCGCCCCCCAGACAAGACCAGGCCATCGGCTTGATGCGCAACTGCTGGCACTGATCCAGCGATCCATCCAGGATACTCGGCTGGTGAATCGGTGAAATCTCCAGTTGATTGGTCACCAACGAGAATGGCAGCCGCGATTGCAGCAACGTAAATTGCGCCGGTGTGAAGTTGGAAACACCGAAGTGGCGCACTTTGCCACTTTGGTGCAGAGACACAAAGGCCTCGGCGACCTCATCGGCATCCATCAGCGGATCCGGGCGGTGGATCAACAACAGGTCAAGATAGTCGGTATGAAGATGTGCCAACGAACGTTCCGCGCTGTAAACGATATGTTCGCGGTCGGTGATGTAATGGCCGATGGCGTTGCCCGGTTTGGCCGTAGTGGCGATACCGCATTTGGACACCAGCTCCATCGACTGGCGCAATGACGGCTTCAAACGCATCGCTTCGCCAAAAGCCTGTTCGCAGGCATAGCCGCCGTAAATATCCGCGTGATCGGCAGTGGTCACGCCCAGCTCGATATGCTGCTCAATGAACGCCAACAGCTGTTGTGGCGACATGCCCCACTCCATCAAACGCCAGTATCCGCAAATCATGCGGGAAAATTCAGGCCCCTGCGGCGCGAGTTGAATACGGTTTACCATTATTGAAACCTCATGACAGTGTTTGATGCCAGCATACACAAGCGGATAACGACGTGGAAAGGGGAAAGCCGCGCTAACGTGCGGCGGATCGGCTACCGGTCAAAATAGCGACGGCTGTTCGGGTTGCGGTTCTTCAGGCTGTTTGTTGGCTCGCTGCAGACGCAGGAAGCGTTGGTGGCACAGACGCAATACGTCCCGCTTTTGCGCATCGCTCATTTGCATCCAGCCAAAACGTTCCTCGCGGCTGCGCAAGCAGCCACGGCAAAAACCTCGATCGTCGGCCTGACAGATGCCACGACAGGGGCTGGGGATGTCAAAAAACTCAAGCTGCTGCGGCACGCGTCCTCCTGCTGTCTCTTGCTAATTGAAGACGCCATTGGCGCCGCTGGCAAGTGACTTTTCGGTATGGCGCCGAAAATAGTCGCGTAAGTAACGTAGCGCCTGACGATTTTTCTCCGGCATTGCCCGTTCGAGCGTCATCGCATGCAGCCGCGACGCTACCGGGCGCCATTCTGGCATCAGTTGAATCAGCTCGCCGCGTTGCAGTTCATCTTCAATTTCGTATAAAGGCTGACTCGAGATCCCCAGACCGCTGCGGGTAAACGCGCGTATTACGGTCATGTTGTCGCTGACGATTTGCCCTTCCGACAGACGCAATTTAAGCTGCTGGCCGCTCTGGTGGTGCAGCTCCAGATACGCGCCGCTGAAAACCCCCGAGATCCACCGGTGTTGCACCAGGTCTTGCGGTGTCTCCGGCACACCATGCTGGCTGAGATAGCGAGGAGCGGCACACAGCACCATTGGCCACTCGGCCAGCGGGTGGGCGATCATATTGGCATCCGCCAGTTGGCGATTCACCCGCAGTGCGATATCGATACGCTGATCGATCATATCGACGATCCGGTCGTCTGCCAGCACCTTCAGCGTCAGTTTGGGGTGAGCCTGCAACAGCGGCGCCAGCGCCTCCGCCAACGGGCGACCACCGATACCGATGGTCGTCGCGATGCGCAATTCCCCCACCAGCGTATCGCGCAGTTCCGCCAGACGCTGTTCCGCCTGTTGCGCCTGAAACAGCATGGCTTCACAGCCGGGATAGAAGGCCGCCCCTGCCTCGGTGAGGGCCAGGCGCCGCGTGGACCGATGCAACAACGGCACCCCCAGCGTTTTCTCCAGCGACCGCATATGCTGACTGACCGCCGACGGCGTCATGCCCAGCCGCCGTGCGGCACCGGCCAGCGAACCTTCCGCCACTACGGTGGCGAATACCGCCATTCGATTCAATTTATCCATGATTATGAAGTTTTACTTAATCAAGAAAGCATGAATATGGCACTAATCAGCTCGATTGTTAAGTACTACAGTGTCTATAGCCGCTCAGGTCAGCCTGAGCAGAGAGATAACATTGAATCCCTTCCTGACAGGAGCAAACAGATGAAAGTAGCCATTATTGGAGCAACAGGTTTTGTAGGCCGCCGCGTGCTGGACGAAGCGCTGGCGCGTGGACTGCAAGTTACGGCGATTGCCCGTCAGCAAAAAGACCTGCCGGAGAACGCCAACCTGAGCATAGCTTTGGGCGACGTCGCCGATACCGAATGGCTGGCGAAACAGCTGTCCGGGCAGGACGCGGTGATCAGCGCTTATAACCCAGGCTGGGCGGAAGATAACCTCTACGAAAAAACCAGCCGGGGCGCACAGCAAATCCTGGACGCGGTTAAAAAAGCCGGTGTTAAACGCCTGTTGGTGGTGGGAGGTGCCGGCAGTCTGGAGGTCGCGCCGGGCGTTGAATTGGTAGACACGCCGGAATTCCCGGAAAATATCCGTCCAGGTGCTCGTGCAGTGCGTGATTTACGCAACAAACTGCGCAACGACTCGTCCCTCGACTGGACCTATTTGTCGCCAGCCGCCCTACTGGAGCCCGGCAAGCGCACCGGCCAGTTCCGCCTCGGCACCACCCAGCTGTTGATGAACGGCCAGGCGCCAGCCGGTATCTCGGTGGAAGATCTGTCGGTCGCCATCATCGACGAAATTGAAAAGCCGCAGTTTATCAAAGCGCAATTTACCGCCGCTTACTGATCGCATCGCCAGACCGACCCCCGGTCTGGCGACCTTATTTCTAAACCAAAACTGAACGACTCCGCCACCATTCTGAATCTCTAAGGTTTTCTTAAGTTTCATCCTGTAAATTTCAGCGCATTACTTAATAGCAGGACTTAGATTTGGCAATGTGGTTACGTCAACGCTTACAGTGCAACAGCCTGGGTTTTATCCTCGCCAGCGCCTTGTTCTTCACTCTGTTCCAGAACGCGTTATTCCTTCATAAGGCCTGGTCGTATATCAGCTTCGATAACGTCCACAGCGTTATTTTCGCGGCCACCATGCCGGTCGTGATTTTTTGCGCGTTGAATATCATCTTCAGCGTGCTGACCGTGCCCTTCCTGCGCAAACCGCTGATGATTTTCTTCCTGCTCGGCAGCGCGGCCGCCAACTACTTTATGTTCAGCTATGGCGTGGTCATCGACGGCAACATGATGCAGAACGCCTTCGAGACCAACCCGCAGGAGGCCACGGCACTGCTGACACCTCGCATGGGGCTGTGGCTGGTGTTGCTCGGTATTGTTCCGGCGGTGGTGGTCTGCTTCACCGAGATCCGGAAAACCCGCCCCTGGTGGTACATGGCCGGGCTGCGAGCCGCCAACGTGATGCTTTCCGTGGTGGTGATCCTGATTATCGCCGCGCTGTTTTATAAGGACTACGCTTCGCTGATCCGCAATAACAAAAGCGTAGTGAAAATGCTGACGCCTTCTAACTTTGTCGCCGGCACCATCAAGTTTACCCAGCAACGGTACTTCACCCGTAACCTGCCGCTGGTGAAAATCGGTGAAGATGCTCGCAAAGGACCGCTGATAGCCTCACAGCAAAAGAAAACCCTGGTGATCCTGGTGGTGGGCGAAACGGCGCGCGCCGAGAATTTCTCGCTCGGAGGCTATGGCCGCGAAACCAACCCGCGCCTGAAACAAGACAATGTGACCTACTTTAAAAACGCCAGCTCCTGTGGCACCGAAACCGCCATATCCGTCCCCTGCATGTTCTCCAACATGCCGCGCAAGGATTACGATGCGACTCTGGCTACGCATCAGGAAGGCGTACTAGACGTACTGGCCCATGCCGGTGTTAACGTGCTGTGGCGTGAAAATGACGGTGGCTGCAAAGGTGCCTGCGATCGCGTACCGCACGTAGACATGACCAAGCTGAAACTGCCGCAGGATTGCGACGGTGATGTGTGCATGGATAATGTGTTGCTGTACAAGCTGAACGACTACATCAACAGCCTGAAAGACGACGGCGTGATCGTACTGCATCAGATGGGCAGCCACGGGCCGGCCTATTACCGCCGCAGTACGCCAGAGTTCCAGAAGTTCTCGCCGACCTGCGACAGCAATCAGATTCAGGATTGCACCCACGAGCAGTTGGTCAATACCTATGACAACTCTCTGCTGTATACCGATGCCATGCTCGACGACACCATCAAGCTGCTGCAGCAGTACAGCGACAAGTTCAACACGGCGCTGGTGTACCTTTCCGACCACGGCGAATCATTGGGTGAAAACGGCATGTACCTGCACGGCACGCCCTATGTCTTCGCCCCAAGCCAGCAGACCCACGTGCCCTTCCTGATGTGGATGTCTGCGGACTATGAGCGCAACTTCAAAGTTGATCGTCAGTGCCTGAACACCCTGGCGGAAAAAGACGAGGTGTCGCAGGACAACCTGTTCCATACCATGCTCGGTATGTTGAACGTGCAAACTCGCGAGTATCAGCCGCAGTTGGACATCCTGCAACGCTGCCGCAGCGGGGCATAAAGACTTAACTTCTTCACCCTGCTCGGGCAAAATACCTTTCATCGCAACCGGCGTCCTAACGCCGGTTTTTTTTATTGCTCTTGACCTAGACCGATCGGTCTATTATGCTGACAACCATTATGACTAAACATGCGCATTGCCCGACAGACACCCGTGAACATTTGCTCGCCACCGGCGAGACGCTCAGCCTGCGCCTTGGTTTTACCGGGATGGGCTTAAGCGAGCTGTTGAACACGGCCGGGGTGCCGAAAGGCTCGTTCTACCACTACTTCCGTTCGAAGGAAGCCTTTGGAGAAGCGATGCTGCAGCGTTATTTCGAGCATTACGATGCGGAAATGAAACAGCTGTTTGCCGACGATAAGAGCGATGCGCGTCATCAGTTGCTGAGCTATTACGCCCAGGCAATCAGCTACCACTGCCGTAGCGAATGCCACAATGCCTGCCTGGCGGTGAAGCTTTCCGCCGAGGTGAGTGATTTGTCAGAGCCAATGCGGCATGCGTTGGAAACCGGAACCGCCCGGGTGATTGCTCACCTGCAGGATGCGATTGAACGCGGTATCCGTGAAGGCGCCCTGTCGATTGCCATGAGCCCGGCAGCAACAGCAGAAACGCTGTATTCGCTGTGGCTTGGCGCTTCGCTGCGTGCCAAAATCCGCCGTTCGGTCGCTCCGTTGACCAGCGCGCTGGAAAGTATTGAATTGCTGTTGCGTCCACCGCAACCTTAAACGAAACACCCTGATTTTATCGAAACTTGCCCTGCGGGGCGGTTTTATCTCATTACTAGTCGACCGGTCTATTAATATAGGATGCACTATGAAGATTGAAAAGCTGTTCTCCCCGTTGAAGGTTGGCGCTGTCACCCTGCCAAACCGCGTGTTTATGGCCCCACTGACGCGGCTGCGCAGCATTGAGCCCGGCGATATCCCTACTCCGTTAATGGGCGAATATTATGCTCAGCGCGCCAGTGCCGGCCTGATCGTCACTGAAGCCACTCAGATTTCTTTCCAGGCGAAAGGCTATGCCGGCGCTCCGGGGCTGCACACCCCAGAGCAGATCGCCGCGTGGAAAAAAATCACCCAGGCGGTACACGATAAGAATGGCCATATCGCCGTTCAACTGTGGCACGTGGGCCGTATTTCCCACAACAGCCTGCAACCGGGCCAGCAGGCACCGGTGGCCCCTTCTGCGATCAATGCCGACACCCGCACCACCGTACGTGACGAAACCGGTGCCTGGGTACGAGTGCCGACCTCTACCCCACGAGCGCTGGAAACCGAAGAGATCCCGGGGATCATTAATGATTTCCGTCAGGCCACCGCCAACGCGCGTGAAGCCGGCTTTGATTTTATCGAACTGCACGCGGCGCACGGCTATCTGCTGCACCAGTTTATGTCGCCGGCGTCTAACCAACGTATCGACCAATACGGCGGTAGCATCGAAAACCGCACTCGCCTGACTTTGGAAGTGGTTGACGCAAGCATCGCCGAATGGGGTTCAGAACACATTGGCATCCGTATTTCACCGCTGGGTCCGTTCAACGGCCTGGATAACGGGGAAGATCAGGAAGAAGCGGCGCTGTATCTGGTGGAAGAGCTGAACAAGCGCAATATCGCTTTCCTGCACATTTCCGAGCCCGACTGGGCCGGCGGCAAGCCTTATTCTGACGCCTTCCGTGACTCGGTGCGCGCCCACTTTAAAGGCGTCATCGTCGGTGCCGGCGCTTATACCGCCGAGAAAGCAGAAGAGCTGATCAACAAAGGCTTTATCGATGCGGTGGCCTTCGGTCGTAGCTATATCGCCAACCCAGATCTGGTAGAGCGCTTGAAGCAAAATGCTGCGCTAAACGAACCTCAGCCAGAAACCTTCTATGGCGGCGGTGCTGAGGGTTACACCGACTACCCGACGCTGTAAGAATGCGACAAACAAAATAAGAACGCCCGCCGGTATGCGAATGCCGGCGGGCTTTTGTCGTTTATCGGTTCGGGGGCAATTTAACGGGAGACCAACTGTCTCCAACGGTCAATCTCAGCGGCGTCGATATTATTCATTATGCTGCGAAACCAAACGGTAAATTTATCAGGGTCATTTTTTAGCTCCTGGGTTAATTGCCGAATATCGACCCACAACCAGCTGTGGGCTTCTTCAGGATCCTCTTGCGGTTCACCGTCAAACAAGCCCACGTAAATATGATCAAATTCGTGCTCAATTAAATCGCCTGGCACTTCCGCGCGGTAGGTAAAACTCGATACCTTCAGTAGCTCAGTGCAAAAGCCCATCTCTTCCTGTAACCGCCGCTGTGCGGCCGCCTGCGTCGCTTCACCCCAACGCGGGTGACCGCAGCAGGTGTTGGTCCACAACCCGGCAGAATGGTATTTACTGAAAGCCCGCTGTTGCAGCAGCAGTCGGCCCTGGCTGTCAAAAATAAAAATTGAAAACGCCCGGTGCAGTAATCCCTGCTGGTGCACCAGCGTTTTGGTTTGTGACCCCACGGAATTATCTTCGGCATCCACCAGAATCAGCATTTCGTCCATTGATGATCTCCTTCGGCAGTAGCCATCATTCCGCACGGGAAAAAACAAAAAAACATATTAACCAGATCCAAATGTATAAATTGAGGCCATCCGCCTGAGTCTGGATCGCTATCCGACCCTGCTGTTCCTTGCGGGGGGTATAGTACCTATTTCCATCAACCATAGGGCACATACTGTGCGATTGCCATTAATAAGGTGACAATGTCACTCCAACTCTCCCGCTCCCGCCCCGGCATACATTGAAATCCCTTATGCGGCAACGCTATACTGAATTTCGCTTCAATCCATCCGCCATTGGCAACGGCACATCCAATCAGAGGAATTATGCGCTTACTCCATACCATGATCCGCGTCGGTGACCTGCAACGTTCCATCGACTTTTATACCAAGGTATTAGGCATGCGCTTGCTGCGTACCAGCGAGAACCCGGAATACAAATACTCGCTGGCGTTTGTGGGCTATACCGATGAAAGCGAAGGTGCGGTGATTGAACTGACCTATAACTGGGGCACCGACAGCTACGAAATGGGCAGCGCGTTTGGTCATTTGGCGCTGGGCGTCGACGATGTCGCCGCAACCTGTGACAGCATCCGCAACGCCGGTGGCAAGGTTACTCGCGAAGCCGGACCGGTAAAAGGTGGCACCACGGTGATCGCCTTTGTTGAAGACCCGGACGGTTACAAGATCGAACTGATCGAGAACAAACATGCCGGGCATGGTCTGGGCCACTGAGGTCGATTAAGGGCGCTTCCTGCGCCCTTATTTTTATCTGCGTGATAACCGCCTGCAACCGGGCGCAAAATTTGCCATAATGCGCGCTGCATTCGATGAAGATAAGAAACTGATGGCCGAAAAAAGTGATCTTAACGCCCTGAGTGGCCGTTTTCGTGGGTTTTACCCCGTAGTCATAGATATAGAAACTGCCGGATTTAATGCCAAAACCGACGCGCTGCTGGAGATTGCCGCCGTTACGTTAAAAATGGATGAAAACGGCTGGTTGCAGCAGGACGAGACCCTGCACTTCCACGTGGAACCTTTTGAAGGCGCCAACCTGCAGCCGGAAGCGCTGGCCTTTAACGGCATCGACCCAAGTAACCCATTGCGCGGTGCGGTCAGTGAGCACGATGCGTTGCACGCTATTTTTAAAGCCGTGCGCAAGGGCATCAAGGATCGTGGCTGCAACCGGGCAATCATTGTGGCGCACAATGCCAATTTTGATCACAGCTTCCTGATGGCGGCCGCAGAGCGCGCCAGCCTGAAACGCAACCCGTTCCACCCCTTCGCCACCTTTGATACTGCGGCGCTGAGTGGGCTGGTACTGGGGCAGACGGTGCTGGCCAAAGCCTGCATCGCCGCCAATATCCCGTTCGACAGTTCTCAGGCGCACTCAGCCCTGTATGACACCGAGCAAACCGCTTTGCTGTTCTGCGAGCTGGTCAACCGTTGGAAACGCCTGGGTGGCTGGCCACTGGCGGTCGAAAACACCGACTAAGACAAAAAAATCGGGCGGCCCAGTCTTCACTGGTGCCGCCCGATGGAACCCAACAGTAAAACCGAGCCGATTATGGCTGCTGGTCTTCCTGCTGTTTGTACTTCTCTGCCGTTTCTTTGATCAGCTGCTGCAGTTCGCCGCGCTGATACATTTCGATGATGATATCGCAGCCGCCTACCAGCTCACCGTCGACCCACAGCTGTGGGAAGGTCGGCCAGTTGGCGTATTTAGGCAACTCGGAACGGATGTCCGGGTTCTGCAGAATATCAACGTAGGCAAAGCGTTCGCCACAGGCAGACAGCGCCTGCACGGCTTGCGCAGAGAAACCGCAGTTTGGCAATTTCGGTGAACCCTTCATGTACAACAGAATCGGGTTCTCAGCGATCTGGTGCTGAATTTTTTCAATCGTCGTCGTCATTGTATTGCTTCCTCAAGCCAAGTCTTATGGCTACAACATGCATCACACCGGCCATTGTAGCGGCTGGAACAGTCGCAAGAAAACGCCATCTTTTGCAAGGGCATTTCCCCGTAGTCAGTCGCGTCTTACCGGCAAAGCCTTTCCGGTCAAAACATATGCGCAGAATAACATTTTTAATCTGGCCATTTCACTAATATATTTTGTCATCAAAATGCGCCGCTAAATAATCCCGCCGACGGTGATTGTCTTTTTTTTATACATCAACGGTTTGATTTTTCGGCAAAAAAAATGCCATTAACGTTTTCTCACAATATGGATTATCATTTATGAGTTCTTCGCTGTTTTATATGGCGAAATTCGGGAATACTGTCCTTCTTTCGATATCTGTTCCGGGGCCAAGGTTGGTAACGTCGACATGCGTTTAATTCTTACGCTTTTTGTGCTGTTGTTTACACAGCTATTCTTCAATCTGGCGCATGCTGCGCCGCAGGGACGCATTGCCGCCGAGCAGCGCAAGAGCCATGTCAACGAAGCCCGGCCCGATGACCGCAAGAAAAAGAAAGCGGTAAAAGCCAGCAAAAAAGCCAAAACCACCACCCCGCAGAAAACCGCCAAGCTTTCCAAAGCCAAAACGGAAAAAACCGCTAAAAAGATCGTCAGCGCCAAATCGAAAGGCAAAACTCAGAAAATAGCTAAAATCAAAGTTACCCCGCCGAAAAAGGGTTACAAAAAAGGCTATGGTCGCCACCGCGAAGCCGGTATGGCTACTGCGAAGTTGGTGCGTGATGATAAACCCTTGAAGCTGACTCCAGCGCACAAAAAACGCTACCAGCATGCCAAGCAAACCGCGATGGCCAAGCTGATGGACCAAATGGGCAAGCCTTACCGCTGGGGCGGTACTTCGCCAAGAACCGGCTTCGACTGCAGCGGCCTGATTTACTACGCGTATAAAGACGTGGTGAAAATCAAAATGCCGCGCACCGCCAACGAGATGTACCACCTGCGCGACGCCGCGCCGATCAAGAGAAGCGAGCTGGAAAGCGGTGACCTGGTGTTCTTCCGCATTAATAACCGCGGCGTAGCAGACCATGTTGGCGTTTATCTGGGCAACGGCAAATTCATTCAGTCACCGCGTACCGGTGAAGAAATTCGGATCAGCCAGCTCGACAATGACTACTGGCAAAACCATTACATCGGCGCTCGCCGTGTAGTAACACCGAAAACCATTCGATAAACTCCTTCGCGGCTGGCCTGTCCAGCCGCACTCCCCTGACTGATTTTCCTGCTGTCCCTAAAGCACCCAATCCTTTAGCCCGCCCCACTGTATTTCATCGCGAAAATTGCTAAGCTAAATACCCACAATAAAAACAGGTCAATTGCATTTCCGTTGCTCTGACGGAAAATTGGCACTGTACAAGGAGGAAGCAATGTCGTTTGAACTGCCCGCACTACCTTATGAAAAAAACGCCCTCGAACCGCACATTTCGGCAGAAACCCTGGAATACCACTATGGCAAGCATCACAACGCCTACGTGGTCAACCTGAACAATCTGCTGAAAGGCAGCGAGTTTGAAGGTTCCTCCCTTGAAGCCCTCATCAAGGCTTCCAGCGGCGGCATCTTCAACAATGCGGCCCAGGTATGGAATCACACCTTCTATTGGCACTGCCTGTCACCTCAGGGCGGCGGAGAGCCTCAGGGCAAATTGGCCGCGGCGATCAACCAGGCTTTTGGTTCTTTTACCGCCTTCCGGGAACAATTCAGCGACGCCGCGGTGAAAAACTTCGGCGCAGGCTGGACCTGGTTAGTGGAAAGGCCGGATGGCTCGCTGGCGATTGTTAATACCTCGAACGCGGCCACGCCGTTGACCGGTGAAGACAAACCGCTGCTGACCGTCGACGTTTGGGAACACGCCTACTATATCGATTATCGCAACGCACGACCGACCTACCTGGAAAACTTCTGGGCGCTGGTTAACTGGGCATTTGTGGAGGAAAATCTGGCGTAACGCGGGGGAAAGTACAACCAGGCGTAGCGAGCTGCGCCTGGTTGACTGAAGAGTATCAGTTCAATGCTGCGGTGAAGCTAAAAGCGATAATCACAGCCAGCGCACCCAGGGTGGTGAACAGTGACATTTTCAAATCGGTATCCATTATAACTCCTTTTCAGATTGGGTTTCCCAAGGGTAAAAGGCACACAATTAATGTGTTAAACCATTTTCCCACAGTTGGCCGATAAAATCTTGTTATCATTTCCCAGTTTATAATACCGATTACCTCTTCCCCTTTTGCTCAATATGGGACAAAATTCGCAGTTCACAACTGTGTACCGGCAAAATGCCCCTCCTGACCAAGCGCTGACGACTTCAACACACTAAAAACTCAGTTTTCGCTTCTTTGGAGAAGGATCTACGCAGGCAAACGATTAACATCACACTTACATACTGCAACATGTGAGTTCAGGAGTCATTCTTTACATGGCAACGATTAAAGATGTGGCCAAACGCGCTGGCGTTTCCACCACCACCGTTTCGCACGTCATCAATAAGACTCGTTTCGTCGCCGAAGAGACAAAAGCGGCCGTTGGCGCCGCGATCAAAGAGCTGCACTATTCACCCAGCGCCGTGGCGCGCAGCCTCAAGGTCAACCACACCAAATCTATTGGTCTGCTGGCCACGTCGAGCGAAGCGCCTTACTTTGCCGAAGTGATCGAGGCGGTGGAAAACAGCTGCTACAGCAAAGGCTATACGCTGATCCTGTGCAACTCGCATAACAATCTGGACAAACAACGCGCCTATCTGGCGATGTTGGCGCAAAAGCGCGTCGATGGTCTGTTAGTCATGTGTTCGGAATACCCGGACCAACTGCTCGGCATGCTGGAAGATTATCGCAATATCCCGATGGTCGTCATGGATTGGGGCGCCGCACGCGGTGACTTTACCGACACCATTATCGATAACGCCTTCGAAGGCGGCTATCTGGCCGGGCGCTACCTGATTGAACGCGGCCACCGCGATATCGGGGCCATTCCGGGCCAGCTGGCACGCAATACCGGCGGCGGCCGCCATCAGGGCTTTTTAAAAGCCATGGAAGAAGCCAATATCGACGTGCGCGAAGAGTGGATTGTTCAGGGCGACTTTGAGCCGGAATCCGGTTACAAGGCCATGCATCAGATACTGTCGCAGAAGCAACGCCCTACCGCGATATTCTGCGGTGGCGATATCATGGCAATGGGTGCGATCTGCGCCGCCGATGAACTTGGACTGCGCGTGCCGCAGGACATTTCGGTAATTGGCTACGATAACGTACGAAATGCCCGCTACTTTACCCCGGCACTGACCACTATTCATCAGCCCAAAGAGCGTTTGGGCGAGATGGCATTCACCATGCTGCTGGATCGCATTATCAGCAAACGTGAAGAGTCGCAGGTCATTGAGGTTCATCCCAAGCTGGTTGAGCGCCGTTCGGTCGCTGACGGCCCGTTCATCGATTATCGCCGCTAATTATCTGCGCCGGAAACCCTCGCGGTTTCCGGCGTCATTCTTCGCTTAGCCACTCCTGATTCAAGGTTTCACTGTCCCCCAGATAATCGAGCAGCCAGGCCATCGCCGGTGACGGCGTATTTTGCTGCCAGGTCAGACAACAAGGGCTGGCGGGAAATGGCTGTTGCAACTGTAGCGCCACCAGTTCCCCGCGCTGCACCAGAGGCAGTACCTGATGCGCGGGCATCATGCCAACGCACAACCCGGCACACAGACAATCCACCGCAGAAGCCCAGTCTGGTACCACCAGGCGTCGTTGGTTGTCCAACGTCCAGGTCACGCGCTTGGGCAGGTTGCGCGAAGTATCTTCCAGGCACAGCGACGGAAAAGGCCGGAGTTGATCGTCGTTCAGCAGCCCTTCTATCGTGGCCAATGGGTGCTGCGGACTGGCCACGCACAGCCAGCGCATATCCCCCATATCGCGAAAGGCGAAGCCGCCGCCCACAGGTACTGCCCTTGTGGCACCGATCGCCATATCGGCACGACCGTCCACCAGCGCATCCCATACGCCATTAAACACCTCCGGCTGAACCAGCAGTTCGACGTCGGGGAAATGGCGGTAAAAATCCAGCACCAATTGGCGGCTACGCTGGGGTTTAACGATGATGTCCACCGCAATTTTCAATTGACCCCGCCAGCCGTTAGCCACCTGCTGGCACTGTCGGCGCGTGTCGAGCATTTTTTTGATGACACCGCGCGCTTCCTGAATAAACAACACGCCCGCAGGTGTCAATTCCACGTCACGATGACGGCGCTCAAACAGCGGCACCGCCAGCCATTGCTCCAACTGCCGCACCGTGTAACTGACCGCCGACGGCACACGATGCAGCTCCTGCGCCGCGGCGCTGAAACTGCCGGTGCGGGCTACCGCATCTACGACATCCAGTGAATATTCAGACCACATAGTTTTGCCTTCAATTTTTTTAACAGCACCTCGCAAATATTACCGTTTCACAAGCAGAGATCCAGCCGGATACACTTGCCGGCGCTAAAAACCTGCGACAATAAAATATTAACGAGAAATACCATGCGAAATTCCTTTGGTTTTATGTTCTACCTTGCCGGCCTGAGCATGCTGGGTTACCTGGCCACCGACATGTACCTGCCCGCCTTTGGCATGATGCAGCGAGACCTGCAGATTTCCGCCGGGGCCATCAGCGCCAGCCTGAGCATCTTCCTGGCTGGGTTTGCCTTTGCACAACTGCTGTGGGGCCCGCTTTCCGATCGCCTCGGCCGCAAACCGGTGTTGCTGATCGGCCTGGCGCTGTTTGCCCTCGGCTGCCTCGGCATGTTGTGGGTGCAAAATGCCGTGCAACTTTGGTCGCTGCGCTTTATCCAGGCGATTGGGGTTTGTTCCGCTGCCGTTACCTGGCAGGCGTTGGTGATTGACCGCTATCGCGAAGGCAAGGCTAACCGCGTGTTCGCCACCATTATGCCGCTGGTGGCCCTTTCACCGGCGCTGGCGCCATTGGTGGGTGCCTGGTTGCTGAACCACATGGGCTGGCGCGCCATTTTCGCCGTGTTGCTGGGCATCACCGTGATCCTGTTGCTGCCGACGCTGATGCTGAAAGAAAGCGCCAAAACCGTGCCTTCCATCGACAATAAGAAGAGCGCGCTCAGCTTCATGCAACTGCTGAAATCTCGCATTTTCAGCGGCAACGTCATGATCTTTGCCGCCTGTTCTGCCGGTTTCTTCGCCTGGCTGACCGGTTCGCCGTTTATTCTTGGCGAGATGGGCTACAGCCCCAATGATATCGGCCTTAGCTATGTGCCGCAGACTCTGGCTTTCTTATTGGGAGGCTATGGTTGCCGTACCGCGTTAAACCGCATGAATGGCAACACCTTGTTGCCCTGGCTGCTGGTAGTTTATGGCATCAGTATGGTTGCATTATATCTGGTTGCCACGCTTACTCAGCCCACGCTTACTACGTTGTTAATTCCGTTCTGCGTGATGGCGTTGGTCAACGGAGCCATTTACCCTATCGTGGTAGCCAATGCGTTGACCCCGTTCCCGGAGGGCACCGGTAAAGCTGCCGCCTTGCAAAACACGCTGCAGTTAGGCCTGTGTTTTGTCGCCAGCATGCTGGTTTCGGCCTTTATTGCTCAGCCTCTGTTGGCAACGGTCACGGTGATGGTTTCGACGGTGGTACTGGCCGCGTTGGGCTATCTGATGCAACGGAGAAAGGTGATGGACGATCGGCAGGCGACGCGCCAGGAGCATGCTAACTCTGCGTCATAATTACCTGCATTAATAATCACTTAAAGAATATATTTGCCGAGTGCGATTTACAGTTGAGTAAGCGCCTCGGCAAGCCTATACTCAAAAACGACCTTTAAAAATAACACTTTTATAATTTCTTTATCACAAGTAGCTGTTGTGTACGCGTATGGCGTCACACTTTTTTAAGGATTGTCTTTCCCGCGTTTCTTGCGCAGGAACCTTCTTAAAATTTTCCTCTGTTCATAGTCGGATATCAGACGCCACGGGATCTTTTACCGTAGGTAAACGTATGCACCCGCAGAATAGGTCTAAGCTATTTTTTTGACGGGTCATAAGTCAGAAGAAGGTGATGGAGAAGCTATGAGTTCATCGTGTATAGAAGATGTGAGCATCCAGGACAACCAATGGTACCGTATCGCTCATGAAATGCTCAGCATGGCCGGTATTGAAATAAACGGCTCGCGCCCTTTCGATATTCAGGTTAAAAATCCTAATTTTTTTAAACGCGTGCTGCAGGAGGGTTCTCTCGGCCTGGGCGAAAGTTATATGGACGGCTGGTGGGAATGCGAACGGCTGGATATATTCTTTCATCACGTGGTCCGCGCCGGTCTGGAAAAGAAACTGCCCCGCCATCTCAAAGATACCCTGCGTATTGCCGCCGCGCGATTAACTAATCTGCAATCGAAGAAACGCGCCTGGATAGTCGGCAAAGAACATTACGATCTGGGGAACGATCTCTTTACCCTGATGCTGGATCCTTATATGCAATATTCCTGCGCCTACTGGAAAGAGGCGACCACGCTGGAAGAAGCGCAGGAAGCCAAATTGCGGATGATTTGCGAAAAACTGCAGCTGCAACCCGGCATGAATTTGCTGGATATCGGCTGCGGCTGGGGCGGCCTTTCTGCCTATGCGGCGAAAAACTACGGCGTTTCGGTGGTTGGCGTAACCATTTCCGCCGAGCAGCAAAAGCTGGCGCAGGAGCGCTGTGCCGGGCTGGACGTCGAGATCCTGCTGCAGGACTACCGCGACTTGCACCTGCAGTTTGACCGCATTGTTTCCGTCGGCATGTTTGAGCACGTCGGCCCGAAAAATTACCGCACCTACTTCAACGTGGTCGAACGTAATTTAAAGCCGGACGGCCTTTTCCTGCTGCATACCATTGGCTCGAATCAGACAGATATGAATGTTGACCCGTGGATCAACAAATATATCTTCCCGAATGGCTGCCTGCCGTCGGTCGCCCATATTGCTCAGGCCAGCGAAGGGCATTTTGTGATGGAAGATTGGCACAATATTGGCGCTGATTACGATCGCACTCTGATGGTGTGGTACGAACGATTCAAACAGGCGTGGCCGCAACTGGCCCAGCGTTATTCGGATCGTTTCGAGCGCATGTTCAGTTATTACCTGAACGCCTGCGCCGGTGCGTTTCGCGCCCGTGACATTCAATTGTGGCAGGTCGTCTTCAGCCCGAAAGGCGTCGAAGGCGGTATCCGCGTGACGCGCTAATTATCATTCAGTATAAAAGCATATACCCTATGAATTTCGAGTTGTAGCTAGGCGACCAGCTCGCTCATTCCCAGGCGCTTACTTAAGTAAGTAACTGGGATGAGCGACAAATCTGTCGGGAACAGATTTGAACGCTGCTTGCAGCGGCCCCAAAGGGGCAAGACCCACGGATGGGTCTTGTAAAGCAGGTAACAACGCTACAACTTGAAATACGACGGGTATATCAGCCGCAATAAACGCGGATAATTTTATCCTCGCTATCACCCAGGAAATTCAGACGGCGCAGATTGAAATCCATCGTGACCGCTGAGTTATAAGGAATCGCACGCACCTGCGATTCAATCTGAACACCTTCCAGCGACGACATCGGTTTACCGACATAATTCTGGTATTGCGCCGCGCCGCAGGTGTCGCTATCGGCATCCACTGCCGGGTTGGCCGCGCCCTGATCGGGCGAACTGCTACAAGCACTCAGCGCCAGCAGCGCCGTTAACATCAACGTTTTCCCATAAAACTTCACGCGATTGCTCCTCTCTGGTGGGTCGTTTGTCAGATCTTCTGCGCCAGCGCGCTCGCCGCCGCCATTGCCGCTTCGCGGCTTGCCAACACCCGCTCGACGGTGTCTACCACCGCCTGCGTTTGCGGGTCGATCTCAATATTCACCTTATCGCCCAGGCGTTTTTTGCCCAGCGTGGTGCGTTCCAGCGTTTCCGGGATCAGGTGCACGCAAAAACGGTTATTCACCACTTCACCGATGGTCAGGCTTATTCCGTCAATACCGATAAACCCTTTGTGCAGAACATATTTCATCAGTTCCGCATCCGGCATACGTAACCATACCTGGCGATTATTCTCGGAGGTATAAATCTTGGCCACTTCCGCCGTGCAGATAATATGGCCGGACATCAGGTGACCGCCAATTTCATCATTAAACTTGGCCGCTCTTTCAATGTTAACCACATCGCCCAGCGCCAGATCACCGAGGTTGGTCAGACGCAGGGTTTCTTTGATCAGATCAAAGCTGACGCGGTTACCCTCTACCGCGGTGACGGTCAGGCAGCAGCCGTTATGCGCCACGGACGCGCCCAGCTCCAGCCCAGGAAGCAGTTCGGTAGGCATTTCTATGACGTGGGTACGGAAGTTGGATTTTTCATCAATGGCGACCAGCGGCGCGGTGCCTTGTACGATACCGGTGAACATGTGAGCCTCTTCTTTCTGAAAATGTTTACAACGTTTGGAGGCAGTTTGCCCCAGTTGGCGAGGAAATCCAAACCCGGGGCGACAAAAAGTCTGCGCCTGCGCATTTAATAACTATTTCATCACAGCATTTGCTTAACCCCGCCGAGCGGGTACAATCTTTTTGACAAAATTCCGCTATTTTTAATTGTTGTCCTTTCGCGACGACCCTCCCCTCCATCATAAATAAATAGAAAAGGTGTATGCGTGCAGAAGTACTTCATTGAAGCGCGTAGTTTATTGGCCCTCGCAATCCCGGTAATCATCGCGCAAATATCACAAACCGCAATGGGCGTGGTAGATACCATTATGGCCGGCGCCTACAGTGCCACAGATATGGCGGCGGTCGCCGTCGGGACCTCTATTTGGCTGCCGGCCATTTTGTTCGGTCACGGTCTGTTGTTGGCGTTGACGCCGGTCATCGCACAACTTAACGGCGCGGGCCGACGAGATCGCATTGCTCATCAGGTGCGCCAGGGCTTCTGGCTGGCGGCGGCGGTCTCGCTGCTGGTGATTATCGTGCTGTATAACAGTAAGTTCGTCATCGACATGATGCACAACATCGACCCACAATTGGCGGATAAAGCCGTGGGTTATCTGCATGCCATCATGTGGGGCGCGCCGGGTTATCTGTTCTTCCAGGTGCTGCGCGGCCAGTGTGAAGGGCTGTCAAAAACCAAGCCCGGCATGGTAATTGGCTTCCTCGGCCTGCTGGTGAACATCCCGATCAACTATATCTTTATCTACGGTAAGTTCGGCATGCCTGAATTGGGCGGCATAGGTTGTGGCGTGGCGACCGGCAGCGTTTACTGGTTTATGTTCCTGGCGATGCGCTGGTACGTAAAGCGCGCCTCTTCGCAGCGCGATATTTTGCCACACGAAGGCAGCAGCCTGCGGCCCGACTGGCCGGCAATAAAACGCCTGTTCGGCATCGGTCTGCCGGTCGCGCTGGCGCTGTTCTTTGAAGTTACGCTGTTCGCCGTCGTCGCCCTGCTGGTTTCTCCGTTGGGTATCGTTTCGGTGGCCGGGCATCAGATTGCCCTGAACTTCAGCTCGCTGATGTTCGTGTTGCCTCTGTCGTTAGGCGTCAGCGCGACGATTCGCGTCGGCTATCGGTTGGGCGAAGGCTCGGTCGAAGGGGCGCGGATTGCCGCTTATTCGGCTATCGGCGTTGGTATTCTGATGGCCTGCGGCACCGCGTTGTTCACCGCCACCTTCCGCGAGCCAATCGCGCTGCTGTACAACGACAGCCCGGCGGTAGTGGCCATGGCATCGCAGCTGATGCTGTTGGCAGCCATTTACCAGATCTCCGATTCTATTCAGGTGATTGGCAGCGGCGTTCTGCGTGGCTACAAAGACACCCGCTCGATATTCTTCATCACCTTTATCGCCTATTGGGTGCTGGGGCTGCCAAGCGGTTATCTGTTGGCATTGACCGACATTGTCGTGCCGGCGATGGGGCCAAGCGGCTTCTGGATTGGGTTTATTATCGGGCTGACCTTCGCCGCTATCATGATGGCCTTGCGTATGCGTTGGCTGCAAAAACAGCCCGCCGCACTGATCCTGCAGCGCTCTGCACGCTAAGTATCGCCACCGGCCGGTTATGCCGACCGGTGGCTTCATCGGCATGGATTGCAGAAAAAACCGCCGCACTGCACACAAGCGCAGCAATCGCGCGAAATACCGGATAAAATTACGTTTTTCTCCTTGCCAGCGCGCGGGTAGCTCGTTAATATTCGTCCCCGCTGTCAGCCATGACAGACAGGAAAAGATGCGTCCGTAGCTCAGTTGGTTAGAGCACCACCTTGACATGGTGGGGGTCGGTGGTTCGAGTCCACTCGGACGCACCAAATTCCTAAAGCAGTACAGTGCGTCCGTAGCTCAGTTGGTTAGAGCACCACCTTGACATGGTGGGGGTCGGTGGTTCGAGTCCACTCGGACGCACCAAAATTCTAAAGCAGTGCAGTGCGTCCGTAGCTCAGTTGGTTAGAGCACCACCTTGACATGGTGGGGGTCGGTGGTTCGAGTCCACTCGGACGCACCAAATCATAATATCCACAGTTTCACCCTATCGGCCCGGCACTTCCTCCTTTAAAAACTTTGCTCCTGCTACCGCAAGCCACATCAGGTATCATCAAGGCCAATACCCTATCAGGACAGATCTCATGCTGAAATTTACCGCAGAAACTCCGTTTGAAAAACTGGATAACGGCCTTACCCGCAGACAAGGGGTAATGAGCGACGGCACCAGCGCCACGGAAGTGAAGTTCGACGCAGGAACCTTCGGCCAACTGCAAAAGCGGGCTTACGCTCTGCAGGCGCGGGTGGTTTCCGGTGAGTTTGAATTCACCGTCGGCAATGATACCCAGGTGATCGTGGCCGGTGAAACTATCGCCATCCCCGCTAACATTGCCAGCGGCTGCTTCTGCCTGTCGGCCGGTACGCTGCTGGAAATTATCGTATCCGGCTAAAATCGGCCAATGACATGTTTACACTAAGGTTATTTGCGCAACAAACCGCAGCTGTCAGTTTGCATTTGCGCCACATTTGCTGCTGATTTAGCGGATCCGAGCGTTAGCACCGGTTTTTTATTTTGTTTCCCGCCGCTTAGCCTTTATAATGCGCAACGTCTTTCAGTTGAATGGTTTCAGCCCTTGATCTGCGAAAACGCAATAACAACACATTTTCATCTCATCACGTTGCGCAGCATCCCCGCATCCCGGCGCGGGCTGAATTTTTCCGCCCCATTTCGACTCCGGTCACCTATCCTTAACTATGTTTTGCACCACCAGGCACGACTCAAATCCCTTATCAGTGGCCTGACCGCTGGTTTTATTCGTTTTATTATCCATCACAACTTGTAGAAAACTCCGTCATGAAAAAGACCAAAATTGTTTGTACCATCGGTCCAAAAACCGAATCGGAAGAAATGCTGACCAACCTGCTGAACGCCGGCATGAACGTAATGCGCCTTAACTTCTCCCACGGTGATTACGAAGAGCACGGCAACCGCATCAAGAACATGCGCGCCGTGATGGCGAAAACCGGTCAGAACGCCGGTATCCTGTTGGATACCAAAGGCCCGGAAATCCGCACCATGAAACTGGAAGGCGGCAAAGATGCCTCTCTGGTTGCCGGCCAGACCTTTACTTTCACCACCGATCAGAGCGTTATCGGCAACAACGAACGCGTTGCAGTAACCTACGCCGGTTTTAGCGCAGATCTGAAAATCGGCAACACCGTACTGGTGGACGACGGCCTGATCGGCATGGAAGTCACCAACGTGACCGAAAATGAAGTGGTTTGTAAGGTGCTTAACAGCGGCGACCTGGGCGAAAACAAAGGCGTTAACCTGCCGGGCGTTTCCATCCAGTTGCCGGCATTGGCTGAAAAAGACAAGCGCGATCTGATCTTCGGCTGCGAACAGGGTGTGGACTTTGTTGCCGCTTCCTTTATCCGCAAGCGTTCAGACGTGCTGGAAATCCGTGAGCACCTGAAAGCCCACGGCGGCGAGCAAATCCAGATCATCTCCAAAATCGAAAACCAGGAAGGCCTAAACAACTTCGATGAAATCCTCGAAGCTTCTGACGGCATCATGGTAGCTCGTGGCGATCTGGGCGTAGAAATCCCGGTAGAAGAAGTGATCTTCGCTCAGAAGATGATGATCGAAAAATGTAACCGCGCACGTAAAGTGGTGATCACCGCCACCCAGATGCTCGATTCCATGATCAAGAACCCGCGCCCTACCCGTGCAGAAGCCGGCGACGTGGCCAACGCCATTCTGGACGGTACCGACGCGGTGATGCTGTCAGGCGAAAGCGCCAAGGGTAAGTACCCGCTTGAAGCCGTTACCATCATGGCGACCATCTGTGAGCGCACAGATCGCGTGATGCCGAGCCGTATCGACAGCCTGAACGACAACCGCAAGCTGCGCATCACCGAAGCCGTATGCCGTGGCGCCGTTGAAACCGCAGAGAAACTGGATGCGCCACTGATCGTGGTTGCCACTAGCGGCGGCAAATCTGCCAAATCCGTGCGTAAGTACTTTCCTAACGCCGTGATCCTGGCGCTGACCACCAACGAAACCACCGCGCATCAACTGATTCTGACCAAGGGCGTGATCCCACAGATGGTCAAGGAAATTGCCTCTACCGACGACTTCTATCGCATCGGTAAAGAAGCGGCGCTGGCCAGCGGTCTGGCACAAAAAGGCGACGTTGTGGTGATGGTTTCCGGTGCACTGGTTCCAAGCGGCACTACCAATACTGCCTCGGTTCACGTGCTTTAATATAAAACGTGACATAATTATTTTGACAAAAACGCCGCTTAGCGGCGTTTTTTTTAGCACTGGTAAACTGTTTTCTCAAAAACGCAACCGTGGATTGCTCATTATTTAGCTAATTATAAATCGGAGTTGTCCCATGGAATCCAGCTGTTTTCCCTACATTTTTTAACTATTTTTCAAAAGAAGGTGTAAGTTTGAGCGAACGATCAAAATAAAGCACTCCAATCCAAAAAAATTATTCTCTTTCGAAAAAAGTTTGTGTAATACTTGTAACGCTACATGGAGATTAACTCAATCTAGAGGGTGTTATAATGAATCGTACTAAACTGGTACTGGGCGCGGTAATCCTGGCTTCCACTATGCTGGCTGGCTGTTCAAGCAATGCTAAAATCGATCAACTGTCTTCTGACGTTCAGACTCTGAACGCTAAAGTTGACCAGCTGAGCAACGACGTGAACGCAATCCGTTCTGACGTTCAAGCAGCTAAAGACGACGCAGCACGTGCTAACCAGCGCCTGGACAACCAAGCACACGCTTACAAAAAGTAAGTTAGCTTCGGTTATTGAAAACGGCGCACAATGTGCGCCGTTTTTTTTGTCTGCAAATCCCCCAGATTACCCCCTGCCACCAGGCGAAAAAAAAGGGCTCAGCACGCTGAACCCCCTCAGGATCATCCATTACGACCCGTTTTAATTCACCGAACTGATAGGTGCACCCTTGAATGGGCCCTTATTCGCTTCCTGTGAGGCTACAGGCGCCAAACTGACGTCAGAGGGGTTCTGCCCCACGTTAACCAGCACCGGCATGCCAGAGCGGCGTACAACCGCGCTATCGAACACGGCCTTGTCGGTCTGTGCATCACCAACAAAAGCCTTCTCGGCTTTGGACAACGTAATCGGCATGGTCTGCGGATCGTCGCTCTCGACTCTCGACAGCGGCTGATGCACTTCTACGTAACGTTTGCCGTCCGGCTCAACGGAGATTTTCACCGGGTCGTTAATGACCTGAACGCGGGTACCGCGCGGTACCATGTTGAACAACGCCTCGATATCCGTTGGACGCAGGCGGATACAGCCGGAGCTGACGCGCATGCCGATACCGAAGTTGGCGTTGGTGCCGTGGATCAGATACTCACCGTGCCCCATAGCCAGACGCATGGCGAACAGGCCCATAGGGTTATCCGGACCTGCCGGCACCACCCCTGGCAGCTTCACGCCTTTCTCCAGATAGCGCTTGCGGATATTGGCCGTCGGCGTCCAGGTCGGGTTCGGGATCTTTTGGCTAACGGAGGTCACCTGCAGCGGAGTGTGCATCCCGGTCTGGCCGATGCCGATAGGATAAACGATGACTTTGTTCTCGCCTTTCGGGTAGTAGTACAGACGCAGTTCAGCCAGGTTGACAACAATCCCCTCGCGCTTGGTGTCCGGCAACAGCATTTGGGTCGGGATGGTCAACACCGAACCCGGCTTCGGTAAGAAGGGATCGGTACCCGGGTTGGCCTCAAGCATGCCCAGCAGACCAATTTTATAGTCGGCAGCAATGGCCTCCAGCGGACGCCCATCGTTCGGTACGGTATAAGTGGTGTTCTCGCCAATCAGACGGCTGTCCGGCGGCGGCAGCGGGTATTCGCTCGCACTGGCGGCTTGCGTGCCAGTCAGTACGGTGGCAAATAGCATGCCCATTAAACTCAACGCACGTTTCATTATCATCCCTATTATGCTTATTACGGTTCGGCCACAAGGCTATCTGGCACTTGGCGACCGGTAAATCAGACAAGACCTGATTAATACTAGCAATGCTGACGTCAAAGGCAATAAGTCCTCTAAAAATCAACATGTTATAACGTAATCGCTTTCTCCATTTGTCAATATAACGTCAAGGGATAAGCTGCTGATATGTCACTGATTTGCGGGGTGAATGGCAGGGCTGGGCGGGTTTTGTAAAGACTCATTGACATAGCAAATACGGGCGCCGTATCAATGAGCCTTGGGAATATCAGAGTTTGGCGGCCTGACTGCGGATAGCGCGGATCATCGCTTCCAGCCCCTGAGAACGCGAAGGCGTCAGGTGCTGACTCAACGCCAGTTCGGCGAAAAACGGCCGCACATCCAGCTCGACAATCTGCTGTGGCGTCATTTGATGATAAAGAATAAACACCACCGCCAGCAGCCCTTTGACGATAGCGGCGTCGCTATCCCCGTGAAACTCGACCTGCCCTTGTGCATCGAGCCGCATCACAATCCATACCTGGCTCTGACAACCGGAAATCAGATTGCTCGCCTGACGTTCGCTATCGTCAAGCGCCGGCAGCTTCGCACCCAGTTCGATGACATACAGGTACTTGTCTTCCCAGTTCAGGCAACGGGAAAAATTACGCATCAACTTTTCTTTATCCGGCAAGTTCGCCATGAGGTTCCTTTCAATAATTCAGAGGCCGGCATGCCGACCCCATGTCACTGGCCACCGGCGTTCAGCCAATAGCGCCATGCCCGACAGTCTACCCTATCCCAGCAGTTTTTGAATTCGCTGCAGCCCGGCCACCAGCCGGTCAACTTCTTCGCGGGTGTTGTACAACGCCAACGAGGCGCGGCACATGCTCGGCACATTATAGAACGCCATCAGCGGCATCGCGCAATGGTGTCCGGTGCGAATGGCGATGCCGTACTGATCGAGGAAGCTGCCGACGTCATAGGCATGGTGTTCGCCCAGATTAAAGGCGATCACTCCAGCGCGATCCGCCGGACCATAGATCTTCAGCGTCGGCACCTGCTGCAGCGCTTCCAGCGCATAATGCATCAGCGAATGCTCATAGTCAGCAATCGCCTCCAGCCCCAGCGCATTCACGTAGTCAATCGCCGCCCCCAGTCCCATCATGCCCGCAGTATTGGGGGAACCGGCTTCAAAACGCCACGGTGGCTCGGCATAGGTGGTGCCGAGGGTCAGGCTCACCTGCTGAATCATCGAGCCGCCCCCTTCCCACGGTGGCATCTGCTGCAACAGCGCCTGACGACCGTAGAGAACGCCAATGCCGGAAGGCCCATACAGCTTGTGGCCGGAGAACACGTAGAAATCGCAATCCAGCGCCTGCACATCAACCCGTTGATGCATGACCGCCTGCGCGCCGTCAATCAGCACCTTCAGACCGGCTGCTTTAGCCTGCGCCGTAATTTCCTGCACCGGGTTGACCGTGCCCAGCACGTTGGAAACCTGGGTCAGCGCCAGCAGTTTGGTGGAAGCGTCGATCAATCCAGGCAGCTGTGCCAAATCCAACGTGCCATCTTGCTGTAGCGGCCAGACGCGCAGGTTCAGCCCACGCTCTTGCGCCAGCATCTGCCAGGGCACGATGTTGGCATGGTGCTCCATCTCGGTGATGATGATGCTGTCACCGGGCTGCAGGAAGTGGCGGCCAAAGCTGTTGGCCACCAGATTGATGCCTTCGGTGGTGCCTTTAACGAATACGATCTCTTCCGCCGAGCCGGCATTGATAAACGCCGCCACCTTTTCACGCACCGCTTCCATTTCCTGAGTCGCCTCGGCGCTCATGGTGTGGATGCCGCGATGCACCGCCGCATAACCGTGACGATAAAAATCCAACTCGCGATCGATTACTGCCTGCGGCTTTTGTGCACTGGCCGCGCTGTCGAGGTAAGCCAAAGGCTGGCCGTTGACCTCACGCGACAGGATCGGGAAATCGCCGCGTACCCGTTCGATGGGAAAACTCATGCGGCCTCCCCCGGCTCCGGCAAGCGCCGTGCAATGCGCGCCAACACCGATTCACGGATGGTTTCGTTGCCGATCCCCTCAGTAAGCTCAGCGGCAAAGGCAAAAATAATCATCTGCTGCGCCGCGTGCTTGTCGATGCCCCGCGATTGCAGATAGAACAGCTGCTCTTCATCGATACGCCCGACGGTGGCGCCATGACTGCACTTCACGTCATCGGCATAGATTTCGAGCTGCGGTTTGGTATCGACCTCCGCCACCTTGCCCAACAGCAGATTGTGGTTGGTCATCTGCCCATCGGTTTTAATCGCGTGCTTGGCCACTTTGATCATGCCATTGAACACGGCCTTGGCGCGGTCGCTAACCACCACTTTGTGCAGTTGGCGGCTTTCGCAGTAACCCTTGTTGTGCTCCAGATAAGTTCGGGTATCGCATACTTCTTTGCCGACCGGCAGCACCAGGCTGTTGATCACCAAATTAGATCCTTCGCCGTTCAGCTGCGCGCTGGTGTTGTGGCGCGTCAGGCCCGCGCCTAGCAGGAAGCTGTCACTTTTCACCTGCGCGTCGCGGCCAATCACCAAATCGTTATGGGCAAAGTGGTAACTTGGCTGGCTTTCAAACGCCAGTTTGCAGTGATGCAGCTGGGCATTGTCAGCCACGTTGGCGGTCAGGCGTGCGCCGGTAAAATGCGCGGCATCGTTCAAACTGACGTAATGCTCAATCACTTCGGCCTGTGCGCTGCGCCCAATCTCAAGGTGATGACGATGATGCACGGTATTCACTTCGCCCGCAGCACCGCGTCCGCTGCTGATATGCAACAGGTATAAGGGGCGCGCCACGCTTTTGCCGGCCGCCACGCGGATAATGCTGGTTTCCTGCGCCAGACTTTCGGTCAGGTGCAGAAATATCTCGGGCTGAACCGGCTCAGGCAGTGCCTGCGGCGTGCCGTAGGAGGCCACATCAAACTGGTAATCACCCAGTTCAGTGTCACTCAGCGCCGCACTGTAGCGGCCGTCGATAAACACCAAGCGATAAGCATCGAGGGCCAACGCCAACGCATCGACCTGAGCGGCGCTGATCTGCTCTACGGGCGGTTCCAGGAACTGCTGCTCCAGCAGGCCTTCCAGCGGCGTGTATTTCCAGTTCTCATGCTTGCGGGTCGGCCAGCCCAGGCGCAAAGCCTGCTGCCAGTGCGCCAGCGCATGAGCGGAATGCTCGCCACCGCGCTCTTCGAACAGGCTATAAAGCTGCTGCAGCGCGCGTGAATTATTGTTCGTCGGTAAGCCAGCCATAGCCCTGCTCCTCCAACTGTTTCACCAGGGAGAAATCGCCGGATTTGACGATGCGCCCCTGAGAAAGAACATGGACGTAATCCGGTTTGATGTAATCCAGAATACGCTGGTAGTGCGTGACGATAATGAACGAGCGCTTGCCGTCGCGCAGCGAGTTAACGCCGTTGGCGACGATCTTCAGCGCATCGATATCCAAACCGGAGTCGGTTTCATCCAGAATGCACAGATCCGGCTCCAACGCCGCCATCTGCAGAATATCATTACGCTTTTTCTCCCCACCGGAGAAACCGACGTTGACCGAACGGGTCAACAGATCGGGCGGCATGTTCAGCAGTTCAATCTTCTCTTCGATAAAATCAGCGAAGTCGAAGCGATCAAGCGCCTCCTGCTGGCGGTATTTTCGCACCGCGTTCACCGAAGTCTGCAGGAAGAAGTGGTTGCTGACGCCGGGAATTTCCACCGGATACTGGAACGCCAGAAACACGCCTTCACCGGCACGATCTTCCGGATCCAACTCGAGCAGGTCCTTACCTTTAAAGGTCACCTCGCCCGCAGTGACTTCATACTCTTCGCGCCCTGCGAGAGTCGCCGAAAGCGTGCTTTTGCCCGAGCCGTTCGGCCCCATGATGGCATGCACTTCACCGGGTTTGATCTCCAGATCCAGACCCTTGAGGATCTCGTTGCCTTCCGCGCTGACTTTTAAATTCTTGATACTTAACATGCAGTGTCCTTAGGTCGCGCTTTCGCGCTGTAAATCCGGCGGTTAGCCCACGCTGTGTTCCAGGCTGATGGCCAATAACTTCTGCGCCTCGACGGCGAACTCCAGCGGCAGCTCAGAGAACACGTCCTTACAGAATCCGTTGACGATCATCGAAATGGCATTGTCTTCACTGATGCCGCGTTGCAGGCAGTAGAACAGTTGGTCATCGCCAATTTTTGAGGTAGTGGCTTCATGCTCCAGCTGCGCGCTGTTGTTGCGAGCCTCAACATAGGGGAACGTATGGGCGCCACTGTCCGGCCCGATCAGCATCGAGTCGCACTGGGTAAAGTTACGCGCGTTTTCTGCCCCCGGCAGGATCTTCACCAGGCCGCGATAGGTGTTCTCGCTGTGCCCGGCAGAAATACCCTTGGCGATAATGGTCGAACGGGTGTTCTTGCCGATGTGGATCATCTTGGTACCGGTGTCCGCCTGCTGATGGCCGCTGGTCAGCGCCACAGAGAAGAACTCACCGATAGAGTTGTCGCCCTGCAGGATCACGCTCGGGTATTTCCAGGTGATGGCCGAGCCGGTTTCCGACTGGGTCCAGGACATTTTCGACCCGGCGCCTTCGCACAGTGCGCGCTTGGTCACAAAGTTCAGGATCCCGCCCTTGCTGTCACCGCCGGAGAACCAGTTCTGTACGGTCGAGTATTTCACTTCGGCGTCTTTGTGCAGGATCACTTCTACCACCGCCGCATGCAGCTGATAGCTGTCGCGAACCGGGGCCGAGCAGCCTTCGATGTAGCTGACATAGCTGCCTTCGTCGGCGATCAGGATGGTGCGTTCGAACTGCCCGGTTTTGGCGGCGTTAATACGGAAATAGGTCGACAGCTCCATGGGGCAGCGCACGCCCTTCGGCACATAGACAAAGGTCCCGTCGGAGGCGACCGCGGCGTTCAGCGCGGCGAAAAAGTTGTCGTTTGAGGGCACGACGCGGCCGAGGTATTTGCGTACCAGATCCGGGTATTCGTGGATCGCTTCGCCGAACGAACAGAAAATCACCCCACTCTCGGCCAACTTTTCGCGATAGGTGGTGGAGACCGAGACGGAGTCAAAGATCGCGTCCACCGCCACTTCACTGCCTTCACGCACCGGCACCCCGAGCTGGTTAAACGCCAGTTCAACCTCGCTGGTCAGGTAATTGTTGTCCGTGACCGCGCCGGGTTGCTGTTCTGCGCCGGGCTGCGAGCCGCAGGCATCATCACAGCTGCCGCAGGAGGGCGCCGAATAATAGCTGTAGTCCTGGTAATTCAGCCGGTCGTAGTTGGCTTTCAGCCAGTGCGGCTCTTCCATTTGCAGCCAGGCGCGGTAAGCCTCCAGGCGGAACTCCAGCATCCACTCAGGTTCGTTACGCTTGGCCGAGATGGCGCGCACCACGTCTTCGTTGATGCCTTTCGCTAACTCGTCGGTGGCCAGTTGGGTAAAAAAGCCTTCTTTATAGCGACCTTCGCTGACCCAAGCCTGCACTTCATTAGGCATTTCTACATTGCTTCGTGTCATGTTGATTGCATCGCTCAAACGCCAAAACTCTCGCCGCACCCGCAGGCATGCTGAGCTTTAGGGTTATTAAATTTGAATATCTGATTCAGCCCTTCACGGACAAAATCCACCGTGGTGCCATCGATAAACGGCATGGCTTTTAACGGCACATACAGTTTGGCGCCATCGCGCTCAAACAGCAGGTCGTCGTCAGCGGGTTCACGGGTGAGATCCAGCACATAGGCAAACCCGGCGCAGCCTGACTGCTTCACCCCGAGCTGCAGCCCCTTCACCTGCGGATCCTGCTGCATTAATTTAGTAATTTGTTGTACGGCATTATCACTGAGCAAAATGCCTTGCCAGACATTTTCGTCCAGAGAAAAGGTGCCGACATTTTCCGTTTGCATATGGCCTACCTCACACTCGTGTTTTTCCACAGCCAATCTGGGTTGCTACTATGTTAGTGATAACAATTATCACTTCAACCGTTTGTTTTGCGGGGGTATCCGCCAAAAACCCGGATTTTCGTTTCGGTATGCGGCAAGCGCGCGGGACAGTCAGCGAGACAATCGCTGCAGGTCGGCAAGGGGATCAATTTATCCCTATGAATTTACAGCACATCCTGTACTACCTTCGCGCTTGCCTATTGGCTCGAACGCTTTACAGATCCGGATTTTTATTTCGTTTTAAACATTCATAGAAAATACCTATTTCTGAATTTTGTCTGTCTTAAAAATGCGTTTATCGACAATTAGGGACTTTTCTCCCCCTTTCGCGCTTCAGTGCAGGCAGACAATTCGCAGGCTCTATGACTAAAGTTTAGTCGTTACTGACCATATTGGGTCGCCGCCCGCTCAATGCATCCCCCTGTCGCGATAAAAATTTCAACAGAATGATTGATCGTAAACGCGCCAGTAAATATGATAATGATTATCATTCAAATACAAATTGAGCGCGGGCAAATGAATATCTCGATGAATGCGTGGCTGCTGGGCAAAATTGATGACTATAAGTTCAGCGTGCGTGACGCCACGGTAGATTTCTATATGGCGGAAGCGTCGCTCAGGCGGCCGGAATGCAATATCAACCACCTGAAGCGCTACAACAACGTCAGCCTCAACATGGCCAATCTGTGCCTGGAAAACGGCGATGATGAAAGCTATCTGCACGCGTTGAGCAAGCTGCATAACCGGCTGATCGTGGAGATTAACAACCCGCAGCGCTGCCAGCTGTTTCGGGTTCAGAGCTACCATTTTGCCCGCCATACCCTGACCCTGATCTGCCAGAAATACGCGATGGAAGGAACCTGGGAGAAGGCCAACGCCTTCCAGAAGGACTTCGTCAAGCGGGTGCCATTTCAGCTGTAACCCCGCCGACTGACAAGAAACCCGCAGGTCGGAATGCCTGCGGGGAAGGAAACTTAATCGATCACTGCGGTGGTTAAACGCGAAGTGCAGCAAAGGCGATCGCGTGAATCGAAAATCTCGATCTGCCAGACCTGATGCCGACGGCCAACGTGCAGCGCACGACAAACCCCGCGCACCTGCCCTTCAAACACCGCCCGCAGGTGGTTGGCATTGATTTCCAGCCCTACCACTTTCTGATCGCCTTCGCTGCACAGATAACCGGCCATCGATCCCATCGACTCCGCCAGCACCACCGAGGCGCCGCCGTGCAACAGGCCAAACGGCTGCCGCGTACGCTGATCTACCGGCATGGTCGCCTCAAGGTAATCCTCTTCCATTCGGGTAAAGTGGATCCCCACATGGCTGACCATACATCCTTCGCCGGCCTGGTTTAATTGTTCCAGCGTCGTTTCTCGTTTCCACAGTTTCACTCAATCATCTCCAGAAGTGCCTGTAATGGGTGCCGTACACCGTTACCCTCAATGCGTTTGACCTGGCTGCGACAGGAATAACCGGTCGCCAGACAACGTTGCCGAGGCAGACGCTGCAATGCCTGGTGCCATGATAGCTCATAAATGCCGAGCGAATTCTGCAGGTTCTTCACTTCGTGCCCGTAAGTGCCCGCCATACCACAGCAGCCCACGCTGACATTTTCCAGCCTGGCGCCGAAACGAGCAAAGATCGACGTCCAATGCTGGCCGCTGGCCGGCAAGGCGGTGGTTTCAGTACAGTGACCAAACAGATACCAGGCCTCACCGGTGGCAGGCTGTTCAGCACGCTCGGCCAGCAGTTGCTGCAACCACTCGTGCACCAGCTGCACCTGGAAATCCCCGCGGGTTTCCCCCAGGATCTCGTTATATTCATCGCGATAACACAGCACCAGCGCCGGATCGACCCCCACCAGCGGCATACCGAGTTTTGCCACCCGATTGAGGAAATCGGCGGTTTTGCGCGCGGTACGGGCAAAACGCGCCAGGAAACCTTTAATATGCTGTGCCTTGCCATTCGGTGAGAACGGCAGCAGCACCGGCCGATAGCCGAGCTTTTCCACCAGCCGCACAAAGTCCGCCACCACTTTGGCATCGTAATAGCTGGTGAAGGGATCCTGCACGATCAAAACGTGCTGCTCGCGTTGTTCGGCATTCAGCGCTTCAAGCTGCTCCAGCGTCATGGTCATGGCGCCATGGCCGGAAAGTTGCTGACGCAGCGTCGGGCTGGAGAGCATCGGCAAATCAACCATGCCGACAGTATTGCGGCTGAGCTCACGCACCCAGGGCTGACGGAAGAAGAAGTTGAACACCTTGGGCGCTTTCGCCATCAGCGGCGTATAGCTCTCTACTCCGGCGACCATATAGTCACGCGCCGGCCGCAGATAACGGGTGTGGTAAAGCTGCAGGAAACGCGAACGGAAGCCCGGCACGTCAATCTTGATTGGGCATTGGGTGGAACAGGCTTTGCAGGCCAGACAGCCGGACATCGCCTCTTTCACCTCGTGCGAGAAATCATATTCGCCTTTACTGGCGTACCAGCTGTTACGGGTTTTCTCGATCAGCGCTCGGAAACTGAGCCGCTGCAGCGGCAGCTGTTTTTCCAACGCCACGGGATCGACACCCTGCTCGGACAACAGACGCAGCCATTCACGCACCAGCGCGGCCCGGCCTTTTGGCGAATGAATACGGTTGCCGGTGATTTTCATCGACGGGCACATCGGACTACGCACGTCAAAATTGAAGCACAGGCCGTTGCCGTTACACTCCATCGCCCCCCGGAACGAAGTACGTACTTCGACAGGAATGCGGCGATCGAGGGTACCGCGCTTGACGGCGTCGACTTTCATCATTGGCGCATCGACGCCCAGCGGCGAACAAATTTTGCCGGGGTTGAGGCGGTTGTTCGGATCGAATGCGGCTTTGATGCGACGCAGTTCCAGATACAACTGCTCGCCGAAAAACTCCGGGCTGTATTCGGCGCGGAAGCCTTTGCCATGTTCGCCCCACAGCAAGCCGCCGTATTTGGCGGTCAGTGCCACCACCCGATCGGAGAGCTGCTTCATCAGCACTTCCTGCTGGGGATCGCACATGTCGAGCGCGGGGCGCACATGCAGTACGCCGGCATCGACGTGACCGAACATGCCGTAGCTGAGGTTGTGGCTGTCCAGCAACTGACGGAATTCGACGATGTAATCGGCCAGATGCTGAGGCGGCACGCAGGTGTCTTCGGCAAAGGGGATCGGTTTGGCCCGCCCTTTGGCGTTACCCAATAATCCGACCGCCTTTTTGCGCATGTTATAAATGCGCTCGATGCCCACCAGATCGCCACAGATCTGATAGCCAATCACGCCGCCCTGCCTCTCGGAGATCAGCTCGTCCAATCGCAGGCACAGGCTTTCCATCTGCTGGTCGATCAGGGCCTTGTCGTCACCGGCAAATTCGACGATGTTCAGGCCCAGCATCTCTTTATCCGGCACGTTGGTGATCAGTTCGCTCACCGAATGCCAGACGATATCCTCACGCGCCAGGTTCAACACCTTGGAATCAATGGTTTCTACCGACAGCGCCTTGGCTTCCACCATAAAGGGCGCATTGCGCAGCGCGGAATCAAAGGAGTCGTATTTGACGTTCACCAAGCGACGAACCTTCGGCAGCGGTGTAATGTCCAACCGCGCTTCGGTAATAAAGGCCAGCGTCCCTTCGGCGCCGGTCAGAATACGCGTCAAATCGAAGGTTTGCAGATCGTCGCTAAACACGTGCCGCAGATCGTAGCCGGTCAGGAAGCGGTTTAGCTTGGGGAATTTTTCCAGGATCAGGGCGCGTTGGTCACGGCAACTGTTGAGTACCGTCCGGTAAATATGTCCCTCGAGGGTTTCCTCGCAGGCAATCGTTTCCGCCAGCGGCGTCGGCATGGCGCGGGTGTCGATCATGTCGCCGCCCAGCAAAACCGCCCGCAGGCCAAGTACGTGATCGGAGGTTTTGCCATACACCAGCGACCCCTGGCCTGAGGCGTCGGTATTGATCATGCCGCCAAGCGTGGCGCGGTTACTGGTGGAAAGCTCCGGCGAGAAGAAATAACCGAAGGGCCGCAGGTACTGGTTAAGCTGGTCTTTGATCACCCCAGCCTCCACCTTGACCCACCCCTGCTCGACGTTGATGTCCAGAATACGGTTCATGTGGCGCGACATGTCCACCACGATGCCGCTGTTAAGCGACTGTCCGTTGGTGCCGGTCCCACCGCCACGAGGGCTGAAGGTCAGCGCGCTGAAACGTTCTTCTGCCGCCAGGCGTGCAATCAGCGCCACGTCTGCGGTGGAGCGGGGAAACACTACCGCGTCGGGCAGCAACTGATAGATACTGTTGTCGGTCGCCATCGTCAGCCGGTCGGCGTAGCTGGTGGCGATATCGCCATTGAATCCGTTTTGCTTTAAGGCTTCCAAAAAGTCGAGCACCCGTTGAACGAGGCCGGGTGCCTGAGAAATCTGTGGGATCATTCGCTTTTTGACCCTGTTTGTCTATTTTTTATGCGCTTATGCACGCTGAATCAGGCCTTTATTCAGACCCACCCTACTTTTTATTAGGCATAAAAACTAACATACTCGTTTAGTGAAGGCATGCACATTATTAGGTCGTCAGGCGACGCGCGATAAAAGGTGCGTCGCATTATGAAAAGTGACGAAAATGCACCATGCTTAAGCTAAACAAAGGAATTAACTTACCAGGATGAGAACCCATTCATGACACTCCCGCAGTCCCGATACGATTTGCCACGGATTATTTTTGGCGTGCTGTTTATCGCCATTATGATCGTCGCCTGTTTTTGGGTCATTCAACCCTTTATTCTCGGCTTTGCCTGGGCCGGCATGGTGGTCATCGCCACCTGGCCGCTGCTGATCAAGCTGCAAAAAATACTCTGGGGCCGCCGCTCGCTGGCCGTGCTGGTCATGACCTTGCTGTTGATCCTGCTGTTCATCCTGCCAATTTCTCTGTTGGTCAGCAGCGTGGTAGACAACAGCGCCCCCGTGGTTGCCTGGGCCAGCACCCCCGGCAAGCTGCATATTCCCGATCTGGCCTGGCTGCAATCAATCCCGATGATCGGCGATAAAATTTATAACAGTTACCATACGCTGGTAAGCGCCGGCGGCACCGCCCTGGTGGCAAAAGTACAACCCTACTTCGGCCAAACCGCCACCTGGTTTGTGGCACAGGCGGCGCATATTGGCCGTCTGCTGCTGCATTGCACGCTGATGCTGTTGTTTAGCGTATTGCTCTATGCTCGTGGAGAGCAGGTTGCCCTGGGCATTCGTCACTTTGCGACCCGCCTTGGCGCCGAACGCGGTGATGCCGCAGTGGTACTGGGCGGTCAGGCGATCCGCGCGGTGGCACTGGGCGTTGTGGTAACGGCGCTGGTGCAATCGGTATTGGGCGGCATTGGCCTGGCGGTGACCGGCATTCCTGCCGCCACCCTGCTGACGGTGCTGATCTTTATCTGCTGCGTCGCACAACTGGGGCCGCTGCTGGTGCTGGTCCCGGCCATTATCTGGCTGTACTGGAGCGGTGACACCACCTGGGGCACCGTGCTGCTGGTCTGGAGCTGCGTAGTGGCTACGCTGGATAACGTGCTAAGGCCGGTATTGATCCGTATGGGCGCCGATCTGCCGATGTTGCTGATCCTGTCCGGCGTTATTGGCGGCCTGTTGGCTTTCGGCATGATTGGCCTGTTTATCGGCCCGGTTGTGCTGGCAGTATCTTATCGCTTGCTCACCGCCTGGATGAACGAGGCGCCAGAACCGACTGCCGATCTGAAAGAGGTCGCCAAAGACCTGGAACAGCAATAATCCCTATTTCTGCCCGGATCGCCGGGCAGGATCCCCTCTTAATCCATTCTTCTGTACTGGGCCCGATCCTGCTGAAATAAAGTCACCGGGCAACTGGATATTAATTAAACATACCGAATAAATGCATCTTTTTAGCCCGGTGATAAAACTCATTCGGATTAACAATAAATGGGATGCGAGATATTGATTAGGATGATTCTTAATGACTAATGATGTTTAAATATCTAGTATTATTGCCATCTATTGCTTCAAATACCTGATTTAAAGCAAGATTTCCAAACAATGTAATGCCATACATGTGAATTGCTGTGTGTAGTCTTTGCCCGTCTCCTATGATGGGCTTTTTTTTATTCTTTTTTTGGCTAATGTTATTCCCGTCGCCTTTTCAATTTACATTCAGAAATAATAAAGCCGTAACCTGAGCTACGGCTTTAGAGTTAATGCGGAATCTTATGCCGAAGAATTACTTTTTCTTCGACAAATTAACCCAGGTTTGCACCACGGTGTCCGGGTTGAGCGACAGGCTGTCAATGCCCTGCTCCATCAACCACTCGGCGAAGTCCTCATGATCGGAAGGCCCCTGCCCGCAAATCCCGACGTATTTACCATGGCGCTTGGCCGCCTGAATCGCCATCGACAGCAGCGCCTTGACCGCCTCGTTGCGTTCGTCAAACAGTTCAGACACCACGCCAGAATCGCGATCCAGGCCCAGCGTCAGCTGAGTCATGTCGTTGGAGCCGATGGAGAAGCCATCGAAGTGTTCCAGGAACTGATCGGCCAACAGGGCATTGGACGGGATTTCGCACATCATGATCACTTTCAGGCCGTTTTCGCCACGCTTGAGCCCCTGGCGCGCCAATTCGGCGACCACCGCTTCCGCCTGCGCTACGGTGCGAACGAAAGGCACCATGATTTCGACGTTGGTCAGGCCCATTTCATTACGCACGCGTTTTACCGCGTCGCATTCCATCGCGAAACAATCGCGGAAGCTGTCGGCAACATAACGGCCGGCGCCACGGAAGCCCAACATCGGGTTCTCTTCATGCGGCTCGTATTTCTCACCGCCCACCAGGTTGGCATATTCGTTGGACTTGAAGTCAGACAGGCGCACAATCACCCGCTTTGGCCAGAATGCCGCGCCCAGCGTGGCGATCCCTTCCGTCAGGCGGCCCACATAGAACTCGACCGGATGGTCATAGCCCTGCATCAGCGCCTTGATTTCCTGCTGCAGCTCCGGGGTCTGCTGGTCGAACTCCAGCAACGCCCTCGGGTGCACGCCAATCATGCGGTTGATGATAAATTCCAGCCGGGCCAGGCCCACGCCTTCGTTTGGCAAGCGCGCGAAATCAAAAGCACGGTCTGGGTTGCCGACGTTCATCATGATTTTCAATGGCAGCTCAGGCAGCTCGGTCACTTCAGAACTCTGCACGCTAAAGTCGAGCATATCGCTGTACACAAAGCCGGTATCGCCCTCTGCGCAGGAAACGGTCACCTTCTGGCCGGCTTTCAGCAGATCGGTGGCATTACCACAGCCGACCACGGCAGGAATGCCGAGCTCGCGCGCGATGATCGCCGCGTGGCAGGTACGGCCGCCGCGGTTGGTGACGATCGCCGCCGCTTTTTTCATGATCGGTTCCCAGTCCGGGTCGGTCATGTCCGTCACCAGCACATCGCCTGGCTCAATAAGATCCATTTCGCTGATGTTGTGGATGACTTTTACCGGGCCTGCGCCAATGCGGTGGCCGATTGCGCGTCCTTCCACCAGCACCGGGCTGTTGCCGTTAAGCTGATAACGCTCCATCGTCTGTTCGTTGGAGCGCACGGTTTCCGGACGGGCCTGCACAATCAGCAGTTTGCCGGTATGACCGTCTTTGGCCCACTCGATATCCATCGGGCGGCCGTAGTGTTTTTCGATCAGCAGTGCCTGATGCGCCAGGCCCTGTACTTCTTCGTCGGTCAGAGAGAAACGATTGCGTTGCTGCTCTGGCACATCTTCGATTTGTACCTGCTTGCCGTGATCTTGTGAAGGTGCGTAGACCATGCGGATTTTCTTCGAACCGAGATTACGACGCACGATAGCCGGCTTGCCTTTCAGCAGCGTCGGTTTATGCACGTAGAACTCGTCAGGGTTTACCGCGCCCTGCACCACCATTTCACCCAGGCCGAAGGCGGAGGTGATAAACACCACCTGATCAAAACCGGATTCGGTATCGATGGTGAACATCACGCCGGAAGACGCCAGGTCAGAGCGCACCATCCGCTGCACGCCGGCCGACAAGGCCACGCCGCGGTGATCGTAACCCTGATGCACGCGGTAAGAGATGGCACGATCGTTAAACAGTGAGGCATACACGTGCTTGATCGCCACCATCACGGCGTCGATGCCCTGCACGTTGAGGAAGGTTTCCTGCTGGCCGGCAAAGGAGGCGTCCGGCATGTCTTCTGCGGTAGCGGAGGAGCGTACGGCAAAAGAGGCCTCCGGCTCGCCGTCTGCCAGCTGCTGGTAAGCCAGGTTTATTTCGCGTTCAAATTCTGCGTGGAACGGCGTGTCGATAACCCATTGACGGATTTGCGCGCCGGCCTTGGTCAGTTGGGCAATGTCGTCAACGTCAGTTTGATCCAGTAACTGATAGATGCGCTGGTTAACACCGCTTTGCTCGAGGAAATCGTTAAACGCCTGCGCGGTGGTGGCAAAACCGTTTGGCACGGCTACGCCCAAATCGGAAAGATTGGTGATCATTTCACCGAGGGAGGCATTTTTGCCGCCGACACGGTCAACGTCGTGCATGCCGAGCTGGTTGTACCAAAGCACATTACGCAAGTCTGGGCCATTGTTGGACATCGAGACAATCCTTATTGCTATCAGTAGGGTATAGACGGATTTAATTCGCTTGCTTTCTCAGCGCCGCTAAAACGGTGCCGAATCAGACTAGCACAATGATCCATAGGAAATGGAAAGGTGAATCGATCAACCCGGCGAAGAAAATGGATTTTAGGAAAACTTCCTGAAATGAAAAATGAGGATGGAATCGTTCCCTGTCGCACTAATAGCTTAAAACTCAACAAATTAAATAATTTTTAAACTTGAGTTTTAAAAACCCTATTTTTCATCATGACTTTGGTGAAAATAACATCGCCCTGGCGAACAATTCCTCAAGAAAAAGAAACCTCCATTTTTCATAAAATTTAAAATATCGTTTCAATAAATAACGCTTCGACGAAAGCTTATTCCCTTATCGTCAAAATTAATCGACGACTCTGCCCTCACTATCACATTTTTTTTGCCCGCCCCTTTACCGCTCGATCATCTCAAGCCCATGATAAGAGCAAGCAGGCGCGATAACTGCATCACCGTTTCAGGTAAGGAGCCTCGGGTGGAAAGAAGCGTTTTTTATATTTCGGATGGCACGGCGATCACCGCCGAGGTTTTGGGCCACGCCGTGCTGTCACAATTTCCGGTGAAGGCCACGACCTTTACGCTGCCCTTCGTCGAAACCGAGGCGCGAGCCCGGGGAGTCTGTCAGCAGATTAACGATATCTATCAAGAGACCGGCGTGCGGCCACTGGTGTTTTACTCGATCATTTCGCCGGAAGTGCGCAAAGTCATCACCCAGAGCGAAGGGTTCTGTCAGGATATTGTCCAGGCACTGGTAGGCCCGCTGCAGGGCGAGCTGGAAGTAGAGCCCACCCCGGTCCCGAATCGTACCCACGGCCTGACGGCCAGCAACCTCGGTAAATACGATGCCCGTATCGCGGCTATTGACTACACGTTAGCCCACGATGACGGCATTTCGCTGCGCAATCTCGACCAGGCCCAGGTGATTTTGCTCGGGGTTTCACGCTGTGGCAAAACCCCCACCAGCCTGTACCTGGCGATGCAATTCGGCATCCGCGCCGCCAACTACCCTTTTACCGCCGATGATATGGACAATTTACACCTTCCCGCCGCGCTGAAGCCGTTTCAGCACAAACTTTTCGGCCTGACGATCGACCCGGAGCGTTTGGCCGCCATCCGTGAAGAACGGCGCGAAAACAGCCGTTATGCTTCTATTCGCCAGTGTCGGATGGAGCTTGCCGAGGTGGAAGCGCTGTTCCGTAAGAACCAGATCCGTTATCTCAATACCACCAATTATTCGGTAGAAGAGATCTCGACCAAAATTCTGGACATTCTGGGCATGAGCCGCCGGATGTTCTAGCTTTCACGCGGTGGGCCGGTACCCTGCCGCGTGTTGATTATTTCTCCACTGGCGACGTTTTTTGTGCTTTTTTTAGCGATTCTGATCAACAGAACACAGTTTCTCCGGTTGAATTCATCGGTTTTTACGTTATTGTGATCGCCATCACTTCCCGGCACTCCTGCCGCAGCGAAGAAAAGTCTTTAGAGAAAATCATGCACAAAACAGATGAACTGCGGACCGCGCGCATCGACAGCCTTGTCACGCCGCAAGAACTGGCGGAGAAGTTGCCGATCTCGGCGGAAATCGCGGATAACGTGACGGCCTCCCGGCAACGCATTGAAAAAATCCTGACCGGTGAAGATCGCCGCCTGCTGGTGGTTATCGGCCCATGCTCGATACACGATCTCGACGCCGCCGTAGACTATGCCGGTCGCCTGAACGCGTTGCGCATTCGTTACCAGGATCGCCTGGAAATCGTGATGCGCACCTATTTTGAAAAACCGCGTACCGTGGTGGGCTGGAAAGGCCTGATCTCCGATCCGGCGCTGGATGGCAGCTTCCAGGTAAATCGTGGCATCGAAATGGCGCGTCGGCTGCTGCTGGAAGTGAACCAGCTTGGACTGCCTACCGCTACCGAATTCCTCGATATGGTGGTCGGTCAATACATCGCCGACCTGATCAGTTGGGGCGCGATTGGCGCACGGACCACTGAAAGCCAGATCCACCGTGAGATGGCCTCGGCGCTCTCCTGCCCGGTGGGTTTCAAAAACGGTACCGACGGCAATACCCGCATCGCCATTGACGCTATCCGTGCGGCGCGCGCCGGGCATATGTTCCTGTCCCCGGACAAACACGGCCAGATGACTATCTATCAAACCAGCGGCAATCCTTACGGTCATATCATCATGCGCGGTGGCAAAACACCGAACTACCATGCTACCGATATCGTTGCCGCCTGCGACAGCCTGCGTGAGTTCGACCTGCCGGAACACCTGGTGATCGACTTCAGCCACGGCAACTGTCAGAAACTGCATCGCCGCCAGTTGGAAGTGGCAGAAAATGTTTGCCAGCAAATCCGCGCCGGCTCCGCTGCCGTAACCGGCGTGATGGCGGAAAGCTTCCTGGTGGAAGGCACCCAGAAAATTGTGGCCGGTCAGCCGCTCACCTACGGTCAGTCAATTACCGATCCTTGCCTGAGCTGGGCCGACAGCGAACAGCTGCTGGCCATGCTGGCGGATGCGGTAGATACCCGCTTCTGATGCCAAAGCCGGGGCGCCCGTCCCGGTTTTTTCTCCTGTCACCCGCTCATCTATACTGTTAGCAATGCCCGCATTCCCCTGAAAAGGATTTGGAACCTCGATATGATCCACTCACTGTTATCTATCCCCTGCGTCACCCTGCAAGGGGAACACAAAACGCTGGGGGACTTCCCCGCCCGAGCCTATCTGGTGGTTAACACCGCCAGCAAATGCGGTTTTACGCCGCAGTACCGCGGGCTGGAAAACCTGTGGCAGTATTACCGCGAACGAGGGCTGATGGTGCTGGGCTTTCCCTGTAATCAGTTCGGTTCACAAGAACCCGGCAATCCCCTGGAGATCGCCAACTTCTGCACCCTGAACTACGGCGTCAGTTTCCCGCTGTTCGGTAAGATTGACGTCAATGGCCCGGATGCGCATCCGCTGTTCAACGAATTGAAACGCCTCGCTCCGGGCGTACTGGGCAGCCAGCGAATCAAATGGAACTTCACCAAATTCCTGTTGACCGCCGACGGCCAGAGGGTGAAACGCTTCGCGCCGATCACCAAACCCGAGCGCCTGTTTGACCGCATCGAAACCCTGCTGAAATAACCTTGTTTTAGACGGGCTGAGCCCCTTCAGCCCCTGTCACCTCCCCTTCCTGCAAAAAGGTTCCATCGGTAAGAAAATTTTCCTTGATGTAACCTTTCGTTCACATGATAATGATTCTCACTTTGATATTAATTACTATTTAACGGTCTGTTTTATAAACACATGACGATGGATAATCACAATCACAATGTCCCCGCCAAAGCCGCTAGCCCCGCGGCGAGCGGCCTGACCTCGCCTCCTTGCTACGACAGCGCGCAGCTGCTTGATGCAGACGGCGTGGCGATCATCATCCATCAGGGCCAGCGTTATCAGCTGCGGCAGACCAAAGCCGGGAAATTGATCCTGACCAAATAACACCCATCCCTCAACGCCAGCCACCCCGATCGATGTTGATCCAGGCAGCCAGCAAATCTATTGATATGTTAAAAACATACGGAGAGTTGCGACATGCCTCTGATCCCTTACACCCGGCTGCGTTTATCCGCATTGAGTCTGGCGATTGCCTGCGCTCTGCCGACGGTGACTTTTGCACAAACCAACCACATGGCTTCTTCTTCCAGCGATGTGTCGGCTAAAACGGACAAAGCCAGCGACGAAACCCTGACTGTCGCCGCCACCGGTAACGCACGCAGCAGCTTTGAAGCGCCGATGATGGTCACCGTGATCGAAGGCAATACCCCTGAGAGCCAGACGGCCACCAGCGCCGCCGACATGCTGCGCCGCGTGCCGGGTATTACCGTTAATGGCACCGGTCGTACCAATGGCCAAGATGTTTTCATGCGCGGCTACGGTAAAAACGGCGTACTGACGCTGGTAGACGGCATCCGTCAGGGCACCGACACTGGTCATCTTGGTGCCACTTTCCTGGATCCGGCACTGGTAAAACGCATTGAAGTGGTACGCGGCCCTTCGGCCCTGCTGTACGGCAGCGGCGCACTGGGCGGCGTCATTGCTTATGAAACCGTGGATGCCGCCGATCTGCTGCTGCCGGGTCATGACACCGGGTTCCGGGTTTACGGCACCGCCGGCAGCGGCGATCACAGCCTGGGTATGGGTGCCAGCGCCTACGGCAAGACCGACAACCTCGACGGCCTGCTGTCATTCGGCACCCGCGACGTTGGCGATTTGCGCCAGGGCAATGGTTTTGACGCGCCCAACGACGAGACCATCAGCAATGTGCTGGCCAAAGGCACCTGGAAGATTGATGAAAATCAATCATTAAGTGGTGACCTCCGCTACTACAATAATCGGGCTCAGGAACCGAAAAACCCGCAGGAGTCCGCTAGCAGCAGCGGTAACCTGATGACCGACCGTTCAAGCATCCAGCGTGACGGTCAACTCAGCTACAAACTTAAACCGGTGGGTCAGGATTGGCTCGACGCCGTAGCCAAAGTCTATTATTCCGAAGTGGAGATCAACGCCCACTCCCATGGCAACGAAGACGAGGCGCGCAAACAAACTACCCGTGGCGCGAAGCTGGAGAACCGTACTCGCCTGTTTGCCGACACTTTCGCTTCTCATCTGTTTACCTATGGCAGTGAAGCTTACAAGCAGGAACAGACGCCAGGCGGCGCGACAGAGAGCTTCCCACAAGCGAAAATCAACTTTGCCTCCGGTTGGTTACAAGATGAAATTACCCTCCGAGACCTGCCGGTGACCCTGCTTGCCGGGACTCGTTACGATAACTACAAAGGCTCCAGCGACGGCTATGCGGATGTGGATGCTGACAAGTGGTCGTCCCGTGGCGCTATCAGCGTTACGCCAACTGATTGGCTGATGTTGTTCGGTTCTTACTCGCAGGCATTTCGTGCGCCGACCATGGGTGAAATGTATAACGACTCTAAACACTTTTCTATTCCCATGGGACCTACCACCATCACCAACAATTGGGTACCCAATCCGAATCTGAAACCGGAAACTAATGCCACTCAAGAGTATGGTTTCGGGCTGCGCTTTGACGATCTGCTCTTAGCTGACGATAGTCTGCAATTCAAAGCCAGTTACTTCGACACCAAAGCCCGAGACTACATCACTACCGACGTCACCATGGAGTTGGGACGTGGTCCCCGTGGCCCTTATTGCATCAGTTGCACCACTTTCTCGACCAATATCGATCGTGCGAAGATCTGGGGTTGGGATGCCATGCTGAGCTATAAAACGCCCATTTTTGGCTGGGATTTGGCATACAACCGAACACGTGGAAAAAATGAAACCAGCGGCGAATGGTTAAACAGCATCAATCCTGACACTGTTACCAGCACGCTGGATATCCCGCTGGGTGAAACCGGTCTTTCTACCGGGTGGGTCACGACGCTGGCCCAACGCGCCAGCCGTGTAGAAACCGGCACGCCGGAGCAAGGCGGCTACGGCGTCAACGATTTCTACCTGAGCTATAAAGGTCGCGATCGTCTGCAGGGCGTCACCACCACCGTGGTGCTGGGCAACGCCTTCGACAAAGAATACTACTCGCCGCAGGGCATTCCGCAGGATGGCCGTAACGCCAAACTGCTGGTCAGCTACCAGTGGTAACGTTTTAAGTCCGGCGGGCAACCCGAATGCCCGCCGATTGAACCTCACACAGGAGAACTATCTATGAGCAATACCCTCTATGAACGCTACCAGCAGGCCAAAATTGATAACCCAGGCAAATACGCGCGCGATCTGGCCGAGCTGCTTGGCGTCAGCGAAGCGGAACTGACCCATGCTCGCGTTGGTCAGGATACCCGTCGTCTGCAGGCCGATGCCCGTACCCTGCTGACCGAGCTGGAGCAGGTTGGCGTCACCAAATCCATCACCCGTAACAGCTACGCGGTGCACGAGCAGATGGGACGCTACCTCAACCAACACCTGAACGGCCACGCGGGGCTTATCCTCAACCCACGCGAGTTGGATTTGCGGCTGTTCCTCAACCAGTGGGCCAGCGCCTTCGCGATGAGCGAAACCAACAAGCGCGGTGTACGTCACAGCATTCAGTTCTTCGATCATCAGGGTGACGCGTTGCATAAGGTGTACACCACCGACGAAACCGACCTGGCCGCCTGGATGGCACTGGTGGAACGCCATCTGAGTGCAGAAAATCCGGCGTTGGAACTGAAAGCCCCGGACGCCACCGTCAGTAACGCCGCGCCGGACAACGAAAAGATCGACCGCGAATGGCGTGAAATGACCGACGTTCACCAGTTCTTCCAGTTGTTAAGCCGCAATAAGCTGACGCGTCAGCAGGCCTTCAAGGCCGTCGGCAACGATTTGGCCTACCGGGTGGATAACAGCGCCCTGTCCCAGTTGCTCAACGCAGCGTTGGGCCTGCAAAACGAAATCATGATTTTTGTCGGCAACCGTGGTTGCGTGCAGATCTTCACCGGTCAGATCGAGCGTCTAATGCCGCAGGAAGGCTGGATTAACGTGTTTAACCGTCGTTTCACCCTGCACCTGATCGAAGACGCCATTGCCGAAAGCTGGATCACCCGCAAGCCGACCAAAGACGGCTTTGTCACCAGCCTGGAGCTGTTTGCCGCGGACGGCACGCAAATCGCCCAGCTTTACGGCCAGCGTACCGAAGGCCAACCGGAACAAACCCAGTGGCGTGAGCAGGTTGCCGCGCTTGAACCCAAGGACATTGCCGCATGAAACCCTCATTGACCCGTCGCCTGGCGTTGTGGATTGCGCTGGCGTTACCCTTCACCGCTGCGGCGGCGGAACGGATTGTCTCGATAGGCGGTGACGTCACCGAAATTGCCTTCGCACTCGGCGCGGGCGATGAAGTGATTGCGCGAGACAGCACCAGTCTGCAGCCGGAAGCCGTCAAAAAGCTGCCGGATGTCGGCTACATGCGTCAGCTCAATGCCGAAGGTATTCTGGCATTGAAACCCTCTCTGGTGCTGACGACAGAACTGGCCGAACCGGCGCTGGTGCTCAAACAGCTGGAAGAAAGCGGCGTTAAGGTCGTGCGTATTCCGGGTGATACCACGTTGCAAAGCGTGCCGGAGAAAATCGAGGTGATCGCCAATGCGTTGCAGCGCACCGAGCAAGGCAAAAAGCTGAGCGAACGGTATCAGCAACAGCTGGCGGCGGTGAAAACCGATGCTCTGCCGGTCAAGGTCCTGTTCGTCATGAGCCACGGGGGCATTACGCCGATGGCCGCCGGGCAGCACACCGCTGCCGACGCGGTCATCACGGCCGCAGGCTTGAAAAATGCGATGCAGGGATTCAGTCGCTATCGTCCGCTGTCGCAGGAAGGCGTGATCGCCAGCGCGCCCGACCTGCTGTTGGTCACCACAGACGGCATAAAAACGCTCGGTGGCCAACAACAATTGTGGAACTTGCCGGGCGTCGCGCTCACGCCAGCGGGGAAAAACCACCGCGTGCTGGTGGTTGACGATATGGCTCTGCTGGGCTTTGGGCTGGAAACGCCGGCGGCGTTGGCCAAACTGCGCCACGCGGCGGAGCAAAAGTAATGCGCAGTCGCACTTCCCCACGCCTGGCGATTGCCAGCCTGCTGGTGTTACTGGCGCTGCTGGCGCTGGGGGCCGCCAATATGGGTGCGCTGACCCTGTCGTTCCGCACCCTGTGGCAACAGCCGTTCAGCGATACCGCCTGGCATATCTGGCTAAACATCCGCCTGCCGCGCGTACTGCTGGCGGTGGTGATCGGTTGTGCACTGGCGGTATCTGGCGCCGTGATGCAAGGGTTGTTTCGCAATCCGTTGGCCGATCCCAGCCTGCTGGGCATCAGCAGCGGCGGCGCGCTGTTTGTCGCGCTGATTATCGTGATGCCACTGGCGTTGCCCCCGGTGATTGCCCTGTACGGCCATATGCTGGCGGCGTTCCTCGGCAGCATGCTGGTGTCGCTGTTGATCTACGGTATCAGCCGTAGCGGTCACGGCAGCCTGTCGCGCCTGCTGCTGGCGGGGATTGCTATCAACGCCCTGTGCATGGCGGCGATTGGCGTGCTGTCTTATCTCAGCAACGACCAACAGCTACGTCAGTTTTCCCTGTGGATGATGGGCAGCCTTAGCCAGTCGCAGTGGCCGACGCTGGTGGTTTGCGCCTCCCTGATCCTGCCGGCCACCTTGCTGACCCTGCTACAGGCGCGTCGTCTGAACCTGTTGCAACTGGGGGATGAAGAAGCACATTACCTCGGGGTCAACGTCCAGCGCGCCAAGCTGCAACTGCTGTTGCTTAGCGCCTTGCTGATTGGCGCCTCGGTGGCGATGAGCGGCGTGATTGGCTTTATCGGTCTGGTGGTACCGCACCTGGTGCGTATGCGCCTCGGCGGCGATCACCGCTGGCTGCTGCCCTGCTCTGCGTTGGGCGGCGCCTGCCTGCTGTTGGTCAGCGACACGCTGGCCCGCACCCTGGTGGCGCCGGCAGAAATGCCGGTCGGGTTGATGACCAGCCTGATCGGCGGGCCTTACTTCTTATGGCTGGTCATGCGCCAGCGGGAGCGTGTGGGTGGATAACTCATCAAGCCTGACGGCGCAGCAATTACGTTACAGCCTGGGTTCACGCCGGCTGATCAACGACGTTTCGCTCAGCATCGCCAGCGGCGAGATGGTGGCGATCATCGGGCCAAACGGCGCAGGCAAGTCTACGCTGCTGCGGCTGTTAACCGGTTATCTGGCGCCGGGCTGTGGCGAATGCCAGTTGCTGGGCCAACCGCTCGAACAGTGGCAACCGCAGCAGTTGGCGAAGGTACGCGCGGTGATGCGCCAGCACAGTGATTTGGCCTTTCCCTTTACCGTTGAGGAAGTGGTCAGCATGGGACGCGCGCCGCACGGCAAACGCGATGCACGGCAAGCGGTGCAACAGGTGATGGCGCAAACCGACTGCCTTGAGCTGGCCCAACGTGATTATCGCCAACTTTCCGGCGGCGAGCAGCAGCGGGTACAGCTGGCCCGCGTGCTGGCGCAACTTTGGCAACCACAGCCCACACCGTCCTGGCTGTTCCTTGACGAACCGACTTCGGCACTGGATCTCTACCACCAGCAACATACGCTGAGGTTGCTGCGCACGCTTACGCGCCAACAGCCGATTGCGGTCTGTTGCGTGCTGCATGACCTCAACCTGGCCGCGCTGTATGCCGACCGTATTTTACTGCTGCATCAGGGGCAATTGGTCGCCTCAGGTACGCCGCAGGAGGTGTTGCAGGCGGAAATCCTCACCCGCTGGTATCAGGCAGATTTGGGAGTAGTGCATCATCCGGAAGTGGCGTTACCGCAGGTGTATTTGCGCCAGTAATGGCTGTACCGGGCGCGATCCTCTTCGCGCCCGTCATCCTTTCATCTCATTTAGCTCGAGCAGGATATCTCCAGATGCTTGCCCCAATCCGGCGGCAATGCGGCGAGATCGTCATACTCCGGCGCGTCGGCAAACGGCGTCAACAAGGCCTGATGCAGGCGCGCCAGTTTGCTGACATCATCCCGTTCGGCACTTTCAATCGCCTGCTGTGCCAGATAGTTGCGCAGGATCAGCTTCGGGTTCACCGCCTTCATCGCCTGTTGACGCTCCGCGTCGCTCACCTGTTCTTGCTGCAAGCGCTGGCGGTATTGTTGGTACCAACTGTCGAACGCAGCGCGATCGATAAATTCATCACGCAGCGGCGACTGTGCCTGTTGCTGTTCGGTTTGGCTTAACAAGCGGAAGGTTCGGCTGTAGTCCCGGCCCTCTTGCACCATCAGGCTCAGCAGACCGGTAAGCAGATCGTTATCCTGCTGCGACGGGGTGAAGAAACCCAGCTTGGCGCGCATCTGTTCCCCGTAAGCCCGCATCAGGGCCGGCTCATAGGCCGCCAGCGCCTGCTGCAGCTGTTCGGTACTCATCAGCCCGGACAGGGTCTGAGCCAGCCGATGGAGGTTCCACAGCGCCACCGCCGGTTGGTTATCGAAGGCATAACGCCCCTGATGATCGGAGTGGTTGCAAATATAGTCGGGCTTGTAGTCGTCGAGGAAGCCATAGGGGCCATAGTCGAGGGTAAGACCAAGAATCGACATGTTATCGGTGTTCATTACGCCGTGAGCGAAACCGACGGTCTGCCAATGGGCGATGAGCCGCGCAGTGCGTTCGACCACGTCGGTAAACCACAGTAAGTAGCCCTCCGCCTGATCTTGCAACTGCGGCCAGTGACGGGCAATGACAAAATCGGCCAGTTGCTGCACCTGTTCCGGCTGCTTACGGTAATAAAAGTGCTCGAAGTGGCCGAAACGCACGTGGCTTTCCGCCACGCGTAGCAACATAGCGCCACGCTCAGGTTGTTCACGGTAAACCGGCTCTTCACTGGTCACAATGGTCAATGCACGGGTGGTTGGAATGCCCAGATGGTGCAGTGCCTCGGAGGCGAGGAACTCACGGATCGCCGAGCGCAGCACCGCACGGCCGTCGCCCATGCGTGAATAAGGCGTCAATCCCGCCCCTTTCAGGTGCCAGTCCATGCTGCGACCATCTGCCAGGCGTTGTTCACCCAGCAAAATCCCCCGGCCATCGCCCAGTTGCCCAGCCCAGACGCCGAACTGGTGGCCACTGTAGACCTGTGCCAGCGGTCGCATGCCCGGCAGCAGCGTTTCACCCGCCCAAATCGGGGTTTTGTCCTGGGTAAACCAGCTTTCGTCCAGCCCCAGTTCGCGCGCCAGCGGTTCGCTGTGATACAGCAAACGAGCGCCTTTCAGCGGCGTGGGATTCAATTCGGTATAAAAACCGGCTAACTGATGTTGGTAAGCGTTTTCAAACTGCGGCATAGGCCCTCCGTTCCACCTAGTGTAGAGCTTGGACGGGGCGATTAACACAGAGGAAATGCAGGGAGAACGCATCTGCCTGATACCTGGGCAGATGCGGGGATCAGCGTTTATGCCGATACGGTTTGAATGCCTTTTTACGCTGAACGGAAAAATACCCGATCGGCGAGAAAATCATAATGAATAACAGCGCCGGAATCACAACTGACATCATCCAGTCCATTATTGGCTCCGTTGTGTGTAGTACTCTCAATTATTGTTATTGAACTCATCGGGTGTTACCCGTAACGCCGCCAGATTATCCACACCAACGCTGGGCCATAAAAAACCTTGCAGGCCAAAAACCCCGGCGTGTCTGAGCTTATTAAAATATTCCCTTTTTTCTATTCCTCCGACGATTACCCCTTTGCACAGCAGATTGATATTCTTTAATAGCGAGTCAATGACCACGTCATATCCCTGATGGGTAAACAACTGCCAGTAAAAACGCTTGTCGATCTTCACGTAGTCGAACAACCCGTCATACAAGGCGGTCAAGGTCGCCTGACCGGAGCCGAAATCATCCAACCACAGCGAAAATAATTCGCTCAGCCGGAGGATCTTTGGGTTGTTCTTGCCGGCCGACAGATTCGGGAATCCCTCACTGATTTCAAAGGCAATGAATGACCATTGCCGGATACGATCACAGAGTTGACCGTCAGCGAGAATCAAATCGACCAGGGTTTCTTCAATATTAAGCGTCAACAGAACGTCGTTTTCGACAAACCAGGGTGCATTCTGTTCTGCCAGTTTCAATTGCTCATTAAATAACTCAATCTTTTGCTCAGCGGTCAGTAAATTAATCCCAATGTCAGCCGGCATAGCCAAATCACCGTCCAGACTATTAAAGCGGTTCAAGATTTCCACCGCTAACAGCCTGCCCTCCATTGAGTAAACAGGTTGAAAAACATAGCTACTAATAAAGTCAGCTTCGAATTGTATTTTCATTTCAATGCCACAGGCTGAATGGCGAGCACCTCATCGTATATCAATATATTTTATCGATCAATCCCTCTGAGATTAATCGGAAATATCAATGCAAATAGTGATAACTTATCATTTAATTGATAGATTAAAGCTATGTTGTGTTCAGGTGGCGCTGAATCAAAGCCAATTTGGCTTAAGGCAAAATTGCCGTAACCTCACTGAATTCAAACTGGATTTAGGTTAAGTAATATAGTTACACTGAAAATTTGGCTTATCGCCATTGTTTTCATTAAAGAAATTCTTAAGTAAATCTAAATATCAATTAAGCATGAAATCTACACAAGCGCAAGCCTGTCGCCAACTGATTAAATTTAATAACACATCAATTCCGTACGTTATTCTTTGCATTGAAACAGCAAAAAAATGCACACCTTGATTTATGGGAAATTCATGCTACCCGCTATTGTGGTGGATTTCGGTAGCTGAGAATCAACAACAACAATAAAGCGGAACAAACTTTCGGCATAAAAAAAGGATGACAGCCGTCATCCCTTGATATTTGAATCGTGGTTATTATTTGATCGTTTCGACCAACCATTGCCGCAGCTCGGCTAACTCGACAGCCTGCTCCGGAAACTGAGCAATCAGCTTGTCGCAGCACTCTGCCAAGGCTTCACTGCGGTAGGCGCAGCCCACCAACATCTCTGCCAAGCGCTGCAACGGTGCCGGACTAAGGCTGTCGGTGAAAATCTGCGACCGGCAGATAAGGCCTTTCTCTACGTCAAAAAAGATATCCACCCCACCCCAAACAAAGCGTTCATTCAGCAAATGGCTAAATGCCGGCGCCTTGCCGAAATTCCATTCCCAACTGCTCTGTTTGGCAAACTGCGTGGCAAAATCCGGCAGGTCGGGATAAACATCCGGTGAGATGATTTCCGCCGTGGCGGTCTCGCCATAGTGGTCGAAAAAGGCCTGAGTCACCGCATCGCAAACCTGCTGGTGAGTGATGTCAGACTTAAATTCCACCAGGTTGGCCACGCGGGAGCGTACCGAGGTGATGCCTTTGGCCTGCAGCTTTTTGGGATCCGGATTAAGATAATTTGCCAGACGGTTAAGATCGGCATTCAGCAGCAAGGTGCCATGGTGAAATCCGCGATCCTGCGTTTCCCGATAGGCCGAGCCGGAGATTTTACGCACGCCTTCCGGCGTTTCGATCACCAGATCATTACGGCCCGACGCCGTGGCAGAAATACCCAACTGCGCCAACGCCTGCAGAATGATGCCGGTGGAAAGGGTTTTGTCGTAACCCGGTTTACCCGCCATAAAGGTAAAACAGGTGTTGCCCAAATCGTGAAATACCGCCCCACCGCCGCTGCTGCGACGAGCCAGGCGAATGCCGTCCTGCTCCATTCGCCGGGTGTTGCACTCTTTCCACGGGTTTTGTGACTGGCCTATGACCACCGTTTCGGCATTGCGCCATAAGAACAGGATTTTCTGCGTGGTCATTTCGCGGAAGATGCACTCTTCCACGGCCAGATTAAACCAGGGGTCGTAAGAATCGGAAATCAGTAAGCGTAAGTTATTCATGGCGGTCCCCGTTAAGCACGTGATACCGCCATGATACACCAAATCAACAGCTTAAGATTAAATGCGCCGCGCCTGCCAGTAGGCTTTTTTCCAATACACATTGTCCAGCGAGGAGCGCATCACGCCACGGCTGGTGGAGGCATGAATAAACTGATCGTTGGTATCATAAATGCCAACGTGCAAACCGTTCTCACCGCCGCCGGTTTTGAAAAACACCAGATCGCCCGGCATCAGCTCATCGCGCGAAACTTTGGTTCCCAGCGAGGTTTGTTCCACCGTCGAACGAGGTAATTGCATATCGAAACGGTCGCGGAAGGTGCGATAAACGAAACCGGAGCAGTCGACGCCGCCGCGATCCACCCCACCGTAACGATAAGGTGCGCCGTACCATTGACGCAGTTGCTCATTCAACTGAGCCACCACCACGATAGAGTCCGCCAACCGACCGCTGGGCGGCGGTGCATGGCTGCTGCAACCGGCAAGAATTAAACTGGCTAATAAAAACCAAATACGCATCCGCATAATATCCCTTCATTGAACAGGTTGCCGCAGCATGCCGCCCGGTAAAAGTATACCGCCTGCGAGGCAAAGCCGGCACCCCATAAGGAAAGCGCTATTTGGGGCTAATTTATCCCCCAGTAGGGGAAAAAGGCAAGCGCGGTGAAGGAGATAATCGCAGTGGCGCCACTTTTTGCGCTATTGAGGCGTTTTTACCTTGGCCTGGCTGTTAATCAGCCACACGCCAAACAGGATAAACAGCGTTCCCAACGTTTTCAACAGGGTGGCGGATTCGTTAAACCACGGCAGGATCACCGCGGCCAGGTACACCAGCGCATAGCTCACACTCAGCAATGGGTAAGCGCGGTTTAGCGGAAGATGATGCAGTGCGAAGAACCAGCACAGCATGGACAGTGCGTAGCCAAAAATACCGCCGCTAACCGCCAGTAACGGCACCCAGTATTGGGCAAACAGGCTCAGCGTAACGTCGGCAAACGACATCAATGGGATCTGCGCCATGCCCCATTTCATCAGCAGTTGCGCCAACGTGACCAGTAGCACGCTGGCCGCGCCCCAGGCGTAACCCCTCATGGATTGATACTCATCAGCAGGATCCCCAGCATGATCGACGCCACGCCGCACCAATGGCGTACGGTGGTAGGTTCTTTAAACAACCATCGGGCTGCCAATGTCACCAACACAAAATTCAGGCTGAGCGTCGGATAAGCCAGGCTGAGCGGTAAACGTTGCAGCACGTTGAGCCAGACCGCCATGCCCCCCCCCAGCAACAGCACCGCCAGTATCAGCCAGCGCAGCGTCGCCCCCCGCCTCACGCCGGGGGGCAATTGCCAGCTTTGGGCCGCTTGTTTCTGGCACAGCTGCCCACCACAGGTGAGCAGACTGACCACCAGCACCAGCAAGTAGCCGACTATCATGGCTGCTGTTGATACCAAAGCAGCGCCAAGCGGTTCATCTCAACCACTTTGTCCGCTGCCGGCAAGTTTTGCGGCACGTGATCTCCTCTCGACAGTTGTAATACCAATGAGACGTCGCCCTGTTTGCGCGCCTGCGCCAGCCACTGCGGGAAATCGGCATCGCTGATGAAATGGCTGCGGGCATCCGGATAGGCCAGGCCATAAGCCACTTCGCCTTTCTCGCTGAACATCAGCACGTCGCTGCGCTTCAACTCCCAGGCCAGCCCTGCCGCTACCCCTGCACTGTCAGTCAATACGTAACGACTGTGGCCCAACTGCGCCATATTCGCGCTGATAAAGTTTTGCGGCAGCTTGGAATCAGTGACCTGCTGCGGAATGGCGTAACCCACCAGCAAGCACAGCAGTAGCGGACAAGCCGCCGCCCAGCGCCAACGTTGTGCGTTATTACGCGCCGACACTATGGCAAACAACAGCCAACCGGCGAACATAATAATGCCGATGACGATCTTCGGCCACTCCTGAGCCCCGAACAGCTTCACCTTCGGCAGCAATCCTGAGCCCAGCACCAGCAGCGCCACCACGCAAATCAGGCCAAACAAACCGTTCAGCAATGCGTTGACCTTGAACATTTTACTGCGCAAGGATGCCGCATAGTCCTCGGCGTAAGCGGCCATTAACAGCGCCAACGGTGCCATGCACGGCAAAATATAGGTCGGCAGTTTGCCTTTGGCGATGCTGAAAAAGATCAGCGGCATCATCACCCAACTCAGCAGGAAGAACAGCTCCGGTCGCTGCACGCGCTCACGCCACCCCTTGAGCAAGGATCCCGGTAACAACGCCAGCCATGGCAACACCGCCGCCATCAAAATCGGAATGTAATACCAGAACGGCGCTTTATGCTGGGCATTATCCTCGGCGAAGCGCTGAATATGTTCCACCCAGAAGAAGTAGTTCCAGAAGTCCGGCTCACGTTGAGCAATGGCCAGTGCCCAAGGCAGGCTAAGCAATACCGCAGTCAGGATCGCCAGCGGGCCGTAGATTAACAAATCTTTGATCCGCCGCTGCTGAATGACTATCGGGATCACTGCGATCACCGGTACCGCCAGCGCCAGGAACCCCTTGGTCATAAAGCCCATGCCGCAGGCCAGCCCCAGCAGCACGTAGCCGCCCAGTTTGCCCTTGACCGTGGTGGCTTTCACCGTCAGGTAATAACTGACCATGGCCGCCGCCAGCCACAGGGAAATCATCGGATCCAGCACGCTGTACGTGCCGATGCTGAACACCAGCACCATTGACAGGAAAATCAGCGTCGCCAGGCTGGCACGGCGCGCGTTGCGCCACATCAGCATCGCCAGCGCGAACACCAGCACGGCGGTCATGCCGGTACTGAATACCGAGCCAAAACGCACCGCGAAGTTGGTATCGCCAAACAGCCACTGGCTGATGTTGTTGAACCAATATCCGGCAACCGGCTTTTCAAAATAACGCAGCCCAAGCAGATGCGGCACTACCCAGTCGCCGCGTTGCAGCATTTCACGGCTGATCTCGGCGTAGCGAGTTTCGTCCGGTTGCCATAACAGGCGACCATTGAGGGGGATCAGGTAAACCAGAGCAAAAAAAATGGCCAACACAATGGCCCAGGATCCTTTTAGCGCCTTCATGAATCGTCCTTCACATCGGTTTGACAACCCAGCCAACCTTCGCGGCCAGGGAAAGGAGCACGCTCGACGCGGCCCAATGGCAATGACGCCAAATCTTGTGGCAACAAGGCGCTTAACGGACAGAATTCTATGCCCTGCCGTTGCGCCCGCTGCAGTAACTGCTCAAACATCGCCGCCTGTGACATCCCCTCTACTTCGGTATGAATGGTGTACACCGGCACGCCACGGTCGTTTTCAATCGCCTGTAAAATATAATCGTTGAAGTCAGCCATGCTGACCTCGCTGCCAATCACCTCATCAAAGGTTGGTAACGTCACCGGGATCTGCACGGTGCCCACGCGGCCATCGCTTAACACCGGACGGAACGGATGGGTACCGCGACAATCGCTGTTGTAGTGAAAACCGAAGCGCTGCTTCACTTCCAGCACCCGCGTATCCGCGCGCCAACCGGCAACGGCCGAGCATTTTACCGGCAGCCCGGTACTGGCGGTCAGCGCATCCACACCCAGCTGCACCTGTTGCGTCAGTTGCGCCTCAGACCAACGGCCGACTTTGGCCTGCCAGCCCTGATGATCCCAGGCGTGCAGGCCCACTTCATGCCCGGCCTGCGCCGTGAGTTTCATCAATGGCCCCAGGGCACGGGCGATATTACGCCCCGGCCAGGCGGTGCCGGCCAACAGAATATCCCAGCCGTAGAGCGACGCAGCCTTCGAGCGCAGCATTTTCCACAGGAACTTCGGACGTAAAAGGCGCCACAAATGGCGCCCCATATTGTCCGGCCCTACGCTGAAGAAGAAACTGGCCTGAATGTTGTACTTGTCGAACAACTCCAGCAACTGCGGTACCCCTTCACGGGTACCGCTGAAAGTATCTACATCAACTCGCAGACCGACTTTCTTCATGCACCGTCACCTTCCTGAACGGTGGTACGCAAGAAGTAGTCCAGGGTATCGGCAACGGTTTGCTGCATCGCGATGGTCGGCTGCCAGTCCAGCAGGCGGCGGGCATTCTTGATGCTTGGCGTACGGTGCTCAACGTCCTGATAACCCTTGCCGTAATAGCTGCTGCTTTCGACATCCTTAAAGCCGGCAAACGGCGGGAAACGGTCGCGCAACGGGTGATTGTTGAAACTTTCGAGCAGCATTTCCGCCAGTTCGCGGATGCTGGCCTCGTTGGTCGGGTTACCGATGTTGACGATTTGGCCATCGCACAGGCCGTCGCGATTTTCGATAATACGGAACAGCGCTTCGATACCGTCGTTGATATCGGTAAAGCAGCGTTTTTGCGCCCCGCCGTCCATCAGTTTGATCGGCGAACCTTCCACCAGATTGAGGATCAACTGGGTGATGGCGCGGGAAGAACCGATGCGCGCTGCATCCAGGTTATCCAGGCGCGGTCCCATCCAGTTAAACGGACGGAACAGCGTGAACTTCAGCCCTTCCTTGGCACCATAGGCCCAGATCACTCGGTCAAGCAGCTGTTTGGACACCGAGTAGATCCAGCGTTGTTTGTTGATGGGCCCGACGATCAGGCGGGAATGATCTTCATCGAATTCCTTGTCGTCGCACATGCCGTACACTTCGGAAGTGGACGGGAAGATGATGCGTTTGTTGTATTTCACGCAGTCACGAACGATCTTCAGGTTTTCTTCAAAATCCAACTCGAACACGCGCAGTGGATTGCGGGTGTACTCGATCGGGGTGGCGATGGCCACCAGCGGCAGAACGACATCACATTTTTTGATGTGATATTCGATCCACTCGGAATGGATGCTGATATCCCCTTCCACAAAGTGGAAGCGCGGGTTATCCAGGAAACGGCTAATGGCATCAGAACCGATATCCAAACCGTAAATATCGTAACGGTCGTCACGCAGCAGGCGCTCGGTCAGGTGGTTACCGATAAAGCCGTTAACGCCGAGGATCAGTACGCGGGTACGGCGCTTCATCACTGCGTTGGGCTTGGCGGCCAGACGTACGTCGGTGACGATGCCCATTTCCTGCGCCAGACGGCTACCCTGTACGTACAGGCCAGCATCGTTTTGACCGGCAACGATTTCCAGTGCGCCTTCACCGCAGGCAATAACCAGTGGCGAAGTGCTGAGCACGGTACCAGGTTGTTTGTCATGCTGTGCATCCAGCACACGAGCACGCCAGACAATCAGTTTACGCTGGCCGAGATAGCTGAAAGCGCCAGGGTAAGGCTCGGTCACTGCGCGGATCAGGTTATTGATTTCCTGCGCGGATTTGTGCCACAGGATCTCGCCGTCTGCCGCTGTCCGACGACCAAAATAGCTGGCTTCAGCTTCGTTTTGTGCGCTGAATGAAGCCGTACCGTTTTTCAGCTTCGGCAATTCGTCTTTCAGCAGCGCTTGCGCCGCCTCCAGCACTTTCTTGTGCAACGTCAGCGCAGTATCTTCAGCGGCGATCGCCACTTTGCGTTGGCCGACGATGTCACCGGCGTCCGGGCGCTTGACCATTTTGTGCAGCGTAGCGCCGGTTTCTGTTTCGCCGTTCACCAGCGCCCAGTTCACCGGTGCGCGACCACGGTAACGAGGCAGCAGTGAGCCGTGCAGGTTGAAACCGCCAAGCGGCGCCAGCGACAGGAGTTCGTCGCTCAGCAGATTACGGTAATAGAAGGAGAAAATGATGTCCGGCTGCAGCTGGCGAATACGCTCGATCCACAGCGGGTGGTTAACGTCCTCCGGCGCATAGACCGGTAACTCCAATTCTGCACCCACACGGGCAACGGAGGAGAAGAAGTTGTTCTCACCAGGATCGTCGGTATGCGTGAATACTGCTTGAACGTCATAGCCTGCGTCAGTCAGCGCTTTCAGACCTGCGCAGCCAATATCATGGTAAGCAAATACAATAGCTTTCATCATTCTTCTTCCTGAGTATTGTGGTTCGGCTGTTCACCGACCACTTTCTGAACAAAATAACGGGGACGAGCGCGCACGTCGGTATAGATGCGACCGATGTACTCTCCCAACAAACCCATGCCGACAAATTGGGCGCCAATAAAGGAAAACAGTACGGCAAACAGGGTGAACACCCCGCCGCCCGCCCATTCAGGGCCCATAATCAAACGCAGCGCGATCAGCAAGACCGCCAGCAGAAAACCTGAGAGCGCAATCACACTGCCCACGACGCTCAGCAAACGCAGCGGCGTGGTGGTCAAACAGGTGATCAGGTCATACATCAGATTGATCAGCTTCATCAGGCTGTATTTTGAGTCGCCAAACTCGCGTTCGGCGTGCAGCACGTCGATTTCAGTGGTGCGCCGGGCGAAGGTGTTCGCCAGAATTGGAATAAAAGTGCTGCGCTCGTGGCAGTTCAGCATCGCTTCGATAATATGGCGGCGATAGGCGCGTAACATACAGCCGTAGTCGCCCATCGATTTACCGGTGGCGCGCTGGATCATCATATTGATGACGCGGGAAGCACTTTTGCGGAACCAGGAGTCCTGACGGTTGGCACGCACGGTGCCGACCACGTCGTAGCCCTCTTCTGCCACTCGCACCAGGCGCGGGATCTCTTCCGGCGGGTTTTGCAAATCGGCATCCAACGTGATCACCAGATCACCGCTCACCTGATTGAAACCGGCCATAATCGCCGAGTGCTGTCCGTAGTTACGGTTCAGCAAGACCGCAATCACACAGCTGCCGGGCTGTTCGGCGGCGGCAGTCAACATATCGGCAGAATTGTCGCTGCTGCCGTCATCGACCAGGATAATTTCATAAGGCTGGGCCAGCTGTTTACAGGCGGCGGTGGTACGCTCAAGCAAGGCAGGCAAACTTTCCTGCTCGTTGTACACCGGGATCACCACCGAAACTTTTTTTATCGGTTCAACGCGAGACACGTAAAGACTCCACAACAGAAGACAAGGCTTTGACCACCCGATCAACATCGGCGTCGGTCATATCAGGGAATAGCGGCAAGGTGCATAAACGCGCCGAGTTCCATTCGGTATTGGGCAAGGACAATTGCGGATAACGCTCACGGTAAAACTTCTGAGTATGCGCCGCGCGGAAATGCAGCCCGGTACCAATGCCCACCTCTTTCAGGCGTTCCATCAGTTGGTCGCGATCAATACCGCAACGTTCGGCGTCAACGCGCACCATAAACAGGTGCCAGGCGTGGTCATGCGGATAATCAGGCAACCCCAGCGGCAGGAAAGGTGAACCTTCCAGCGCAGTGAGATAACGCTGAGCCAGCTCTTTACGGCGGACGTTCAACTGCGGCAGACGTGCCAACTGCACGACGGCGATGGCCGCGTGGATATCGGAAAGGTTGTATTTGTAACCCGGCTCCACCACTTCGGCCTGCGGCTTGCGCCCCAGTTGCTGGCGGTCGAAAGCGTCAACGGCCAGACCATGAAACTTCAGACAGCGCAGACGATCCGCCAGTGCATCATCGTCGGTGGCAATCAGTCCACCTTCGGCACAGGTCAGGTTTTTAATCGCGTGGAACGAGAAGATTGCCGTTCCTTGTCCGCCAATCCATTCACCGTTGTAACGGGAACCCACCGCATGAGCGGCGTCTTCAATCAGCGGCAGGTTGTGGCGTTTGGCCACGTCTCGCAATGCGTCCATTTGCAGTGGCGCACCGGCATAATGCACCGGGACAATGGCTTTGGTTTTGGTCGTAATGGCGGCTTCAACATCCCTGGCATTGACCATCAACGTATCGCGGTCAACGTCGATCATTACCGGCGTTGCACCGAGCAGTTCGATCATGTTAAGGGTTGAAACCCAAGTTTGTGAGGGAGTGATGACTTCATCGCCGGGGCCAATGCCCAGCGCCATCAGGGTGATATGCATGCCGGCGGTAGCGGAACAGACGGCGATGGCGTGTTTGCAGCCGAAGGTGGCGCAAAACTCACTTTCCAACTGCTGATTTTGCGGTCCGGTGGTGATCCAACCGGAGCGCAGTACCTTTTCTACCGCCGCGATTTCTTCATCGCCAATCGCCGGGCGTGAGAAAGGTAAAAATTGATCCATAGTTAACCCCAAACGTATCAAATTTCTTTTAATGACACTGTAGATCTCTTTTATTTAACGAATATTAAACGCCAGAGAGAATCGTTCCCGGTGGATTAACTGCCAATGTACGGCCGCAAGCTTAACTAAACCTTAAGGCGAGATTAATTATCAGCGGACTATCTGATTTGCGAGGGCCATCATCATCATTTCATATTGATTTAAAAATCAATTAGTTATATTTATTAATAATTATTTACTTATTTTATTCGAACTAAATCAGCGTAGCACGTCAGCGACGGTTTTCAAGATTTATGAGGTAATTTTTAACAAGGAGGGAAATAAAGCCGATGCTTACTCGGCTATTTATATCAGGTCCGTTTAATTTTCGTTTAAGCTGAATTTTCACTACGGTGACGAGCTAGGCCGTTTTGGTCATAATCCAGCGTTGATCGCCCACCGCCTGCAAATGAAAATCGACGTCATAAATTTGTGAAAGCAGAACCGGCTCCATCACTTCTCGCGTAGTGCCCTGCGTGACCAAACGGCCGGCATGTAGTAGCCAGACCCGGTCGGCCTGCTGCAAGGTGTGGTTCAGATCGTGCGCACAAACCAATGCACTACGCCCACTCTGGCAGAACTCCCGCAATAGCCGATCCAGCGCCACCTTCTGCGCCACGTCCAGGCTGTTGGTCGGTTCGTCCAGCAGCAGCAGTTGGCTGTTCGGATTGACCGTCGGCCAGACCTGGAGCAAAACCGCGGCCAGGCGTACTCGCTGCCATTCCCCGCCGGAGAGCTGAGTCAGCATGCGCGGCAGCTTGTCCATCAGCTTTAAACGCTGACACAGATAAAGAATCGTGCTTTCCAGCGCCTCTTCCGACGCTCCCGCCGGTTGATGCAATGCCAGATACTGGAATACCGGCATCAACGCCACCGGTGGCTGCTGTTGACTTAAATAGGCGCGGCGCAGCGCCAGCTCATTGCCCTGAAAACTTTTCAGCGGATAACCGTCCAGCAGGATCTCCCCGATGCCGGGCAAGATACCCGCCAGACAGGCCAGCAGAGTGCTTTTACCGGCGCCGTTAGGGCCGATAAGGTGAAACTGCAACCCAGCATCAACCTGTGCTGAAAATGGGGCCAAGCGCCCTTCTACCCCAACCTGCCTGAGTTGCAGCATGATGTATTACCGCTCCTTCTTTAGTCGGCCAACGCCTGTTTGACTGCGGCCACCAACGCAGGATCTTCCGGCGTCGTATCCGGGGAAAAGCGTTCGATGACTTTGCCATCGCGGCCAATCAGGAATTTCTCGAAGTTCCACAGGATATCGCCAGTTTGCTTTGGTGCTCGCCCCTTGCTGCTCATGCGCGCCAGGAATTCACTGCCCTGCGGCGCAACGGCGTGCGGTTTGGCGACGGTCAACGCCTGATACAATGGATGGCGGTTTTCGCCGTTCACTTCCAGTTTGGCAAACATCGGGAACTGGACGCCAAAGGTGCCACGGCAAAATGCCAGGATCTCTTCGTTGCTGCCCGGCTCCTGCCCCAGGAATTCGTTGGAGGGGAACCCCAGTACTTCAAAACCTTGATCCCGGTAGGTTTCGTACAGGGCTTCCAGCCCTTCATATTGCTTGGTCAGGCCGCATTCCGACGCCACATTCACCACCAGCAACACGCGGCCTTTATATTGTGCCAGCGTGGTGGATTGATTTTCGATGGTGTTCAGGGGAATGTCATAAATAGCTTGAGTCATGAAGCTTATCCTCTTGTTTTACTAGCAGGTGAACAGAGAAACTACCTTACGCTTTTAACCCGGGTCAGCAACCAGATAAACAGCGGAGCCCCCAGTGTGGCCGTCACCACTCCGATAGGCAACTCAGCCGACAGCAGTGTAATACGTGCCACCACGTCGGCCGCCAGCAAGACACCGGCACCTGCCAGTGCGCAACCCGGTAATAAATAACGCTGATTGGTCAGACCGCTAAGACGCAGCATATGCGGTATCACCAGCCCGACAAATCCGATCACCCCCGCCAACGCCACGCTAACGCCCACCAGCCAGCCGATTGCCAGCACCAGCAGATTGCGCCACAGATGAAGGGAAAGCCCGAGCTGACGCGCCTGCACCTCGCCCAGCGCCATAAAGTTCAGCGCCTTGCCCTGGCAACACAGCCACAGCACCACCGGCACCAGGGCCAGCACCAGCCATTTTTGGCGCCAGTCTACGCCGCCAAAGCCGCCCATCATCCAGTACATTAGCTGGCGCAGATCCAGGCTTGAACTGAAGTACACTGCCCAGGTCATCACTGCGCTGCACACAATGCCCAAGGCAACCCCCACCAACAACAGTCGCGCATTGGTCAGGCGCTTGCGGCGCGCAAAGCTCAGCAGCATAAAGGTCATGATCAACGCACCAGCAATGGCGCTCAGGCTCATCAACGCTACCGGTAACAGGCCGTTGCTCAGCAGCACGGTTAGTACCAACGCCACGCCGGCACCGTTCGCCACCCCCAGCAAGCCAGGTTCGGCCAGCGGGTTCTCAAACAGCGCCTGCATCACCGCACCGGCCACCGCCAGACTGGCCCCCACCAACATCACCGCCAGCGCACGCGGCAGGCGTAATTGCCAGACAAACAGCTGCGCCGCTTCACCTGACCACTGTGAAGGCCAGAGCCAGATATCACCCGCACTGAGGCTAAAAACAAAAGCCACGACAACGCCCAGCGCCAACAGCAATAAACGGCGTTTATCGCGATGGCGCTGTTTGTGCAGCAATAAAGTAAAGGTCTGGCTGGTTGACATAGGTGTGGCGATTCCCTGCGGGCCGCGAACAGCGGTCGAATAATTGACGTCTGGGTCAAATATTAGGGGGTTAGCGCCAGAAGGGAAAGCCTTGCTTAAGGATTATGGCAGGAAAACAGCGGCTGATACTGCCCCCCTAGGCAGAGGAGCAACATCAGCCGCCGTAAAATCCATTAGCGTCGAGGATCGTTACCGTTTTGCGGGTAGGGTTTGCCGTGGTCATTGGCGCGGCCCTTACCGCGATCATTGTCATGACGGTTGCCATCGTTACGGTTATCACGGTCACCGTGGAACGGATTGCCGGGCCGATCGGGGCCAGAATGGCCGTTGCCGCGTGGAGGAGAAGCTTGCCAGCGACCACCATCCCAATACATCCCGCGACTGTTACGCTCACCCATGCCACGTCCCTGATGCGCGTGCCACCACTGTGGCGGACGCCAGTCATAACCGTCCCAGTAGTAACCTCGCCGATCCTGATCCCCCAGATGGACCGAGACGCCCGGCACGTTAATATCAATAGAGACATCTGCCTGTGCCACGAGCGGCAACAGCAGCGGTAAACACACCAGCAACAGGATCTTTTTCATTTTACACTCTCGCTTTATTTTCTTGCTGAGCTGGTTATATCAGCGTGATTATTTTCCGCCTATCGCCTCAATGCCTATTTTCAGATCGTTTTCATCTCCCTTACGTAATCCATACACTCTCATTTTTCAAATTAAATAAAATAGCTGCTAACAACGCTTAACGAATAGCTGACATACCTGATGCCATACCGCTATTTATAATTACGCTGACATTGACCAGAGAGATATTATTATGATTAAACGCATTGGATTGTTGTTCGCGGTCGCCGTTCTGACCACGGCGCTCAGCGCCTGCTGCTTCGGGCCCCACGGTGGCGGTCATCGTGGCGGTGGTGGCCCGGGCCACTATTATAACCACGATTAATACTCAGGGGGCTTAGGCTCCTGTTTTATTTCAAATAACCTACAACGCACAAATAGCCATAAGATAAGTCTGCAAAACCAATATAAAGAAAATCTCAATGTAATTAATTGGGGATTTTCTTACCGTTCCTCTAAGAATAAACCGAATTTAGCTTCGAAAAAGAAAAAGGCCGCTAATGCGGCCTTTTTTGGTTTCACGTAACTTACTCTTTCGGGCTTGCGTTCTCTACCCGACTTTTCAGTTTTTGCCCTGGACGGAAAGTGACCACGCGGCGCGCCGTAATCGGAATGTCCTCGCCGGTCTTCGGGTTACGCCCCGGACGTTGGTTCTTGTCACGCAAATCAAAATTGCCAAAACCTGACAGTTTCACCTGCTCACCGTTCTCAAGAGCACGACGTACCTCTTCGAAAAACAGTTCTACCAGGTCTTTGGCATCCCGTTTGCTAAGCCCAAGCTTTTCAAACAGGTGTTCTGACATTTCAGCTTTAGTAAGCGCCATAGGTTCAATCCCTCAAGGATGCTTGGAATCGCTGTTTTAGAGCCTCTACACATTTTGCAACGGTAACGGCTATCTCCTCTTCTTCCAGTGTACGAGCGGTATCCTGCAATACCAGACTGATAGCCAGGCTCTTATAACCCTCTGCCACGCCCTTGCCACGGTACACATCAAACAAGTTTACGCCAACTACCTGATTTGCGCCAACTTTCTTACACTCTGCCAAAATATCTTCTGCGGGGACGTTTTCAGCCACCACAACGGCGATATCTCGACGGTTTGCCGGGAAGCGAGAAATCTCCCGCGCCTGAGGCACGGCGCGGCTTGCGACCTTGTCCCACTCCAGTTCAAACACCACGGTGCGGCCGTTAAGATCCAGTTTACGTTCAAGTTCCGGATGAACAACACCGATAAAACCAACACGTTCGCCCTGGAAATAAATAGCCGCGCTTTGCCCTGGGTGCAAGGCCGGATTAGCCTCTGCCTTGAACTGAATTTCGGATAATTTACCGGTCAGCTCCAGGACAGACTCCAGATCCCCTTTCAAATCATAGAAGTCGACCGGCTTACGCGCCAGATCCCAATGTTCTTCATGCGTATGACCGGCAATCACGCCTGCCAGCATGACGTCCTGACGGATACCCAGATTTGCCGCAGTATCAGGCACAAAGCGCAGGCCGCTTTCGAACAGGCGCAAACGAGTCTGCTGACGATTCTGGTTATAAACCACCGCGGACAGCAAGCCGGTCCACAACGACAGGCGCATTGCGGACATCTCTACCGAGATTGGGCTTGGCAGGATCAGCATTTCTTCGCCTGGGTGCAGCAAGGCCTGAACCTTGGGATCGACGAAGCTGTAAGTGATCGCTTCCTGGAAACCGTGATCGACCAGCATGGTTTTCACCCGCTTGAGGGTCAGATCCGCTTCGCAATGCTTGGTCATGATCAGGTCAGCACGCACCGGAACGTCAGGAATATTGTTGTAGCCGTAAACACGCGCAACTTCTTCTACCAGGTCTTCTTCGATTTCCATATCGAAACGCCAGCTCGGCGCCACTGCCAGCCAGTTGTCACCCTGCTCAGTCACCTGGCAGCCAAGACGACGCAGAATATCGCTGACTTGCTCGCTCGGCACCACGTGGCCGATCAGACGATCCAGCTTTTCGCGACGCAAGGTGATGGTGGCACGCTTGGGCAACTCGGCTTCGGTAGTCACATCGATAACCGGGCCGGCCTGGCCACCACAGATATCAATCAGCAGGCGGGTCGCACGTTCCATCGCTTTGTACTGCAACGCAGGATCAACGCCGCGCTCGTAGCGATGTGAAGCGTCAGTGTGCAAGCCATTACGGCGCGCGCGGCCAGTAATGGACAGCGGGCTGAAGAACGCGCATTCCAGCAGCACGTCCTGCGTAGTTTCATTCACGCCGGAGTGTTCGCCCCCGAAGATACCGCCCATTGCCAGAGCTTTCTGGTGATCGGCGATCACTAAGGTATCGGCATTCAGTTTGGCTTCGTTGCCGTCCAGCAGCGTCAGGGTTTCGCCTTCGCTCGCCATGCGCACCACGATACCGCCTTCAATACGGCTCAGATCGAATGCATGCATTGGCTGGCCCAGTTCCAACAGCACGTAGTTGGTCACGTCAACCACCGCATCAATGGAACGGATACCGCAGCGACGCAGCTTCTCGCGCATCCACAGCGGGCTTGCCGCTTTGACGTCGATGCCTTTTACTACGCGGCCCAGGTAACGCGGGCACGCCTGCGGCGCGTCAACGCGGATTGGCAGCGTATCCGCAATAGTGGCCGCTACCGGGCTCATATCCGGTTCGTTCAGGGCGACCTGGTTCAACACCCCAACGTCACGCGCCACACCGATAATGCCCAAGCAGTCGGCACGGTTCGGCGTTACGCTGATTTCGATGGTGTTGTCGTCAAGCGAGAGATATTCACGGATATCGGTTCCAATCGGCGCGTCTTCCGGCAGTTCGATGATGCCGTCGTGATCGTCGGTAATGCCCAGCTCGGAGAACGAGCACAGCATGCCTTCGGAAGGCTCACCACGCAGTTTGGCGGCTTTGATCTTGAAGTCGCCCGGCAGTACTGCGCCTACGGTAGCAACCGCCACCTTCAGGCCGGTGCGGCAGTTTGGTGCGCCGCAGACGATGTCCAGCAGACGATCGCCGCCCACGTTGACCTTGGTCACGCGCAATTTGTCTGCGTTCGGGTGCTGACCGCACTCAACCACATGGCCTACTACCACGCCGTTAAAGGCACCGGCAACCGGTTCCATACCGTCCACTTCCAGACCGGCCATGGTGATTTGATCGGATAATGCTTCGCTGCTGATGGCCGGGTTTACCCACTCGCGCAACCAGAGTTCACTGAATTTCATGTGATATTCCCGCCTTACTTAAACTGTTTGAGGAAACGCAGATCGTTTTCGAAGAACGCACGCAGGTCGGTGACGCCGTAACGCAGCATCGTCAGACGCTCCATACCCATACCGAAAGCGAAGCCGGAGTAGATTTCCGGATCGATGCCTACATTGCGCAGAACGTTCGGGTGCACCATGCCGCAACCCAGAACTTCCAGCCACTTGCCGTTTTTACCCATCACGTCCACCTCAGCAGAAGGTTCGGTAAACGGGAAGTAAGACGGACGGAAACGAACCTGTAAATCTTCTTCAAAGAAGTTGTTCAGGAAATCATGCAGCGTGCCCTTCAGATTGGTGAAGCTGATGTCTTTATCGACAATCAGGCCTTCCATCTGATGGAACATCGGTGTGTGTGTTTGGTCGTAGTCATTACGGTACACGCGGCCCGGCGCAATAATGCGGATTGGCGGCTGCTGGTTCTTCATGGTGCGGATTTGCACGCCGGAAGTCTGGGTGCGCAGCAAGCGCGTAGCATCGAACCAGAAGGTGTCGTGATCGGCACGCGCCGGGTGGTGACCCGGAATGTTCAACGCGTCGAAGTTATGATAGTCGTCTTCAATCTCAGGCCCGGTCTCCACGGAGAAACCCAGTTCGCCGAAGAAAGCTTCGATACGGTCGATGGTACGGGTGACCGGATGCAGCCCACCGTTTTCCATACGACGGCCCGGCAGGGAAACGTCGATGGTTTCTGCAGCCAGTCGCTCATTGAGCGCAGCCGATTCCAGCGTATTTTTACGCGCGTTCAGCGCATCCTGCACTGCCTGTTTTGCCTGGTTGATTACCGCGCCTGCTGCCGGGCGATCTTCTGCCGGCACGTCACGCAGCGATTGCATCTGCAAGGTAAAATGGCCTTTCTTGCCTAAATATTCGACGCGCACCAAATCCAACGCGGCAACATCCTGGGCATCTTCTACGGCTGCCTTGGCATTGGCAACCAGCTCTGCGAGATGTGGCATTGCTTTCCTCTTCCTCTGGCCGATATGGCTCTAAGTAATTGTTATCTATTATTCGAACACGCCTTTGGCACATCTTCAAAGCATTTAACGCTTTAACCCGGCTCAGAAGACGGCCAAAAACAAAAAAGCCTCCACAGGGGAGGCTTAGGCGCTACTTTTCGTTTCTTTTCTTACGCGCAAAGCCTCCTGAGATCAGGCGCTAAAGTAAAAGAAGAAACGAAAAATAGCAGCGTGCATGATTGCGTTACCTTGTCGATGATTGTCCACCAGTGATATAGCGATGGGCAATAAAAGTCAATATTGTCTCTGAAAGCTAAAGATTAAAAGAGGGAGCAAGCTCCCTCTTCAACTGACTTACGCCAGTGCTGCTTTCGCTTTTTCAACCAGTGCAGAGAATGCCACTTTGTCGAAGACCGCGATGTCAGCCAAGATCTTACGGTCAATTTCAATAGAAGCTTTTTTCAAGCCGTTAATGAATTTGCTGTAAGACATGTCGTTCTGACGTGCAGCTGCGTTGATACGTGCAATCCACAGCTGACGGAACTGACGCTTACGTTGACGACGGTCACGGTAAGCGTACTGACCTGCTTTGATTACTGCCTGGAAGGCAACACGATAAACGCGCGAACGGGCACCGTAGTAACCTTTCGCTTGTTTTAAAATTTTCTTGTGACGTGCGCGTGCAATTACACCACGTTTTACGCGAGCCATATGCTCTCTCCTAAAGTCTTATTCTAGATTCAAAAAAAATGGCTTAAGCGTACGGCAGGCACGCGGTAACCAGGACCAAATCGTTTTTAGACACCATGCCTTTCGGACGCAGGTGACGTTTACGCTTGGTTGCTTTTTTGGTCAGAATATGACGCAGGTTAGCATGTTTACGCTTAAAACCACCGCTGCCGGTTTTTTTGAAGCGTTTGGCTGCACCACGTACAGTTTTAATCTTTGGCATTTTAATTAAATCCACTTCGCATTGTTAAACAACGAATCAGTGAGGCGAATAAAACCCACACAACGCAAGCGCTGCGTGGGTTCGATTACTTGGAAGCCTTACTGTCTCTTCTTCGGTGCGAGCACCATGATCATCTGACGGCCTTCGATCCTCGTAGGGAAGGATTCGACAATGGCCAAATCAGAATCTTCACACAGGTCTTTACGGACGCGGTTAAGCACTTCCATACCGATCTGTTGGTGCGCCATCTCACGCCCACGGAAACGCAGGGTGATTTTGGCTTTATCGCCATCTTCCAGAAAGCGAATCAGGTTGCGTAGTTTGACCTGATAGTCGCCATCATCGGTACCAGGACGGAATTTGATTTCCTTGACCTGAATAACTTTTTGCTTCTTCTTCTGTTCTTTTGTCGACTTGCTCTTCTCGTAGAGGAATTTGCCGTAATCCATGATTCGACAAACTGGCGGTTCGGCATTTGGGCTGATTTCTACTAAATCAACACCCGCTTCCTCAGCTTTTTCAAGAGCTTCATTCAGACTGACAATACCAATCTGCTCGCCATCGACGCCGGTTAGGCGAACTTCTTGCGCGCGAATTTCTCTGTTAATGCGATTAGGACGCGCCGGTTGAACTCGTTTTCCGCCTTTAATACTTTATTCCTCCAGTTGATGAAGACTACGGCTGCGAATCTCTTTCAGCAGCTTGTCTACGACTTCGTTTACGTCCAGGCTTCCCAGGTCTTTGCCACGGCGGGTACGAACGGCAACTTTGCCTGATTCGACCTCTTTATCACCGCAGACCAACATGTAAGGAACCCGTCGTAAAGTATGTTCGCGAATTTTAAAGCCAATCTTCTCATTTCTCAAGTCCGCTTTAACGCGAATCCCTGCATCCTGCAGTTTTTTGGTCAATTGCTGGACATAATCAGACTGGCTGTCGGTGATATTCATCACCACCACCTGCACCGGAGCAATCCAGGTTGGGTAGAACCCTGCGTATTCTTCGGTAAGGATACCGATGAAACGCTCCATGGAGCCCAAAATAGCGCGGTGAATCATTACCGGGACCACGCGATCGTTGTTTTCGCCAACATACGATGCGCCTAAACGGCCAGGTAAGAAGAAATCGAGCTGCACGGTACCACATTGCCATGCACGATCCAAACAATCATGCAGAGTAAATTCAATTTTTGGTCCGTAGAAGGCACCCTCACCCGGCTGATATTCAAACGGAATCCCGTTTTCAGTCAGCGCCGCAGCCAGATCCTCTTCCGCACGGGTCCACATATCGTCAGTCCCGATGCGCTTTTCAGGGCGGGTAGACAGTTTTACCGCAATCTTGTCGAAGCCAAAGGTACCGTAAACATCATAGACCATACGGATACATTCGTTCACCTCGGCACGCACCTGCTCTTCAGTACAGAAGATATGGGCGTCATCCTGGGTGAAACCGCGTACGCGCATCAGGCCATGCAGAGAACCCGAAGGCTCGTTACGGTGGCAACTGCCGAACTCACCCATACGCAGCGGCAAATCGCGGTAGGATTTCAGGCCCTGGTTGAAGATCTGCACGTGACCCGGGCAGTTCATCGGCTTGATGCAATACTCGCGGTTTTCCGACGAGGTGGTGAACATGGCGTCTTTATAGTTTTCCCAGTGGCCGGTTTTTTCCCACAGCACACGGTCCATCATAAAGGGCCCTTTCACTTCCTGATACTGGTACTCTTTGAGCTTCATGCGCACAAAGGCTTCCAGCTCGCGGAAAATCGTCCAGCCATCGTTGTGCCAGAACACCATGCCCGGCGCTTCTTCCTGCATATGGTACAGGTCGAGCTGCTTGCCGATCTTGCGGTGGTCGCGCTTGGCGGCTTCTTCCAGACGTTGCAAATAGGCATTCAGCTGTTTCTTGTCTGCCCATGCTGTGCCGTAGATACGCTGCAGCATTTTATTTTTGCTGTCGCCACGCCAGTAGGCGCCAGACGTTTTCTGCAGCTTGAAGTGATGGCAGAAACGCATGTTCGGTACGTGCGGACCGCGGCACATGTCGACATATTCTTCGTGGTGATACAGGCCAGGACGGTCGTCATGGCTGATGTTCTCATCCAGAATCGCCACCTTGTAGTTTTCACCACGCGCGGCAAAGGTGTCACGGGCTTCTTGCCAGCTCACCTTCTTCTTGATGACGTCATAATCTTTGTCGGCCAACTCATGCATCCGCTTTTCCAGCAGATCCAGGTCTTCCTGCGTCAGGGTACGGTCGATATCAACGTCATAATAGAAACCGTTGTCGATCACTGGGCCGATAGCCATTTTGGTGTCTGGCCACAGCTGCTTGATCGCATGGCCCAACAGGTGCGCACAGGAGTGGCGCATGATTTCCAGGCCTTCGGCATCCTTGATGGTGATGATAGCCAACTGCGCGTCTGATTCGATCATATCGCCGGCATCAACCAGCTCACCGTTCACTCGACCGGCAATACAGGCTTTCGCCAGGCCAGGGCCGATATCGCGGGCAACATCCAAAGGGGAAACAGGGTGATCGAAATGACGCTGACTTCCGTCAGGAAGAGTAATAACAGGCATTAATAATTCCTTATCTACAGTGGTGACCCACACGACAGATCACATGCAGTACGAAAATTGAGTTTGGGTTTAGTCAGCCAGGTTTCAGATCTCGCCCACAATTGCCAGATTGAAACCTAACTTGGTACACAGAATGGAAAGCATACCTCCACAGCCATATTGGCTAAGCGGATAGTATCACTAAAATTGTTCCGGATAAATAAACTGCAGCACAGGCCCGGCTCTAACGGGACGCCGGGCGATCCTTCAGATAGCCCAACGCGGCAATCAGGCAGAAGGCGTAACCCAACAGCTCGCAGCCCTCTTCCACCATGTTCTTCACCACCCGGTTGTAGCCATCCAGCATCAGCATTTGCCACAGGGAATTCATGCCGAACAAGCGTGAAAATACCAGAATGCACAGCAGGCCCGCGCACATCATGCCGTAGCTCGGATGCGTCACGAAATGCACCAGGCCCTTGACCGTGGCCGCGACATGGCGTGAGGCATACCACAAGCATCCCAAGGTCACCGCCAAGGCGAACCACAGCCACGAACCATGCCAGAGCATATCGAAGGCAAAATCCATCTCGCGGATCAGCATGCACAGGAAGAAACCAGCGGCCAACACCCACGCGGGCCGATAGGCAATTTGTCGGCGTGCAGCCACAAAAAATAAGCCTGAGATGGCGGCCAGCATCACTTCCTGCGCCGATTCGGTTAAAGAGGTTTCGTAGACAAAATTATGCAGCCAATGCACATCAATAAACATTAAGCCCATCAGCGCAGCCAAGAATGCGCTGTAAAGCAGAAAGGAGCCTATTTTTCCCAGTAAAATTTGCAGATCGTGTTTCATAGTCATACTCGTTATTATTTAAAGCGCGACTATGGTATTCACCTGCGTATGGGGATCGTGGCAATTGATGCGGAATAGGCTTACTTCGTGCCTGATTTGCCACTAAAGGGCCATAAAAAACAAAAATCCCCGGCAAACTGCCAGGGAGGATGCCAGTCTTTCCTGGCTGTCACTTCACTTTCGTGAAGACCCGGGCCTCTCATCCCGATACTGAGACGCGCAAATAAGGCCCGATTGATTCTTCGTCGTCGTTATTCTCTCACTACCAGGATGCGGGTGTTGGTTTTAACGCCCCACAGACCAGCCAAAGCGCTGATAACAGCGCCAATCAGCAATGCAAAGAATGACCACAGAGCCGCATGAGACAAAGCTTTAGCGGCTTCCGCAGCCTGCTCGCGCGCTTTTTGCTTCAACTCTGTATATTCCTGCTTAGCCTGATTAATTTTTACTTCCACGTCGTTCAAGCGCTGATTCACCAGCTGCGCCGTTTTGTTTTTCGCATCAACCAGATTTTTGACGGTCTGGTCAACTTCCTGCGGTGTCATATCGGTATTTTCCGACAGCGCTTTCTTGAGCGAATCCTCATCGACATCCTGCGAAATGGCCTCACCATGCTTTTTCAATTTCGCCACCAGATCCTGGATAATCGCATCGCTATTGTCCGGTTGCAGTGCCAATGCTTTCACCGCGTCCCCCACTTCACTCTTGGCCGCGTCCAACTGTTGCTGCATAAACTCCGGCTGCAATGAAGGGATATCGCTTTTTTTCAGTGCCGCCACGACATTGTCTTGTAACTTTTCGGGTTCCAACTGGGTGTCGATCCCCAACTTATCAAACACTTTGCCGCCGACATCCGCGATACCCGAAACGCCTTTACCAATGGCTGACCCGGCCCCGGAAAGCAGGCTACCGGAAGTCGAGGCAATAGCCCCCAGCGCGTTCCCCGTAGCTTTGACCGCAGAACCCACCAATAAAGCGCCCAACACGGCCGCCACAATCAGCGAGGTCGCCCAAACCAGGAAACCGTGGATTAACCCATCATTTGCCGCCAGACGGCCGGCAATAAAGGCACCGGCAGCCAGGCTCAGGATGATCGAAACTGCAGACCAAACCACCACGGTGGTGCCCGCCCCGTTGACCGGATCGTCAGAAGTCGGGTCAACGATAGAAAACCCAAGGCTGGTGCCCAGGGTAGACAGCAGCAGCGACACCGCCAATACGGTGATAACCCCACCAATCACGCTGCCCCACGATATTTTTTTAACCGTTGCCAATTCGTTTGCCACTTGCATAGTAAAACTCCTTTTAAGCTTTTCGATTAAGTAAAACTGCCCGAAAGCCCTATCAGTATAGAATCCAATAAAAAAATGGGTGGCTTAATGATCAAAAATATAAAATTAACTAATGATACAAACACTGTTTGTCCGTGTTTAGCCGGTGTTTTATTCCCTGCACATCGAGCAAATCAGCGATGGCGAACATCTCTGGCTCCCGCTATTCTGATGCCATTAACGGCAGAGTTGAGACAGCACCCCGCATCATGAACCGGTTATTGAAGTTACTCGTTGGCGCCTGCCTGGTGCTGACGGCTCTTTTTGTCCTGCTCCATCTCGGGGCAGACCGTCATCCCCGAGCCATTGCGGTGAATGAGCCGCCGATGGAATGTGAGGATACGCCGGAGATTGCCAATGATTGCGTGAACGACGATGACGCTAATGCCGACGCCGTTCCTGAACTGCTCTCTCCGGGCAGTCCGGGCTGACACCGTGGGCGTTTTTATTAATTCATTGCATTTTAAGTAACTTATTGCGGCAGCAATTCGCACGTCTTGGCAGGCGTTCAGGTTGCGCTGTCGCGTTTTAACTGAAAACAGGGAGTTCGCTTTATGACAAGTATTCTGCAGTTATTCCAGGCCATAGGACTGGGTTTGGTGCTGCTGTTGCCACTGGCCAACCCGCTGACTACCGTCGCGCTGTTGCTTGGCCTGTCGGGCAATATGACGCGCGAAGAACGCAATCAGCAGTCGCTGATGGCATCCATTTATGTGTTCTTTATCATGACGGTGGCGTTCTACGCCGGCCAAGTGGTGATGAACACCTTCGGCATTTCCATTCCTGGTCTGCGTATTGCCGGTGGGTTGATTGTGGCATTTATCGGTTTCCGCATGCTGTTCCCACAGCAAAGCGCAGAAGAAGCGCCAGAAGTGGAAACCAAGTCAAACGAGCTGCGTAAGAAAACCTCGGCCAATATCGCCTTTGTCCCGTTGGCAATGCCAAGCACCGCTGGCCCCGGGACTATCGCCATGATCATCAGCTCGGCATCGAGCATTCACGAAAATACGCTGGGTTTCGCCCATTGGGTGCTGCTGGTGGCCCCGGTGGCGATTTTCTTCTCGGTTGCTTTTATCCTGTGGGTTTGCCTGCGCAGCTCCGGCGCCATTATGCGCCTGGTGGGGAAAAGCGGCATCGAAGCCATTTCGCGTCTGATGGGGTTCTTGCTGGTGTGTATGGGCGTGCAGTTTATTATCAACGGCGTGTTGGAAATCATCTCCACCTACGTGCCTGCGGCCTGACAATAAGGGCGCGGTATCAACCGCGCCCTTCACGATGCTTACTTCCCTGCCGGTGCCTGCGCACCCAAAATCCCCTTGCCTTCCGGCACCTCGGTAAAGCGGCTGAGGATCTCGCTGTAGGTTTTGGCCGGATCCAATTCCTTGAACTGATTCGGATAGATAAACTTCGCCAGATATTCCAGCCCGACGATATTGTACGGGTGGTTATAGAAGTTATGGTAAATGCCGTAGAAGCGCCCCTCCTTCACCGCCGTGACCTGGGCAAACCCCGGGCGTTGCTTCATCCGGTTAAAAGCGTCATCAACCTGTTGCTGCGTCACGCCGTAACCAAAGGGCACTGCGGCATTGGTTTTCGACGCCCATTGAGAACCGGAAACGATATAGGCGTCCGGTTTCATGCTGATCACTTTTTCCAGGGAGACATCGCCGGTAGCGCCCGGCAACAATTCGGAGCCCAGGTTACGTGCCCCCACCGCCTCGATCATCCCACCCCAACCGACGTGAGAATGGGTGAAGCAACAGGACTCAAGCCCGTTCAGACCGGCTTTCGCCTCGATAAATACCAACGGCTTCGGCTCGACGGCTTTGGTTTTATCCAGGATGTTCTGATAATGCTGCTGATAGAAATCGGTGTACTGCTTTGCTTCACTTTCTCGGTTCAGGGTCTCACCCAGCAGCGTGATGCTTTTCGGGGTGTTTTCCACCGGCTTGAGCATGGTGTCGATAAACAGCACCGGAATGTTGAGCGCTTTCAGCTTATCCAACACGCCGGTCTGGCTCAGTGAAGGCTTGGAACGCAGCTGTGCCACCATCAGATCAGGCTGTTTGGCGATCACGCTTTCCAGGTTGATCTCCCCCTTGTCGCTAAAGCCCATATCGATAATGCCGTTGGCTTCCGGCCACTTGTTACGCAGGATTTTCCAGGTTTCGCCGTCGCTTTTCTTGAGCAGGTTATTCCAGGCCACCAGCCGGGCGAAAGGATCGGCGCGGTCGAGCAAGGCCAGCGTCAGAATATCGCGCCCGTCCTGCACCACAATGCGTTTCGGCTCTTGCTTGATGGTCAGGCTCTGACCGGAAGTGTCTGTCAGGGTTAACGGATAAGTGGTCGCCATCGCCTGAGCGGACAAACCGCAGGCGCAGGCCAAAGCCAACAGGGTGATTCGACGGTGCACGTAAAACTCCTTAGCGTAGGAAATCAGTGCGGAAATAATAATGAGAACCGCTCCCATTATCAAAGAGAACCCCGGGTGCGTTTTCGCTTAATTGAAAAGGGATGTGACAGGGAAAAAGCAGCGCACCGGATCCGATGCGCTACCGAGGTCAAATCAGGCCGTAAATCAGCGCCGACAGCGCTATCAGGCCCATTACCAGGACAAAGACATTGCTCAGCGCACGATAGCGGCGCATCGCGGGCACCGCCCGTACCGCGTACATCGGCAGAATAAACAAGATAGCCGCAATCAGCGGGCCGCTGATGGTTTCGATAATGTGCAGTGCGCTCGGGTTCCACACCGTCGCCGCCCAGGTCAACAGGAACAGCGACACGGCGGAAATCCGGTGCGTAATACGTGAGCTCAAGGGTTTACCCACCGCACGCGTCAGGCCATCAATCAGGCTGGTCGCCCCTTCGGTTACGCCCAGGGAAGTACCCAGATAAGACTTGGCCATCGCCAACATCGCCATCATCGGGCCAAGGTAGGCGATCAGCGGGTTGGAGAACTTGTTCGCCAGCGTGGTCAGCACGGTGATGTTTTGATCTTTCGCCTGCTGCATATCCTCATGAGACAGGCTCAGTACGCAGCTAAAGACAAAGAACAAAACGGTGACGCAGATCAGCACATAGCTGTAGCGCATGATTCGCGCGCAGCGACGCTCGGCCTTTTCACCGTACAGGCTCTTTTGCGTGGAGGCGAAGGACGAGATAATTGGCGCATGGCTGAAAGAAAACACCATCACCGGCACCGCCAGCCACAGTGAATGCCATAGATCCGGGCTGCTGAACTGGGTGTTGGCCAGGCCGTTGACAAAGGTCGCCGTTTGCCAGGTCGGTACCAGGTACAGCGAGATACCCATCAAAAACACCAGCAGCGGGAACACCAACATGCCCATCGCTGAAACGATAGCGTCTTTGCCGCGCAGCAATACCAGGTTCAGAACCACCACCACCGCCAGGCTCAGCCAGACACGCGGCAGCGGAGCCAGATGAAACTGATGGATCAGGAAGCTGTCCAGCGCATTGGTGATCGAGATGCTGTACACCAGCACGATCGGGAAGAACGCCATCAGGTACAGCACCATGATGATTTTGCCGGCCAGCACGCCAAAATGCTCCACCACCACATCATGGATATTGCCGTCACGGCTGGAGCCGGACAGCACGAAGCGGCTCAATGCGCGGTGCGGTAAATAAGTCAGCGGGAAAGCGAACAACGCCATCAACAACAGGACCAGCGGGCCATTCAGACCTGCATTGATCGGCAGGAACAGGGTTCCTGCGCCGACAGCGGTGGCATAGAGCCCAAACATCCACACGGTATCGGTTTTATTCCATTTGGCAGCCTGGGCGGTTGCCAGCGTGCCTGAATCGGGAGAAATCGTACTCATAAGAAAGCTTACCTTACTCTTCAGCGACAACGATTGCGCTCAACGGGATATCCTTCTCCGCGAATTTTTAATATTAATCAGTGGATTAACGCAGTATTTCACTCTTGTTCCTGCTAAAAGGACGGCAAAGGATAATGAAAAATGCGGCTCGGGTCTATGTTTTATCGGCTGACAGGGTGATTTACGAGCAGAAAATGCTGCCAAAATCAGCACGCCCGGCCAAAAGAAAAGGACCTCGAACGAGGCCCTTCAGACTGCTGACAAACTCTCGAAAAGGCTAAACTGGTAGGGGTCGAACATGTTCGACCCGATTTAACTCATTGATTAAGCTATTGGGCGCAGCATGCAGCGCCCCTACCATTAAACAACAGAGCACTTTGTCAACGGCCTTAAGGGCCTCGCAAGAGGCCCTTTCAGATTTACTTGTTGGCGTCCGGGTGTTCCGGCACGGCGGCGCTGCCCATCTCCTTCTCATCGCGGATCATCGAGCGGTCTTTACGCACGCTGGCCACGTCTGAGGCATCGATTGGCTTGGCGCTGTTACCCCAGCTTGAACGGATGAAGTTCACCACATCCGCTACCTGCTGGTCGTTCAGTCGCCAGCCGAACGGCGGCATGGTGATGTTGGAAACCGCCCCTTTCACCGCCGGCGTGGTGTTACCCGTCAGCACGATGTGGATCAGCGAAGTCGCGTCTTCGGTCTGTACCACCGGATTGCCCTTCAGCGCCGGGAAGGCGCGTTTGTAGCCTACGCCATCAGTGCGGTGGCAGGCTGCGCAGTTATCGACGTACAGCGCCGCACCGGGCTTACTGTCGTTACCGCGCCACAGATCCTTGGCGACGCTGTCTTCGACCGGTGCCGCCTGCTGCTTGCCGTCTTTCGGTGGCAGCGTTTTCAGGTAGCGCGAGATCGCCGTCAGATCCTCATCGCTGAGATACTGCAGGCTGTGCTCCACCACGTCGCTCATGCCACCAAACACGATAGACTTGTCGTTACGGCCGGTTTTCAGGAACTCCGTCAGTTCGGCTTCGCTCCAGGTCCCCAGCCCATCCTTGTTGTCACCGCGCAGGCTGGAAGCCACCCAACCGTCGATCGGCGCATTGCTGCCGGACAGATAGCTGTCGCCGTCGTTATTGCTCAGCGCTTTTTCCTGCATGGTAAGGCTGCGTGGCGTATGGCAGGCACCACAGTGGCCCAGCCCTTCCACCAGATAGCGACCGCGTTCGATCACCGGATCCGCCTTGGCATCAGCCACAAAATCGGCCGGCGAAGGCGCAAACATGCCGCGCCAGATGCTCAGCGGCCAACGCATCGACAGCGGCCAGGGGATGTCGGAATCCTTGTTGGCCTGCTCCACCGGTTGCACACCGTGCATGAAATAGGCGTACATGGCGCGCATGTCATCCTCTTTCACCAAGGCAAACGACGGATACGGCATCGCCGGGTACAGGGTGCTGCCGTTTTTGGCGACGCCTTTACGCACCGCATTGTCGAAGTCTTCGAAGCTGTAGTCACCGATACCGGTTTTCTTGTCCGGCGAAATATTGGTGGAGTAAATGGTGCCGATCGGCGTTTCCATCGCCAGGCCGCCGGCAAACTCTTTACCGCTTTTGCCGTTGGTGTGGCAGGCCACGCAGTCACCGGCGCGCGCCAAATACTCGCCGCGTTTGATCAGCTCGCTGCTGACCGTGGCGTCCTGCGCCCAAACGGAAAAACTCAGTGCACTGAGAACCAGTGCGGGAACAAATGCTTTCATCAGTCGCCGTCCTTATGCCTGCACCAAAGGGCCTGGGTTTTTCAGATACTGCTCGCGAATGGCACGGGCAGACCAGTAAGCCAACGCGGCCACGGTGCCGGTCGGGTTGTAACCCAGCCCCTGAGGGAAGGCCGACGCGCCGATCGAGAACACGTTATGCACGTCCCAGCTTTGCAGATAGCGGTTCACCGCGCTGGTTTTCGGATCCTCGCCCATCACCGCCCCGCCGTTCATATGGGTGGTCTGGTAGCTGGTGGTATCAAAGTGGCTATTGGCGTTTTTCGCGCTGCCGGCGATCAGTTTAGGGTTCATGGCCTTGGCGATAGGCGCCATTTTGTCGTACATGAACTGCGACATCTTGACGTCATTTTCCTGCCAGTCAAACGTCATGCGCAGCAAGGGCTGGCCGAAGACGTTCTTGTAGTTGGGATCGAGGTCCAGATAGTTGCTGCGATACGACTGATGCGCACCGTGAGCATCCATCGACACATGGTGGGTATAGGCATCGGCCACTGCTGCTTTCCACTTGCTGCCCCAGGCTGGCGTTCCTGGCGGCGTTGGCAAGCCGGAAATAGGTTTGGTCCCCGCTTGGTTGACCCAGAACGGCGAACCGCCGACGAAGCCTTCTTTGGCATGGTCGAAGTTATCGGCGTTGAAGTCATCGACCCCGACGCCGTTACCGCCGGCACCGATGAACGGGTTAGTGAACACGTCCTTGTCGAAGAACGCCTTGATGGTGGTCATGTTCTGATAGGCGAAGTTACGCCCGACCACCCCGTCACCGGTAACCGGATCGTAAGGTTTGCCGATGCCGGACAGCAGCATCAGGTGTACGTTGTGGAACTGGAACGCACCCAGGATCACCAACTCCGCCGGTTGTTCGACTTCACGGCCCTGCGCGTCAATGTAATTCACCCCGGTCGCCCGGGATTTGTCGGCGGTCAGATTCACCTTCAACACGTTGGCGTTAGTGCGCAGCTCAAAGCGTTTTTCCATGCGCAGCGCCGGCAGAATATTGACGTTCGGCGAAGCCTTGGAATACATATAGCAGGCATAACCGCTGCAGAAACCGCAGAAGTTGCACGGCCCCATCTGCGCACCGTACGGATTGGTATACGAATCGGAGGTGTTGGCAGAAGGCAGATTATACGGGTGATAGCCCACCTCCAGCGCCGCCTTCTCAAACAGCTGGGCAGAGAACGTATTCTTCTGCGCCGGCAGCGGGAAATCGTCCGAACGGTCACCGGCAAACGGGTTGCCGCCCTTTTGGCCCACTTTCTGGCCTTTGATGGTCCAGGCGGTGCCGGAAGTGCCAAACACTTTCTCGGCCTTGTCGAAGAACGGCTCCAGCTCGGCGTAGCTCACGCCGAAATCCTGGATGGTCATGTCTTTCGGGATAAAGCTTTTGCCGTAGCGCTCTTCGTAATGGCTGCGCATACGCAACTCGATAGGATCGACCCGGAAATGCACGCCGGACCAGTGCAGGCCTGCGCCACCCACGCCGGTACCCGGCAGGAACGCGGCCAACTGGCGGTAAGGTACCGCAGTCTGGCTGGTATTGTGACGGATGGTCACGGTGCTTTTTGACAGATCCTGGAACAGTTTGCGGCGGATGTTATAGGTCAGCTCGTCGATCACCTGCGGATAGGAACCGTCCGGATAGGTATCTCGCATCGGACCACGCTCCAGCGCCACCACGTTCAGGCCCGCTTCGGTCAGCTCTTTGGCCATAATGGCGCCTACCCAACCGAAACCGACGATCACCGCGTCTACTTTTTTCATTACCGTTGCCATTGTTACCCCCTTTCCCCACGAATCGAGACCGGAGGTAAGGGATAACGTTCCCCTCGCTCAACCCAGTCCATAAAGTCGGCGCGCGCGCCCGGAAAATTAATCAGCTTCCAGCCGACCATGTCTTTGTTGCCGCCATGGATCGGGTCGCTGAAGAAACCTTCGCGGGTGTTTTGCAACAGGTAGGAGAAGAACAGTTTTGCAGGCAACTGCGAGAATTCCGCCTCTCCGGACTCAAACTTCTGCAACAGCGCGTCTTGCTGTGCAGCGTCCAGTTCGGCAAAAGGTTTACCGGCGGTTTTCTTGCAATAGGCATCCGCATCCGCAATGCCCAGGTTATAAATCTGTTTCGGCACCAGCGGCAGTTGATAACCCATTTCTTTCGGTGCATCCGGGTTAAACGGCCCCTGCATGTACCAAATGGAACCGGTGGCGTACGGGGTATTCATCTGACGATCGATAAACTCCGGTACGCCGGCTTCCAGCGCGCCCGGACCACGCTCGTCAGCCGGGATCAGCCGCGCCACAGCGGCCTTGACGAAGGCCCACTCTTCTGGCGTAAAGAAGGTCGGTTGGTAATCTGACTGTTTTGGGGTGTCTGCTGCCGCCACTGCCGGTAAGGGTGCCGTCAGGGCGCTAACGCCACTGCCGCCAATCACCGCTGCGGGAATTAAAGTCATCGATTTCAACAGGAAATCGCGCCGTGAATTGTTAGTTTTATCGTCCGACATATCACATTCCATCCAAAGATAATCACAACTATTTAACCTCAACCTTGCGGTCGATGCGGGTTTTAAACATAAATTGTTACTTATTTGTATATTTATTGAAGGCCAGAATGTGAGCAAACGCCAGAATGTTACCGGTAACTTATTGAATGAACGTAAAGATTTGATGATTAATGTAAAATTAACTATTCGTGCGGTTTTTTAGATAACAGGATGGGAAATAACGAGAAATGAGAGATGCGTCGCGATTTTTCGCGCGCCAAAAACAAAACCGGCCGTTTACACGGCCGGTTTGACGAAGCAATCTTACCTAGGGTGACATCGCCTGGTAGGCGGTGGTCACCTTCCATAAATAGCGCGGCGCCTGAGGGGCCGGATGCTTTTTCTGGATGTGCTGATAAAACTCATCCGGGCTCATCTGATTGATGCGGTTTACCGCCACGCGCTTGTCTGACGAGAAGGTACGTAGCATGGCGCCCGCCCCATTCACGTAAGAAACGATGGTGGCGTAACGCAACGTCTGTGGGTTGTTGATCCCGGCTAGCTGCTGGCTTTGAAGAATATTGATATAGGCCGTTCCCAGATCAATATTGACCGCCGGATCCTTCAACTCACGCGAGCTTGGCTGCCCGCTTCTTCCTTTCAGGCGATAGGCATCACGCCCGGCGGTTGAAGGCTTCAGCTGCATTAAACCCACTGCGTTCGAGGTGCTGACCGCGTTCGGGTTAAACCCGGACTCCACCTGAATAATCGCTTTAATCAGCGTTTCGTCAACGCCATAGCTGCTGGCGGCCTGACGAATGTAATCGTTATAGGCTATCGGTGTCCCCGTGCGGTTAACCGGTGCCTGCGGGGGGGTCTTTAGCCAACCACCACGCGATGTGCCACTGCCTGAATTATTAGTTGCTGTTTGCGGGTCTTTCGCGCACCCCGACAAAAGCAAAATTGCCGTCAGGCAACCTATTTTTGTTTTCACAGAATCCCTCACTCCTTTCAATGAGTTGCGTAGCATATACAACTTGTAAGGACGCCTGTACGGTTTTTTTGGTCTATTCTCAAGCTACTCGTATACCAAGAGGTGATTTATGAGTCAATCTGCAACGACGTGTTTTGTGGTGACTTTTCGCTATCAGGAAGAAGGATTGGCTGATTTAGCCAAGCTGACAGGACAATTAACCCTGCAGGGGTTTGTCACGTCGGTGGCCGACGAAAATGGCGTTCCGCACGAGCTGGGTAGCAACAGTTTTGCGTTAATAACCCCACTGGATCAAGAGGATGTACAACAACTGGCCCAAAAGCTTGGGCAGGTGGCCTTGGGCAAGGCGCCGGAGGTCGACATCGTCACCTATGAGGACTACGTAAAGCGGTTACATGCTGATACATAAAATGCTATAACTCACTGCAGGGTATTATTTCCCTTTGCTGTGGAAATAACCGGCAGTTTGCCTGCAGGTGACGCTTGACTTTGCTCTAATTGATATTGATAATCATTTTCATTTGAGCCAGGAGATGTCACCATGTTTTTGAAACAACGCGCTTTTCCCCGCCTTTCCCTCATTAAGAGCAGGGCCTGTTTCCGCCCTTTCGCCCTGCTGTGTCTGTTGTTGACCGCCAGCCTAACCAGCCATGCCGCGTTGGCGGAAAAGAAGCTGCGCGTGGTGACCACCTTTACCATTATTCAGGACATCGCCCAGAACGTGGCCGGTGACGCCGCCGTGGTGGAGTCAATCACCAAGCCGGGTGCCGAGATCCATGATTACCAGCCTACGCCGCGCGACATCGTCAAGGCGCAGCACGCTGACCTGATCCTGTGGAACGGCATGAATCTGGAACGCTGGTTCCAACGCTTCTTTGAGAACATTAAGCAGGTACCTGCGGCCGTGGTCACCGAGGGCATCACCCCGCTGCCGATCCGCGAAGGCCCTTATAACGGCAACCCGAACCCGCACGCCTGGATGTCTGCCAGCAATGCGCAGGTGTACATTGAAAATATCCGCAAAGCGCTGGTGCAGCACGACCCGGCCAATGCCGAAACCTACAATCGCAATGCCAAAGCCTACGCCGCCAAAATTGCCGCTCTGGACGCCCCGTTGCGCGAACGCCTGTCTCGTATTCCTGAAGCCCAGCGTTGGCTGGTGACCAGCGAGGGCGCCTTCAGCTATCTGGCTAAAGACTATCAGTTGAAAGAAGTCTATCTGTGGCCGATCAACGCCGATGAACAAGGTTCACCGCAGCAGGTTCGCCGCGTGATTGACGCCGTGCGCGCCAACCATATCCCGGTGGTGTTCAGCGAAAGCACCATTTCGGACAAACCGGCCAGGCAGGTGGCGAAAGAAACCGGCGCAAAATACGGCGGCGTACTCTATGTCGACTCCCTGTCCACCCAGGATGGGCCGGTACCGACCTATATCGACCTGCTCAACGTCACCGTACAAACTATTGCCAAAGGATTTGATCAATGAGCAACGAGGTTTTTGTCCGCCCTGAGTTGAGCGTGGACGACGTTACCGTGACCTACAACAACGGCCATACCGCGATCCACAACGCCAGCTTTACCCTGAGCGGCGGTGCCATCTGCGCGCTGGTCGGCGTCAATGGCAGCGGTAAATCGACCCTGTTCAAAAGCATTATGGGCTTGGTGCGCCCCACGACCGGCCGCGTGCAGCTCAACGAGCAGCCGGTCGCGCAGGCACTGAAGAAAAACGTTATTGCCTACGTGCCGCAAACCGAAGACGTCGACTGGAATTTTCCGGTGCTGGTGGAAGACGTGGTGATGATGGGCCGTTACGGCAAGATGAACTTCCTGCGTATTCCTTCAAAGGAAGACCGGCTGCGGGTAGATAAGGCGCTGGAGCGCGTTGGGCTGAGTGAGCTGCGTACCCGCCAGATCGGCGAGCTTTCCGGCGGGCAGAAAAAACGCGTCTTTTTGGCGCGTGCGCTGGCACAGCAAGGCAGCGTTCTGCTGCTCGACGAGCCTTTCACCGGGGTCGACGTCAAAACCGAGAACGCCATTATCGACCTGCTGCGCGCACTGCGTGATGAAGGCCACCTGATCCTGGTTTCAACCCATAACCTGGGGAGCGTACCGGAATTTTGCGATCGGGTGATCCTGATTAACCGCACGGTGCTGGCCGCCGGCCCAACAGAAACCACTTTTACCCAGAGCAATCTGGAACAGGCGTTCGGCGGCGTACTGCGCCATATCAATCTGTCAGGCCCGGACCTGCACGACGACAACGATCCGCGTACGGTAACGGTATTGACCGATGACGAGCGCCCAGCGGTGTTCTATGGCCATACCAAGAGCGATCCGCCTGCGCAAAGCCAGCCGAAGGAGAAACAACCCTGATGCTGGAACTTCTGCTGCAACCCTTCAATTACAACTACATGGTCAAAGCCATCTGGGTCAGCGCCATCGTCGGTGCCGCCTGCGCGTTCCTTTCGGCCTACCTGATGCTAAAGGGCTGGTCGCTGATGGGTGACGCACTGTCGCACTCGGTGGTGCCCGGCGTTGCCGGGGCCTATGCGCTAGGCCTGCCCTACGCCGCCGGGGCCTTTTTCACCGGCATGCTGGCCGCGCTGGCGATGACCCTGGTGCGCCATGTCACTCGCCTGCGTGAAGATGCCATTATCGGCTTTATCTTTTCCACCTTCTTCGCCGTGGGCCTGTTGATTGTGTCGCTCAACCCGACGTCGGTTAACGTCCAGTCGATTATCTTCGGCAACATCCTTGGTATCGCCGATGAAGACGTATTGCAGGTCGAGATTATCATCGGCGTTTCGCTGCTGATCTTGTGTCTGGTGTGGAAAGACCTGCTGGCGGTGTTCTTTGACGAAAACCACGCTGTGTCTATCGGCCTGTCACCGCTGCGGTTAAAGATCCTGTTCTTCACCCTGCTCAGCGCCTGCACCGTAGCGGCATTGCAAACGGTAGGAGCTATTTTGGTGATCGCCATGGTGATCACGCCGGGGGCTACCGCCTACCTGCTGACCGACCGTTTCAGCCGGCTGGTGATTATCGCCATCGTGATTGGCGCACTGACCAGCGGGCTGGGGGCTTATCTCAGCTTCTTCCTCGACGGCGCTACCGGTGGGGTGATCGTAACCCTGCAAACGCTGGTGTTCCTGGCGGCCTTTTTCTTCGCCCCCAAGCACGGGCTGCTGGCATCCAAACGCCGCGTGGCACGTGAACAAACCGGAGGCCACTGATGGAAACCCTGTATCAACTGCTCAGCGAGCCCTTCGCCTATCCCTTTATGCAGCGGGCAATCCTGGCCGCCATCGTGACCGGCGTGGTGTGTGCGGTGCTCTCTTGCTATCTGGTGCTCAAAGGCTGGTCGCTGATGGGTGACGCCATCTCGCATGCGGTGCTGCCCGGTATCGTGGTGGCGTTCGTGCTCGGCATCCCGGTGGTGATAGGCGCCTTCTTTTCCGGCATTTTCTGTGCGGTCGCCACCGGCTACCTGAAAGAAAATAGTCGGGTCAAAGAAGACACGGTGATGGGTATCGTTTTCTCCGGCATGTTTGCCTTTGGACTGGTGTTGTTTTCACGCATCGATACCGATCAGCACCTCAGCCACATTCTGTTCGGCAATATGCTGGGCATTACCGACGCAGAGCTGAAGCAGACGTTGCTGATGGCCGGCATTACGCTGCTGGTGGTGCTGCTGAAACGCAAAGATTTGATGCTCTACTGTTTCGATCCCAACCATGCCAGAGTGATTGGCCTGCCGGTGAAACTGTTGCACTACGGGCTGCTGTGCCTGCTGGCGCTGACCATTGTCGCCTCACTGCAGGCCGTCGGGGTCATTCTGGTGATTGCGATGCTGATCGCCCCGGGCATCATTGCCTTTATGCTGTGCCGCAGCTTCGACCGCATGCTGATGGTTGCCACCGTGGTGTCCGTTTTCTCCTGCGTACTGGGCACCTTGATCAGCTTCCACATTGACGGTGCCACCGGCCCCTGCATTGTCATAGTCCAGGCAATCCTGTTCGTGTTCGCCCTGCTCTACAGCAAATTCAGACCGTTACAACGTCACGAAAGTGGAGTGCTAGACGCGAAACCTTGAAACAGGCGGCGGTGCCTAATAGCACCGCCGCTTCTCATTATGGCTGCCGATAGATATCCGGTCGGACAATGTGCCAGACAAAATCCTCGCGGTTTATCGCTTCATAGCCCACCTTTTGATACAACCACGGCGCAGTACCGGTCACCAGCATAATCCGCCGCAGCCGCTGCAACACCGGATGCTCCAGCGTGCAGTCCATCAGCCAACGAGCTAACCCTTGTCCCTGGTAGTCCGGGGAGACAAACACATCGCACAGATAGCCAAAAGTGGCGTAATCCGTCACCAGACGCGCAAACCCAATCTGCTGGTGTTGATGGTACAGGCCAAAGCACAGGCTATTGTCGATAGACAACTGCACCGTCGGCAACGAAATGCCGCTCGCCCAGCTTGAGGTGGTCAAGAATGCATGAGTAAAGGCGAGATTTAATTCACTTTTATCACTGTTGATCCGGTATTCACCCCGCTGCCACTGCCAGTTTTGCTCCATGGTTTCTCATCTCATTGATAATGATAGTTATCTGAAGACCCAGCCCTTGCCGCAATCGCTGCCGGCCCAATAAACATCGCTCCCGCATCGCCAAGTTGCAACAGACGCCGTACTTAAATTAATCAATAGCGTATATACTTTGAGCAAACGCGATGGCGAGAAAATCGCCGGTTGTTGGCGCCAGCTGTGCGCCAGGTCGTGTTTTCACAGGGCTAAAGACGCTAACCTAATGAATTCGCAGGCAGCACAGAGGGGGTGTACCATGTGGCAAGCCGTTAGCCGTCTGTTAAGTGAACATCTTGGCAGCGCAGAAATCCGCGAAAGGACCGAACTGCCCGGGGGAGAAATCCACCCGGCGTGGCGCGTGAGTTACGGTGACAACCAGGTGTTTGTCAAATGTGATGCTCGCGAACTGTTGCCCATCTTCACCGCCGAAGCCGACCAACTGGCCTTGCTGGCGCGCAGTAAAACCGTGCGGCTTCCGCAGGTCTACGGCGTCGGCAGCGATCGGGATTACAGCTTCTTGCTGCTGGAATACCAAACCCTGAAACCTCTCGACGCCCATGGCGCCTACTGTCTTGGCCAGCAGCTGGCCCACCTGCACAAATGGAGCGAGCAGCCGCAGTTTGGCCTCGACTTCGACAACGATTTGTCCACCACTCCGCAACCCAACGCCTGGCAGCGCCGCTGGTCAGAGTTTTTTGCCGAACAGCGCATTGGCTGGCAGCTGCAAATGGCGGCAGAGAAAGGCATGACCTTCGGGGATATCGACGAGATTGTCGACATCGTGTATCTGCGTTTGCAGCATCATCAGCCGCAACCTTCTCTTCTGCACGGGGATTTGTGGCCGGCCAACTGCGCAATGACCGCCGACGGTCCACTGCTGTTCGATCCGGCTTGCTACTGGGGCGACAGAGAGTGTGATTTGGCCATGCTGCCGCTGTACCCGGAGCTGCCACCGCAGATCTACGACGGCTACCAGAGCGTCTGGCCGTTGGAGAGCGGCTTTATCGACCGTCAGCCGCTGTATCAGCTGTATTACCTGCTCAACCGCAGCAACCTGTTCGGCGGTCAGCATCTGGTTCGGGCTCAACGCGCGGTGGAAGTGCTGCTGCATCCAGAGTCCCGATAAAATAAAGGCGCTGATATCAGCGCCTACACTCAATAAATCAGGCCGCTCCGGCCAGTTGACCCAGCAGCTTGATCACAAACCAGCCAATCACCGCAATCACCACCGGCAAAATGTACAGCGGGAAGTATTGCAGCAAGATGGTGTGGTGCGGCAGCGTAATGCGCTCTTCCAACTGCGCACGCGTATGCCCTTCGCTGCCTTTAGCCTGTTCGAGGATCATCTGGTCTTCCAGGCCTTCGCGGATAAACTTCACCTGACGTGACATACGTGCGCCAGAGGCCTGCAGCGCCAGTCCGACAAAAATCAGAATATAAATGATGATAAACATCAGGTTCGCGCCGCTGAACAGGCTTTTTTCTACGTCAGGCACCGGCGAGTTATACCAGAAGATATTCAGGAAAGAGGTATTGAAGCGCACCATATCCACCATCACGTGGACAAAATCCAGCATCACCGCATTGATGCCTTTGGTTTTTTCGCTGTGCTGATACACAAACATCAGCATTGAGATCAGCGTTGACAGCAACGCAGGGATGAAAACCACCCAGCCAAGAATGCGTTTTAAAATGGCAATGCGCCCAGCCTGTTGATACGTCATGTGTTCCCCTTGTAAGCGACGTAACCGTAATGGGCTAAGTCTACCTGTAGTTACTGAAACTCGCCCACCGTTTTCTTCAGCACTGCTGTGCTACAAGCGTAGCCGGGATTATCCGAAATCAACAGCTTAACGGCGGCCGCGCAGTACCGGTAAATAGTTATATAGTTAAATCAATCCGTTTAAACAGGGGCCGCCATGATTCGGCTGATTATCTTATTGCTCGGTGCGCAAGCTCTGCAGGGTCAACGCCGTCTGTTGATGCTGTTCGGCTGGGTTTGGATCGCCGTCGGCGCGCTGATGCTGTTCGATGTACTTCAGGACGGGCGCTCCGTGCTGGCACTGGATGCGCTGGCGGTACTGCTGGCGCTGGAGGGCCTGGTGGCGATTTCAGCTGCGTCGGTGATTGGCTCTTCCGCCAGTCGACCGGTGTTGCTGAAGGGATTGGGCTTTTTGTTTCTGGCCTTTTTAGTTTGGGACGAGCCCGCCGACGACAACATCGTCGCCACGCTGGTGTTTGGCAGTGCGCTACTGCTTGACGGTGCGGTTCGCATTGCTTCTTCTACGGTGATCCAGCACAGCCGCTGGAAACCGGTCGCACTGGCCGGCAGCGGTGAAATCCTGCTTTCACTGATGATTTTTGTCGGCTGGCCGGTGCCGCATCGGATGACAGTGCCTTTTTGTATCGGCGTGATGATCCTGCTTTCCGGCTGGGCACTGTTACGCATTGCCCGGCGGCTGGAGAGTTTTTCGCTGAATCAAAGCCCGCAACACTCCGCTGCGCTAGCGACAGATGAGGCTACCCCGCTCAGGGTACATGTCTGGACACCGATGGGATCGGCCAGGGATGCCCGCCGACGTTATATCGTCGATCGCTACATCGCAGCGGTGGACGGTGGCGGCAATATCTCCACCGGTCATGTCGCCCTGGCGTTGGCGCCGGATGTCTACATCAGCCACTACCCGCTTAACGATATCAGCCAGTCGTCACAAGATTTCCGCCGGTTATTGCACTCCGGCGAGCAAAACAACGTCGAAGGGCGTTTTCTGCCCGATTTGCAACAGGAAGTGGCGGCCTGGTGCCCGCCGGACAAAAAAATCAAGTTTCACCGCTACAACCCTGCGGCGCTGCGCACCTTCTGGCAACGTTATCAACAGGACGCCACCTACAATCTGACCCGACGCAACTGCTCCACCACGGTCATCCAGGCGCTCGACAGTGCGCTGGAAGGCGTGCTGGGCGATAAACATCTGTGGCGACGTTTCCTGTTGCTGATGCTCGATCCCAACCTGTGGATGTTGGCGGTGCTCCGTAGCCGTGGCGAAAGCATGACCTGGACACCGGGACTGGTGCTGGATTATGCCCGCATGCTGCAACAGGTTACCGAACGCCAGCATCAGCGCTGGTGGTTAAAAATGCAGAAGATGTGGCGCATCCTGCGTTTTGGCAAGGCTCAGCCACGCAGGCAAAAATTTTAGTCTCGCCGCCAGCGATGATAAAGTGTCGGGCACATTCACCGGCACCGGCAGGAGTTAACCGTTAATGGCCTATTCGCAACGCATTGAAACCGCTATTTTTGATATGGACGGTTTATTGATCGATTCAGAACCGCTGTGGCTACAGGCGGAACTGGATATCTTTGGCGCACTGGGGTTGGATTTGTCTGACCGCCACAAGCTGCCGGATACCCTGGGTCTGCGCATCGATCTGGTGGTGAGAATGTGGTACCAGGCCATGCCGTGGCAAGGGGTGTCGCAGGAGGAAGTCTCTGCGCGCATTATCGAACGCGCCATCGAGCTGGTGCGCGAAAAACGTCCCCTGCTGCCTGGCGTGCAACAGGCGCTGGAGCTGTGTCGCAGCCTGGATTTGAATATTGGCCTGGCCTCCGCCTCACCGCTGCACATGCAGCAACAAGTGCTGCAGATGTTTGACCTCGAAGGTTACTTTGATCACTTGGTTTCCGCCGAGTATCTGCCTTACAGCAAACCGCATCCAGAGGTGTACCTGATCGCCGCCGAGCGTCTGGGTAGCGATCCCCTGCGCTGCATAACGCTGGAAGACTCGTTCAACGGCATGATTGCCACCAAGGCCGCGAGAATGCGTTCTATCGTTATCCCTGCCCACGAGTATCGTCATGATAGCCGTTGGTCGCTGGCCGACCACAAGCTCGACTCACTTGAGCAGCTCACGTCCGAACACCTGGCATAATTTGTCCGGCATCGGTTGCTCCCGGTGCCGTTTTCATTCATTGCCTTTCCCTGAAATCCCCACTTAATCTCAAAACCGCGCCTTGCGTCATAAAATAAATAAAACATTATTTCATTTTTATTGAGTTACCGTTCCTTCCTCTTTATTCTGCAGTTCAAGAAAGTCGCCGGATGTTGGGCACAGCCTGTTACTGCCACGCAGCCGAACCCTGTCGCCCGGCGCTTTCTCCTCCGCCCTCTCCCTGACTGCTGCAAAAACAGACAACGCCTGGCCATTTAAGTAACAAGCCGTTGTAAAACTGAGAAAAATAAACAATTGGTTACAGGGTAACTGCTTCCACCACTGGGAATTTTCCCATATACTGGATAAATTAACAGTTTATCAGCCGGAACAGCAGTATGACCGCGGAAGGACATCTTATTTTCTCTGTCGCTTGCGCGATTTTCGCCAAGAAGGCCGAGGTGACACCGGAGCTGGCTACCGGCGACTGGTGGCATATCATCCCCGCTGCGCTACTCACCTCGCTGCTGCCCGATATCGATCACCCCAAGTCGGTACTGGGTCAACGCCTGCGCTGGATTGCCATTCCGATCTCGCGCGCCTTCGGCCACCGTGGTTTTACCCATAGCCTGCTGGCGATCGCCGGCGGCATGGCGCTGTTTCAACTTGACGTGCCGCGCAGTTGGCCAATCCCGGCAGACGTCTTGCATGCCATGATCATCGGTTACTTCAGCCATCTGCTGGCAGACATGCTCACCCCCGCCGGCGTGCCTTTGCTCTGGCCATGCCGCTGGCGTTTTCGTCTGCCGCTGCTAAATTCTCAGAAAGGCAATCAGCTCGAGCGCGCCCTGTGCTTGTGTCTGGTGGCTTTCGCTATCTATTGGCAGGGCGGATGCACCATCCCAGTGCAATCTTATTTTGAGCAAATAAAAAATATCAGACTGTGATCACAAAAGATCGGCTATCGAATAACCACAAAGCACATTAATCAAACAAATTAATGCAATGAGTTATATAAAATTCCATTTGGATATAAGTGAGCCGTTACGCAAACTGTTACGATATTTAGTATCGCTACGCCATGGTGCATAGCCATTTTCATATAAGAAAAAATTATTGGAGACATTGGGGATGAATTTTCCGCTGGTTATTAACGTGGTGATTTTTGTCGCCCTCCTTTTGCTGTTGGCGCAAAGCCGCCATAAGCAATGGAGCCTGGCGAAAAAAGTACTGATCGGCCTGGTGATGGGCGTGGTATTCGGTTTGGCGCTGCAGCTGGTGTACGGCTCGGACAACCCGGTACTGAAAGAATCCATCAGCTGGTTCAACATCGTCGGTAACGGCTATGTGCAACTGCTGCAAATGATTGTCATGCCGCTGGTCTTCGCCTCGATTCTGAGCGCGGTCGCCAAGCTGCACAACGCCTCTTCCCTGGGGAAAATCAGCTTCCTGACTATCGGCACCCTGCTGTTCACCACGCTGATTTCAGCGCTGGTCGGCGTACTGGTGACCAACCTGTTTGGGCTGACGGCGGAAGGTCTGGTACAAGGTGCGCAAGAAAGCGCGCGTCTGTCAGCGATCCAAAGCAACTATGTGGGCAAACTGGCCGACCTGACCGTACCGCAGATGGTGCTGTCCTTCATTCCTAAAAATCCGTTCGCCGATCTGACCGGTGCCAGCCCGACGTCGATCATCAGCGTGGTGATCTTCGCGACCTTCCTTGGCGTAGCGTCGCTGCAGTTGCTGAAAGACGACAAGCCTAAGGGTGAACGCGTGCTGGTCGCTATCGACACCCTGCAGGCCTGGGTGATGAAGCTGGTGCGTCTGGTGATGAAACTGACTCCGTACGGCGTTCTGGCGCTGATGACCAAAGTGGTTGCCGGTTCTAACGTTCACGACATCATCAAACTGGGTAGCTTCGTGGTCGCCTCTTATCTGGGTCTGGCGATCATGTTTGCTGTGCACGCTGCCCTGCTGGCCTTCACCGGCGTTAATCCGCTGAAGTTCTTCCGCAAGGTATGGCCGGTCATCACTTTCGCCTTCACCAGCCGCTCCAGCGCCGCCAGCATTCCGCTGAACGTGGAAGCGCAGACCCGTCGTCTGGGCGTACCGGAATCCATTGCCAGCTTCTCGGCCTCGTTCGGCGCCACCATTGGCCAGAACGGCTGTGCTGGCTTGTACCCAGCGATGCTGGCGGTCATGGTGGCCCCAACCGTCGGGATTAACCCGCTGGACCCGGTGTGGATCGCTACCCTGGTCGGTATCGTCACCATCAGCTCTGCCGGTGTCGCCGGCGTGGGTGGCGGCGCGACTTTCGCTGCGCTGATCGTGCTGCCGGCAATGGGTCTGCCAGTGACGCTGGTTGCCCTGCTGATCTCCGTTGAACCGCTGATCGACATGGGCCGTACTGCGCTGAACGTCAACGGCTCTATGGCGGCAGGCACCATCACCAGCCAACTGATGAAGCAAACGGACAAGTCCATTATGGACAGTGAAGACGAAGTGGAACTGGCTCACCAGTAAACCTCGTCGGCAATAAAAAGACCGGGGCTGCTAAAGGCCCCGGTTTTTTTATATCCGCAATCCGCTCAGGGCCGTTCGCCCGCCGCCAGCCGCTGATTGATTTCAGCAATCACATCCGGCAGCTGTGCCAATGTATCAATCACGTAGTGCGCACCGGCGGCATACAGTTTATCGGTTGCCAAAACGCGCCGCTTGTCGACTTCCGACTCGCTCATTTGTTGGTATTCTTGCCAGGTAGCACCAAACTCGTTACCGGACAGCGCCAGCCCGACGCTCCACATGCCTGCATTCAATCCTTCGGTGATGCCCGGCACCGCGTCATCTACCTTCACACAGTGCGCCACCGCATCGATACCCAGTGTAATCACGTTTTGCAGCGCCATCCACGGGCCTGGACGCCCACCGGCGGCCAAATCGTCAGTTGCAACCCAGTGATCCGGCGCGTAACCCCGCAACGCCGCTGCCGGTGCCAGCACTTCCATCACCGCCCGTGGATACCCTGAACAGGAACCTATCTTGATGCCCTGCTCACGCAATGCAGCAATCACCTGCGGAACGCCCTCAATCGGGTCGGCAAAGTCGACCACCTTGGCGATTTGCAACGGCATAAAAGCCCGATACAGCGCGTCAATGTCCTGATGGCTCATGGAGCGGCCCAACTGCTGCCGCCAGCGTGCATCCACCTCGGGCAGTTTACCCAAGGCCTCTATGTGCTGCCATTTGCCCAACCCCATCGGAATGCGCGCCTCCGCCAGGCTGATGTCGATATCAAAAGTCTGCTTAAAGGCTTCGACAAAAATCTGCGTCGGCGCAAAGGAGCCGAAATCTACCGTGGTGCCGGCCCAGTCGAGTATCACTGCGTTAATCTGACTCATGCTAATCCTTATTGCTCCCAGTACATTGCCTGCCCGACCGCAGCCAGCAAACGTTCGATATCCTGCGGGTAAACTTCGCCGATATTGCCAATGCGGAAGCAGTCGCTCTGCGACACCTTACCCGGATAGATGACAAAGCCCTGCTGTTTCAGGCGCTGATAAAACTCCGTAAAGCGGTAAGTCTCAGCCTTCGGCGAATAGAACGCGGTGATGATCGGCGAGTGCAAATCATCCTCCAGCAGGGTCTCGAACCCCAGCACGCGCATTCCAGCCACCAGCCGCTGCTGGTTTGCCCGGTAGCGGGCGTGGCGGGCATCGATGCCCCCTTCCTGCTCCAGTTCGCACAGTGCTTGCGCAAAAGCCAGCACCGTATGCGTTGGCGAGGTAAAGCGCCATTTACCGGCGTTATCTTCCATACAGCGCCACTGGGCATACAGATCCAACGACAGCGAACGCGAGCGGCCTGCGCACTTGTCCAGCTCATTACGACGGGCAATAACAAAGGCGAAGCCTGGCACGCCCTGAATACATTTATTCGCCGAGCTGATCAAATAATCGATGCCCAGCGCATCGACATCCAGCGGAATGCCGCCGAAACTGCTCATCGCATCCACGATCAGGGTTTTGCCATTTCGCGCCGCCAGGCCCGAGACTCGCTCCAGCGGATTGAGCATCCCAGTCGTGGTTTCGCAATGCACCATGGCGATATGGCTGATGCCCGCATCGCCTTTCAGTACCGTTTCCATCGCCTCGATATCCGGCTCGTTCACTTCACCGCAGTTAAATGCGTGGTGATTGATATCCATCAGCCGGGCCATTTCGATCATCCGAGCGCCATAGGCGCCGTTATTAACGATCAGCAGCTTGTCCTGCGGGCCGATCGCCGTGCCCAATACCGCCTCGACCGCAAAGCTGCCGCTGCCTTGCAACAGCACCGAGCTGTAGCCGCTTGACCGGGTGGCCAGCGCTTCCAGCTTGCGACGAATACTCTGCACTACGCCCAGGTTGTAATCTTCATCCCAGGTGCAGCTATCGAACAGCATCGCTTCCTTCACCGTTTTTGAGGTGGTCAACGGGCCAGGGGTTAACAGCAAATAATCGCGCTCAGACATGTCATTCACCTAATTGGTCTATACCAGATGGGTATTATACTGATGGCAACCTGGCCCTCGGGTCAAACGCCAACCGCAGGTGAAACAAAAAATTCATCTGGGCATGTATAATGAGCACGTGCCGAAATGCCATAGCGAGATGAAATGAAAGAACATCTGGGTGAGTTGCCCCACTACCTGCAAATCAAGGAACAGCTACAGGCGCGCATCACTCGCGGCGCGCTGCAGGCGGGCGATAAGCTGCCTTCCGAACGTGAACTGTGCGCCATTTTCTCTACTACCCGCGTCACCGTGCGGGAAAGCCTGGCGCAGTTGGAAGCCACCGGTGCCATCTATCGCGCCGACCGTCGGGGTTGGTTTGTTACGCCGGAGAGGCTGTGGCTGGATCCAACGCAGAACACCAACTTCCACCGATTGTGCCAGGAGCAGGGGCGCACGCCGCGCACTGAGCTGTTGTCCGCCGAAAAAACCGCGGCGCCGCTCGACGTGATGCAGCCGTTAGCGCTGGAGCCGGCTGACCCAATTTATCTGCTGCGCCGCGTACGCTATGCCGACGGCCGGGCTATTTGCTATTGCGAGAACCACTGCCTGCCGCAGCGGGTACCTGAATTACTCAGCCAGGATCTTAACGGCAGCCTGACCGAGATTTATCAGCAACGGTACAATTTGATTTATCACCGGATGCACCTGTCGTTTTACCCTACCGCCCTGCCATACGCCGCCGCCACTGCGTTGGGCGCGATGGTTGGCTTGCCCGCACTGCTGCTCCGCCGGTTGAATTACGATCAGCACGGCCGAATTCTCGATTTTGACATCGAATACTGGCGGCATGACAGCCTGCGCATTGAGGTCGATACGCTGTGATCGCAGCCCTGGTCCAAACAAAAAAGGGCGCAGCCTGTGAGTGGCTACGCCCTTGATTTGATCAACTGACCGGATCAGAACGGGTAGTCGTGATAGCCCATTTGCTCGGAAATGTTGCGTGCAGCTGTGTGCAGGCGTTTGACATAATCTGCCCTGGCATCATCAGAATAACGAATCGACGGGAACGAAATGCTCAGGCCGGCGGTCACTACGCCAAAGCGGTCAAATACCGGCACCGCAATACAGCGTAGCCCTTCTTCCTGCTCTTCGATGTCCTCACCCACCCCTTGCTCGCGCACTTGATCCAACAGCGACAACAGCGTTGTGGCATCGGTCAGGGTGTTCGGCGTGCTGCGGGTAAACGCGATCTGCGAAAGAATTTGCTCCACTTCCGCCCGTTCGCGCCAGGCCAGCAACACTTTACCGATAGCGGTACTGTGCAATGGGTTACGCCGGCCGATGCGCGAGTACATACGCAGGTTATACTGCGCGTCGATTTTATGGATATAGACAATGCTGTCTTCGTCGAGCGCCCCAAGGTGAATGGCCTCCCGGGTGTGATTCGACAACTCGCGCATTTGAACATCGGCAATACGGATCAGATCGACGTTCTGCAACGACTTGGCACCCAGTTCAAACAGCTTGAGCGTCAGCGCATATTTTTCCGATTCCCCTTCCTGCGACACATAGCCCAGCGACTTCATGGTCTGAAGAAAACGGTATACGGTACTTTTGGACATCATCACCCGCTGGGAAAGCTCAGTAATGCCGATCTCGCGTTCCTCGCCCAGCGCCTGCAAGATGCCGAACACCTTCAGCACCGAGGAAACCGCATCCGGTTGTTTGTCTGGATCTGCGTTCACCATAGTCACTATCCTAGCCAGCTTTGCGTTTTAAGAAATTTGAACAAGGGTTTCAGTATACGCGGTCCCGCAGAAGCCACGCAATCGCGGCTGGGCTGAATGCCCGCAGGATCTCATCGGTTATTACAATTGAGCGGAAAACTGTGGATGCAATCGCAGACGAACATGATTAGCATGGTAATACTCCCCCGGATTAATACCTTCGAGATCAACATGCGTTCTTGTACCGACGGCCTCCCCGTCCCGCAGCGCTATGGGGCAATCCTCGCCATTGCCCTCGGCATTACCGTTTCCGTGCTCGACGGCGCAATCGCCAACGTGGCGCTGCCGACTATCGCCCGCGATCTGAACGCCAGCCCGGCCAGCTCTATCTGGGTGGTGAACGCCTATCAGTTAGCCATCACAATTTCCCTACTGTCGCTGGCGTCGCTCGGCGATCTGATTGGCTACCGCCGTATCTATCAGGCCGGTCTGCTGGTCTTCAGCGTGACCTCACTGTTTTGCGCGCTGTCAGATTCGCTGACGACGCTGACTATTGCTCGCGTGCTTCAGGGATTTGGCGCTGCCGCCATCATGAGCGTCAACACCGCGCTGATCCGCATTATCTATCCGCAGCGTTTTCTCGGGCGCGGTATGGGCATCAACTCGCTGATTGTCGCCTTTTCTTCGGCTGCCGGGCCCACGGTGGCGGCGGCAATACTCTCGGTGGCCTCCTGGCAATGGCTGTTTGCCATCAACTTGCCGATCGGCATTGTGGCGCTGCTGCTGGGGATGAAATACCTTCCCGCCAACAGCCAGAAAAGCGCCAATCAACGTTTTGATCCGACCAGTGCGGTGATGAATGCGCTGACGTTCGGCTTGCTGATCACCGCCATCAGCGGTTTTGCTCAGGGCCAGAGCCTGACGCTGATTTTCAGTGAAATCGCCGCGCTGCTGGTCATTGGCTTCTTTTTTGTCCGCCGCCAGCTGCGCCAGGAATTTCCGCTGCTGCCGGTCGACCTGCTGCGCATCCCGATTTTCGCTCTGTCGATGGGCACCTCGATTTGTTCCTTTACCGCACAAATGCTGGCGATGGTTTCGCTACCTTTCTTTCTGCAAGGGGCGCTGGGACGCGATGAGGTTGCCACTGGGCTGTTGCTGACCCCCTGGCCGCTGGCGATTATCGTCATGGCACCGTTGGCCGGGCGGCTGGTGGAGCGGATCCACGCCGGATTATTGGGGTGTATCGGCCTGGCGGTATTTGCTTTGGGGTTATTTTTGCTGGCGTTGCTGCCGTCTAACCCTTCCGATCTGGATATCATTTGGCGCATGGTGCTGTGCGGCGCCGGCTTCGGGCTGTTTCAATCGCCCAATAACCACACCATTATTTCCGCTGCCCCACGCAACCGCAGCGGCGGCGCCAGCGGTATGTTGGGTACCGCTCGCTTATTGGGGCAGACTTCCGGCGCCGCTCTGGTGGCGCTGATGTTCAATTTGTTCCCCACCTCAGGCACCCACGCCTCGCTGATCCTGGCCGGTACCTTTGCCACGCTGGCGGCGGCGCTCAGCAGCCTGCGCATTACCCAACCGCGAGCGCAAGCGGCAGAAAACCCTGAGCAAGCCAAATAGCTGGCATAAAAATGTTATCACCAGTGATGGCGTAACGAAGATGACGTTGACGTTTCTTCCTGGGCGTCTTGAGCCATTGCCGGATGCGGGCCGCGAAAAACGGCTCATCAAGGATGAGCCACGCTTCATAGAGAATCAGCAGCGTGGGCGCGCCGTCGAATCAGACGCGCGGTTCTTAGGGTACGGCAAGCAACGGAGATGCCGTAGCTCCATCGTCATTCCCTCTTGGAGGGTTGCGTTGTGCGAGGTTAGCCAAGAACCGCCAACGCCTTGAATACGAACAACCCACCCACGCCTGCGATCAGGGCCAGCACGATAGCGAACAGCGTGGCGCCACCCGCCAGCCCAAGCCTGTCGATCAGATAGCCGGCCGCCACCGGCAGCAGCCCCGCCGGGATGTAGCCGCCGATGTTGAGCACTGCATTCGCTTCGGCACGTCGCCCGTCGGGCACATGCAGGCCAATCAGGGTCAGGCCGCCCAACTGGCCCAGGCCCTGTCCGGCCCCCGCCAGCAGCGCCGCCGCCACCAGCATCGGTGTGAGCGAGGTATGCACGGCGATGCCCAGACTCGCCATCGCCAGTACCGTGACCGTGGTGCTGGCCAGGAAGATCGAGCGTATCGGCCAGTGGCGCACCGCGAACTGCACGCCGGTGGCGGTCAGGAACATGGCGCAGGCCATACCGCCGGCGATCATAGGGCTACGCACGTCGAGCAGCCGGGAAAGCAGCGATGGCCCCAGCGCCAGCACGAACGAGGTTGCAGTGATAGCCGGCCCGAAGGTGGCGATGCCACAGGCCAGATGCCGCCGATTGGCGGCGGGCACCGTGGGCAGCCGAAGCCGCAATGGCTGGCCGCTGGATCGAACCGGACGGCCCAAGGGCAGCAAACAGGCAACGACCAGCGCACTGCCGAGAACGGCCAGCTCGGTGCCAAACACCGGCAGGATCGGATGCGCCCGCGTTTGCGCCAAGCCACCCGCGAGCAGCGGCCCCAGTCCGGCTCCGAACACCATCGACACCGAAGCCAGCAACGCCGCCTGGCGCCTGCGATCTCTACCGCCCAGGTCACCGACTGCCGCCATGCCAGCCGATACCATGACGCCCACTGCGATGCCCGTCAGCAGTCGGGCAATACCCAGAGCCAGCACTGACTGCGCACCGGCGAACAGCAGGCAGGCCGTCAGCCCGGCCAGCAGGCCTGACAGCAGGATCGGCCTGCGGCCATAGCGGTCGGACAACTGCCCGGCGACTAGCAAGGAGCCCAGCAACCCGGCGATGTAGAGGGCGAAGATCACCGTCAGCATACCGGTGGAGAATCCGAGTTGCTGCTGCCAGTAGACGTACAGCGGCGTCGGCGAGTTGGACAGCATGAACACGGCCGTCACCAGCCATGCCGCGCTCCACATGGGAACCGTCGATGAGCGGCCGGTCATCGCTGGGCCTCTCCGGCGTCCTGCATCGCTGCATCGTCCACCCCGACGGGACACTCCGGCAGCAGGTATTCTGCCAGGACTTCAGCGGCGGGACGCCGCAACAGTTTCAGATTCAACACGACGAGGAGCACCCCTTGCGCCAGTTGCCGCTTCCAAAGGACGATCAGCGCATTCCTGCCAGTACCGGTGTCAAGGAATGGCACGTCGCGTAGCCAGATGGCAGCGAAACCGAGTGCGTCAGCCTCGCTCATGCCGTCGCTCCCGAGTCTTTATGGGCACGCGAACGGCCGAGCAAGGCAAACACCAGCAATGCCGTCAGTGCCGACGAGATAGCCAGAACGTACAAAACCCAGCGGAATGCGTGGTCGTAGGTTGCCAACAGCAAGGCGCGTTCACCGGGTACCAGCGCGGACGCCTGCGCCAAATCGCCCAGTGCGGCACGGTTGGCGGCCTCAATCACAACGGTTGGAGCAGCCGCGCCCAAGGTGCCGAGCAACCCAGTCTGGATCAGGAACGCCAACAGCGCACCCGCCACTGCAATGGCGATGCCGTCAGCCGAGACGCGCACGCAGTTGAAGATCCCGGTAGCCATGCCCGCGCGCTCTTTCTCCACCACGCTCACGGCCATGCCGTCCATCAACCCCCAAGGCAGGCCAATGCCGATGCCGATAAGCGCCAGCGGCACCACCAACGCGGGACCAGCCCCCCCCGCCAGCACCTGGCCCAGCCAGATCAGCCCGACCGCCACCATCAGCAGCCCGACGCCGGACAACATGCCGGAGGTGAACCAGCGCGACAGCAGCGCGGCAAGGAACGGCACCACCAGCAGCGGCGCAGCCAGAGCAATCATCATTTTCCCTGCATCGAGCGCGCCCAGCCCCTCGATACCGATAAAGCGGCCCGGCAGCATCACGATCAACGTGACGAAAAAGAAGGCCGGCGACGCACCCAGCACCTGCACGCCGACGAAACGCGCACGGCCGAACAACGATAGGTCAAGCATCGGGCGGGCGACACGCTGCTCGATCCGCACGAAGGCCACGAACAGCACTACCGCCGCCAGCAGCGAGCCTATGACCGTGGCACTATGCCAGCCGTCCTCCGGCGCCAGCAGGATACCGTAGGTGAACAAGGTGAGCGCGGCGGTGAAGCTGATGGCGCCCGGCCAGTCCAGGCCGGTGGCCTGCGGGTCGCGGGACTCCGTGGCACTGGCCCATACCAGCCCGAAGCCAGCCACACCGATCAGCGCCGTCGCCAGAAACACCCAGCGCCAGCCGGCGATTTCCACCAGCCAGCCCGCTGCCAGCGGCCCGAAGGCCAGCCCGATTCCGAACGTGGTGCCAAGCAGGCTGAATACCCGCGTGCGGATCGGGCCGTGGAAGGTCTGCGCCAGCGAGGACATGGCGCCGGCAAAGGCGGCTGCGCCACCCAGTCCTTGAGCCAGGCGCAGGCCGTCGATCCAGCCGACCGAGGGTGCCAGCGGAATGGCGAACGTCACCAGCGCAAACAGCGCTAGCCCAACCAGCCACACGCGCTTACGCCCATAGGTGTCGGTCAGACTGCCGGCCGCCATCATGGCGCTGCCGTAGGTCAGGATGTAGCCATTAACCACCCAGTTCAATTGCACCGCCGTCCCGCCCAGTTCCTGGCTGATGGACGGCAGCACGACGGCCGGCCCGGTGAAGCACAACGGGATCAGGATGCCGGTGAGGCAGGCGGCCAGCAGTTGCAGCCAGTCGCGGCCGTTAGTGCCGCCAATGGCAGCCGAGGCGTGTGTCATGGAAAAGCTCCGCTAAAGAATCCGTGAAGGGGCAGGCAGGCGTCAAAGCCATGGCTCGAAAGCCAAGGCCGCCGCATCCAACCTGTGCAGCCGCCAGCGTAGGCGTTCGCACGATTAAGAAAAATAGGCTAAGGTTCCGAACATATCGGACAAATATTCTTAAATGGGCGGCGCAATGGATTTCCTCAACGGCATCGAATTCTTCGTGCAGGCGGCCGAAGCCCGCAGCTTTTCTGAGGCTGGGCGGGTGCTCGGCATCTCGTCTTCCGCCGTAGGTAAAAGCGTGGCGCGACTTGAAGAACGGCTGGGGGTGCGCCTGTTCCATCGCAGCACGCGCAGCATTACACTAACGGCCGAAGGCGCTCTGTTCCTTGAGCGTTGCCGGCGTATCCTCTCTGAAGTCGAGGCTGCGGAGCTGGAACTGTCGGAAACCCAGCAGGCGCCCCGAGGCAAGCTGCGCGTGAGCCTGCCGCTGGTCAGCGGCCTGGTCATGCCGGCGCTGACGGCCTTCATGCACCGCTACCCGGCCATCGAGCTGGATGTGGACTTCTCGGATCGGATGGTCGATGTGATCGAGGATGGATTCGATGCCGTCATTCGCACCGGGGAACCGGCGGACTCCCGGCTGATGTCGCGTCCGCTGGGTACCTTTAAGCTGCTGCTGATCGGTGCGCCCCGGTACTTCGCCGCACGCGGCACGCCACGCGTGCCGTCCGACCTGGCGGGCCATTCCTGCCTGCAACACAAGTTCCCTAGCACCGGCAAGTTCGAGCCATGGCCCTTGCGCGTGCCGGAGGGCGAAGCGGAACCTGTCCTTCCGGCCTCAATGGTGTGCAATACCACCGAGGCCCTGGTTCACGTCGCCCGCGATGGCCTCGGGATCGCCTGCCTGCCCGACTTCATGGTGTGCGACGCGATCATGGCGGGCGAGCTGGTGACCGTACTGGACGACTTCAACCAGCATCAGGGCACCTTCCGCATGCTCTGGCCGTCGAGCAAGCACCTGGCACCGAAGCTGCGCGCGTTCATCGACTTCATGGGCGCGGCGCTTTTTAAGTCCTGATGGTTAACCATCGGCTCGGGGGCTCGAATCAACCCTACCCGACAAACTGCGTGGCCTGCGCAGGCGTTCGCCTCTGTCTGCTGGTATGAAAGCTTCTCCATCAGCCCGGCGACGCCTGAAATAAAAAACCCCGGCAAGCCGGGGTTTTTTACGTTCTTTGGGTTACTTCAGGTACTGGCCTGAACGCAGCGCTTCGATACGTTTATCGAGCGGCGGGTGAGACATGAAGAGTTCGCTGAACGACTTGGATTTGCCGTTGATGCAAAACGCCATCATGCTGCCCGCTTCCTGCGGTTCATAGCTGGTCTTCAGCCGTTGCAGCGCCGCGATCATCTTCTCGCGGCCCACCAGTTTGGCGGAGCCTGCGTCGGCGTAAAACTCACGGTGACGCGAGAACCACATGGTGATGATGCTGGCCAGAATACCGAACACCAGTTCCAATACCATCGACACGGCAAAGTAGATCATCGGGTTGCCGTTACCTTCCCCTTCACCGTCACGGTTACCCAGGAAGCCGGCGGCCACCTGCGCAATCAGGCGCGAGATAAAGATCACGAAGGTGTTCACGATACCCTGAATCAGCGTCATGGTGACCATGTCACCGTTGGCGACGTGGCTGATTTCGTGGGCGATAACCGCCTCCGCTTCGTCACGGCTCATGCTTTGCAGCAGACCGGTACTGACGGCGACCAACGAAGCGTTACGACGCGCGCCGGTGGCGAAGGCGTTAATGTCCGGTGCGTGATAAATAGCGACCTGTGGCATGGCAATGCCTGCCTGCTGCGACTGACGGCGTACCGTTTCCAGCAGCCAGTTTTCGGTTTCGTTACGCGGCTGTTCAATCACTTCCCCGCCAACGGAGCGCAGCGCCATCCATTTGGACATCAGCAGTGAGACAAAAGAACCGCCGAAGCCGAACAGACCGGCCATGATCATCAGGCCCTGAACGCTACTGGATTGGATTCCTGTCAGGCTGAGCACCAGCCCGAAAACCAACATCACCGCCAGGTTGGTGAGCAGGAACAGAGCTATACGCATCATAAAATGTTTACTTCCTCATAAATGTTAACAAAACGCTGCCTCGGATACCCTAGATCGTATGGGCATTCGTCACAGTTTCAAGAGTTGTGCGCCATTAACCTACTAAAAATACGAAACTTTACAAAAACGGCACTCAAGCAATACCTTTCAAATTGTAAACGATTGTTGCGCAAAGCGGCGAGTTTTTATAGGAATTTTATCTGCGACCCAATACGTTCAACCGAACAAAATTTCGTCCCCTGTGTGGGAAGTAAAATTTCCTCCAGCCCCAGCCGGTAGGGCTTTCGCCACCAAGCACCGCCATTCTCGCCGTCGCCTGGCCTATTCCATACAGACAGAAGGTTTGAATCTTAATGATAATTGTTACAATATAACATAACAATTTAACGTAAAAGGATGTCACTCATGATGTTGCGTATCTTCTGGGGGTTATGCGCGTGGCTATTTCTCTGCCACAACGCGCTGGCCGAGATCCACCTGACGGACGTTGAGGGACGGCAGGTTACGCTGACTGCTCCGGCTCAGCGCGTCTATATCGGTTTTTACTACGAGGATTTCCTGGCGGTTAACGGCCCCGACAGTCTTCAGCAGGTGGTCGCCTTCTCCAAAAGCGACTGGACCTTGCGTACCAGCCAATGGCCCCGCTATTTATCAGCCCTGCCTCGGCTCGGCGAGCTGGTAGATGTCGGTTCACTCTACAATCAGAGCTTTGATTTTGAGCGCCTGCTGACCACCCGACCAGACTTGTTGATCTTGGCAAAATGGCAACTCGAAGGATTCTCGAACTACTTGCCGGTGCTGCAACAGCTTGGCATCCCCTACATCGTTATCGATTTCAATCAAGGTGAAGAGGTCAAATTCACCAGCATTCGGGCGATGGGCCAGGCATTGGGTCATGCCGAGCGAGCCGAACGGCTGGTCAGCGCTTACCGCCAGAGTCTGGAAGACACTCAAAAACGCATTCGCCAGGCCAATCTTCCACCGCCGACCACCTATATTGAGCTCGGTGACAAAGGCCCCGGAGAGTACAGCAGCAGCTATGGGGCTTCGGTCTGGGGACCGTTGCTGCAATTGGCCGGTGCCGACAACATCGCCGCCGGTGTGGTCACCAGTCCTTCTCCTCTGCGATCTGAGTATGTGTTGTCCAAGCGGCCCGAAGTCATTTTCCTCGCCGGCGGCGACTGGGCTAATATGCCCAATGCGGTGACGATGGGCTTTGGCGTTGCGCCGGCTCAGGTGCAGCAACGCCTGACACAATATGCCCATCGGCCGGGTTGGTCGCAGTTGCCGGCGGTCAAAAACCAGCGTATTTACGCGCTTTATCATGGGGGTGCACGCACACTCTATGACGCCATCTTTGTGCAATTCCTGGCGAAGGCACTCTATCCTTCCGCGTTTGAGGATGTCGATCCGCAGCTAAATCTGCAGCGTTTCTATCAGGAGTATTTGCCGATAGCCGCAGAGGGCGTCTTTCTGCTGCACTGGCAGGGGGAATAACCATGTCCTCCCTTTCTCCCGCTATCGTCCCGGGGCAACAACTGTTACGGCAGTTGTTGCTGCGCCGCTGGCTGCTGACCCTGGCACTGATCGGCGCGCTGTTGGCCGCTGTTCTTATCGATTTGGTCATCGGCGCCGCTGACCTAACCCCATTCGACGTCTTGCGGCTGTTTTTACCCTCTTCGCAGCCACAAGACGCGTTGCATCAAGTCATTTTCTGGTCCATTCGACTGCCGATGACCCTGACTGCCGTGGTGGTCGGTGCCAGCCTGGCGCTGGCGGGCCTGCTGATGCAAACCGTGCTGGCCAACCCGCTCGCCAGCCCCTATACGTTGGGCATTTCTGCGGCGGCCGGGTTTGGCGCCGCGCTGTCGATCCTCACCGGCTTCAGCATAGGCGGCACTCTGGCGCTGGGAACGCCGATATTGGCCTCGTTGATGGCACTGCTGGCCTGTATCCCGATCTACCTGATGGGAAAGCGGCAGGGCATGACGCCGCAGATCCTGGTGCTAAGCGGTATCGTGGTGCTGTTCTTCTTCCAGTCGCTGCAATCCTTGATGCTGTTTCTTGCTTCTCCCGAGGCCATGCAGCAAATCGTGTTCTGGCTTTTCGGCAGCCTGTTGAAAGCCACCCTGCACGGCGTACTGATAACCAGCTGTGTGTTGGGCTGCGCGCTGGCGATCTGCCTGCAGCAGGCCTGGCGACTCACTGCCCTTTCCGCCGGTGAAGAGCAGGCGCAGGGGTTGGGGATTAACGTGGGAGCCTTGCGCAAGCTGATCTTTTTGCTGGCCACGCTGCTGACCGCCGCCTCGGTGTCGTTCGTCGGCACCATAGGTTTTGTCGGACTGGTGGCTCCCCACTTCGCCCGCCTGCTGGTAGGCGAAGACCAACGCTATCTGATCTGCATTTCCGCCCTGTGTGGCAGCCTGCTGCTGGTGTGTGCCTCGATCATCTCCAAGCTGATCCTGCCCAATGGCGTAGTGCCGATCGGTATCATCATTGCGCTGATCGGCGTGCCGGTACTGTTCTACTTTGTCACCAAACAGGTAAAACGCCCATGACGCAGCTGACTCTCACCGGCCTCGGCGTCAGGCTGCACGGGCGCCAATTGCTCAGCGATATTTCCGTGACCTGGCCCGCTGCACAGCTCAGCGGCATTATTGGCCCCAACGGCGCCGGAAAATCCACGTTGTTAAAGGCCATTAACCACATGCTGCCGGCCAGCGGAAAAGTTGAATATCGGCAACAAGCGCTAAACCCGAAAACGACGCCGGTCGCCTACGTTCCGCAGCTCAACCGCAGCGATTCCGCATTGACCGTCTTTGAAATGGTGTTGCTCGGCAAGGTACGGCAGCTGCGCTGGCGCGTCAGCGCTGCCCAGGCAGAGGCGGTTGAACAGGCCCTCGCGGAATGCGGCATCGCCGATCTCGCCGCCCAGCCATTCAACCGGCTCAGCGGCGGTCAACGGCAGTTGGTCATGCTGGCGCAGGCTTTCGTCTCGCGCCCGCAGATCATTCTTCTGGACGAACCCACCAGCGCCCTGGACATCAGCCACCAGCTGCGCGTGTTGCACAAAATTGCCGATTACAGCCAACGCCATCAGTGCACCACGCTGATGGTTATTCACGATCTGGGCCTGGCCCTGCGATTTTGCCAGACGCTCACCCTGATACAAGACGGCCGCGTCGCCTGTCATGGCGCGGCACAGCAGATGATGGAACATCCGATGATGTCCCAGGCATTCGGCGTGGGTATTGAAAGCGGCGTGAGCCCTCTGGGCTATCGCTATCTGCTGCCAACCCAACTGCTGCCCACTCATGGAGAAAACACATGTACACCCTGATGAAAGCGGAAGCGCTGGCGCAACTGGCCGGGTTACAACAGGAAATCAGCAGGCTACATCAGTTCGCCCGGCAGGATCAGACGCATTTTAGCCTGCTGGAATGTCGATTCAGCCGTTTGCAGGCGTTCAATCATCAGCCGCAACTACAGCCTTATCGGCCACGATTGGAGAGTGACGAAGCTGTCACGGCACAAATCGCCCAGCTGCGCGATGTCGCCAATGCCGCGTTGTGCGACTACGAAAAGCATCGGGTATGCGCCTTGTGCAGCCAACCGGCACAATCCAATGCCTATCTGAGCAGCTTTGATCGGGCCCTCCAGTTGGAGATTGCTCAGGCCGGCATAAAACCCGGTGAACAGGTGTTGCTGGTCGGCAGCGGCGCCTTGCCGACCACCGCAGTGGCGCTGGTCACCAAACTGGCCGCCACCGTCTTTTGCTACGACTGCGATCCCGCCGCACAACAACTGGCGCGGCGTTTGATTCGCCATCTCGGCCTCGAACAGCAGATTCAGTGTATCGACAGCCTCGAGGTGCTGGGGCACCGCGTTGACCACATCATTGTCGCGTCACTGGTAGCGGATAAGCAGACGCTCTTGCCCCAACTGAGCCGTTGCCTGGCTAAAGACGGCAAACTGCTGATGCGCTACGGCAACGGCCTTAAATCGATTTTCAACTGCCCTTACCACCATCAGATTGCCGGGACTCACTGGCGCGCAGTCGGCAAACCGGTCACCACCCCGCTTTATGACCTCATGATCCTGGAGTCCCACCGCCATGAATAATATTTTCTCAACCCTGATTTTAGGCGCCGGGCCGGCGGCATTTCAATTGGCCGCCGACATCAAAGCCGCAGGCCCCGCCAGCATCGGGCTCTATAACCGCCCCAGCATCAAAGGCGAGCGTCTGCGTCTGCATCTGGCGCAGACGCCTGACCTGCTGGTGGAGGCCACCGGCAAAGCGCAGAAAACCCAGGGGAAATGTCGGGTGCATATCGATAGCTATATCGACAACCTGAGCCAGGCAGGGGGCAATTGGCAACGACTGGTACTCGCTGTCCCGGCCGATCAGTATTATGACGTGCTGAAACAGGTGCCCTGGGGAGCGCTACCGCAGCTGCATTCGGTGGTTTTGCTATCGCCGTCCATCGGTTCCGGGCTGATGGTGCAAAGCCTGCTAACCGCCGCGGGCTACCCTTCTGTGGATATCATCAGCCTGTCGAGTTATTACGCTGACACCAAGTACCATGATGCGGCAACCCCCTACAGCGTCTATACCAAAGCCTTTAAACAGCGTGTCTATGTCGCCGCAACGGGCGCACAGCATGGCTTCAGCGAACTCGAATGGCTGACCTCCGTGTTGTCGCGCCACAATATCGCGACCCTTCGCTGCCGTAATCTGCTCGAGGCCGAGCGCTTTAGCATCACCAACTATGTCCATCCTCCGCTGGCGCTGGCCGACACCACGCTGCAGGTGATTTTTCAACCGCAACAGCGCGCACAGTATCTGTATAAAACCCAACCCGAAGGGCCGATTTGCCCCGGCGTCATCGCCGACATGCTCGGCCTGGCAGAAGACTATAAAAAACTGCTCAACCGGCTGGGCGTTGACGAGATCAATCTGCTGCGCTTTCTGAATGACGACAATTACCCGGTCCCCGCCAGCATGGTAAATCGTCGCTGGATAGACGAATTCCCGCAGCTTGCTCCTCTGGAACAACAGTACGCGCTGTTTGTCCGCTACACCGCCCTGCTGGTTGATCCCTATTCCGAACCCGACGCACAGGGCCGATTTTATGACTTTTCAGCCGTAAGGGTCGCCGGCGTATTCCAGGATGCGAACGGGTTATGGCATTTGCCGCGCGTGCCCCTCGAGGACGTGCATAAACTGCGTACTCTGGGGCTACTGGCCGATCATCTTGGCGTGACCATGCCAACCGCCCAACGGCTATTGGTGCGTTTCCAACAGGCGCTACAGGCATTTATTGACCAAGTCGGTACCGAGAATTGCCATAGCTCATTACTGGGCGACCATTGCGCCATACAGGCGCAAATCACATATCAGCAATGGCAGGAACAGCAATGAACCGGGGCGCACTATTGGCGATTTTCGCTTCATTGATTTTTAGCATCATGAATGCGCTGGTCAAAACCATCGCCGATGAGATCCCCACCGGCGAGATCGTGTTCTTTCGCAGCAGCATTGGCTGTCTTTTGATAGCGCTGTTGATGTACCGACACTGCGTCAGCTTTAGCCGCCAAGATCGGCCTCTGTTGGTTTTACGCGGGACCATGGGGGCGCTGTATCTGATCTGCTATTTTTACAGCATTGCTCATCTGACGTTGGCCGACGCCAGCATGCTGGCCTATTTATCGCCGTTTTTTTCAATCCTGCTGTCACTGCTGGTGCTTGGCGAACGGGTCAGCTTAAGTACCGCCTTCTGGCTGACGCTGGTGGTGGTTGGCGCAATCTTGCTGATCAGACCGTGGAATTTCTCCACCTATACTCTGGCGTCGCTGGTTGGGGTCATGAGTGCGGTCTTTGCTGCCATTGCCTATTTGTCGGTCAATAAACTCAGTCAACGGCACCACAACTTTGAGATCGTGTTCTATTTCCTGTTTATCGCAACGCTGATCTCCATCCCGCTGATGTGGAGAGAGTTTGTTTGGCCCAATGGCTATCAGCTCGCAATACTGATTGCCATTGCGCTGGTGTCATTGCTGGGGCAGGTCGTCTTAACCCAGGCTTTCTCTTCAGATAACCTGATTGTGGTGTCGGTGGTGCGCTACATTGGCATCGTTTTCAATATCGCCTGGGGCTGGCTGTTCTGGCATGAGGTACCGCTACTGCTGTCGATGCTGGGTTGCCTGCTGGTGGTGGTGTCCTGTATTCAACTGGGCTTACGCAACCGCAAGAAGGCGGTCTGAACACCGGCCTCACACTTCGTGGGGCCGGTATTTCAACGCTGTGGTTTACGTCCCAGCCTGCCCAAATGGGTATTGGCAAAGCCGCTAACGTATTTCAGTCCGTAACCCAAGGCGCGGTCAAAGCCGATATGCGCGCCCCAAATCAACGCCGCCATCAACCAGTGTGGCTGTTGGGTTCCTGCAAATACCAGGCCGCACAACGCCGGTCCAATATAAGAGTGGGCAATGTTATAGCCGATGGCCCCCGCTTTTTTACCCAATGCATAGGCCAGAAAAGAGATGTCGGGGATCAGGAAACAGGCGGCAAACAGCCCCCAGCTGTAGTGTTGTCCGTGGTATATCACCACGGACAGTATCAACACCAGCACGGCTTCAAAACGAAGTACGGCGCGCATTGGCGGGCTCAAGTCGCTCATCGTGACCTCACAAAACGTTTAATTTCGACTTGGGCCCTGGCCGCCCCCATAAAAAAACGCACCCGAAGGTGCGTTTTCCTTTTTTGATGCTCGCCGACGTTACTTCGCCGCCGCTGGCTGCGCCTGTTCAAGGTGCGCCAGATCCAGAGCGATATGCACGGTTTCATCCAGGTATGGGTCGGGCTCCTGGTAATCCTTCGGCAAATCCTCCAGCTTCTTCAACGGCTTTTTACCGGCGCGCTGCAGGCGGTCATTAATTCGCTGCAGACGGGTAGCGTCATCATCGTGGTTCTCTTTCTCGCGCTGGGCAAGATTGAGTGAAACGATGTTGCGCTTGTCCTTCAGCGCCTTGTAATGCGCGATATCCTGCGCGATGTACTGGAACTCAGGATCCTTGGCGATACGCTGCTCGTGATCTTTCAGCAATTCAGGATCGAAAGGCTTCAGATCGCCGGTTTTGGTGTAGGTCGCCGCGTTGATGCTGTCCCACGGCATCGCGTTATCTTCAAAGGCTTCACCGGTTTCCGCCGGATCGATGCCGCTCGGCATCAGAATATCCGGGGTTACGCCTTTACGCTGGGTACTGCCGCCATTCACGCGGTAGAACTTCTGAATGGTGTATTGCACCGAGCCCAACGCCGGCCATTCCGGACGCAGCATCTGATCGTAAATGCGGTTTAGCGACCGGTACTGCTGCACGGTCCCTTTACCGAAGGTCGGTTCACCGACGATCAGCGCGCGGCCGTAGTCCTGCATCGCGGCAGCAAAGATCTCGGAAGCCGAGGCGCTAAAGCGGTCAACCAGCACCACCAGCGGCCCTTTGTAGTAGGTCACGCCGTCGGTGTCAGCGTCTTCACGCACTTTGCCGTTGTTGTCACGCACCTGCACCACCGGGCCGCTCGGGATGAACAGACCGGACAGCGACACCGCCTCGGTCAGCGCGCCGCCGCCGTTGGTACGCAGGTCGATGATCAGGCTCTTGACGTTCTGCTTGGCCATCTTCTGCAACTGAACTTTCACATCGTCGGTCAGGCCAACGTAGAAGCCAGGAATGTCCATCACCGCGACTTTCTCTTTGCCGACGGTCTTGATGGTCATTTTCACCGCGCGATCTTCCAGACGAATGCGCTCGCGGGTCAGCGTCACCACGCGGGTTTTGGTGCCCTTGCCCGCAGGCAGGATATCCAGGCGCACCTTGCTGCCCTTCGGCCCTTTGATCAACGAAACCACATCGTCCAGACGCCAGCCGATGACATCAACCATAGGTTTGCCCGCCTGGCCAACGCCGACAATGCGGTCACCCACGGTGATCGCCTTGCTCTTCGCCGCCGGGCCGCCCGGCACCATGGAATTGATCAGGGTGTAATCGTCATCCATCTGCAATACCGCACCGATGCCTTCCAGCGACAGGCTCATTTCGGTGTTGAACTGTTCGGTATTGCGCGGGGACAGGTAATTGGTGTGCGGGTCGATTTCATGCGCAAAGGCATTCATCGCCAGTTGGAATACGTCTTCGCTGTTGCTTTGCGTCAGGCGCTTGATAGCGAACTGGTAGCGTTTGGTCAGCGTTTCGCGAATTTCTTTATCGGTCTTGCCGGTCAGCTTGAGGTTCAGCTCGTCATATTTGACTTTGGCATCCCACAGACTGTCCAGTTCGGCCTTGTCTTTCGGCCACGGCGTTTTGCTGCGGTCGAGATCGATAGTGTCGTTGCCGGTGAAGCTCATTGGCTTTTCCAGCAGCGACAAGGCATAGGTGTACCGCTCAAAACGGCGTTTTTGGGCCAGATTGTACAGCGCGTATGGCGTATCCAGCTTACCGCTTTTCAGCTCTTCGCCAAGCTGGTTGCGCTTGTCGGCGAATTGCGCCACGTCGGAGGCCAGCAACACGTTATGGTTGTAGTCCAGCATATTCAGGTAACGATCGAAGATCTTGCCTGAAAAGTCCGCATCGAGGGCAAACTGGCGGTAATGAGAGCGAGTGAAGCGCGAAGTTACGCGCTCACTCACCGTTGCATGTTGCGGTTCCTGCTTAAGCTGGGGCAGTTGATCGATGCGGATGTTGGCTGTGTCCGCTCCGTAACTGACGCCCGCCCACAACAGACCCGCGACTGCTGTTAATCTGACAAATTTGTTCATGCCTTGGTTGGCCTCCGTATCAGAACTGCAAGTGTTCTGCGCGCACAATCATCGCCAGACCGGAAGAGAGCTGCACACGTACGCCATCTTTAGCGATTTCGAGTACGGTAGCATCCATCGCGCTCTTGCCTGCTCTGACTTTGATTTCTTGGCCAATTTGCAGTTTAGAGATATCCGTGACTGGCACATGGCGCTGCTGGCTTTCCTCTTTGACTTCACGAGGTTGGCGAGCGGGCTGTGGGCGAGTTTGTGGGCGCGGCTTGCGGTTCTCCGGTGCGGCTCCGCCTTCGCGACGTGCAGCAGGTTTTTTACCGGCTGGACGTGGACGACGCGGTTGCGCATCGGCTGATTCGCCGGCAGCTTCACGTTTTTTGGCGTTTTGTTCGGCACGCTGTGCCTGAACGCGCGCTTTCGCTTCTTCAAGCTGTTGGCGGGCATGATCGACATGCTGCTGTTCGAGTTCACCGCACGGGTTGCCGTCTAAATCGACGCGCTGTGCGCCAACTTTGACGCCGTACAGGTAACGCCAGCTAGAGGTGTACAGGCGCAGGGCAGAACGCAATTGCGTTTTGCTGAGGTTCTCTTCCCCTTGAACACGCTCGACCAGATCCTGAAAAATACCGATTTTCAATGGGCGAGCTTCGCCCTCGGCGCTAAAGCAGAGCGGAAAACGCTCGGCAAGAAAAGCAATGACTTCTTTACTAGAGTTCAACTTAGGTTGATTTTCCATGAAATTTCCTGATTACAACGGGTTTGCCAACCAGCGCAGGCATGAACAGGCGTCATTATAATGACGCCATCGGTAAATGCCACGTTAACCGTAGATCAACTTGCTGCCACAGTGACATATTTCGCACTATCACACTGTTCCAGCTGCGCACAAAGCCCCGCCACCACTGCTTCCAGGCCCCTTTCGTCCTGTTCGTCGAAACGTTGATAAACTGTGCTGTCGATATCGAGAACGCCGATAATCTGACCGCCTACGTTCAGCGGCAGCACAATTTCTGCATTACTGGCCGCGTCACAGGCGATATGACCCGGGAACGCGTGGACATCGCCAACGCGCTGCACGCGGTTTTCCGCCACCGCGGTACCGCACACGCCCTTGCCTACCGGAATGCGCACGCAGGCGATTTTCCCCTGAAACGGCCCGAGCACCAATTGGGTGCCTTCCATCAGGTAGAAACCGGCCCAGTTGACGTCGTCGAGACGCTCGTTGAACAACGCACTGGCGTTGGACAACGCGGCGATAAAGTTGGTTTCCCCGTCAAGCAGCGCGCACAGATCACGTTTTAATTCCGCGTAGAATTGTTCTTTTGTCATGTGTTAACCATTAATACCGTGAAGATGGCCAGAAGCCCAAGTCTTAAGCCCTATAAAATAAGCATTAAATGCCTATAGCCACAAGGTTAATCATCTGTTGCTTCACAAAACCCTACCGGGCAAGGTATGTTTGCCGGTCAGAAACCCTGTTTTGCCGCCCGGCGCCTGACCTTATAAGGCACGGACAGATTTATTTTTCAGCTACGCTAACAGTTGCGGCGAGCTTTAGGGCAGCTTTTGTCATGATGAAAATACACGCGATCACCGGCCCACTTTCCAAAGCACGCCACCAGCGCTGTTGCGAGTGCGACCTGCTGTTTGTACTGCCACCGCTGAGCGCCAAACAGGCGGCCTACTGCCCGCGTTGTGATGCCAAGGTGGTCAGCGGACGCGACTGGTCGATGACCCGCCTGACCGCCATGGCGGTGACCATGCTGCTGCTGATGCCCTTTGCCTTCAGCGAACCGCTGATCAGCATCCGTTTGCTGGGGGTTCGCATCGACGCCAGCCTGCTCGAGGGCATCTGGCAGATGAGCCGCCAGGGCGATCCTATCACCGCCAGCATGGTGGCGTTCTGCACCATTGGTGCTCCACTGACGTTGGCGCTGTCGATTTTGTACCTGCGTTTCGGCCATGCGCTGGGCATGAACCTGCGCCCGGTGCTGCTGATGCTGGAACGGCTAAAAGAGTGGGTCATGCTCGATATTTATCTGATTGGCATGGCAGTGGCGACCATCAAGGTCAAAGAGTACGCGGATATCCAGGCCGGCAGCGCATTGATAGCCTACCTGTCGCTCACCCTGCTCAGCATCCTGACGCTGATCCACGTTAACCTGGAACAGCTGTGGGAACGCTATTATCCGCAAGAGCAGCCGGAAGGCCCGCCGACGGCGTTGCACATCTGCCTGTCGTGCCACTTCACCGGTTACCCCGACGAGCGCGGACGCTGCCCGCGCTGCCATGTGCCCATGTGCCACCGCCAGCCCTACAGCCTGCAAAAAACCTGGGCGGCGCTGATTGCGGCGATGATTTTGCTGATCCCGGCCAACCTGCTGCCGATATCGATTATTTACGCCAACGGCGCGCGGATGGAAGACACCATCTTCTCTGGGGTGGTCTCGCTGGCAACCTCCGGCAATGCACCGATCGCCGCCATCGTCTTCATCGCCAGCGTGCTAGTACCCTTTACCAAGGTCATTGTGCTGATCACCTTGCTGTTCAGCATTCACTTCAAGACCTCGCACAGCCTGAAAACGCGGATCCGCCTGCTGCGGCTGGTGACCTGGATCGGCCGCTGGTCGATGCTCGACTTATTCGTTATTGCACTGATGATGTCGCTGGTGAACCGCGACCAGTTGTTATCTTTTACTATGGGACCGGCAGCCTTTTACTTTGGGTCTGCGGTTATTTTAACTATTCTTGCCGTAGAGTGGCTGGATAGCCGATTGATTTGGGATGCACATGCAACAGGAAACGCCGAATACACCGACTGAAGCGCGGGTCAAAAACAAGCGCCGCATTTCGCCATTCTGGTTACTGCCATTTATAGCCCTGCTGATTGCGGGGTGGCTGGTCTATAGCAATTTCCAGGAACGCGGCACCACGGTGACCATTGATTTTCAGTCTGCGGCAGGCATCGTCGCCGGCCGTACCCCGGTGCGCTATCAAGGGGTAGAGGTCGGCACCGTACAAAGCATCAGCCTGAGCAAGGATCTGCACAGCATCGTGGTCGAAGCCAGCATCAAGAGCGATTTGGAAGACTCGCTGCGCGACGGCACCCAGTTTTGGCTGGTCACGCCAAAAGCCTCATTGGCGGGCGTATCCGGCCTCGACGCTCTGGTCGGCGGTAACTATATAGGCATGATGCCGGGCAGCGGGCAGCCGCAAACCCACTTCACCGCCCTCGATACCCAGCCCAAATACCGATTGAACACCGGCGAGCTGATGATTCACCTGCACGCCGACGATCTGGGTTCGCTCAACAGCGGCTCGCTGGTCTATTACCGTAAAATTCCGGTCGGTAAAGTGTATGACTACACCATCTCCGAAGGGAATAAAGGCGTCACTATTGATGTGCTGATCGATCGCCGCTTTGCCAATCTGGTGAAGAGCAGCAGCCGTTTTTGGAACGTCTCGGGCTTTAAGGGCGATTTCAGCCTGTCGGGCGCCTCGGTGCAGATGGAAAGCCTGCCCGCGCTGGTCAACGGCGCTATCGCCTTTGATTCCCCGCTCGACGGCCAGCAGGCCAAGGCCGATCAAAGCTATACCCTGTACCCGGATCTGGCGCACAGCCAGCGCGGCGTAAATATTACGCTCGATCTGCCTAGCGGTAATAGCCTGAGTGAAAATCACACGCCGCTGATTTACCAGGGACTGCAGGTGGGAACCCTGACCAAGCTGACGCTGGAACAAGACAGCAAGGTCACCGGCGAGCTGACTATCGATCCGTCGGTGGTGGATTTAATGCGCAGCGGTACGCGGATCGTCATGCGCAGTCCGCGTCTTAGCCTGAACGATGCCAAACTCAGCCAGTTACTGACCGGCAATACGCTGGAGCTGGTGCCGGGCGAAGGCGAGCCACAGCAGCATTTCAACGTGCTGGACAGCAGCGAAACCCTGCTGCAACAGCCGGGCGTGCTGACCGTAACGCTTAACGCGCCGCAAAGCTACGGCATCGACGTCGGCCAACCCTTGGTGGTTCACGGCGTCAAGGTCGGCCAGATAATGAGCCGCGCATTGACCGACAGCGGCGTGGTGTTCACCGCCGCCGTCGAAGCCCAATATCGCCGCCTGCTGCATAAAGACAGCAAGTTCGTGGTCAACAGCCGCGTCGACGTCAAGCTGGGGCTGGATGGCATGGAAGTGCTGGGTGCCAGCGCACAGGAATGGCTGGACGGCGGCGTGCGCATCATTCCCGGCAGCAAAGGCGATCCTGTCGGCCAGTACCCACTGTATGGCAACAGCGAAAAAGCCGAAGCCGGCATCGTCGGCAACAACCCAACCCCTACCCTGACGCTGAACGCCGTTAGCCTGCCGGACGTACAGGCCGGATCGGTGGTGCTGTACCGTAAATTCCAGGTGGGTGAAATTGTTAACGTGCGGCCGAAAGCCAACGAGTTTGAGGTCGATGTCTACATCAGCCCGGAATACCGCAAGCTGCTGACCAGCGAAAGTATCTTCTGGGCCGAAGGCGGGGCCAAAGTCCAGTTGAACGGTAACGGCCTGACTGTACAAGCATCCCCGCTTAACCGCGCGTTGAAAGGCGCCATCAGCTTCGACAACCTGCAGGGTGTGACGCTCGACAAAGGCGCCAAACGCGTGCTGTACGCCACGGAAACCGCGGCCCGTGCAGTAGGTAGCCAGATTATCCTGAAAACCTACGACGCCAGCAAACTGTCGCCGGGTATGCCGCTGCGCTATCTCGGTATCGATATCGGTCAGGTGGATTCGTTGAAGCTGGCGCCAGAGCGAAATGAAGTGTTGGCCAAGGCGGTGCTGTATCCGGAATACGTCCAGACCTTCGCGCGCCTGGGCAGTCGGTTCTCGATTGTCTCACCGGAGATTTCCGCCGCCGGGGTCAGCAACCTCGATACCCTGTTGCAGCCTTATATCAACGTAGAACCCGGTCGCGGCCGTGAACTGCGCAGTTTTGAGCTGCAGGAAGCCAGCATCACCGACTCGCGCTATCTGGACGGTCTGAGTGTGATCCTTGACGCGGCCGAAACCGGCTCGCTGCAGATTGGTACCCCGGTGCTGTTCCGCGGCGTGGAAGTGGGCACCGTCACCGGTTTCTATCTGGGGGCCATGTCCGATCGCATCCACGTGGCGCTGCGCATCAGTAAGAAATATCAATATCTGGTTCGCAACAACAGCGTGTTCTGGCAGGCCTCCGGTTATAACCTGCAGTTCGGCCTGACCGGCGGCGTGATCAAGAGCGGCACCTTCCAGCAGTTCATTCGCGGCGGCATTGCTTTCGCCACCCCGCCAAGCATTCCGCTGGCGCCTAAGGCCACACCGCACAAGCACTTTATGCTGAATGCGGAGGAACCCAAGGACTGGAGAGACTGGGGCACCGCCATCCCTAAAGAGTAAATTTCTTGCCTTCTCAGGGGTTCAGCAATGCTGGGCCCCTACTGTTTCCAGCTTTGTGGTAAACTCCCGCCCTTATTTTGACAGCTGCCAGAGAGCTCACCCCGTGGCCAAACCTGCCTCCGTTTATTTGCCGCCCGCCTTTCTCGACGCGACGCGCGCCATCATGCCCGCCGACCTGTCGATGGACGATTTTATTGCCGCCTGCCAACGCCCGCTGCGCCGCAGCCTGCGAGTCAATACGCTGAAGATCAGCGTTGCCGACTTTTTGACGCTGGTGCAGGATTACGACTGGCAATTGGAGCCGGTCCCCTGGTGTGCGGAAGGCTTTTGGATCGAACGCAAGGACGAGGAGCTGCGGCTGGGTAGCGCGGCGGAACACTTGAGCGGCCTGTTTTATATTCAGGAAGCCAGCTCGATGCTGCCGGTCAGCGCACTGTTCGCCGCAGGGGAAACGCCGCGTCGGGTACTGGACGTTGCCGCCGCACCGGGCTCCAAAACCACCCAGATTGCGGCCTTGATGAACAATCAGGGCGGTATTGTGGCGAATGAATACTCCGCCAGCCGGGTCAAGGTGCTGCATGCCAACATCAGCCGCTGTGGCGTTAAAAACACGGCCCTGACCCACTTTGATGGGCGGGTATTCGGCGCCGCACTACCGGAAAGCTTTGATGCCATTCTGCTGGATGCACCCTGCTCCGGCGAAGGCGTAGTACGCAAAGATCCGGACGCCATGAGCAACTGGTCGCCGGAGAGCGTAGCTTCCATCGCCGAGACTCAGCGCGAGCTGATCGACAGCGCCTTCCATGCTCTGGCGCCGGGTGGCGTCATGGTCTACTCCACCTGCACGCTCAACGCGCAGGAAAATCAGCAGATCGTCAATGGGTTGCTGACGACCTATGGCGACGCGGTCAGTATCGAGCCATTGGGTGAACTGTTCCCAGGAGCAAAACGAGCCCTGACCGCCGAAGGCTTCCTGCACGTGTTCCCGCAGATCTACGACAGCGAAGGTTTCTTCGTGGCCCGCCTGCGCAAACATCACTCCGTGCCCGCGTTGGCGAAACCAAACTATAAGCTGGGCAAATTCCCGTTCGCGCCGCTTTCCGGTAAGGACTCGGCGGAAGTCGCCCAGGCCGCCGCCGCTTCCGGGTTGGTCTGGGATGAAACCAGCCGCCTGTGGGCACGTGATAAAGAGATTTGGCTGTTCCCTGCCGAGCTGGAAGCGTTGGTTAACAAAGTGCGCTTCTCCCGCATCGGGCTGAAGCTGGCCGAACGGTTCACCAAAGGCTACCGCTGGCAGCACGAAGCTGTCATCGCGCTGGCGGCTGCCGACGGCAAGCAATGCTTTGAACTGGATGCCGCACTGGCGCAGGAGTGGTACCACGGTCGCGACCTTTACCCGGACGTGCCGCCGCTGACCGATGAATGCATTGTGACCTATCAGCAGCAACCGTTGGGGATCGCCAAACGGATCGGCAGCCGGATAAAAAACAACCTGCCACGTGAACTGGTTCGCGACGGCGCGTTGGATTTTCATCAGTAATTCCAGAAATTGACGCAATGCTGGCCGGGAAACGCTCGGCCAGTTAATACCGCTAATAATATTCCGACAGGCGAATATTATTATTCTAATCATTTTATCCTATCGGTATTATCACCCCCGCCCTTTGGAAGATAGCGACCTCTTTCAAAAACAAAGAAAATTTTCGCGCCGCTACCAAGACAATTTCCGGTTCTTATTCTATTAATTAAACTGTAAATAAATTAATGCGTTTATCCTTTTCTGGATGGCGTCTTTTGGGGCTCACCTTTACACAGCAAGGAAAAAGACATGAAGAAAATTCTGATGGCATTGACCTCGGCAGCCACCTTGCTGTGCGCAAGTGGTGCAGCCAACGCAGGCACCATTCAGGGCACGCTCGGCGTCTCGTTAACTATCGGTAATGGTTGTGTGGTCACCGGTGGTACTTCAACCGGCACCGTCAACAACTTCGGCGCAATCAGTTTCGGCACTTATTCTTCTCTGGCCAACATCATTACGGCCAGTTCAACCGGTACCGCCGGCGCAGGCAGCTCCATCGGACTGAACTGCACCGACGGCACCGCCTATACCGTGGCCCTGGACAACGGTTTAACCCCTACTGGCAGTCAGCGTCGCATGGCCAGCAGCGTTCCCGCCTACATCAGCTATAACCTCTATCAGGATGCCGCGCATACTGTCGCGTGGAATAGCACCACCGGGGTTCTGGCCGGTACCGGCACGGGGTCGGCCGTTCCGCTGACGGTTTATGGCTTGGTCCCGTCCTCTGGCACTACCCCTGCCGCAGGAGCCTATAACGATACGGTGACCATGACGGTAACCTGGTAATCATGCTGCGTCTGATCGGCGCCTGCCTGTCATTGTTGGTCGTTGTCACTTGTCGTGCCGATGTAAAAACGGCAACCGTTACGGTCAACGCCACACTGGTGAAATCCTGTGTGGCGGGGACCACCAGCGGTGGCAACACCAGTTTTGGCACGCTTAATTTCGGCACGGTGTATTTCCTCAACACTGCCGTACCGGTTACTGGCCAACAAAACGCCGGGGCGTTACAGGTGAATTGCAACAATGGAACCAGCTATACGGTGTTGCTCAGCGGTGGACAAAGTGGCAATACGGCAGCACGTTATATGCAAAATACCGCAGGCGCAAAAGTCAGTTATAACCTGTACACCAACGCGGCCCACACCTTGATCTGGGATAACGTGACCGGTGTGTCTATGACCGCCACCGGACAAACCACCTGGCTACCGGTGTATGGCCTGGTGCCCGCACAAGCGACTCCGGCGACGGGAAACTACTCCGACACGGTGCAGGTGACGGTAAATTGGTAATGAAAAACGCGAAGACCTGCTTACTGCTGGCGGGCCTGATGAGTGCCGGTGGGGCTTCTGCCGACACCACCAGCCAGGCCTTCACGGTCAATGCCTCCATTATCAAGGGCTGCGTTCTGGGCAGCGGTGTAACCGATGTGACAACTTTCGGTACCCTCAGCTTCGGCCAGGTATCCTCGCTGAGCAGCAATATCAGCATCGTCTCCAGCGCGGGGGCGGGATCGGTAGTGATTCGTTGCAATCCGGGCCAGAGTGTCACGCTGGCGCTGAATGTGGGCAATAACGTAACGGGATCCATTTCCGCAGGTCGAAAGTTGCAAAACGCCACCACGTTGGAAACGCTGGTTTATCAACTCTACAAAGACAGTAATTACTCCACCCTATGGGGAGACGGCAGCAATGGCGGTACTGCACAGACGGTGTCCAGCACCGGCAGCACGCAGGAAATCAAAATCTATGCCCGTTTGATGTCGACCAGTATCCTGCCCACCAGTGGCACCTATAGCGATACGGTCTTATTAACAGTGAGTTATTAAGCTTTAAAAAGGATCTCAGTATGCGAACCGCCTTCCGCCTGTCTTTACTGACAGCCCTTTTGTTTGCTAGCCAGCCGCAGGCTTTTGCCGCCGCATCCATCCTTATCTGGCCGATTGACCCTGCAATCGAAGCCGACCAACCCGCTACCGCGCTGTGGTTGGAGAACCGCGACAGTAAAACTGTTTATATGCAGGTCCGCATCCTCGGTTGGCAGCAGATCAACGGTAAGGACGATTACCGTAACCAAAGCGACGTGGTCGCCAGCCCCCCCGTCGCTACTATTGCCCCTGGCAAGCGCCAACTCATTCGCCTGATCAGACAAACACCGACTCCCGACGGCAAAGAACAGGCATACCGTATTCTGATCGATGAAGTGCCGATCAAGGATCAAGACGGCGCAGCTCCTGAAAAAGGGGCTCAGATGGGGTTAAAATTCCAGATGCGCTATTCAGTGCCCTTGTTTGTCAGCGGTAAAGGAGTATGGACCAAGCAAGATTACGAACACCCGCGAGATTACGCCACCGCCAGCCAGCCGCAGCTCAGTTACCGACTGTTGCAGCAAAACAGCCAGCGCTGGCTCGACGTACGCAATACCGGCGTGGTTCATGCGCGGCTTTCGCAGGTCAGCATGCAGGGCAAGCCGCTCGATGCCGGGCTGCTGGGTTACGTCTTGCCTGGCTCACAAATGCGCTTTGCCCTGCCACCGTCGGCCAATTTTGCCGGTGGTAAGCTGCAAGCCACGGTCAACGACAATAAGCAACCCGTCACTATTCCGGCCTATTGAGGCTTAGGTGCTGTGGAACCGGATGTTGCCATTGATGGCTAACGGATTGAGAATCAGGCCGTTAGCCCTTGCCGTACTCTGTATGGTGGCTGAGCCGTGGCTGGCCGATGCATGGGCCGGCGATCTTCCTCCGCCGCCCACCGCGGTCGCGATGCCCGATACCACCCTCTATCTTGAGCCGGTGGTCAATGGCCGCCCAACCGGCAGCGTGATACCGGTAAACTACCGTGGCGGACATTATTACCTCACGCCACAACAGTTGGCCGCGGCTGGGTTACCTGTCGTTGACAAACAGGCCAAGGAAATTGCGGTCGATCAGCTCGACAAGGTTGAGGTGGCCTACAGCGGCGAAACCCAGCAGTTGATGATCAACGTACCCAATGACTGGCTTCCCCAGCAAAACTTCAATGCCACCGAACCGGAGCAACGGCTGAAAGCGCAAAGCAGTCTGGGTTTTTTGTTCAACTACGATGCCTATGTCAGCCAGACCGGCAGTAATAACCCAGGCTATTTTTCACTCTGGAGTGAGCAACGACTGTTCGACGGCTTTGGCGTCATCGCCAACACCGGGATTTTCCGCGGCAGCTTCAACAATGACAGTACCAGCGAGCAAAACAGCCGCTACGTGCGCTATGACAGTTCGTGGCGTTACAGCGACGAAGACAGCATGCTGAGTTACACCGCGGGCGATATCACCACCGGGTCACTGCCTTGGACCACATCGGTCAGAATTGGAGGCCTGCAGCTGGCACGAGATTTCGCGACTCGTCCTGACGTTATCACCTACCCATTGCCACAATTTTCAGGGCAGGCAGCGGTGCCGACCAGTGTTGATCTGTATATCAACAGCTATAAAAATACCTCTACCAATGTGAACCCTGGCCCTTTCACACTCAATACCGTGCCCTACATCAACGGTGCCGGTCAGGCGACCGTAGTGACCACCGACGCGCTTGGCCGTCAGGTCAGTACCACCGTGCCCTTTTATGTTGCCAGTACCTTACTGCAGGCCGGCATGAGTGATTTCAGCTTGTCGACCGGCGCATTGCGACAAAACTACGGCATCAGTTCGGGGGATTACAGCCAGTGGGTGGCCAGCGGCACTGGACGATATGGCGTGACCGACTGGCTGACGATGGAAGGCCGCGCCGAGGGAGCTGCCCAATTGGTCGTTGTCGGTACAGGCGCAGACGTTCGAATTGGTCAATGGGGCGTTATCAATACCTCTTACAGCCACAGCCAGGCGGGTAGCGACGCTTTCAACGGCGCCCCGCTACCGACACAAATTTATTATGATCCGCTAACGGGTCAACCGGTGACTCAGTCCGATCCCACCGAGGTTTATCGATATACCAGCAACCGTGGTGACCAAACCAGTCTGGGATACACCTACAGCAACTCGCTTTTTAGCCTGAACGCCCAGCGGGTACTGCGCAGCGCAGGCTACGGCGATCTCTCAGCCTATAAGAGCAGTTATCGCCTGAGCCGCCGAACCGATCAACTGACCGGCAGCATCGGGCTAAGCCGCTTCGGCAGTATTGGGGCCGGTTATTTCGACGTGCGTGATGCCATTGGCACTCGCACCCGACTGGTCAACTTCTCTTACAGCCTGTCGTTATGGCGCAATATCAGCCTGTATGCCTCGGTTAACCGTGAGATTGGCAGCAGCGGTTACAGTTCACAACTTCAGCTCAGCATCCCATTCGACAGTTGGGGGACGGCCAGCGTCAGCGCCACCCGTGACACCAACAACCGCTGGAGCGAACGGGTGGGCTACAGCCGGTCGGCGCCCACTGACGGCGGATTGGGATGGAATCTGGCCTATGCCGACAGCCAGGGAAGCGGCAACGATTACCGCCAGGCCGACCTCACCTGGCGTACCTCCATACTTGAAACCCGCGCCGGTTTGTATGGCAACAGCAATAACTACACCCGCTGGGGCGAAGTCAGCGGTTCTCTGGTTGCCATGAACAGCAGTTTTTACGCCACCAATACCATCAATGACGCTTTCGCTCTGATTTCAACCGATGGTTATGCCGATGTGCCGGTAAGCTATGAAAACCAACGGATTGGCGTAACCAATGACAAAGGCTATTTGTTAGTGCCTACCGTAACTTCGTATTACCATGCCAAATTCCAAATCGACCCGCTCAATTTGCCGGCGGACGTCACTGTTCCAACAGTAGAAAAAACCCTCGCCGTGCGGGATCACAGCGGCTACCTGATCAACTTCCCTATCCAACGGGTTTCCGCTGCTGACGTTGAGCTGGTAGATGCGCAAGGCAAACACCTGGCCAACGGCAGCCAGGTTGCCGTTATCGGCACCTCTCAGCAAAGCTATGTCGGCTGGGACGGCATGAGCTATATCGACCCGGTACAACAACACAACCGCCTGAGCGTCATTCCGGCCGACGGCGGTGCGCCATGTCAGGCAGAATTCACCCTCGATAAGCCGCAAGGTATGCAACGCGTCGGCCCCGTCGTCTGCCAGTAACCCATTACGGAGAAAATATATGTCTCGGCCACTGATGATAATCCTGACGGCGTTGCTGCTGATGACCGGTCAACGGGCGTTGGCGGCCTGTAGCACCACCAGCGGTGCGGTAACGCTGCCCACCAGCAGTTCTTTTGCCGTGTACAATGGTCAGATCAATGCTCAGGGCACTGCAGGGCTTAACTGCACCGGCCTCGGCCTGTCGCTGTTGTCACAAAACACCGTCACGGTGAAAATCGCCTCGACCACAAACTCCATGGCATTGCTTAACAACAACGGCTCCGGCGATAAAATATCCTACCTGATTTACCCCGATGCGAATTACCAATATCCCTACAGCGTCGGACAAACCATCGATTACAGTTCGCTGAACCTGCTGTCGCTGATCCTGATCTCCTCCAACGTCAACTTCCCCGTCTATGTCAAGACCACGGCAGGGGCCAACGTCAGTGCCGGCACCTATACCGATACCATCAACCTGGTGTGGAACTACCATATCTGCGGCCTTGGCCTGCTTGGGATATGCGTCTGGTGGGACGGCACCGATCAACCGAGCACCGTCACGGTCACGGTACTTATCACCAAAAGTTGCCTGATCAATACCGCCAATAACGTCAATTTTGGCAGCATGGCGTTGGTAGGCCAGTTTAACCCAATCACCCAAAACATCACCCTCACCTGCACCAAAAGCCAGGGCTACACGACCTACTTTACCAATGGCAATAATCCCGTTACCGGTTGGCGACAGATGATCAACGGCACCACCAATTTCCTGCAATATCAAATTTACCTGCCTAATACTTCCACCGTCTGGAGCAGCACTAACGCACAGAGCGGTTCAGGTTCCGGCCTGGCGCAAAATATTCCCTTTAAAGCGGCGATCAACCCAGCGCAAACGGAAGTCCCGGTGGGCGCCTACCAGGATAACGTCAGTTTTGTAGTGACCTATTAGGCCCATGCGCTAGCCTCTGACCACGAATGTTGCCAGTTTGTATTTTTTATGTGGCATTTTTTGCTCACTTGGCTATGCTGATTAAGATGACCAACTGGTCATACCTCATACCAGCACACCAAGCAAGGAGTTCCAATGGGCAAAACCGTGGTGAAAATAGGCAGTTTCGAGGTCGATGATGCGCATTTGTCCTCCTCGCCGGAGCAGGTCAGCACGCTGGCGATCCCTTGCAAGTCGGATCCCGATCTGTGCATGCAGTTGGACGGTTGGGATGAGCACACTAGCATCCCGGCAATACTCGATGGCAAGCAATCGCTGCTGTATAAGCAACATTACGATCGGCAGACCGATGCCTGGGTGATGCGGTTGGATTGAATGAAGGAATACGGAAGAACGCGCGCTGTTTCGCTGGGAACAACGCGCGTTTTTTTATGCGATTGCGATACCGCGCCCGGCGAAGAAACGGGCAAAACTGCCCAACGGTAAAGTCACCTGTTGGCGCGTTTGCGGCCGATCGCCAGACGGATTGTGGAAGGTCACGCTTTGCGCCTCAGCGGCGGTAATCAACACCAGATGGCCACCCCGCTGTGGCGGTGTCTGTTCGGGCTGGCGAATGCCGGGATGTACCGAGGCCATAAAATAGCGTCGCTGCGCCAACAGCTGCGGCAGCGCCTCTGCCTCGATACCCACCTGAGCCTCCGCCTCCAGGGCAAACTGCTCACGCACAAAGTCGACAAAGGGCGCATAAATCAGCCCCTTGATACGTTCACCGTCACGCACGTAAGCCCCATAAGGCAAACTGCGGCGCGCCAGTTCCAACAACGGCGGCGCATCGCCGTCGCGGTGGCTCAACACCATTTTCAGGCAGGCCATGCCACAGACGTGGTTAGCCCATTCGATATATTCCGCCCGATCGCGCGCGCCGCTGAGCGCCCAGTTGGCGTCATCCGCCAACGTCACACGACCGGCAATCAGGTCGGCCGCCAGCTCAGGCGTCGCCCATTGGCAGAAGTAAGGAACGGGGGACGTCAAATCAGAAAGTCTCTGTTACTTTGAAATTCATCAGCACCAGCGTCATGTCCGGTGAGAACAGCTCATATTCTTCAAAGAAGCTCTGCAGCTCTTTACGCCAGTAGGCCAGCGAACGGTCACCTTCCCCTTCGGCAAAAGCATGGGCCTCATCAACCTGATCGTAGGTTTTCATCTCTACCGACGTCAGTTCCACCGCGCAAACCGGCTGACCTTTACCATCCACCACCACGAATACGTCACCGGCCAGCGGGATGCCTTCGCCGTCAAGATTGGAGCAGGTTGCCGTCTTGGTGCCGTTGAGGATCAGCTTGGCCACGTCGTCTGCCTGCTGCTCGGTCTTGCCGAACGCCCAACGCTCGGTATTTTCGTATTTCTTCGGAATTTCGATCGCCATTGCCATACCTTTTTAAATGAATCCTTGTGCAGACAGAATAGTACAACGTATCCGCCGCTGCCTGCACTGCCGAATTCGCTCCGCAGCCGCCTTATCGGGCTCTTTTACCGGTTGTTTGGGGTAAACCCCTGTGCCTATGCCGGGACAACAGGCATACTGTGGACGCAATTCACTCAATGGCTCTCGGCCAGGCGGTAAAATGAAGAATGACGACAAAGACCCTGATGACACCTTCAGCGACCTGTTAAAGGTTCTGGCGGTGGTAGTGATTGTTATCTTTGTTATCGGCGGCTGGTATTTCAGCTGATCAACAAAACAGGAGGTCAGATTGGCCACCAAACGTATGCGCAGCAAACATTGGAAGATGTTTTTGATATTGTTACTGATCTGTCTCGCCCTCCTGTTATTGCGCTGGGCGGCGATTGTCTTTGGCTAATGGCAAGGAGCAGGCCCGATGGCAAAACGAAATGGCAACGGCGTACAAATCGCCTTACTGCTGCTGGCGCTGGTTATTTTGGTCTGCGGCATTTTGATGATCACCACCGAACTGGCTCATCAGGTGCTTGAAGAGATTGAAGATATTCTAGAGTAACGCCAGTCCGGCCGGATACTGCCCCCCCTTGTTTCAGTGTTCCCGCTTCGCGGGTTGCTTAGCCTCAGGCTCCAACAACTCGCGTAAATAGGCAATTCTTGCCTCCCCCTGCGGCAGCCATAAACGATATAACCAATGCTGCGCTTCAGCCCACCGGCTCCGGCGATGGTACTCAGCCAGTTTATCGACCAGTTTCATCATTCACCCTCCAGATATTCGACACCTCCAGTATTGGACGAAAAAACCAGAAGAAACACTGATGGCTTGTTTTTTATACATCCGGTTTTGGCATTGTGCGATCGGTACGGTGGCGCCTCCTGACCTCAACTGCTACATTGACCAAAAATCACCCAGCCGAGGTAACCCATGATGTACTCGGAGCAGGAGATAAAAACCGTGTGGGACGAAGTGGCGCGTTTGATCGGCGACAGCGTGATGCAGTTGCGTCATCGCGGCGAGGTTTTATCGGTCGAAACGCTGTCAAAACATCTGGCGCAGCAGTTGGCCGAAAGCAACGACATTGAACGCCGGATCTTGATTGGCGCGGCAATCAACATGCTGAAAGATGGAAAATGAATCGCCAACCGGAATGGTTGGCGATTCGGCAGAAGCCCGAGGTATGCAAGCCCGGCCTTCTGTGCGCTACTATGTCAGGCTAACATGACGAAATTAATAGGAATTGTCGTGTTTTTCCCAATAAAGCACTATTTTTGTTGCCTGCAGCCGTCAAACCAGCACGAAATCACTTTCTACCAGCGGCTGGCCAATCACTTTCACCAGGAAGTCGCTGCTGTCGAACCCACCTCCCAGATTGATTGCCACATCGCTGACGTGATTGAGCTGATCGTAAGTTAACAAGGCTTCACCTGCCTTACCGCTGAACTGACTAACGAACTCGATGCCATTGCTGCTGCCGGTGTTGAACAACGTCAGATCGATTTTGTCTTCACCGCTGACAAAATCCACGATCCAATCCGGCGCATCAGCACGTGATTCGTTGGCGCCGAAATAAACGAAGGTATCCTTGCCCTCATTACCAAACAGATGATCCGCTTCACCGCCGCCGTACAAGATGTCATCCCCCGCACCGCCGATCAGAATGTTGTTGGTGGCGTTGCCGATGATCACATCGTTGCCGGATCCCCCAAACGCATTTTCGATGGTCACGCCGGCGGCAATCGATACGTTCCCCTTTAATCCCCCCACGTCGGAGAAGGACTTCTCGTTGAGGTTAATACGTTGATCCTGGCTAAAGCCCGAGAAATCAAAGGTGTCCGTACCACCGGCATCCCAGGCGCTGAACACAATTTTATCCTGTGCGTGGGTAGCGGTGAGGAAATCACGATCGGTATTGGAATTAAAGCCGTAAACCGTATCGCCGCTACGGGTGGCCATATTGGCGCCATAAAACTGCTGGATCGCCGTGATGTCATTTAACAGCGGTGCGGAAGAATAAGCGCCCTGGAAATCCTGGCCAGTGCTGCTCTCGTCAAAATAGCTCATCACGCTGTGGGCGCGGCTGTCTTCAAAATAGGTTGCATCATTGTTGTAAGTGATATTGACGCCGGGCGCGGCATTGTAATCCCCCGGGTGCTGCAGCCCAAGCGCATGACCTATCTCATGGGTCAACGTCTGGCGACCGTATTCGTTTTCATTGAGCAAGTCATTGGCAAACACGTAGCTGGTGGCGTTATACCAGGTTTGGCCGGCCACCGAGGGCGAGGAATCAGGGTAATAAGCAAAGGCGTAAGAGCCGCGAGCGCTGACATCGAACAGGCCAAAGGTGATATTGGCGTTTTGGGTATCGCTGGTTTCGGTGAAAGTGATATTGGCCACGTCCGACCAGGATTGCAGTGAAAGTTTTGCCTGTTCCCGTTGCAGCTCACTAAAGCTGCTAAAGCCGCCGATCGCCATGCTGGACATATTACCGGGTGCCTGTTCCCAGAAGCTGTAACTCAGATTAACCGGGGTATCGGTCACGCCTTTGGCATGCCAACCGTTGTCACCGCGGATCAATGCCAATCCGGCATCTTCAAAACTTTTCGAGGGATGAATGACGTTCAGTCCAGGATCGCTGTCAGGTTTATAAGCCCCCTGAAGGGCCAATACGGTGGCAGCTTCTGCGGAGGCGTTAACGCGTTGATTGCTTGATGACATTAGAGTATCTCCATATTCGTCATTTCAGTGAGTCGATACGCTCACTGTCGGATGGCCTTAATGGCCGTGTTCCGGTGCTGAATAAATACGGGGATCTCGGTAATGCGGTTGGCGCCCTCCATGAGCACTCTAAATGAGAACGATAATCCCTTAGAGAAAAGAATAGACGCTTTTTATAAAAATACAGAACTATCCGATTAAAAATATCCTCGCTAATCTTCATTCCATTTGAGTGCTTATTATTAGCGGCAGGCGAAAATAAAAAAACCGGGGCAATCCACCCCGGCAATCCTTAATTTAGCCCGGATTCAAATTAACCAACCCAATAACAGCGTGGCGCCAATTACGGTGGAGGCACCGCCGATACGCGTGGCGATTTGCGCAAATGGCATCAACCCCATCCGGTTGGACGCAGAGAGGATAGCCACGTCGCCGGTGCCGCCCAATCCACTGTGGCAGCAGGTGACAATCGCCGCTTCAACCGGGAACATTTTCAGGTAAGGCGCAATCAGGAAACTCACCAGCCCCATCGACAACACCACCGATCCGCAGACCACCACATAGCCGACCGAAAACACCGCCACTACGCTTTCCAGGGGAACATACAGCATGCCAAGGCCAATCATCAGCGGCCACACCAGCGCGGTGGAAACAAATTTGTAAAAGCTGTGCGCGCCGGTTTCCATCGAGGTCGGGATCACCCGACAATATTTGCACAACACCGCAAACAGAATCATCAGCACCGGACCGGGAATATGAACGATATGTTCGAACAGGCCGCCGACGATGAAGAAGGCGCAGATCACCAATAGCCCGCCGCCCATCAGTTGGAAATCGACGTTACCGCTGGTTTCCTTGATATCGAACACCGCGTTTTCCTCCGCAGAGCGGATCAGCATGCCGTCACCGCTCAGCGCCTTGCGCTTCATGCCAAGCCGCGCCAGCACCCCGGCCGCCACAATGGCAAAGATATTGCCCAACACCGCAGCGGGCGCCAGTTGTGCGACGTACACGTCGGGCGTCGAACCCAGAATGGCGGAATACGCCAACGACAGCGGCAAAATGCCCTCGCCGATACCGCCACCGATGATCGGCACGATGATAAAGAAAAAGGTGTGGTAGAAGGTAAAACCAAACAGCTTGCCCACCAGCAATCCGGTTGCCACCGCCGTCACCGTGCCCACCACCAGCGGGACGAACATACGGATCATGCCCTGGATCAGAATCACCCGGTTCATGCCAAGAATACTGCCGACCACCAGACTGGCTATCACAAAGTACAGCAGATTGGCGTCTTTCATCAGCAGATGAACAGTACCCATCACGTTGGGCTGGAAGAAATTAAAGTACACCAGCACCGAAGGCACCATTAGGCACAGAATGGCCGGGCCGCCAATATCACGCAGTACGGGAATGCTTTTACCTAAATGCGCCAGCGCAAAGCCCAGCGTCATGATCACCGCCAGGCCGCCGATCATATTCTTTGGCAGGAAGTTGGCATAGGCCGACACGGCGACAATCGCGCAAATGGTGATAAACAGCGCGACCGGCACGGCGCCGATATCCATTTTTCGCAGGTGGTTAATCAATCCTGATGAATCAGGTTGCGGTATCTCTTTCTCACAGGTCATTTCTGCATTTATCTGTTTCATTATTCACCCTGCTGACAAGCGTTCAGTGTGGAGCGGATCGTCTAATGACATATAAAATAATTTATAAACTTTAAAAGGTACGTTTCGGAATGGGCTTTTTATAATAAATAAAATAGTGGACAGCACTGACGATATGATAAAAAATAAAAATACAAAACTAAATTACCTCTTATTAATTCAATATTGTGAGCCCCCACCAATGTTGGTTTTAATTAATTATCGTCAGCGTTTTGTAATTAAATTAATCAGGCGCTAATTCACTGCTATGCTATAGATGGAAGTAAAAATCCGTGCGTTTATTAATGAGAACCGGAGCGGCAAATAGCTGAATCCGGTCAGCTTGTACCCGAGCCTTGCTCTGCACGCGGCACCGTGCGGAAAGCAGGCACATAATATATGCCCTATCGCTTTCAAAGGCCGCGGTCAGAAAGACGAAGGGCATAGAACTAATAAGGAAGTAGGATATGTCTTCAATCGCGATTACCCCACAAACGCTGGCCCGCTACGGTATCCATCAGGCTACCGAGATCGTCCATAATCCAAGCTATGAACAACTGTTTATCGAGGAAACCCGTGCCGACCTGCCGGCGCTGGAGCGCGGTACGTTAACCACGCTGGGCGCGGTCAACGTCGATACCGGCGAATTCACTGGCCGTTCTCCGAAAGACAAATACATCGTGCGTGACGACACCACGCGCGATACCGTTTGGTGGTCCGATAGCGGCACCGGCAAAAACGACAACCAGCCGCTGTCGCCGGAAGTGTGGCAACATCTGAAAACGCTGGTGGGTAACCAACTTTCCGGCAAGCGTCTGTTTGTGGTAGATGCCTTCTGTGGCGCCAACGCAGACACCCGCCTGAAAGTGCGTTTCATCACCGAGGTGGCCTGGCAGGCGCACTTTGTCAAAAACATGTTTATCCGCCCGTCGGATGAAGAGCTGCGGAATTTCGAGCCGGACTTTGTGGTGATGAACGGCGCCAAATGCACCAATCCTGACTGGAAGCAACAGGGGCTGCATTCGGAAAACTTCGTCGCCTTTAACCTGACCGAACGCATACAGCTGATCGGCGGGACCTGGTACGGCGGCGAAATGAAAAAGGGCCTGTTCTCAATCATGAACTATCTGCTGCCGCTGCAGGGTATTGCCTCGATGCACTGTTCAGCCAACGTAGGCGAACAGGGTGACGTGGCGGTGTTCTTCGGCCTGTCCGGCACCGGCAAAACAACCCTCTCCACCGATCCCAAACGCCAGCTGATCGGCGATGACGAGCACGGCTGGGACGACGACGGCGTGTTCAACTTCGAAGGTGGCTGCTACGCCAAGACCATCAAGTTGTCTCCTCAGGCGGAGCCAGAGATTTATCAGGCTATCCGCCGGGACGCGCTGTTGGAAAACGTGCAGGTACTGGCCGATGGCAGCATTGATTTCGACGATGCCGGCAAGACGGAAAATACCCGCGTCTCTTACCCGATTTACCACATCGAAAATATCGTCAAGCCCGTGTCCAAGGCGGGGCATGCCAGGAAGATCATCTTCCTGACGGCGGATGCCTTCGGCGTACTGCCACCGGTGTCGCGCCTGACGCCAGAACAAACCCAATATCACTTCCTGTCCGGCTTCACCGCCAAGCTGGCCGGCACCGAGCGCGGCATCACCACCCCAACCCCGACCTTCTCCGCCTGTTTCGGCGCGGCGTTCCTGACGCTGCACCCGACGCAGTACGCAGAAGTGCTGGTCAAGCGTATGGAAGCGGCCGGTGCACAGGCTTATCTGGTGAATACCGGCTGGAACGGCAGCGGCAAGCGTATTTCCATTAAGGACACTCGCGGCATCATCGACGCCATTTTGAACGGGGAGATCGAGCACGCCGATACCTTCACCCTGCCAATCTTTGGCCTGGCGGTACCGAAGGCATTGCCGGGGGTGGATCCTTCGATCCTCGATCCGCGTAAAACCTACGCCGATGAATCATTGTGGCAGGAAAAGGCGCAGGATCTGGCCCAGCGCTTTATCGATAACTTCGCCAAATACACCGTGACTGCGGCAGGAGAAAAACTGGTGAGCGCCGGACCTAAACTCTGATCGCCGGCGCGCCTTATTAACCTTACAAGGGGCCTGCAGGCCCCTTAGTTTATTTAATAGGCGGAAAACAACCGGCAAGCCCAAAAGCGGATAACACATCGTAAAAACCCTTGAGAACCGGGTGTTTCAGCGCATCCGCCGCCGCCCCGGTTTATTCAACCTGCACTATACTCCCGGCACGTCATCTGTTATTAACAGGCGACGTCAGGGCCCGGCCTCTTGTCGGCCCCTGCCTTTTGGAGAAAATACCGTGCAAAAATCCCACGCTCACCGTAAACACCTGACCCGCACCGAGGTCACCCGCCTGTTGCAACAGGCCGCCGTCGGTCGAGCCCCCGAACGCGACAGCTGCCTGATTTGGATGGGCTTCATCCACGGCTGCCGCGTCAGTGAACTCAACGGCCTGCGCATCAACGACCTGGACATGGACAGCGGCAGTCTCTACATCAACCGCCTTAAAAATGGCCTCTCCACCATCCACCCGCTGGAAGCCACCGAGAAAACCCTGCTGGCCCGCTGGCTGGAAAAACGCCGGTCGTACCGCAATTTGGGCGACGAAGAGTGGCTGTTCCTGTCGCAAAAAGGCTACCGCCTGTCACGCCAGCGCATTTACCGCATGCTGCAGGCCTACGGCAAACAGGCCGGGCTGACCGTCGCCGCCCATCCCCATATGCTGCGCCATGCCTGCGGCTATGCCCTGGCCGATAACGGCGCCGACACCCGGGTGATTCAGGATTATTTGGGCCACCGCAATATTCAGCATACCGTGCTGTATACCGCCGCCAATGCCGGACGATTTAAACATTTGTGGCAGGAGGAGGAACCGGACGCAAAACAGGAAGAAAACGAGGAGAAAAATGTAACTTTTTGAACCAAACTGTCACATAAGCTAATTATCCCCCGAAAAAATGTCAATACCTGTCTGCGTTTCATTTTTAACCATCCTTCAACTATTAGAATATCAATTAGTTATCCATAAATTCCTCTGTGCTCATATTTATCCATCCTATGCCTCTGCACTGCCAAAAACCGCCGCCCTGTCCTTCTCATCCCTAAACAAACAAATAAAACCTGGTCATTCGCACTGAATAAACACCGTCCATGGTGTTTTACGCTATTTCAGTGGGCAAATAACGCCCTTAACCGCATGAAAAACGCAATGTAACACTTTGGTTCAAAATGTCTCCTTTTCAACCCAGGAAAACAGCCGCGCCAAACGACAAAAAAGGAAACCCTGTCAACGGGTTAATGGAATCGCTGTGCTGAGTCACAGGCATCAAGGAATTATGCTCATGAAAAAAACATTACTGGCCACCTCCCTGGCGGTAACCGCCCTCCTGTCCGCCGCGTCGGCCTTCGCCGCTGACGGTACCGTCAACTTCACCGGCTCCATCACCGACACTGCCTGCGTGGTCGATACTGCCAGCGCCAGCCTGACGGTACCGCTGGGCAAAATCAGTACCAAATCCTTTGCCGGGGCCGGCACTGTCGCACCGGCTACCAAGTTCACCCTGCTGGTCAAATCCTGCCCGGCGGCCACCACCGCCAGCGTCAACTTCGACGGCACCCCGGTCAACGGCGATAACAACGTGCTGGCGCTCACCGGTGGTACCGGCGTGGCGACCGGCGTCGGCGTGCAAATCTCCGACAAGGACGGCAAGGTCGTTCCCCTGCGCGGCCAGTCCGGCAGCTATGACCTGAAACAAGGTGACCCGGCGGACACCACCAAGGACGTCACCAACGCACTGGACTTCACCGCCCGCTATATCTCCACCGCCGCCAGCGTCGGGGCCGGTACGGCCAACGCCAGCACCAACTTCACCATCGTCTATAACTGAGTGTTCTGTCAGGACGGCGTTTGCCGTCCTTTTTTTTCGGAGGTGACACCATGAAATACGGGCTTACCGCACTGTGCGGCGGCGTGATGATGGTCAGCAGTCTGGCCCAGGCCGGCGTGGTGGTGGGCGCCACCCGCCTGGTGTACGACGGTGACAAGAAAGAATCCTCGCTCAGCGTCACTAACCCGGACTCGCTGCCCTACCTGATCCAATCCTGGGTCGAGCCGCAGGAAGGCAGCACCGAGAAGGCGCCCTTTATTCTCACCCCGCCGCTGTTTCGTCTGGATGCAGGCCGGCAGAACGTGCTGCGCGTGGTGCGCGTCGGCGGTGCCCTGCCGGAAGACCGCGAAAGCCTGTACTGGCTGAATGTCAAAACCATCCCCTCCACCGAACGGCGCGACAACACCCTGCAGATTGCCGTCAAAACCCGCATCAAGCTGATTTACCGCCCGGCCGCCCTGAAAGGACTGCCCGACGACGTGGCCGGCCAGCTGACCTGGCGCCGTCAGGGTGCGCAGCTGGCGGTCAGCAACCCCACAGCGTTTTACATGAATTTCCAGAGCGTGAAGGTGAACGGCCAGGAAGTGAAGGACGCCACCTATGTGGCCCCGCACGGCAGCGCCACCTTTACCCTGCCGACGGCCGCAGGCACCGCCGTCAGTTGGCGGGTCATCAATGACTTTGGCGGCATCGGCACGCTGCAGCAGGGCCGGCTTCAGGAGTAAGCGGCCGGCAGTTCCTCACCCACAGGGCGCTTTACGGCCCCCACAACAAGGAAGTGACGTGAGAAGACAACTGAAACGGAGAACGGCGGTGCCCCGCCGGCTGGCGCTGCTTATTGCGCTGGCCCTCGGCGGCCCGGCGCAGGCGCGGGACTATTTCAACCCGGCGCTGCTGGAGCTGGACGGCCCGCAGCAGGGGGTCACCAGCCTGGCAACCTTTGAAGAGAACGGCAGCCAGTTACCGGGCGACTACCGGGTCGATATTCTGCTGAACGACCAGCAGGTCGACAGCCGGATGCTGACCTTTGCCGCCGGGGCCGACGACCTGGGGCTGCAACCCTGCCTGAGCGTCGCCGACCTGGCCGCTTACGGCGTGCGGGTAGCGCAGTTCCCGGCGCTCGGCGCCCCGGAGGCGGCCTGTGCCGACCTGTCCGCCATCCCCCAGGCCGACGCTCGCCTGCTGTTCGACAGTCAGCAACTGGCGCTGAGCATTCCCCAGGCGGCGCTGGCCCGGCAGCCGCGCGGCTACGTGCCGCCGTCGCAGTGGGACGAGGGCATCACCGCCCTGCTGCTCAACTACAGCCTCAGCGGCGCCAGCAACACCGCCCACGGCGGGAGCGGCGGTAACAGCAACAGCCAATATGCCAACCTGCGCCCCGGTCTGAATATCGGCCCCTGGCGGGTGCGCAACTACACCACCTGGAGCCGCGACAGCGACGGCCAGGACCGGTGGGAGACGGTCTACACCTACGCCCAGCGCAACCTGACCGGCCTGCGCAGCCAGCTGACGCTGGGGGACAGCAATGCCCCGGCCGAGGTGTTTGATGCGGTGCCGTTTCGCGGCGTGCAGCTGGCCTCCGATGACGAGATGCTGCCCGACAGCCTGCGCGGCTACGCCCCGGTGGTGCGCGGTATCGCCCGCACCCATGCCCAGGTGGTGGTGCGCCAGAACGGCTATGAAATCTACCGCACCTTTGTCGCCCCCGGCGCCTTTGTGATTAACGACATGTACCCCACCGGCGGCAGCGGTGACCTGCAGGTGACCGTCAAAGAGGCCGACGGCAGCGAACAGCACCTGGTGGTGCCCTTCGCGTCCCTGCCGGTGCTGCAGCGTGAAGGCCGGCTGAAGTACAGTCTGACCGGCGGGCAATACCGCAGCTACGACAGCAGCGTCGATAACAGCTGGTTGGTGCAGGGCACCGCCATCTACGGCCTGCCGTGGAACACCACCCTGTATGGCGGGGTGCAGGCGGCACAGCATTATCAAGCGGCGGCGCTGGGGGTCGGCAACAACCTCGGCGACTGGGGGGCGTTGTCGCTGGACCTCACCCAGTCACGCAGCCAGCCCAACGGCAAGGCCACCGTCGGCGGCCAGTCCTGGCGGGCCCGCTACAGCAAGAACCTGGTACAGACCGGCACCAACTTCGCCATCGCCGGCTACCGCTACTCCACCGCCGGGTTTTATTCCCTGCCGGAGGTGCTGGACGGCTGGCGCAGCGGCACGGCGCCGCTGTGGATGAACGAGCGGCGGCGCAACCGGGCCGAGCTGAGCATGAACCAGCAACTGGGGCAATACGCCGGCACGTTGTCGCTCAGCGCGGTGCGCGAAGACTACTGGAACAGCGAACGCAGCCTGGCGTCGCTGGGGCTGGGCTACAGCAACAGCTGGCGCGGCATCAGCTACGGCATCAACTGGAGCCTTAACCGCAACACCCAGGGGGCGACCCGCAGCAACGACCAGCAAATCGCCCTGAACATCAACGTGCCGCTCAGCCTGTGGGACAACAACAGCGCCTGGGTCAACTACAGCCTGAACAACGCCCAAGGCGGCGCGACCAGCCACAACCTGGGGCTGAGCGGCGTGGCGCTGGCGGACAACAACCTGAGCTGGGGCGTGCAGCAAACCTATGGCAGCCGCGGGCAGGGCTATGGCGGCAACGCCAACCTTGATTATCGCGGCACCTACGGCGAAGTGACCAGCGGCTACGGCTATGACAACCACAGTCGCCGGCTGAACTACGGGCTGAGCGGCAGCCTGGTGGCGCACGCCAACGGCATCACGCTGGGCCAGCCGCTGGGGGACACCGCCGCGCTGGTGGCAGCACCGGGCGCGGCGGGAGCGACGGTCGCCAACCAGACCGGGGTGCGCACCGACTGGCGGGGTTATGCGCTGGTGCCTTACCTGTCGCCGTACCGGCGCAGCGAGGTGGCGCTGAACGCGGCCACGCTGGCGGACGACGTGGACCTGCCGCAGAGCAGCCAGCGGGTGACGCCGACGCGCGGGGCGCTGGTGCGGGCCGACTTCCGGCCGCGGGTCGGCGCACGGGCGCTGATAACCCTGACGCAGGCCAACGGCCAGCCGGTGCCGTTCGGTGCCACGGTCAGCGACACCGACCCCACCGCCACACAGGGCAGCATTGTCGGCGACGGCGGCCAGGTGTACCTGAGCGGGCTGGCGAGCAGCGGCCAATTGCAGGTGAAATGGGGGAATGGCGGCGCGGCACAGTGCCGGGTCAGTTATCGGTTGCCAAGCACACCACCGCCGGGCGGCGTGGTGCAAACCAATGGAGTATGTCGATGAAAGGACGAATGAAAACATCATCTGGCAACAACGCAGCAAGACAAAAAAAAGGCCCTGCCCCTCGCCTGTTAATCCTCTGCCTATTTGGGCTTACGGGATTGTGCAGTACCCGACTGATGGCCTGCGCTCCGCTGAATGGCTGGCAAAACAAAGAGCAAACCGTCAATTTTGGCGACGTTATCATTCAACGTGGTACAGCCCCAGGCTCCGTATTCGCCAGCAAGACTGTGACTATTCGTGATGGGGTGGAAGATATATCGAATGAGTATTGTTCCAAATCATCAATTTCAGTTAACTACGCCAATGGCTGGAGTCCGCTCAATGGCGTTGCGGCTACCAATATTGCTGGTGTTGGGGTTCGGCTCACTTATCGACACTGGTCGTCCGGAGATTGGTCACTGGTCGCCAACCAGTCAAGAGATATTGGCAATTTTAATGCTGTCTGGCGTTTCAATTCCTCATCTTGGCTAATCGAGTTAATTAAAACCGGGCCGTCATCATCCGGTAATTTAGCTGCCGGCACTTTGGGAAAGGTGAGCATCACCCCCTCAGTCTGGGTCGCCTCGCCCCCCTGGACTGTCACCAGCCTAAAAACAACCGGGGTCAATAACATCATCTCCATCGCTTGTAGCCTCAACAGCACCAGCATCAATGTTCCCCTGGGCGATATCTCCGCTACCCGCTTCACTGGTACAGGCCTGACGCTGGGCGACAAAAGCTTTGATCTCGGCCTGAATTGCGATAAAGACGCCAAAATCAACGTCGCCCTGGCCGGCACGCAAAATAGCGATACAGCCGAAACCAGCGTGCTGGCCCTGACCAACGCCGGGCAGACCGGCACCGCCAAAGGCGTCGGCGTGCAGCTGCTGTACGGCGGCACCCCGCTGAAAATCAACAACACTATCCTGCTGAAAACCTCCTCCGGCGGTCAGGAAACCCTGCCGTTCTCCGCGCGTTATTACCAGACCAACAAGTTGGTGATGCCCGGCAAGGCCAACAGCAGCGCCACCCTGAATATCACCTATCAATAATGACGCGTTTAGCGCAAGGAACCCCCACCCAAGGAGAGGAATATGTCCAAAATCATCAGCAACACTCTGCGAACGCTGGTATTGACCAGCCTGTGTCTATCCCCGCTGGCACAGTCTGACTCACTGACGGTCAATATCAGCGGCAACATCATTGCCGCCCCTTGCACTGTGAAAAGCAGCAATCCGCTCAACGTGGTACTGCCGGATATTGAGGCAACTAAATTATCAACAAGCGGGAGCAGCAGCCCGTTTGTGAGTTTTGACCTGGAGCTGGAAGGCTGCCCGGCCAGCACTACCAAAGTTACCGCCACCTACGGCGGTACGGCGTCCTCCTTGTCGACTAACAGTTTTATAAATACTGGTACCGCAACCCAGGTGGTCCTTTATATGCAAGATGGCGCCGGTAGCGAGATAGCACCCAATACCACACGCCAAGTGGCCGTCGATAGCGTGGCTCGCACCGCAAAATTTTCCCAAAAGATTCAAATTTACGCCAAAGGCGCGTCGACGCCAGGTACCGTCAGCGGCAATATTGTGGTGTCCTTCACCTACCAATAAGCCAGTTGCAGGGAGATAGCAGGATGAAAACCCGCATTATCGCACTGGCTGCTCTCAGCGCTCTATGGGGACAACCTTTGCAGGCCGCAGAGGTCACTATCAGCAGCAAAATCACCGCCACGCCCTGTACGGTGGATGCCAGCCTCAACCAGACGCTGGACTTGGGCAAGCTTCAGCGGCGGGATCTACTGCAGGCCGGCACCGGTGGCGAATGGAAAGCCTTTAGCCTGACGCTGAGCAGTTGCCCCCCCAGCACCAGCAGGGTGACCGCCACCTTCACCGGCACGCCAGCCCCCGATGACAGCAAAGCCTTTGCCAGCAGCGGGACCGCAACCGGCGTGGCCTTACAGTTGAGCAATGCCGACAGCAGCCTGACGCTAGCCAATAACGCCAGCCTGTCGGTGGATATCGATAAGGCCCGCAAGGCGGCGTTCCCACTGACCGCGCGTATTTATAGCCCCAAAGGCCAGAGCAGTGCCGGCACTTTTATCAGCGTGGTGCAGGTTAACCTGAGCTATCAGTAATCCCTAATCCCAGCGGATCATTGACATCGAGTAGTCGGCGGGATAACTCCCGCCGTCCTCAAGCCACAGTACGTACGGCTCCGTATACGGAGGTTCATTGCTCGGGCATAGGCTCTCTTCTTGTTCCTCCCTATCAGGCAGCGTATTACGTAAGCTGCTTATCCAGGTTGAGCAATGCCTGCGCCAGCACCCTGGCCCCGTCGGCCAGCTGTTGCTCGGTAATCGACTCCTCAGGGCAATGGCTACGCCCATTCAGACAGGGAATAAACACCATCCCCACCGGCCCGGTCGACGCCATATAAACCGCATCATGCCCGGCACCGCTCGGCAGCCGGCGGCCGGCGACCCCCAGCGATTGCACGGCCCCCTCAATCGCCTGCATCACCGTTTCCGCGCAGGCAGTAGGCCGTGCGCGGCTGACATGTTGCAATTGCGTCTGTAAATCCAGACTCTGCAAACGTGGCCGACAGTTTTCCAACAGCGCTTCCGGGAAAGTGTCCAACAGTGGCTGACTGTCACTGCGCACCTCCAGCATCAGCTCTACCTGCCCTGGCACCGCATTGGGGACATTTGGCGTCATGGCGATGCGCCCTACGGTCGCCACCACATAATGCGGATTGCCGCTTTGCTTTAACGCCATCGCATGCGCCTGCTCAATCACATGCGCTGCCCCGACCAAAGCATCGCGACGAATATCCATCGGCGTGGTACCGGAGTGGTCCGGCTGCCCAAGCACCGTCACCAACACCCGGCGGATGCCGACGATATGCGTCACCACGCCAATCGGCAGGTGCTGGCGCTCCAGCACTGGCCCTTGTTCAATGTGCAGCTCGACGTAAGCGGCGGTACCGCCCGGCAGGCGCAGTGGCCGGGTCAGTTTTTCCGGCTGAGCGCCAATACGTGTCATCGCCTGTGCCAGCGTTTCGCCTTGCGCGTTTCTGGACGCCAGCATGCCGCCGTCCAATTCACCGCTCATCGCCCGGCTGCCCACGCAGGAAATACCGTAGTCGCTGGGTTCTTCGGACAGAAAGTCGATAACCTCAAACGGGTGCTGCAAAACTATCCCCTGCCGGTGCAGACCATGGGCCATCTCAATCCCCGCCAGCACGCCGATAATGCCGTCATAGCGGCCGCCGCCCACCACGGTATCGCAATGCGAGCCGGTCACCAGCGGCGGCAGATCGTTGCGCAGCCCGGCGCGCCGACCGATCAGATTGCCGCCTTCGTCCAGCGTCACCGTCAGCCCAGCCTGCTTCATTTGTTCCGCCAGCCAGGTCCGCGCCTCGCTGAACAATGGCGTAAAGGCCCGCCGCGTCCAGGGCACATCCGGCAAGGTCATTTGCGCCAGATGATTGACTCGCGCCCATAAGCGTTCACTGTTGATTAACTCGGTCATTGGCCTGCTCCATCGGCGGCGTGCGGGCGCAGAAACTGTCCCGCCCCCGGCGAATTGAGAATGCGGCCCTCGGCAAAGACGGCCTGGCCGCGACAATAGGTGGCTTCCACCCGTACGCTGAACTCCATGCCTTCGAAGGCGCTCCATTTCACCGCCGACAAACTGTTAGCGGGATCGAATCTGTAGCGCTCGGGCCGCAATACCACGAAATCGGCGTCCATACCTATGTCAAAGCCCCCTTTGCGATCGTCGAGCAGAAAATGCCGTGCAGGGTTACGACACAGCAACTGTGCGACGGTGGTCGGCGCAATGCCGTGCTGCTCGCAGCCGGTCCACAACGCCGGCAACAACGTCTCCAGTCCGGGGCCGCCGGAGGCGTTTTTGAACACGTTGTCGTCCCCTTTGCGCTCCAGGCCCCAGCTGACGTGATCGGAAGAAACGAAGGTGCAGTCGCCCTGGGCAATATGGCTCCACAACAGTTCGGTTTCCGCTTTAGGACGGATCGGCGGGTAGTGTTTGGTCTTGGCGCCAAACTGGCGGGTATGCTGTTCATGGTTGAGCATCAAATACTGTACGCAGGTTTCAATGCTGACCGGGTAGCCTGCCTGCCGATACATCCGATACAGTTCGAAACCGCGTGAAGTGGAAACATGCACCGCATGGGCGCGAGCCCCGCTTTCCGCCCCCATTTCATAAATTAGCGCCGTTGCCAGATTTTCAATCAGCGGCGTGTGAGCACGCATAAATGCATCCCAGCCGGTGTCGCCGGCCTCGACCATTCGCTGGATATTTTTACGCGTCAGCTCCTGCATCTGGTTGTGTACCGCACAGGCCAGCCCGGTCGGCGCAATAAGCTCAAAGGCATGCATCAGGTCGTCTTCGTCTACCCGAGGAAACCGGCCCGGCGTAGCTTCGAAGGTGGAAAACTTAAAGGCACATACCCCGCCTTCAATCAGTCCGGCAGCGGCATCGAATCCGTAGGTTGCGTTCAGGGTGCCAAACAGCGCTACATCGACGTGGCAGTCACGCTCCACCTCGGCAATTTTTGCTTCCAGCAGCGCACGGCACGCCACCGGCTCCGGATCGTCATAAGGCATATCAACCATCACGGTGATACCGCCCGCCGCCGCCGCCCGCGATGCCCAGCCCAATCCTTCCTGATTCGCCTGACTGCCGGAATGCACCTGACCGTCAATCACCCCCGGCAGGATCCACTTGCCGCCGGCGTCGATCACCTGCGGGGCCTTCGGTGCCTGGCCGCTGCCGCTGCCGATGATTTTACCGCCGGCGATGGCCAGCCAGCCGTCCGGAGTCACCCGCTCGGCATCCACCAGATTGCCCTTGACCACCAGTTCTGGCCGTTGACTCAGATTCATAGCGCCACCTCTCTTATTCCATTGCATAGAATAAATGCATAAAAATGCATATATCTCAGGTTATCAATCGGTCGATTGTGCCGACAGTCAGGCCAGTGTAGGGTGAGGCTGTCTATTCTGTCTTATGCTTGTTTATCACTCGTGCATAACAAAATGTTAACCATCGTGGAGGGGCTGTGCGTTTAAACCTCAAGCAAATCGAAGTGTTCCGCGCCATCATGCTGACCGGCTCGATCAGCGGTGCCGCCAAGCTGCTGCACGTTTCACAACCGGCGGTATCCCGGCTGATCGGCTACACCGAACAACGGTTGGGTCTGACGCTGTTTGAACGCATCAAGGGGCGACTGTACCCGACCCCGGAGGCTCGCCACCTGTTTGTCGAGGTCAATTCGGTCTATCAGGGCGTTCAGCGGGTTAACGAAGTGGCAGAGGATCTAATCCAAAACCGTATGGGCCATCTGCGTATCGCCTGCAGCCCAAGCCTGGGGCAAGGACTGATCCCCAGCGCCATCGCCAAATTCCACGCACAATTGCCCGAAGCGCGGGTGATCCTGCACACCATGATCCCGGACGTGCTGCTGCAGGCGGTGCTGACGCAGCAGGTTGAACTGGGGGTCGCTTTTCTGCACGAAGGCCATCCCAACGTGCATTCGCGCCAGCTGTATGAAAACCGGCTGGTGGTAGCGTTGCCTGCCTCGCACCCATTAACCGCCAAAAATGTGATAGGGATCGAGGATCTGATCGACCAGCCTTTTATTGGTTACGGCGCTGAGATCCCGATCGGCCAACTGGTGCGCAAACTGTTAAGCGACGCCGACATCATTCTGCGCCCTACCGTCGAGGTGCAGCAGATCCACGTCGCCTGCGCGCTGGTACAGGCCGGGGTTGGCATTGCGCTGATCGATGAAATTACCGCCAACGGCCCGGTGTGGACCAAGGTGGTTTTCCGGCCCATCGAACCCACCGCCAAAACCCCTATCAGCATCGTTCACGGCATGTATGAGCCCCTGTCACGGCTGGCTCAGGCGTTTATTGCCACCCTCGAATCCGTGCAGATCCACTGGTCGCGCTAACGCATTTCATCGCCGTTCCCCAGGATGATGGCGGCTCATTTTTTGCGCCTGAAGCATGGGTTAACATTGTGTTATACGCAGGTGATAAAAAGTAATGCGACATTTTGGTTAACCGCCCCCTAGTATCGAATTCCGGTAGCGCAACTATTCACAGATTATTCATTCAAGCGCAATCTCACCGATACTTTCAGGAGCACAGACCATGGGGCGTGTTTTAACACTTAGCGATGTGGAGGCCGCGGTAAAAGGCGGTTCGGTATTTGCCTGCGGCGGTGGCGGTTGGGTTGCCCACGGCCTGGAGCTTGGGCGACTGGCGGTGACCATTGGCCGGCCGGAACTGGTCAGCCTCGAGGAATTGAACGATAACGACTGGATCGCTACCGCGGCAGCGATTGGCGCACCCGGCGGCCTGACCGACTGGCAAATGCTCGGCGTCGACTACGTTAAGGCCGTGCAATTGGTGCAGCAGGAACTGGGCGCCCCTATCGCCGGATTGATGGTCGGACAGAACGGCATGTCCAGCACCCTCAACGGCTGGTTGCCTGCCGCGATCCTCGGTTGCAAAGTCGTCGATGCGGTCGGCGATCTGCGTGCCCACCCGACCGGCGACATGGGCTCCATCGGCCTGGCTTCCAGCCCTGAACCGATGATCCAGGCTGCCGTCGGCGGCAATCGGGCCAACAACGCCTATATCGAACTGGTGGTGAAAGGCGCCACGGCCAAGGTGTCGCCGGTGCTGCGCAAAGCGGCGGACATGTCCGGCGGCTTTATCGCCAGCTGTCGCAACCCGATCCCCGCCGCCTACGTACGCCAACACGCTGCGTTGGGGGGCATCAGCCAGGCGATTGCCTTGGGCGAAAGCATTCTGGCGGCAAACGGCAACGGCATCGTCGAGGCCATCTGTCGCCACACCGGCGGCAATATTATCGGCAGCGGTAAGGTGGCCGCCAACAGCCTGCGTTATACCGAAGAGGCGTTTGACGTCGGCATCGTGACTGTCGGCCAGGGCAAGGACCTGCGCCGTATCCATATCATGAATGAACATATGGCGGTGGAAGACGCCCACGGTGAGCGCCTCGCCAGTTATCCGGACGTGATCACCACCCTCGACAAGGCCGGCAACCCGATCAGCGCCGGGCAGTTAAAGCCAGGCATGGAAGTGGTGATTTTCCATATGCATCATTCGCAGTTCCCGCTTTCCTCGTCGGTCACCGATCCGGCGGTCTATCCCCCGGTAGAGAAAACCCTCGGGATTGACTTACGCAGCTACCTGCCGACGGGAGATGCCGCATGAAAAGAACCTTTGAAGTGACCTCGGGCACCGAGCTGCGCTGCCTGGGCTGGCGGCAAGAAGCGCTGCTGCGTCTATTGGAAAACGTGCTGGCCGTTGGCGAAAACCCCGACGAACTGGTGGTATATGCGGCATTGGGACGTGCGGCGCGCGACTGGCCGTCACACGATGCCATTGTTCATGCGTTAAAAACCATGCGTGAAGACCAAACGCTGCTGGTGCAATCCGGCAAGCCAATCGGCGTGCTGCAGACCCACGCTAATGCCCCCCTGGTGATCATGGCCAACTGCAATATGGTCGGCCAGTGGGCGAAGGCGGAGAACTTCTACCGCTGGGAAAAAGAAAACCTGATCTGCTGGGGCGGTCTGACCGCCGGCGACTGGCAATACATCGGTTCGCAGGGGGTGATCCAGGGGACTTATGAAATCTTCTCGCGCATCGCCGAACGGCATTTCGCTGACGATCTGCGCGGCCGCTTTATCCTCACCGCCGGGCTGGGCGGCATGGGTGGTGCGCAACCGCTGGCGGGCACCCTGGCCAACGCGGCAATTCTGACCGTCGAGGTCAATCAGGCCAGTATCGACAAACGGCTGAAAAACGGCTTTTTACAGCACCAGGCAAAAGATCTCGACCAGGCACTGGCGATGATCGCCGCCGCACAACAGCGCAAAGAGGCGCTGTCGGTCGCACTGCTGGGCAATGCTGCCGAAGTCTACCCGGCGATTTTGTCTCGCGGCGTGATTCCTGACATCGTTACCGACCAAACGGCGGCGCACGACCTGGTGTACGGCTATGTCCCCGCCGGCTACAGCCTTGAGCAGGTGGCGGCGCAACGCGAGGCGGATATCAATGCGCTGATGGACGCCAGCCGCCGCTCTATCGTGCAACACGTAGAAGCCATGATCGGCTTTATGGATCGCGGCGCGGTGGTGTTCGATAACGGCAATCTTATCCGCACCCACGCACACCAGGGCGGCGTGGCACGCGCATTCGAGATCCCCATATTCACCGAGGCCTTCCTGCGGCCGCTGTTTTGTCGCGCCATCGGCCCATTCCGCTGGATTGCCCTGTCCAACGACAGCAACGATATTCGGGTGATCGACGACTACCTGCTGCAACGCTTTGCCGATAACCGCATCGTCAGTAACTGGATCACCCTGGCGCGCCAACATGTGCCCTTTGAAGGCCTGCCGGCGCGCATCGCCTGGCTCGGTCACGGGGAACGCACCGAGCTGGCGCTGGAAGTGAACCGCATGGTAGCGGACGGCCGTCTTTCCGGGCCTATCGCCTTCACCCGCGATCATCTCGACGCCGGGGCGATGGCTCACCCGAATATCATGACCGAAAAGATGAAGGACGGCTCCGATGCGATCGCCGACTGGCCGCTGCTCAATGCGCTGGTCAACTGCGCCTCCATGGCGGATTTGGTGGCGATCCACTCCGGCGGCGGCGGTTACAGCGGCTATATGACCAGTTCAGGCGTCACCACCATCGCCGATGGCAGCGCCGCGGCGCAGCAACGCCTGCAATTGTCGATGACCAACGACACCAGTACCGGCGTGATGCGATACGCCGACGCCGGTTATCAGGAGTCGCTCGATGAGATTGCCGAAAAATCCCTGCCCTATATCTCACTGCCTCGCGGAGAACAATGATGAATAAAAGCACGGTTCCGCCCATCTCCCCCCTGCTGGCTGCCGACGCCGCCGTTACGCCGCGCAAAAGCCGTGGGCGCAAAGCGATTGCCGCCGCTTCTATCGGCAACGCACTGGAATGGTATGACTTCTCGGTGTACGCCTTCTTCGCGGTGTACATCGCGCAGAACTTTTTCCACCCCAACGATGCCGGCACCCAACTCTTTGAAGCCTTTCTGGCCTTCGGTCTCGGTTTCGTCATTCGCCCGCTCGGCGCCCTGGTAATCGGCGCTTATGGCGATCGGGTTGGCCGCAAGGCCGCCCTGACCCTGACCATCATGACCATGGCGGTCGGCACGGCGATCATTTCCTTTGCACCGCCCTACAGCGCTATTGGCATAGGCGCCCCTTTATTGATCCTGTGCGGCCGGGTGCTGCAAGGGTTTTCCGCCGGGGGCGAGGTGGGCGGCGCGGCCGCATTTTTAATCGAACACGCCCCCGAGCACCAGAAAGGCCAATACGCCTCCTGGCTGCAGGCCAGCATGGGGATCTCCAATATCCTGGGCGCTCTGGTCGCCACCGCGGTCACCCTGACGCTCAGTCACGAACAGGTAGGCGACTGGGGCTGGCGTATTCCGTTCATCATCGGCTTGTCGATCGCTCCGATTGGCCTGTGGATGCGTAAAACCCTGGAAGAAACGCCGCTGTTTGCCGAAGAGCAGGCCCGGCGTCAGCGGGAGCAATGCGCTCCGGAAAAGCCGCTGAGACAGCTGTTCCGAACCCATCGTCAGGCCGTGCTGCTGGGCACCGGGCTGTCTATTCTGTGGGCGGTCAGCGTCTACGCGCTGATTATCTATATGCCGATTTACGTTCAGCGCGTGCTGCATTTCGAGAGCCATCAGGCGTTTTTAGCGGCGCTGATCGGTAACTGCTTTATGGTGGTTTGCTGCGTAGCGGCAGGTGCCTGGTCCGATCGCATCGGTACCCTGAAAATCCTGCAGGCCGGTGCCGCCTTGTTGCTGGTTGCCAGCTACCCCTTGTTATTGCTGCTCGACGCTTACCACACCACCGCGATGCTGATCCTGGTACAGACCCTGTTTTGCATGCTGGTGTCGCTGTTCGTCGGCGTGGCCCCTGCGGCACTGTCCGACCTGTTTCCTACCCAGGTCCGGGCCAGCGGCATGTCGGTGTCCTATAACCTGGCGGTGACGGTATTCGGCGGCTTTGCACCGGCGATCCTTACCTGGTTGACCCAGAATACCGGCACCCGCTTTGCGCCGGCCTGGTACGTGATGATCGCCAGCTTGCTGGCGCTGATCACCCTGTATTTTATCGCCCGCCGTCCGGCGCAGCAGCCCTGAACCGAATAACGTTAAAACATCATAAAAATCAATAATAAGGGTTTACTTATCATGCCAGGAAAATTCGCTTTATCGCTGTTGGCCGCGCTGACGTTCGGTTACCACCCATTGGGCTTGGCTACCGTCACGCTCGATGGACACTCTATTACCCCGCACCTGATTGCGCAGGTCGCCGATGGCGAAGCGGTGAGCGTCGCGCCCGTCGCCATGGAGCGCGTGACACGGTCACATCAGGTGCTGATCGAAGCTGCGCAGAGCGGGCTGAAAATCTATGGGCTGACGGTGGGCGTCGGATTAAACAAGGACCGGCCCATGGTCGACGTCCACGGCAAACTGACGCAGGAGGTGATCGACGCCTCGAAAAAATTTAACGTCGGCCTGCTGCATGCCCACTCTGGCGGTATTGGCGAAGCCATGAGCGTCCGCGTCGCGCGCGCCACCATGGTCACCCGGCTCAATGCCCTGTTGAGCGGTGGCGGCGGTGTCCAACCGGCGATTGTCGACGCCTATGTCGCTTTTCTCAACAAAGGCATCACCCCGGTGATCCCGGCAGACGGGTCGGTGGGCGAAGGGGATATCACGGTGATCAGCCACATTGGACTGGCCATGCTCGGCGAAGGTGACGTGTATTACCAGGGCAACAAAGTGGCGGCCAAAGCGGCGCTGCAAGGCAGCCAAACCCCGGCCATTGCCCCTTATGCCAAAGACGCGCTGGCGATCCTCAGTTCCAATGCCTATTCCGCCGCCAGCGCTGCACTGGCACTGGATTCGCTGGCCCACCTGATGCAGGTCAATACCTTGACCTATGCGCTCAGCCTGCAGGCGCTGAACGGCAACCTCTCGCCGTTCCTCGCCAATACCCTGGCGCTACGCCCTTACCCGGAAGTGGCGGCCATGGGGAAAAACCTGCGCGAGTTGCTGACCGGCTCCAGCCTGTGGCAGCACGATGACAGCCGTCCCCTGCAGGATCCGCTGAGTTTTCGCTCCGGGGTTTATCTGCTGGCGGAGCTCCAGCGCAGCTATCAGCAGGCTTATGACCAGTTGCTGGTGCAGTTAAACAGCTCCGACGACAATCCTGGAGTGGCACTCGACGTTACGGCACCGTCGCAGCGGCCGCAGGAGGCGGTAGGTTACGTCAGCAAAGGCAGTCTGCAAGGTGCCGTGCTGCCGAGCGCCAACTTTGAGCCGCTGCCCTGGGTGCTGGCCTTTGAGCAATTGGGATTGGCGCTGGCGCATAATTCGCTGGCCAGCGCTCAACAGGTGGTCAAACTGAATAACCCGGCGTTTACCGGCCTGAGTCGTTTTCTCGGCACCGACCACACCGTGCACGCCTTTGGCGCGATGGAAAAGCCGGTCATGATGCTGGCGATGCGGAACAAAGAGCTCGCCATGCCGGTATCGCTCGATTACTTCCCGGTCGCCGGCGATATTGAAGACATCGCCACCAATGCGCCGTCGGTGGTGGCTCGCGTTCAGCAGCAGGTGGACAACAGCTATCAATTGCTGGGGATCTTGTTGGTGCACGACGCGCAGGCGGTGGATTTGCGCCAGCAGCGGCACAACGGTTTTACGCTATCCGCCCCCACCGCAGCACTCTATACGGCGGTGCGCAAGCAGGTGCCGTTTATCGAAGTTGACCGCCCGCTGGCGCCAGACTTCGCCGCGGCAGAACAGGTGCTGCGCCGGTACGGTAAGTAAAAAGTGATTTGACCACCACCAGCCTCAGGGCCCGGACGACGGTGCCCTGAGCAACCCCGGCAACACCAGTGCCAACGCCGCCGCTATGCGAGTGTCGATCGCACTGCCTGGCGGCAACAGGCCAAGCGCCATCTGGCGTAAGGGTTCTGCCATCACCATCGCCAGCAGCAGATCGCTGATCTGCGCGTAATCTCGTTCACACAGCCAGCCACGGCGTTGCTGACGCTGCAGCCACTGCGCCACAATCGCCCTGCCACGTTCAATGCCGTTGCGCTGATAAGCCGCCAGCAAATCTTCACGCCCCGGAAATTCACTCTGCAGCAGGCGAAACATCCCCACCGCCTGCTCGCTCAGCACCTGTCGCGCAATGGCCTGCAAGCCCTGCGACAACAGCGTCGGTAACTCTGTCGCCCGCTGCGCGTCCTGTTCAAACACCGGCGCAAAAGCGTCGGTCCAGCTCGCAATCGCCTGCGTCACCAGCGCATCGCGATTTTCGGCAAAGCGATACAGGGTTTTCTTCGCCATGCCCGCCCGCTTCGCCACCGCGTCCACGGTGGTGGCGGCATAGCCCTGCGTCAGCAACAGCGCCAGAGTGGCCTCCACTGCCGCCGCGCGTAACTCCCCTTCCGGAGCCGAGGGCCTTCCACGCGTACGCGGTTCGGCTTCCACTTTATTTGCCATCACAGTTCCTCGAAGTCGTTGACAGAGTCAGCATAGCGGCATAGCCTTATTTAGGAAACAAATATCGTTTCCCAAATAAAAAAGGATGAGCGTGATGACACATCAATCACTGATGCTGCCCTGGGGCGTAAATGATATCAACGAGTTGCTCAAACCTGAACCGCTGCGGCTGGAGATGGGGCTGACGCGCAACAGCGACGGCTGGTTAACCGTGGCAATCCGTACCGATCTGCATGGCTGCAAGGGCCGCATGCTGGATTGGTGGTTTACCTTTTTCGAGACCACCCAGCATATCCGTTGGTGGCACCCGCACGATCATGTCGAGCACCGCGGCTGGGATCAGCACTGGAGAAAAGGCCAAAGCTACGTGGGTGCCAGCATCAACGCGGTGGAATGGTTAGCCGAATTGCCACCGGTTCCGGCACGCCTCAAATTCCACGCGGCAGAAGACTTTTTTGCCCCACAACCTTTGCAACAGGCGCGGGACGGTCAGGCATTATCCGCCGCCGTATGCGCACGGATCGGCTTTGGCGAGCAGGTGGCGCTGGACGACAATGGCGATCCGCTCGACGGCGAAATGCTGCATCTGGCCCGCGATACCCCCTATGGTTGCGTGCTACGCAGCCGTTTTCTGTTGGGGAAATCCTGCGCCAACGCCCATGAAGAATTGCCGGACGAGGTTGGCTTTAACCTGATGCGCCATTGCTACAATGAATTCAGCTATCTGGCGCAATTCCTGCCTTCGCTGTACTACGCCGAAAACGGCCATGAGACCGCTCCCTTACTCTGGTAATCATTCGCCCCGGCGTTTTATTTTCCGCCAGGGCCTTTATAGTAAGCTCAACCTACAGGCTACAACGACAAACGACAGGTGAAGCGATGGAAAAACGGCGGTATTCAGGTGGCTGTCTTTGCGGGCATATCCGTTTTCAGGCCGTTGGCCGGCCCGGTAATCCTCACAGTTGCTCATGCGAGTTCTGTCAGCGTCACTCCGGCGCGCCAACGTTGTGCTGGGTTGAGTTTCCGCGTGAGGCCGTCAGTTGGATCGGTGCCGGCGGCATGCCTGCCCTGTACCGTTCTTCCGACTATTCCAGCCGCGCCTTTTGCCCACGTTGCGGCAGTACTCTGGGCGCTGTCGATGACGAACCGACCGTCGCGCTGGTCACCGGCAGTTTTGATCGTGGCGACCTGGCGGCGCTGCGCCCCACCGCGCACTCCTTTGCCGATGGCTGCCCCGACTGGTGGAAAATCGACGACATCGTCTGAGGCCTTCACACTTCCCGTTTAAAATAATTGATTGTTTTGCCGTAAGAATTTAGAACTGAATGACAATAATTCAAACGCACGGGAATGGGGATGGACACACAAACAGCGGTTATCGACGCACGTCAGTCGCGTCAGGCCTTGCTGGCCGGATCGGTCGGCAACTTTATTGAGTGGTATGAATTCGGCGTTTACGGTTTTCTCGCTACCGTGATCGCCGCCAATTTTTTCACCCTGCAGGGTGAAAGTGAAATTACCAGCCTGATCCTCACCTATGCCGCCTTTGCGCTGGCCTTTTTCTGTCGCCCGATAGGCGCCGTGATTTTCGGCCGCATCGGCGATCGCATTGGCCGCCGACCGACGCTGATCGCAGTCTTGTTGCTGATGACGGTGGCCACCGCCCTGATCGGCGTGATGCCGACCTATGCCTCCATCGGCGTCGCCGCCCCGCTGCTGCTGACCCTGTTGCGCATGTTCCAGGGGCTGTTTGCCGGCGGGGAATTCGGCGGTGCGGTCTCGCTGATGACCGAGTTCGCGCCAAAGGGCAAACGTGGCCTGTTCGGGGCCTGGCAATCGCTGACCGTGGCCTTCGGGCTGTTGGCGGGGGCCGGACTGGTGGCGCTGTTGGCTGCGCTTTTAACCTCTGAGCAGTTGCATGACTGGGGCTGGCGTATCCCCTTCCTGCTGGCGTTGCCGATGGGCGCGGTAGCACTGTGGCTACGCTTGAAACTGCAAGAAACACCAACCTTTACCCAGGCGCAGCAAAACCTCGGCACCAAGGTGCAAGCCCCCGAGCTGAAGTTAAGCGGCGTGGTGAAAACCATCGCGATCGGCATTGGACGCATGATGGGCTGGTCCGCTGCCGGCTACACCTTTCTGGTGGTGATGCCGTCCTACCTGCAAACCGCGCTGCACGCCACCTTCCAGCAGGCGCTGGTGGCGACAGTACTGGCTAACGTCGGTTTCGCCCTGACCATTCTGCCCGCCGGCATCCTCAGCGATAAGCTGGGACGCAAAACGGTGATGCTGACGGCGGTAGTGGCGGTGATCCTGTTCACCTTCCCGCTGCTGCACCTGCTGCAGGACCCTCAAAGTTCGCTGTTGGTCAAAGGCATCGCGGTGATGATCGCCGGTGCGGTCGTCGGTTTGCTGGCCGGCCCCGGTCCGGCGATGCTGGCGGAGATGTTCCCGACGCAGGTGCGTTATACCGGCCTGGGGCTGGCCTATTCGCTTTCTAACGCGGTATTTTCCGGCTCTGCCGGGCTAATCATCACCGGTCTGATCAAACAGACCGGCAACCTCGATATCCCAGCCTACTACGTGGTTGCCACCTCGGTAGTCAGCCTGTTCGCGCTGATGACCCTGCGGCGCGACGACCATCTGCGTTCACTCAACGAACGTTAACCCTGCGGGGCGCACTGCACCCCTCAGATTATTGACAAAGGGGGATAAAAGCGTGGTTTTTCCCCCTTTGTGATATCAGCCGAAAATCAAGAAATAGATTTTCCTGATTATTTTCAAAATCTCTAACGCCTGCCGCCAAACATTATATGTTTGTCTGCAGTCTCCGGGGCGCACTGCGCCCCTGTTTTATTAACGGGTGATTTGGATCACACCCGCAAAATGTTAACGTTAACTTTTGTGATTAACATCGCAATCCGTCGCTTTGGCGGCTTTATTTGGTTTAAAGTTAACGTTAACAATAGAGCCAATTTCATCCATCAGGGCATTCCCCATGAACCGCGAAACAAAAAAATATTATGTGCTTCTCAGCGGCCTGTTGTTTTTCTTCTTCTTCACCTGGTCATCCAGTTTTTCTCTGATCTCCATCTGGCTGAACCAGAAGATCGGCCTGAAAGGCACGGAAACCGGCCTGATCTTCTCGGCAATGTCCATCATGGCGCTGTGCGCACAGCCCCTGTACGGCTTTATTCAGGACAAGCTCGGGCTGCGTAAACACCTGCTGCTGTTTGTCGGCGTGCTGCTGCTGCTGACCGGCCCGTTCTTTATCTACGTCTACGCCCCGCTGCTGCAAACCAACCTGGTGGCCGGTGCACTGGTGGGCGGCGTATTTGTCAGCCTGGCGTTCAATGCCGGCATTGGCGCGCTGGAGTCCTATACCGAAAGGGTCAGCCGGATCGTCAGCTTTGAGTTTGGCCGGGCTCGCATGTGGGGGTCACTGGGCTGGGCCAGCGCCACCTTCTTCGCCGGTTTCAACTACAACATCAATCCCAATATTAACTTCTGGATCGCTTCGGCCTCAGCGGCGGTGTTTCTGCTGCTGCTGTGGCAGGTGCGCGAACTGAAACCCAACGCCATGGCCGGTCTGGAATACGGCAAACCGGAAAATCTGAAGCTGCAGGACGCGCTGGCCCTGCTGCGCCTGCCGGGTTTCTGGGCACTGGTGGTTTTCGTTCTCGGTACCAGCATCTACGGCGTGTTTGACCAGCAGTTCCCGGTGTATTTTGCCTCGCAGTTCGCCACCCACGAAGAAGGCAACCGCATGTACGGTTTCCTCAACTCCTTGCAGGTATTTCTTGAGGCCGGCGGCATGTTCCTGGCCCCCCTGCTGGTCAATCGCATCGGCATCAAACAGAGTTTGCTGCTGGCCAGCAGCGTGATGGCGCTGCGCATGTTCGGTTCCGGCTTCGCCAGCGGCGCCCTGATGATTTCCGCCATGAAACTGTTGCACGCCGTGGAGCTGCCTATCCTGCTGGTGGCGATGTTCAAATACATCACCACCCGCTTTGACAGCCGCCTGTCCTCGACGCTGTATCTGGTGGGCTTCCAGTTTATCAGCCAAATCGTCGCCGGCATCCTGGCGCCGCTGGCCGGTTACGGCTACGACCGTATCGGCTTTGCCGACACCTATTTGCTGATGGGCTGCGCCGTGGCCGGCACCACGCTGATTTCCTGCCTCCTGCTGCGTGGTGAAACCGTCGCCTGCACGCCCCAATTTCAATCAACGATAAAATCAAGTGAGCCAACCCAATGAAAAATGCTTTAGCTCAGGCCGATCACGCGGTCGAAGCGCTGCGCGCGCAACGTCAGGACGATTACTACCCGCAATTTCATCTGGCGTCGGCCGCCGGCTGGATCAACGACCCCAACGGTCTGGTGTACATTAACGGCGTCTACCATGCGTTCTACCAGCATCATCCCTATGACCAAAACTGGGGTCCCATGCATTGGGGCCATGCCACCAGCAAGGATCTGGCACATTGGCAGCATCAGCCGATCGCCCTGGCTCCCGGCGACAGCTACGACAAAGACGGCTGTTTTTCCGGCTGCGCGGTGGATGACAACGGCGTATTGACGCTGCTCTACACCGGCCACGTCTGGTTGGGCAAAGAAGGCGACGACGACCAGGTACGCGAAGTGCAGTGTCTGGCGACCAGCGAAGATGGCGTGCATTTCGTCAAGCACGGGCCGGTTTTGCTGCCGCCGGAAGGCATTCAGCACTTTCGTGACCCGAAAGTTTGGCGTGCAGCCGACCGCTGGTGGATGGTGGTAGGCGCCAAAGAAAACGGGCTGGGCCAGGCGCGACTTTACCGTTCGAATGACCTGCGCGACTGGCAGTTCGATCGCGTCCTCGCAGGGGCGCAATCGCCGCACCAGGGTTATATGTGGGAATGCCCGGATTTCTTCCCGCTCGGTGAAAAACAGGTTCTGCTGTTCTCACCGCAGGGGCTGGCGGCCCAGGGCTACCGCAATCGCAACCGCTTCCAGAGCGGGTATCTGCTCGGACACTGGCGGCCTGATGAGGATTTCAGCGTCACCCAGTCCTTCTGCGAGCTGGATAGCGGGCACGATTTCTACGCACCGCAAACCTTCACTGCCGCCGACGGTCGCCGCATGCTGTTCGCCTGGATGGACATGTGGGAATCGCCGATGCCGAGCAAGCCCCACGGTTGGGCCGGAGCGCTCACCCTGCCCCGCGAATTGACCTTGTCGTGCGAAGGCAACGTATTGATGAATCCGGCTCGTGAGCTGAGCGCGTTACGTAGGCAGCCACAGTCGTTTGACGCCGTGTCTGTGCGTAACCAACGCCAGACGCTGGTTGACGGGGTACAGGAACTGGTGCTGACGCTGAACGTGGCCACCAGCGATGCCGAGCGCTACGGCATCGACATCGGAACCGCCGCACGGCTGTACGTCGATAATCAAACGCATCGATTGGTATTGGAACGTTTCAGTGAAGATCCGGGCCTGTGCGGCTGCCGCAGCGTGCCACTGCCGGAGGCTGACATTTTGTCGCTGCGCGTCTTTATCGACCGCTCATCGCTGGAAGTGTTCGTCAATCAGGGCGAGGCCAGCCTGACCAGCCGTATCTACCCGACCGACGGGCAGCGCGGCGTCACCCTGTTCGCCGAAAGCGGATTGGCGCAGTTTGGTGCGGCACAGGCCTGGGAACTGGAAAGCATCTGGGAGTGATCTGAGACGAACTCAATGTGCAGGGCGCAGCGATGAATGAACTGCGCCCTGTTGGGTTACAGCGATCCTCGCAGTAATAACGGGCAGGCCACTTTCACTCTGTCATGGTGATCCAATTGATGAATCAAATGCAGCGCCGCCTGCCGACCCAACTCGTAGTGCGGTAACTGCACCGTAGTCAGCGGTGGCAGGAACAGCTGGTCAATACCGACCATATTGTCGTAGCCCAGCACCCCGACCTGTTGCGGGATTTTCCAGCCCTGCGCCAGCAACACCTGATACACCAAAAACGCCACCCGATCGTTACCACACACCACCACATCGCAGTCGCGCTGCCCCGGCGAGAAGTGACGTTCCAGCAATGCCACGCTGTCACGGTAATGTTCATCGCCCTCGGTCAGATCGAGATGATATTGTCGTAGTTGATCGACGTCTCCGCCCGCTTCACCCCAGGCACGTTCCAGCCCGCGACGGCGCAACCCGGCCGCTAGGGTCGTTTCCGGCAAGTGAATACACAGCGGTGCGCGATAGCCTTTGGCAATCAACGCGCGCATGGCGTCATACTGGCCCTGCTCGTCATCGGGAATGTAACTGGCGACCGAGTGTTCCTGGCTGATGCAGTTGGCCAGCACCAGTTTTTTATCCAGCAACTTGGGCGGTATCGCCACCTGGCGTAACCCCATGGTGGTGAAGATCACCCCGTCCGGTCGGTGTGCCAGCAGCAAATCTACGGTATGTTCCGCACTGTCGTCGGCAAACAGATTGACCACGAAGCTGTTCCAGCCGTGTTCACGCGCCGTTTTTTCGATCGACAGGATCATTTCCACCGAGAACGGGGTGGTCGCGGTATCCAGCGCCAGCACGCCGAGGGTCTGGACCCGGTTACTGTCACCGCGAATGCGCCGCGCCGCGAGATCGGGCACGTATTCCAGTTGGTCAATCGCCCGCTTGACGCGTTGGTAGGTATCCGGCCGCAGCTTATCGGGCTCGTTGATGGCGCGGGATACCGTCATCAAGGATACCCCGGCAAGTTTTGCAACGTCTTTCAGCGAGGCCATGCGCCCTTCTCAATGTGGGATAAGTGTGGGATAGAAGTGCAGATCATCCCACAACTTAGCGCTGGACTCTAGCCCGGTTTAGCCGGGTGTGATGTCGGCCCACAGAATGACGCTATCCTCGGTCAGCGGCGTCAGCGCCCCACTGAACTCTACCGCCGGCCACCACCCGCCCTGACGTGCGGTCAGGATCACGCCATCCGCCAGCAACCAGCGTCCCTGCAGCACGTACAGCACACCGGCATGCGATGACGGCAGCTCGATGGTCTCAGTCACTCGCTGCACGTCGGCTGCCCAGCGGCCGCGCCGGGTCATGATATTGAAATCCTGGCTGCTGCAGCCCAACAGGGTCGCGCTCAACGCCACATCGCCGGAGAAGGCGAACGGTTCACCAGCCTGCGATAAATAATGATCAACTTGCCCGGCGCTGAACAGATGCACGCCATCGCCTTCCAACAGGGTGATCGAACGATCTATCCCGTTGAAGGCCGAAAATGGGCCGTCTTGCGCGATGGTGGCGATACTGGCACGCCAGTCGAAATCCTGGGTGCCCGCAGGCCAACTGGCGATCTCTCGGGTTTCCCCACCGCCATTACGCCACGGCGTGACCGGCAGGGAAGCAAAATCAAAACGCGTCAGGCTCATCACGCCTCCTGCTGGAAGGTTTTCAACACCTGCAAGAAAGCCGCGCTGCTCTGTTGCTGCAGTGCATGGCGTCCTTGTTCGATCACCTGCCGACCGCCGACAAAGACATCGCGGATTTGCTCTTTACCGCCGGCGAACAGCCAGCGGTTGAGGATCGAGGCGTCCGGCGCCGCGGCCAGGTAAGGATCGTCGCCGTCCAGCACCAGCCAGTCGGCACGGTAGCCGCTTTGCAGCCGTCCGATCGGCGCACCGCAGGCCTGTGCCCCGCCCTGCAAGGCCTGTTGGTAGAGAACGTCAGCCACGGCCGGTTGCTCCGGCGTGGTCAACCGGTTACGACGCTGATCGCGCAGACGCTGGCCGTATTCGAACCAGCGCAGCTCCTCCACCACATTCAGCGATACGTGGCTGTCAGAACCAATGCCCCAGCGCCCCTGATGCTGCAGATAGGCGTCGCCGGGGAAGATGCCGTCGCCCAGGTTGGCTTCGGTAGTCAGGCACAGGCCCGCTACCGCTTTGCTGTGCGCCAACAGTTCCAGTTCATCGCGATCAAGATGCGTGGCGTGAACCAGACACCAGCGCTGATCCACCGGCAGATGCTCGTACAGCCAGGCGACGGGGCGTCGTCCGCTCCAGGCCAGACAGTCGTTGACCTCTTTCTGCTGCTCGGCGATATGAATATGCACCGGCAGCGTACTGTCCGACGCCGCCAGGATCTGCTGCATCTGGCCCAGTTCCACCGCACGCAGCGAGTGGAAGCACAGGCCCTGATTCTGCAACGGTTGGTCCGCCAACTGACGGGCGATCGTCTGCTGTTGTTCCAGATAGCTGTCCGCATTCTGAATAAAACGCTTTTGCCCCGGCTGAGCGGGCTGGCCGCCAAATCCCGCATAGCTGTACAGCACCGGCAGCAGGGTCATGCCGATCCCCGCCTGGGCCGCCGCCTGACTGAGTCGGCCGGTCATTTCGCCGCGATCGGCATAAGGGAGACCGTCGGCGCCGTGATGCAGATAGTGGAACTCGGCGACCTGGGTATAGCCCCCTTTCAGCATTTCGATATAGAGTTGGCGGGCAATTACCTCCACCTGCTCCGGCGTCAAACGCTGCACCAGGCGATACATCAGGTCACGCCAGGTCCAGAAGCTGTCCTGCGGATTGCCCGCCACCTCCGCCAGTCCGGCCATCGCACGCTGGAAGGCGTGAGAGTGAAGGTTTGGCATGCCCGGCACCGCATCGCCGTGCAGACGGGTGCAACCTTCGGGATCGGCGTCGGCGGTCACCTGAGTCAGGTAACCTTGCGCATCCACGTCCAACCGGACGTTATGCGCCCAACCTTCAGGAAGCAGAGCGCGTGAGGCAAAATATGCAGGCATGGCAGTATTCCACTGTTAGTGTAACGGTTAATAACGCGCGATAATCGCGCATCCGAAAATACACGGGCCCAGCGCATTGCTGTGGCGGACCGGCCCCTAGTTGTATATACATATACATACGCCGACATCAACAGTAAACTGATGTTATTATTTTTTTATTTGACGAGGTTAACGCCGTGGTTGATCAACAGACCGTGCTGCAACTGGCTGCTGCAATGAGCGATACCCCCGCCCCCATTTATCAACGGGTCAAGCAGGCGATCGTGAACCAAATCCGGGCGGGCCATTGGCTGCCGCACCAACGCGTTCCCTCGGAAAGTGAGCTGGTCGCCGAACTGGGCGTCAGCCGCATGACCATCAATCGCGCGCTGCGCGAGCTGACCACCGAAGGCTATCTGATCCGCATGCAGGGGGTGGGCACCTTCGTCGCCGAAGCCAAGGCGCACACCGCGCTGCTGGAAGTGCATAATATCGCCGACGAAATCGCCGCCCGTGGGCATCGCCACAGCAGCAAGATCCTGCAGTTGAAGGCGCGGCCGGCCAGCGAGGAAGAAGCATTGGCGCTGGGCATTCAACCGGGCCAGCAGCTTTTCTATTCGCAGATTGTGCATTACGAAAACGACCTGCCGGTACAGGTGGAAGACCGCTGCGTGAACCCCCTCATCGCCCCCGATTACATGAAACAGGATTTCGACCGCGTTACGCCCTATATCTATCTGACGCAGGCCGCGCCGCTGACCGCAGGCGAACACATCGTCGAAGCGGTAGTGCCGACCCGCCAGGAGCGCGAACTGCTGCAGTTGGAAGACCACGAACCGGGCCTGTTGATCCACCGCCGCACCTGGTCCGGCAAAACCGTCGTCACTTCGGCACGCCTGCTGTACCCCGGCAGCCGTTATCAACTGTTCGGCCGTTTCACCAGCGAAGTCTGATCCTCTGCGGGTGCCGTTTTGGCACCCGCCCTTCCACAACGATCACATCCCGATAACAAATTTTTATCCCGCCCCTTGTGACAACCCGATGAATGCGCTAGGTTGTTTTTAATTGTATATACAACCATGTGGGAGCCACGGCTCCGGCGGAGAAAAGCCATGACCTCTGAGATTCATTGCGACAGCCTGTGGCACGGGGCCGATGTCGTCACCATGCGCGACGGCAAATATCACACTATCGCCAACGGCGCGATCGCCGTGCGTGACGGCAAGATTGTCTGGCTGGGCGAACATGCGGCGTTACCGGCAACCCTGATAGCAGATGAAACGGTGAAATTCGACGGTGGCATCATCACGCCGGGCTTTGTCGACTGCCATACCCATCTGGTATTCGGCGGTAACCGCAGCGGCGAGTTCGAACAACGCCTGAACGGGGTCAGCTATGCCGATATCGCCGCTCAGGGCGGCGGCATCATTTCCACCGTCAAGGCTACCCGTGACGCCGACGAAGAACAGCTGCTGGAGCAGGCGCTGTTCCGGCTGCGACCGCTGCTGGCGGAAGGCGTGACCTGCGTGGAGATCAAGTCCGGCTACGGGCTGACGCCGGAAAGCGAGCTGAAAATGCTGCGCGTGGCGCGCAAGCTGGGCGAACTGCTGCCGGTTGAAGTAAAAACCACCTGCCTGGCGGCACACGCGCTGCCGCCGGAATATGCCCATCGCGCCGACGACTATATCGATCTGGTGTGCAACACCATTATTCCTCAGGCCGCCGCTGCCGGGCTGGCCGATGCGGTTGACGCCTTCTGCGAGCATCTGGCGTTCTCACCGGCGCAGGTGGCGCGAGTGTTCGCCGCAGCGGAAAAAGCGGGTCTGCCCGTGAAGCTGCACGCGGAACAACTTTCAGCCCTGGGCGGGAGTGAATTGGCCGCGCAGCACCATGCCCTTTCCGCCGACCATCTTGAATATGCTACCGAACAGGATGCGCGAGCGATGGGCGATGCAGGCACCGTTGCGGTGCTGCTGCCGGGCGCTTATTACCTGCTGCGTGAAACCCAATGCCCACCGGTAGACCTGTTCCGCAAACACGGCGTAGCCATGGCGATCGCCAGCGATGCGAACCCGGGGACCTCGCCGGCACTGTCCTTGCGTTTGATGATTAATATGGCCTGCACGCTGTTCCGCCTGACGCCGGAAGAAGCGTTGGCGGGCGTCACGGTGCATGCGGCCAAGGCGCTGGGCCTGCAGGCAAGCCAGGGGACGCTGGAAGCCGGCAAACTGGCGGATTTTGTGCACTGGCCGCTGTCCCGTCCGGCTGAACTGGCTTACTGGTTGGGCGGTCAACTGCCCTGTACGGTGATTTTCCGAGGAGAAGTACGTCAATGACCATTCGCGATGCTTTTGATTTCCACGCCGGCAGCCTGCCGCTGCTGATCAGTATTCCCCACGCCGGTACCCGATTGACGCCGGCCGTCGAGGCCGGTTTGACCGAAGAGGCGCGACCGCTCCCGGACACCGACTGGCATATCCCGCAGCTGTACGATTTCGCGCGCGCCATGGGCGCCAGCGTGCTGATCGGCAATTACTCGCGCTTCGTTATCGACCTGAACCGCCCGGCGGACGACAAACCGCTCTACACCACCGCCACCACCGGTCTGTACCCTGACGTGCTGTTTGACGGTCGCCCGAGCTTCTTGCCGGGGAAAGCCCCCTCTGACCAGGAGCGCGCCGGCTATCTGGCGCAGATCTGGCAGCCCTACCACCAACAGCTGCAAGACGAACTGGCGCGCCTGAAAGCCAAGCACGGTTACGCCCTGTTGTTCGACGCCCATTCTATCGCCTCCGTTATCCCGCGCTTGTTCGACGGCAAGCTGCCGGATCTAAACCTGGGGACCAACGGCGGCGAAAGCTGCGCCCCGGCGCTGAGCGATCGTCTGGTCGCCTGCTGCGAACAGCAACAACAGTTCACGCACGTGCTTAACGGTCGCTTCAAAGGCGGTTACATCACCCGCGCCTACGGCCGCCCGCAAGAACAGCAGCATGCCATTCAACTGGAACTGGCGCAGGTGAACTACATGTCAGAACAGTATCCGTATGCCTTTGCTCCCGAGCGTGCCGCCTCCCTGCAGCGCCTGCTAAAACAGATGATCGACAGCCTGCTGTCCGGCGGCGACCAACTGCGTTAATCCTTTTCTACTCCTGTTGCGGGGCAACGCTAATTGCCCTGCGACAATCAAACCTTCAAGCGCTCCCCCTCCAGCTTCCTCACGTTGTGGCACACAATTTGCCTCCTGGTTGTTCCCTTTTCGATTTGCGCACTGCATCGCAGTTTTGACTGAAAATAAGTGAATCTGGTCGGAACAGCGCACAAAACGGCGGCCCACAGTTTGCGCGGTACGCGACAATCTGGCGAAAAGCCCATCGAGGCACAAATTGATAAAAATACTCTGGAGGCCCCTATGTCCGAAATCCCGCTAAACTGGCGTGCCGCACAGGCCGTCGCTGACAGGCTGCTGGCCGATTGGCAGTCTGACCACCAACCCGGCGGAGCTATTACCCTGTTCGACGCCGCGCAGATACGAGCGACCGCCAGTGCCGGGCGAGCCGATCTGGCGCAAAATACCCCTTTTAACGCAGACAGCGTGGTGCGCTACGCTTCCGTCACCAAACACATTTTCGCCGCGCTGGCGCTAAACGCCACCGATAACGCCCTAAGCCTGGATGACCGCCTGGGCGATCTGCTGCCAGAGCTGCAGGACCCTCTGGCGAATGTCACCGTGGGGCAGGCGTTGGATATGACCAGCGGGCTGCCTGACGTACGTGAAACCCTGGGGCTACTGGGCATCTCGGTGCATACGCGCAGTGAGGCGCAACCGGTCATGCAGTTCCTGCAGGGACTGGAAGGGCTGAACTACCCGGCCGGCAGTGAAATCACCTATACCAATACCGGTTACCGGCTGGTGGAGGCCGCACTGCAGGCCAAGGGGCATGATTTCGACCAACTGGTGCAGCAACACATCGCCCAACCGCTGCAGGTGCAGCTACGAGCGCCCGAAAGCTGGTATGACGTGGTGCCTGGGCTCATCCCCGGTTACTGGCGCGCCAAACAGGGCTGGCAGTTAGCCAGCGCCGGCCTGCACCTTTCCGCCTCCGGCAGCCTGACCGGCAGCGCCAATGCCCTCACCCGCTGGTTACAAACGCTGCTGGCCAACCAAGGCCCTGGCCGTGGCGTGCTGGCGCAACTGAGTGCCCCGCGCCATCTTAACCAAGGGCAACTCAGCGCTTACGGGCTGGGGCTGGCGCAAACGCCGCTCGGCGAACATCGTCTGCTGGGCCACGGCGGTTCGCATGCCGGCTACAAAACTTATTTCCTGTTGGCGCCCGATCGGCAGGCCGGTGTCGTTGTGGTGGCTAACCGGGAGGACTGCGACAGCTTCGGTATGGCGCTGCAGATGATGGCCGCCTTACTGGGCGAAGCGTTGCCGAAACGCAGCGCCGCCATTCCCGATGGCATTTACACCACGGTGGCAGATCCTTACTGGCTGGAGGTGAAAGACGGCAACGTCGCCTATCTGGGCAGTGAAGAGGCGCTGTATCAGGCCGATGACGGCTACGCGGTGTCGCTCTCCGCCCATATGCCGATGCGGCTGAAATGGACCGGTGAAGCGGTAGAAGGCGAAGTGTGCCACGTGCCGCGCAGCTTTCTGCCCGTCACGCCCAACCGCGATTGTCTAAAGCACGTGCAGGGCTTGTGGTACCACCCGCAGTACCGCACCGCCTTCGAGATCTGCGGCGATCGGGTGCACATTGGCGTGGGCCCGGCATCGCAAACCGGGAAGATCAGTTCGCTGGGTCAGGGCCGTATGCTGGTCGAAAGCAGCGACGGCCCGTGGTTGAAACGCTTTTGCCTCTATTTCCGCGGCTACAGCGTAGATTTGATTGCCAATCGCAGCCGGGTGCTGACCTTCCAGCGCAGCAGCATCGGCCGCGATTAGCGGACGCCGGGATCACTCCGCCTTGGCGGCCCTGACGGCCAATAAGGCGGTGAACAGCCGCTGCTTGTCGGCTTCGCTGAGGTTGTTCTGATCAATAGCCTGAATAAAACGACTGCGCGCACTCTCCGTCAGCGCCCCGGTTTTTAATTCCTGCGCCAATCGCTGCAAAATTCGGCTGCTGAGCTCGGCAATCTGTGGTCGCACCTGCTCCAGCGGGCGTGGCTGCCAGCCGCTTTCCGGCTGCGCCAGCCAGTCCGCGCGGTAACGGTATTGAATCGCCTTGGCGGCGTCCATTTGCGCGATGATAAACGGCCGAACCGAAAGCGGATCCAATCCTAAGCGCCCCGCCTCTGCCTGAGTGCTTGCCAGCACCTTGGCCTCCTGTGCCAAATCCTCGATCGGCAAATGCTGCTGCGCTTTGTAGCCGGCAACGTCTTTCATATAACCCAGACGCTGATTTACAAGTTCGCCAAGCGCCGTTCCCCCGCTTGCCAGCGCGGAAAAACTGACCAGGCAGCAGGCAATCAATAACATCCTGAACATCACAATTTCCTTATGCACCGAAATAACAGGAAAAGAGTTCACCACGATCCCCTGTTGCAGGCAAATAAAAAGCCCCACCGAAGCGGGGCCTTAAAGCAGAGTCAGCGGGAATCAATCAAATACGCCGTTGATCACCGAGGCAACCAGAGCGGTACTCAACGCCACCAGCACCAGATCGTTACCGGCAACGCGCCACTCATAGCCAGGATAATAAGGCAGATCGTGCAGCATGGAGGATGGCACCATTTTTTTGGCGATGCCCGGAGGCAGAGGCTTGCCGCGCGCCAGATTTTTGGCGATCCCCGGCGGCAAAGATCGGTAGCCGGTCAGGCCGTAGTTTACGGCCAGAGAACGTGCACGCTCATGGGAGATGCTGACGGAAACCAGCCCGCGGTCGCCATCGTTATCTTTGGCTTTATTGCCATGCTTGCCATTGTTGCCGTTATTACCATGATTGCCGCTGTTACCATGGCCGTTCCCCCCGCCGTTACCGTTGCCGCCTTTATCGGCCAGCGCCGGTGCGGATGACAACCCCAGAGAAACAATCAGCGCCAATACGGTGAAAGCAGTACGACGTTTGCTCATTTTGTTACTTCCTGCATGGGTTATTACCTTCACTATAGGCGCAGTTCTCCGTCTAAAGCATGAGGAAAACTCTGAGAGTTTGATCCCATACAGAGATGAGAATCAAACCAGATGACAGAATATTATCCCAGCGCAAAACTATTCGAAAAAACCGAATTCCGGCCTAAGATTTTTCTTGCAGCGAAATAAGCCATGCAGTAGTTTGGAACCGTCACAAAAAGAGTTAGCCTGCTCTTTTTCGTCGCACCTCAAATCATCTTTTTATCACCTAAAGTGATAACACTGAACGCTTCCCGCCTCTCCGTGCGGGATTCTTTTTTACCGAAAAATCGACGTTGGATGCACCTCGGCGGTGCTTTTTGTTGAGATTTGGTTGCCAATACTTTAAATTCGGCGTCTGAGAAACCTTAACCTCCCGCGGTGGCCAGTTGGCAACGGGTGGGCGTTCAGGAGCAAAAGACATGCAAATGACCCTCATGGAATACATCACGCAGCACTTTAATGGCGATCTTCACCGCTACGCGCAATCCGAAGGCGTTAGCCGTGAACAAATCATCAATTGGATCGATAATGAATGCCACGTAATCAAAGGACGATTATTTATGCCGGTGCGGCATCTGCCCGGTGAACAAGCGCAGTGATGACGAAAAAAAACCCCGCCAAAGCGGGGTTTTCTGATTCTGATACCACGGAAAATCAGAAGTTATAACCGGCCACGATGTAGTAACCCCAGCCGGTGGATTTGATTGGACCCTGTGGGGTGCCAATATCCACGCCGTCCTGCCACTGGCCGCCGTTATGGAAATAACGAGCCACGAACGAGTAGTGCCAGTGATCGTAGTTCAACGCCAGAATATGGCTGGAAGCGATCGAGTTGCTGGTGCGCGCCTGACGACCGTTCACGGTGAAGTCGTCCTTGCCCAGATCGGAACCGAAGTCAAAGTTGGTGAAGCCGATGTAGCTCAGATTGCCGCCCCACACCTGGGTCAACGGCACAAAGTATTTCACTTTGAAGCGGTAACCGTCCCAGCTGTTTTCGTTGGCAGCCTGGTAGTTTTCCCACTGGTACTTGGCATAGATGTTCATCGACAGGCTCATTGGCAAGCCGGTGTCGATATCGGTACCCAGACCCATGTACCAGGTATTCTGGCGACCGTCGGCGTTGTGGCCCAGGTCATAGATGTAGTTGTTGGCGAAGTACCATTCTTTGAACGGGCCAAAGCTCAGATCGGTGCCGGTCAGTTTGTCGATGGAGAAGCGAGGTTCAATTTCCATAAACATCGGAGAACCTTTGTCCCAGATACCGCGGTCAGGGGTGTTGCCCACGCCGAAGAATTTAGGAACGTCGACGTAGCCATAGAAGTCGAACCAATCTTTTTTGGCGAAGGCTTCATATTCCAGGTACAGATCGTTGTTCAACTGAGGTCCGAAACGGGTGTGGTAGCTGCCTACCACGTTAACGCTCTGGTGCCACCAATCCGAGACGTATTGGCTGTCTTTGCTATCAGCCATTGAAGATGCACTGTAAGACGCTGCGAGCAGTACACCTGCTGCGAGAGCTATTTTTTTCATTTTTATTACCACATGCTTAAAGGGCCATTTCCTGCCCGTTAGAAAAGATGACAATCAGTCTGACGACACCTGGCGTTGCCTCCGCTTACAAACTCTCGGGCGACGCGCGCATTATAGAAATCACTGGGTGTAAGAATCTGTGATCCAGTTATGCATTTCGCGAATAGGTAATCGATTGCGTTCACATTTGTCAAATTATGTTTCATGCAAATTCACGATCGCTGTGATTTTTGTCATGCCCGGTGATTTTTAAAGCAGGTTTTGTGCCAAATGTGTTCAATACAAAAAGTTAATGTCGGTTACTTTTGTTAAACAGAAAAGCCGGTCGCAATGACCGGCTGACAAGAAAAGAGGCCACCGAGGGTTAGGCTGGCCAGGACGAATTGCGAATGATGCTGCAGAAATTGCTGCGGACAAAATGGGGATCTTTTTCTGCCAGCACATCGGCCTTTACGTTACCGAAAGTGGTTTGCGGTTTGGATTTAATCCCGTCATAGAATGCCTGAATAATATCTTCCTTAAACTGCGCACCGCGCGGATGCAACTGCACCACCTGGTCGCGCAATTCGGCATCAAACTTCTGATAGTCAATGCCCAGAACATCCATTTCTACACCGGCGGTCACCAGAGAAACCACGGGATGCATATATTGCGGAATACCCGGCGTGGTATGCAGCGCAATCGCCGTCCACACCAGATCGATATCCCGCTGTTGAACGCCGTGGCTGTGCAAGAAAGCGGCTGCCGCGTCGGCGCCATCAACCTCAAAACGCTTATCGCAGCTACAGTGCTGCGGCGTCAGGCCCATATCGTGGAACATACAGCCGATGTATAACAGCTCCGGATCAACCTGCAAATTACGCTCTGCCCCCGCCAGCGCGGCCCAGTAATAAACCCGACTGGAATGATCAAACAGCAGATCGCTTTCGGTGTCGCGTACCAATTCGGTTGCCTGGCGCGCCAACGCGCTGTCAGGCACTCGGATACCCTGGATGTTTTGGCTCATATCACTTCTCCGCTTGTGTGGTAGAAGCTCAGGTTAGGCATTACACTGAATGTCCTCAATAGCACAAATACTACGATTAAGGACTTATCCTGCCGTTCGGGATATGCAGGCCACCACCATGATAAAAACCATCGCCATTCTTGCCGTGCCGGGCGTGCAGCTATTGGATGTTTCCGGCCCGCTGGACGTGTTTGCCGAGGCTAATCTGCAGGTGGGATACCCGGCCTATCGTTTGCTGGTGGTGGGCCGCACGCTCGCGCCGATCGTCTCTTCCTCCGGGGTGAAGGTGCTTCCTGACAGCGCGATTACCCAATGGCGTGATGAAGTGATTGATACCTTGCTGGTCGCCGGTGCACCGGGCATGGCCGAACAGGAAAGCCAGACGCGTACGCTCGACTGGCTAAAACGGGTTATTCCGCGTACTCGCCGTTATGGATCTGTCTGCAGCGGCGCCTTTCTGCTGGCGGCCACCGGGCTGCTGAACGGCCGACAAATCACCACCCACTGGGCCGTTGCCGAACGGCTCAGCCTGCGCTTCCCTCAGGTAAAAATCGATAAAGACGCTATTTATGTGCGCGATGGTCGCCTGCAAACCGCAGCCGGCGTCACCTCAGGGCTGGATCTGGCGCTGATGATGGTTGAGGAGGATCTGGGTCGCGAGGTGGCACGGCGGGTTGCCGCTCAGTTGGTGATGTTCTTTCAGCGCCCAGGCGGGCAAATGCAGTTCAGTTACCAGGACAAGACCTCGTTGGCGGGCCGTTCCGTACTGCAGGAGGTTCAACGCTGGGCCATCGAAAATATCGCCCTGCCGCACAGCGTCGCCAGCCTGGCGGCTCGCGCCGGCATCACTCCTCGCCACTTTACCCGGCTGTTCAGCCGTGAAGTCGGTACTTCCCCTGGCAGATGGATTGAAGATATCCGTATCGCACAGGCACGACGATTGTTAGAGAGCGGTACGCTTGCACCCAAACAGGTTGCGGCCAGCTGCGGGTTTTCAAGCGTCGAATTACTGCGGCGAGCATTTATCCGTCGGCTCGGAGTTTCACCGACGGATTATCGCAAAATTTACCTCAGCAAAGGCCTGAGGACGGAGTAAAAGGCGTTATTTTCCGCCCAATACCGCCTTGGCGATATTTTCCTGGCGGAACACGACCTCCTGCCCCGGTGCCACTTCCCACTCTTTGGGCGGGATGTCCACTTTCGGTGCCGCAGCGATTACCGAACCAAAAATCAGCTTGCCTTCACGGCGTAAAATACCGACATCCAGCTGGTATTCGTGGCGCAAGTTGGCGGTGGTCAGGCGTACGGTATCCCCTCGTATAAAACTTTCGTCGTCAATCACTGGCTGCTGAATGAATTGGATATCGTCTCTCATTTTTTATGTTCCTTCAGGCAGAATCGCTAGTTAAATTCTAGTTCAACATTGGCCGACAGGCAGATAATTTCCGTTAATTTCCTCGGGTTGCCCGCCAGCAGATCAACGAACCTGCCGTGACCATGACCACGCCCTGCCAAAAATTGGCGGTCAATGCAGTATCGAGCACCAGCGCGGCAAACACCGCAGACAGCACCGGCGTGAAGTAAGACGCCGTCGCCAACAGCGTCATATTGCCGCGCAATATACCCACGTTCCACGCCGCATAGCCTGCCCCCATTGCCATGCCCGCGCACAGCAGCGTCAGGGTTACCGGCAGCGTGAATTGCATACCGCTTTCGCTGCTGAAAGCATATTTCAACCACAGCGCCACGGCGGTCAGCGTAATGAACAGCACCACGCCGTTATGACCCTGGGCAATTTTCTTGGTCAGATTGCAATACAGCGCCCAAATCACCGCGCCGCCAAAAGCCAACGAGTAACTCAGCGGATTGCTGCGCACGTTCTCCAGCATTTGCGCCGGCGACCAGCCGCCCTCGCCGCTCATGATCCAGCCAATGCCGAACAAAGACAGCAACAACCCCGGCAGCAGCCACCACTTGGCTTTTTGCCCATTAAACACCAGCGCCATCAGCACGGTAAAACAGGGCCACAGGTAGTTGATCATCCCCACTTCAATCGCTTGCAGGCGGGTATTGGCATAGCCCAAAGATAACGACAGGCAGATTTCATAGCTGACAAACAGCAGGCTGCCGAGGAGCAGATAGGAGCGCGGAAACAGGCGTAAATTCGGCAGGCGCAACGCCAACAGCAAAAATACCGCGCTGACGCTGTAGATCATTGCTGCTCCGCCAATCGGCCCCAACCCTTCGCTGACGCTGCGTATCAGGCCAACCACGCTGCTCCACAGCAGGATCGCCAACAGACCGAGCAAGGTGGCTTTATAGTGAGCGGGCAGAGAAGACATGAAAGAGTTCCAATCAGTTATTTTTTATCAGGATTTTCACTCTACTGCCCGGGGGTAAAAAAAGAAAGGCGGGAAACCCCGCCTCAGAGTGCTCATTGTTTCATGGTAGGAGCGCAGCATGCTGCGCCCTATAGCATAATCAATGGGTTGAATCGGGTCGAACATGTTCGACCCCTACCGATCTACCCTTGGCATTGGTTCATCAACAGCCTTAGCCTTATTGCTGCGGCTGCCGTTCAAACTGCGGCGGCGGCTGACGGAAACGCCGGGTAAGGTACACCAGGTAGGCAAAGCCCATCCCGGCCCAGATCAGCCCCATGGTCAGCGAGCTTTTTTCCAGGTTCAGCCACAGCACGCCAACCGTCAACGCCCCCACCAACGGCAGGAACAGGTAGTTGAAGCGGTCCTTCCAGCTTTTGTTGCGCCCTTCGCGGATATAGAAATGGCTGATCACCGACAGATTAACGAAGGTAAAGGCCACCAGGGCACCGAAGTTGATCAACGCGGTGGCGGTGACCAGATCGAAAGACAGCGCGGACAGGGCCACCAACCCCACCAGCAACACGTTCAATGACGGAGTGCGCCATTTGGGATGGATGTAGCCAAAATATTTTTCCGGAAACACGTTGTCGCGCCCCATCACATACAGCAGCCGTGAAACGCTGGCGTGCGAGGCCAGACCCGATGCCAGCGTATTGATAAAGGTAATGCACAGGAAAATCGACTGGAACAGCTTGCCGCCTACGTACAGCGCAATTTCCGGCAGCGCCGCGTCCGGCTGATGAAAGCGCTGGATGGAAGGGAAAAACAGCTGAATAAAGAAGGAGACGCTGATAAAGATGACCCCACCGTACAGCGCAGTCAGGAAGATAGCCTTTGGGATCACCCTGGCGGCATCGGGCGTTTCCTCACACAGGGTGGTAACCGCGTCGAAGCCGAGAAACGAAAAGCACAAAATGGTGGCGCCGGTGATGATCGGCAGTAAATGCGCATTCTCATTGACGAAGGGTTGCAGACTCCACACCGTCCCCAACCCTTCACCGTTGTGCAAACCGCGCACTACCAGGAAGATAAACACCACGATGATCGCTATCTGGGCCAGAACAAACAGGGTGTTAAAGTTAGCCACCAAATTGACGCTTTTCAGGTTGATGGCGGTAATGATGATCACAAAGCCTACCACCCACACCCACGGCGGCACCTCGGGAAACAGCGCGGTCAGATAAATCTTTGCCAACAGGGTGTTGATCATCGGCAGGAACAGGTAGTCGAGCAGCGAGGACCACCCCACCAGAAAGCCGACGTGCGGGTTAATGGCCTTTTGCGCATAGGTATAGGCGGAACCGGCGGTCGGAAACTTGCGAACCAACTTGCCGTAGCTGATGGCGGTAAACAACACGCCGGCCAGCGCCAGCAAATAAGCGGCAGGAACGTGACCGTCGGTCAGGCCGGAGACGATGCCGAAGGTGTCAAACACCGTCATGGGCGTCAGGTAGGCCAACCCCATCATCACCACTTGCCACAGCTTCAGGCTTTTACGCAGTTGCGGCTTGGCCGCCTCATTAACATCAATCGCATTAATCGCCATGGCGTTTCCCCCCTTTGTCCTCTGCTGGTAACCGTTTAACGTCATTCAGAGAGGCCGCGGGGAAACTGCTGCTCAGGCGGCGGAAGGGACGGTGCAAAGACAAAAAAACGCGGCCAGCGGAAGGCCCATATTTACTGCGGCACAGGCAAACGCCCGCGCAGGTTGATGGAACAGTTATGGCTGTCATGGTTCTTTCCTCGCCGGCGTCCTGTACGCCAAGTAGAAGAAATGCTTTACCGCTGCGCGCAGCTTCGCAGGCCACAGGATAGCCGGCGGAATGCGCCAGACGCGCGCGGTATCATCGAGGATGAGCGGGTTCAGGCGTTTTTCAGCATCCACTCGATTTCGGTATCGGTGATCAGGCGCTCAAACTGCACCAGCTCATCCGTTTTACAGGCCAGATAAACATGGCTGAACCTTTCACCCAGCAGCGCATTCAGCACCGGCTGATGCTCGAATTCGTACAGCGCATCGCTCTGGCGGATAGGGAATGGCAGTCCGTCCTGCTCCAGCCCGTTGCCGGTTACCGGCTCTTGCAGTGGCAGCGGTGTTTCCAGCCCGTAGACGATGCCCGCCAAAATGGTCGCCATCACCAGATAAGGGTTGGCATCGGCACCGGCCACGCGGTACTCCACGCGGTGGCTATCGCGATCGCCACAGGGAATGCGCAGCGCCACGGTACGATTGTTGTGGCCCCAGGACGCCTGGGTCGGCACGTACATACCCGGCTGGAAGCGGCGGTAGGCATTGACGTTCGGCGCCAGCAGCGCAATAGAAGAAGGCATCAGGGCAATCATTCCCGCCAGTGCCTGTTTCAACAGCGCAGAATCCTCGCCGTCATCATCTGCCAGCACGTTGTTGCCCTGACGATCCAGCATGCTGATATGCACGTGCATGCCACTGCCGGCGTGCTCTTCATACGGCTTGGCCATAAAGGTGGCCTGCATGTTGTGATTTTCCGCCACCATGCGGATCAGGCGTTTCAACGCCAGCGCATGGTCGCAGGCCTGCAGCACGTTGTCGGTATGGTGCAGATTGACTTCAAACTGACCGGGCGAGGCTTCGGCCACCGCACCGTCTGCCGGCAGCCCCTGCAGGCGTGCCAATTCGTCGATCTCACTCAGCACGTCGGCAAAGTTGTTAAGGTTGTCTACCGAATAAACCTGGCTTTGGGTGTTACGCTCCTGCGTACCCGGCGCACACGGCGGCTGCAGATAACCTTCCGAATCACGCTGACGATCGATGAGATAGAACTCCAACTCTACCGCTACTACGGGGGATAGCCCGCGCTGACGCAAACGCTGCCACACTCGGTTCAGCACATTGCGCGGTTCAACGTCAAAGGGAGTACCATCTTCATCCAGCATGGTGAGCAGTACCTGGCCGATATATTGTGGATCCGCCGCCGACGGTGTCAGCGTGCCCAACACCGGTACGCAGATGTGGTCCGGCTCACCGAGCTCTTGCCCCAATCCGGCCTCTTCAACCACGTTGCCAAGAATATCCATCGCAAACACCGACGCCGGGAAGTAACAGCCCTTCTCCAGTTTGCTCAGCCCGCCAACCGGAATGCGTTTGCCGCGGAAGCTGCCATTAAGGTCGGTCAACAGAACGTCAACGTGCTGAGTTAATGGATAACGTTCCAGATACTTCTTCACTTCACGTTGGAACGCGCTACTTCGCTTTTCTTCGTGGTGCTGAACAAAGTTTTCCACTTCTACTATGTTGGTCTGCATGATTCACCCGCCATGTATGTTTTTGTCTGTGGTTCTCACACTTATTGCCGTCGATGTTTTTTGACCATCTTGCTCAATATAATGTCCACCAATGAAACATAGATGCAACAAAATTGTTTTGCAAGTGTTACTTTCAGTTTGAATATTGCCCATCCCACTGCTAGATTTATAAAATATTGAACGAAAAAGGCACTGGAGAAGCTTATCGTTCATAATTTCGAACATACCAAGGGGACAGCATGGGCAATATATTTAACAGACCAGTGGTCGGCGTAGTGATGTGCAGGTATAGGTTAAACGGGCACCTCACTCAGACCTTGCAAGAAAAGTACCTAAATGCCGTTATCGCTGCGGGCGGCCTGCCGATAGCCCTGCCACACGCGTTGGCAGAACCGAAACTGCTCGAGGAGTTACTGCCGCAACTCGACGGCATTCTGTTGCCAGGCAGCCCCAGCAACGTGCAGCCGCACCTTTATGGTGAAAACGGCGATGAGCCTGACGCCGATCCCGGGCGAGATGAATTGAGCCTGGCGCTGATCCGCCACTCGCTCGACAGGCGCATTCCCCTTTTCGCCATTTGCCGTGGCATGCAGGAAATGGTGGTCGCTACCCAGGGCGCCCTGCACCGCCGGCTGTATGAACTGCCCGAGCTGCTCGAACACCGTGAAGATCACGATCTGCCGCTCGAACAGCAATATGCCCCCGCCCACGAAGTCATCGTTCATGAAGGGGGCTTACTCTCGCAACTGATACCGGATTGCAACAGATTCTGGGTGAACTCATTGCATGGCCAGGGCGCGAAGACGCTGGGAGCCGGCGTACGTATCGAAGCCCACGCCGCCGACGGGTTGGTTGAAGCCATCAGCCTGCGCGATCAGCCCTTTGCGCTGGGCGTGCAATGGCACCCGGAATGGAACAGTGAGGAATACGCCCTGTCGCGCCTGCTGTTTGAAGGTTTCATTAGCGCCTGCCGGAACTATCAAAAGGAAAAACGCCCATGAGCGATGTCAGCTTGGCACCGGGAAAACGTCTGTCGCAAATCCGCCAGCAATTGGGATTGTCGCAGCGCCGCGCGGCCGAACTGTCTGGGTTAACTCACAGCGCCATCAGCACCATCGAACAGGACAAGGTCAGTCCGGCCATCAGCACCTTACAAAAGCTGCTGACGGTGTACGGGCTGTCCCTGTCGGCATTTTTCGCCGAACCGGAGAAACCGGCTGAGCCACGGATTGTTATCGACTATCAGGATCTGATCGAGATTGGCAGCCAGGGGGTTTCCATGAAACTGATCCACAACGGCGATCCTAATCGCACCCTGGCGATGATGATCGAAACCTATGAGCCGGGTACCACCACCGGCGAACGCATCAAGCATCAGGGGGAAGAGATCGGCACCCTGCTGGAAGGCGAAATCGTGCTGCAGGTCAACGGGCAGGCTTATCCCCTGCTGGCCGGCCAGAGCTACGCCATCAACACCGGCATTCCCCACAGTTTCAGCAACACGTCGGCGCGTATTTGCCGGATTATCAGCGCCCATACGCCGACGACATTCTGATTAACGGAGCAAGGTATGGACTTCCACCACCTGCAGTATTGGCAACACCGGGCGCAGGCCCTGAATATTGAGAACCGACTGTTTATCAATGGCCGCTATCAGCAGGCGGCCGAAGGCGAAACCTTTGCCGTGGAGGACCCTGCCGGTCAGCGAGAGCTGACCCAGGTGGCCCGGGGCAGCAGCGTAGATATTGATCTGGCGGTCAGCGCCGCCCGCGAGGTGTTTGAACGTGGTGACTGGTCGCGAGCGGCTCCGGCGCAGCGCAAGGCTACGCTGCTCAAGCTGGCGGCCTTGATGGAACAGCACCACGAAGAGCTGGCGCTGCTGGAAACGCTGGACACCGGAAAACCGATTCGCCACAGCCTGCGCGATGATGTGCCCGGCGCTATCCGCTGCCTGCGCTGGTATGCCGAAGCGATCGATAAGGTTTATGGTGAAATAGCCCCCACCGGCAGCGATGCGCTGGCGTTGATCGAACGCGAACCCATTGGCGTGGTCGGCGCCATAGTGCCGTGGAACTTCCCGTTATTGCTCGCCTGTTGGAAGCTCGGCCCGGCGCTGGCCACCGGCAACAGCGTGATCCTGAAACCCTCTGAGAAATCCCCGCTGAGCGCGATCTATCTGGGCCAACTGGCGCAGCAGGCCGGGCTGCCTGACGGCGTGCTGAACATCGTTCCCGGTTTCGGTCAGGATGCGGGTAAGGCGCTGGCGCTGCACAACGACGTCGACGCACTGACCTTCACCGGCTCAACCCAGGTCGCCAAACAACTGATGATCTACGCCGGTCAGTCCAATATGAAGCGGGTCTGGCTGGAAGCCGGTGGCAAAAGCGCCAATATCATCTTTGCCGACTGCCCGGATCTGGATAAGGCCGCGCAAAGCGCCGCCGCCGGGATTTTTTATAACCAGGGGCAAGTGTGCATCGCCGGGACCCGGTTGTTGGTGGAAGAAAGCATACAGCAGGCATTTTTACAGGCCTTGCGCCGTCATGCAGCAGCCTTCGCGCCTGGCAATCCGCTCGATCCGGCAACGGTGATGGGCACATTGATCGACCAGGGCCACTGCGAAAAAGTGGCTGACTATATCGAACAGGGTTTGACTCAGGGCGCTGCGCTGTTCCTCGACGGTCGCGATCATCCGCAAGGCGGGCACGCCGGTTATCTCGGCCCAACCATTCTCACCCAGGTAGACAACGCCATGAGCGTAGCGCGCGACGAAATCTTCGGCCCGGTATTGGCGGTCACTTCGTTTAGCGGTGAGCAGCAGGCCATGCAGTTGGCGAACGACAGCGACTACGGCCTGGGGGCTGCGGTCTGGACCCGCGACCTGTCCCGTGCCCATCGTTTGGCACGTCAGTTAAAAGCCGGCACGGTGTTCGTCAATAACTACAACGACGGGGACATGACCGTTCCTTTCGGCGGCTACAAGCAAAGCGGCAACGGCCGCGACAAATCGCTGCACGCACTGGACAAATTCACCGAGCTGAAAACCACCTGGATTTCATTGGAATAAGGGCAGAGATCATGACTGAACACGTAAAAAGCTATTATGCGGCTTCGGCCAACAACCACGCGCCCTACCCGCAGCTGAATGAATCCATTGAATGCGACGTCTGTATCGTCGGCGGTGGCTACACCGGTTTGTCATCGGCGCTGTTTCTGGTGGAGGCCGGTTACAACGTTGTGGTGCTGGAGTCTGCCCGCATCGGTTTCGGTGCCAGCGGACGTAACGGCGGACAATTGGTGAACTCCTACAGCCGCGATATCGACGTCATTGAACAACGTTATGGCGCCGAAAGCGCCCGCCTGCTCGGCAGCATGATGTTTGAAGGCGCAGAGATCATTCGCAGCCGCATCCAAAGGTACGCCATCGAATGTGACTATCGCCCTGGCGGCATCTTCGCCGCGCTGAACAACCGGCAATATCATGCGTTGATCGAACAAAAGCAGCACTGGGAGCGCTACGGCAATACCCAGCTTGAATTACTGGACGCCAGTCGTATCCGCCAGGAGGTCGATAGCGAGCGCTACGTCGGCGCGCTGCTGGACCACAGCGGTGGTCATATTCATCCACTGAATCTGGCGCTCGGTGAAGCCGAAGCCATTCGCCTGCAGGGTGGACGGATCTTCGAACAGTCCGCGGTCACTAATATCCGTCATGGTGAACCGGCAATCGTCAGCACCGCCAACGGCCAGGTAACGGCGCGTTATGTGATTGTCGCCGGCAACGCTTATCTGGGCGATAAGCTGGAGCCGCGGCTGGCGAAACGCAGCATGCCGTGCGGCACCCAGGTGGTGGCTACCGAACCGCTGGCGCCGGAAGTGGCGCGGTCGCTGATCCCGCAGAATTACTGCGTCGAAGACTGTAACTACCTGCTGGATTATTACCGTATCACCGGCGATAACCGTCTGCTGTACGGCGGCGGCGTAGTGTATGGCGCCCGCGATCCGGACGATATCGACAATCTGATCCGGCCAAAGCTGCTGAAAACCTTCCCGCAGCTCAAAGGCGTGCGTCTCGACTACCGCTGGACCGGTAATTTCCTGCTGACGCTGTCGCGCATGCCGCAGTTTGGCCGGCTGGAAAATAACGTTTATTACATGCAGGGTTACAGCGGCCACGGCGTGACCTGTACTCATTTGGCGGGCAAACTGATTGCCGAGCTGATGCGCGGTGATGCGGAAAGGTTCGATGCCTTTGCCAAGCTGCCGCACCTGCCGTTCTTCGGCGGTCGCAACCTGCAAATTCCTTTCACCGCGATTGGTGCCGCTTACTACCAGCTGCGGGATCGGATTGGGGTGTAAGGCTATCGGGCCCAGCAAGCTGGGCCCGTAATCACTGTTTAAACGATCTTCGGCTGACCGTCTGAGGCGGTCGCCCCGCCGTCTACCGGGATGTTGGCGCCGTTGATAAAGCTGGCGTCGTCACTGGCCAGGAATGCCATTACTGCCGCCACCTCTTCAGGTTCTGCCGCCCGACCCAGCGCAATACGCTCATTGAACTTGTCGCGGATCTCCTGCGGCCAGCCGTTGGTCATGTTGGTTTTCACCAGGCTCGGACACACCGAGTTCACCCGCACACCGTCACCGCCATGATCCAGCGCCATGGCACGCGTCAGGTTAACCACAGCCCCTTTCGCCGCGCAGTAGTATGCCGCGCCCCAGTCACCACCCAGCCCGGATACCGACGCGGTGTTAACGATGCAGCCCTTGGTTTTCAGCAGATACGGCATGGCGAATTTGGAACAGAACACCACGCCATCGATATCCACCCCGGCGATGCGTCGCCAGTCGGCAACGCTGGTTTCCAATACGCTGCCTGCCACGTGAACGCCAGCGTTGTTGAGCAGCACGTCGATGCGACCCAATTTTTCGGCCACCTCGTTCATCATTTTTTCAACCGCAACGTGGTCGGAAACGTCGATATGTACCGCCAGTGCCTTGCCTTTCGGCAGCGAAGCGGCAACTTTGTCCACCGCCTCCTTCGCCCAGTCAGCCAATACCACGGTAGCCCCCTCGGCAGAAAAACGACGCGCTGCCGCTTCCCCCATCCCATTGCCTGCACCGGTGATCACTACCACTTTATTGTCAAAACGCATGAGACCTCCTCCATGTGAATTTATTTCTATAAGTCATACAAATCCTGATGGCTCGAGGATAAGTCTCATGGCGGATGAGGGCCAGCCAAAACGTGCGGTTTATTAATCAAAAAGAGGTATCTACCGCAAATTCAATGCGCTAGCCCAGTCATTATCGGAATTAAGCCAAGCATTTGATGGGATTGATAAAATTTATCGGCGTGACTATCTTTGTCGCTTATTATCACACAACAATAAGTTCCGTAACGTCGCGATAGTGTGGCTGGCTAGCTCAAAAAACCATCGCCGCCCCACTGAGGCGCGGCGATGGTGGGGTTTAGTGTTTATCGATCGGGATCACCAACAGATCGACATTAAGGTTGTTGATTGCCTGCCAGGCCGAAGAAACCAACCGGCTCCAGATATCGTGATGATGGCCGAAGATAATCAGGTCAATGCCTTTCTCTTTCGCCGCCCGGTTCAATTCTTCCGTCAGTTCGCCACGGCTGATAATCACCTCTTCAACCGGGTAAGACGACTGATCCTTGATCGCATTCAGCATGTTTTTGACCCGCTCCGAAAAAGTCCGGTCGGTGTAGTTATATTCACCCACGCCCAGTTCGGCGTAATAGCCGCCACGGTGGATATCGATATAAATCAGGGATAGCCTGGCATTCAGTGCGGCAGCTAATTTAGCGCCTTTGCCAAGCAAGAATTCAGCGTCTTCGCTGAGATCGGTTGCCACAACGATATGTTGATAAGCCATGATTACAGCCCTCCGCATTGCGCTGGTGAAAAAGTGGCGCTCCCTGCCAGGGGCTTTCCGCATGTTTATTATGCTGTTTAAGTTTAGTTCAGCGCTGAAATTATCGCCTGCCCTGGCCCTCATTGTTCTTTTTATAGAACGATGCATCCTGAGTTAGCCCTCTAGCGGAATTTTCCTCTGACCCTACACTGTTAACAAGCACTGAGATTAACCCTTGGTTAAGCAAAGTTAATTGTTGTCTAGGTTCCGTTCACAGAGGAAAGAAAGATGAGCTCTCCAGCAAATTTTAATGGCCAGCGTCCTGTTATTGATGCCAATGACGCGGTGATGTTGTTGATTGACCACCAGAGCGGCCTGTTCCAAACCGTCGGCGATATGCCAATGACTGAACTGCGCGCTCGTGCTGGCGCCCTGGCCAGTATCGCTACGCTAAGTAAATTGCCGGTCATCACCACGGCTTCAGTTCCGCAGGGCCCTAACGGCCCCCTGATCCCCGAAATCCACCAAAATGCACCGCACGCGCAATATGTGGCGCGCAAAGGCGAAATCAACGCCTGGGATAATCCGGATTTCGTTGCGGCCGTAAAAGCGACCGGGCGCAAAACCCTGATTATCGCGGGCACCATCACCAGCGTTTGCATGGCCTTCCCATCGATCAGCGCCGTGGCAGAAGGTTATAAGGTCTTTGCCGTTATCGACGCCTCCGGCACCTATTCGAAAATGGCACAGGAGATTACTATGGCGCGTGTGGTGCAGGCCGGAGTGGTTCCGATCGACACCGCCGGCGTGGCCTCTGAACTGCAGGGGAGCTGGAACCGCGAGGATGCACAGCAATGGGCTGAGGTTTACACCAAAATCTTCCCGGCATACCAGTTGCTGATTGAAAGCTACGTTAAAGCCCAGGACGTGGTGAAGAATAACGAACTGCTGGATTCCCAGCGCGGATAACGGACATGTCAGGCTGGCCTGCTTCATTCTGAGCCAGCCTGTTTACCGGGGCAACAGGCATAAAAAAACCCCGGCTTTCGGCCAGGGTCATCAATGTTTGTCGGTGACTTTCCCGACCGTCATGTTATGGCATAAGCGTCCATCGAACACTCCAACCTTACGCAGCCTAAGCACAACTTTTTCACAACAGAAAAAGAGACTGAATCGGCGTTATCAATATTTTCTGCCAATCTTTTTTTCTGTTGCCAATAACTTTCGTTATTGAAAAACGCTGCAGCTGATTATTTTTAGATAAACTCCGGGTAATCCCGGAGTTTATTCAGGCAATTATTTTATTTCTTATCTGCTCCGGCTTAAACCATCATCGCTATCGCAAGAAATAAAGCGCTACCTGGAAATTATAAAACTACTACGTTGCCTGCAGAAGGGCCTTTCATACCGTTTTCGACAGTGAACTCAACGCGCTGACCTTCATCAAGCGTTTTGAAATCATTGCTTTGGATAGCGGAGAAGTGTACGAACACGTCTTTGCTGCCGTCTTCCGGAGAGATAAAACCAAAACCTTTACCTGCATCAAACCATTTTACCAAACCAGTCATTTTATTAGACATAGATATTTCCTTTATATTTTTGAGACGCCATAAGGCGATAGAGGTCTGTTTTTATTGGAAACTTATTGGGCACTAGAGAAGGAAATTCGCGGGAGAAGAGCTATCTATGGGATATCACTAATACTGAGAACTGCTTTACTAAAACTGCTTTCATAAGGTCTGTACTACAAACCGATGACGCTATTTACACATAGCTAGATTATTTAAGCAAGGAATATTTTGTATTAAATCATTCAGCAATTTTTTTATCAGTTGCCGATTGACTGAACACCGTGACGTGAGATCGGTTTTTGTGCCCTTTGTTTTGCTTTTTACTGCCATAAATAAACGGATGTACAAGTACACTCCGCCAAGAAATGGTTATCACACTGATATGATTTGATAGGAGAATTTAACCGCTCAATAAACTCTCGACACCACCGTACAACAATTGCTAGGATCATTATTGTACTTTACTGATAATAGTTACCTGCACGATTGCCACAGGATGGTTATGATTCACAAAAAATCAATGACGTTGGCACTTTTTGCCCTCAGCCTGACCGGTTGTCAACCGACTCCTCCCAGCTACGTACCAAAAGCTAACGCGTTACTGGAAAAGCAAATTACCGCAATTGCAGGTGAAAGGGCGATGTGTCAATTTACCTACAAAAGCGGTTTTTGGTTTTCCGCGTGTACTTCTCGTGCTCCGCACGCCTCCCCTTTATTCGCGCTGTTTGAACCTGAGGGCGTAATGCAGGCCAGCGATAACCTGGCGATTTTTGTCACGCCGGTCAATAACGATGCCCGCTATTTTACCCGACAGTCTGAATTCACTATCCCGGCAACAACACGAAAAATCCCAGTCAATGCTGATGAAGTGATTAACTCACTTATGCCCATCCCCCGCTAACTTTTCATTACTTTTAGCCGATAACCGCAATGCCTAAGCGATCCATTAGCTGGAACACCTGGTAGCTGTCCAGTTTTACTCCCTGCAGATCGGTTCCGCGCAGATCCAACTCACCCAGTTCAGAGTTGGTCAGATCGCAATGGGTAAAGTTGGCAGCACGCCAGTCGAAGGAGGAGAACTCGCCGCCGGACAGATCTGACCCGCTAAAGGTAGCACCGAGGATTTGCGCACTGTTCCAGCGATTTTCCCACAGCTCACACTTTTCCAACACCACTTTGGAAAAGTTGGCGTAACTCAGGTTGCTTTTGGTGATGTAAGCACTGCAAAACCAGGTGCGCGAGGTGATCATGTTCATAAAGCTGGCACCGCGGAAGTCTGCGCCCTGAGCCCGACACTCACGGATTTCAATACCCAGCGCGTTGGCGTTTCTGAAGTCCGCCATCGACAAGTCGCAACTTTTAAAGCTGGCGTCCTTGAGCACGGCGCGGCTGAAGTTACCGCCCTGCTGGCTCTCGCGGTCGTAAAACTGGCAGTCGATAAATTCGGTGCCGGTCAGGTCGGCGCCCGAGAAATCGCAGTTGATAAAGCTGCCATTTTCGACTTTCTCACCGGTAAACCGGTTACGAGCAATCTTTTCACCCTTCAGAGCCAGCGCCATTCCATTCACCTGTTTATTTGTACAGTCAATGGCGCAGTATAATCCTATTTACATGACAGATTAAACCGCTTTAACGTGGTTTATCTGCCTCTGAGCACAAAAAAATAACCCGTGGGATAGGTGAGTTTTAAGCCTGTTTGACCTGGATGCGATTCATATTCAAGCTGGCGTTCTGCGCCTGCACCACTCCTTGTTCAATCAGGGCATACAATCGGAAATTCAAAAAGGTATCCCCCACCGGATAAGGTGAGTTTACCATCGCATCACCGACCACCCGTGAACCCTGGGTATAGTCATTCGGGCATGCATCTAACAAAGGACGGTCATGGAAATCGAGCGCCTGCCCCTGCACGCGGTTTTCCGCAAAAATCCGTACCAGTGAGTTTTCCGCCAACAGGCGATGCCAATCGGCAATCAGCCTGCCTTTATCTTCCGGAGACAGCTCGCGCCGCAAGATCCACAGTGGTTCCAGCATTTCTGCCGGGCACCAGTTGGTGGCAACCCGCCCGGTGTGTTCGGTTACGTTAACCACGAAAACGCGACGTTCCCCCAGCAACGGCAACAGTGCGCGCAGCATCAGTTGCTCGTCGGGATTAGCACCAACCCACAACGTCACCTGCCCGCTGACCGCCGCGAGCTGCGTTTTTAATGTTGCCATTCCTGCGCGCAGCGCTTCGGAAGTATCCCACTCAGGGGCATGAACAGAATGATGCAAATCGCGTAACCAGTGACATCTGGCCTGCAGGCCCTGATCGTCATCCAGTGCATACAACGGCCCAAACGACAGGCTATCGGCAAAATCCAATACGTCTTCTCCCGGGTAGGCCAACCGCACGCAGCCGCCCGACAGTGCGATATGCACATCCTTCATCAATGCTTCTCCTTCGCTATTGCTTAAGTCAATCCTGAACTGAATTTTGCCCCCTTTCCCCCTGCGTCACCAGGCAAATAATCTGATTTTTTCAGTTTAAGCGACATAAAAAAACCGCCCTTGGGCGGTTGAACATCAGCACGAAGATTTACTTCAGCGCTTCCTGAATGGCATCGGCCAGCGGGCCAACGTGCTTTTCGGCAGCCTTAAGCTGGAAGTCTACGCCGTTGCCGTCATTGGTGTCGGACAAGGTCGCCTTGATCAGCTCCAGCGCCGCTTGCACCGCTACCAACCTTTTATGCTGATCGTCCGTGATGGGTTTGGAACTCATGGTGGCCGGGTAATATTGCTCTAACATCGTTCTCTCCTTGTGATTACGCTAATAAGTAACTTAACAGAATTTAAAGTTTTATCTAATGAAGCGAACCACAGAATCCCTCATTGCCACTGAGGATAAGTTGCCGGTAAATCAATTTGGCAGAAAATTACGCCCGTCGAAATGATTACCGAAACTCCACCCAACTGGCACCGGCATCGGCAGAACGCACGCAGTTTTCTACCCAACGCACGCCCATCGCTCCGGCATGCACGTCGGGGTACCAAAAGTCGGTCAGAAACGCCTCGTCGCGCCGGTCGGTAGCGTCCATCGCCAGCGCAAAACGACGGTAAAGATTTGACCAGGCCTCGAACAGCCCTTCGCAATGACCGCCGCCGATGCGATCGTCCGCCAAGGCCATAGGATCAAGGTAGGGCATGCCGCGCTCCAGGATTCGCACCGGCTCGCCCTGCACTTCAAAACGCAGTTGGTTAGGCTGCTCATCCCACCACTCCAGGCTGGCCTTTTCACCCACAATGCGCACCTTTTGGCCATGCATAGAGCCGCTGTTGACGGCCGAACACCACATTGAGCCAACCGCGCCGTTGTCGTACTCCATCAACACATAGGCATTGTCTTCCAGCGGCGCACGGGTTTTGACGAAACTCTGACGGCTGCACATCAGCCGTTTGATCTTCAACTGCGGCACCATGGTTTCCGCCAGGAACAGCGGATGGGTAGCCAAGTCGCCCAGAACATAGCTGGGGCCGACAAATCGCGGATCCACCCGCCAGCGCGTGCTGGGATTGTCTTGTTCCACCGGCGCGGCGTGGAACCCGTGGGAAAACTGCATGTTGATGATGCGGATCTCACCCAGTTGGCCATCGGCAATCATCTGGCGCGCCTGAAGGATCAGTTGATGCCCGGCATAGCCGTAGGTGACCCCGATAATTTTATGCTGCTTTTGGCTCAGTTCCACCAGGGATTGCGCCTCCTGCACGGTGAAACACAGGGGTTTTTCGCACACCACGTGCAGGCCGGCTGCCAGCGCCGCCTGGCAAATAGCGAAATGGGTATTGTTTGGCGTGGCGATGGAAACCGCCTCGATGCCGTCGGCCCTGGCGGCCTCTTCACGGAATAACGTGGCGTAATCCGGATAACAGCGCTCCGCAGCCACGCCCAGGCTTTCCCCAAAGCTGCGCCCGCGCGATTCGTCAATGTCAAACGCGCCGGCCAGTAAGGTAAAAGCGCCGTCGCGCAATGCGGCCGAACGGTGGATATAACCGATTTGGCTGGTGCCGCCGCCGCCGACCATGCCCCACCGCAGAGATCTTTCCAGAGGCTTAATACCGTTAATCATCTTGTTGCTCCTGATTAAAAACCGACGCTTCGTAAATAGGTGAGGCTTTCCGTTACGTCGCGCAGGCTGCCTTCCACCTGACGCGGATCCCGTTCCTGCTCAATGGTGACCCACCCCTGATAGCCGCGTGCCGCCAATAAGTCGCGCACGGCAGGGTAATCAATCGCTCCCTTCCCCAGCGGGCACATAACCCCTTGCGCGCAGGCACTAAAGAAATCCAGCCCGCGCTCCAGCACATCGCGAAACACCTGCGGGTTCACGTCTTTGAAATGCAGATAATCGATCCGGGAGAAGTAGCGCTCGAGCCAGGTGACCGGATCCATGCCGGAGTAATACAGATGTCCGGTATCCAGACACAATCCCGCAGTGTGATGCGGGATCTGCGCGGCCAACAGTTCTAGTTCATCAGCGAATTCAATACAGCCCCCGGCGTGCGGGTGTACCACCGGCCGTACCCCATATTCCCGCCAGGCAATCTCACTGACGGTAATGATATGGCCGATCATCCGGTTCCAGTCGGCTGGCGCCAGCCGCGGTGCCTGCTTTGATTGCCCGGCAAATCTGGCTCGTTGCGGATTGCCGAAATCGATGATCACCAGATACGGCGGTGAGAAATAGCCTTCATTAATGGGCTGCGCCTTGGGCGCCTGCGACAAACTGCGGCAAATGTTGTGAGTCAGCGCCAGGATATGCTCAAAGTTCTGTTCGCTGACCAGATCGTCAAAAAGGGTGCCGGCCACCAGCGACAGCGAATGCCGTTGCAACTCTGCGGTCAGAGTTGCGGCATCGGTGGGCAGGTAGCTCCAGGGCCCCAATTCAATGCAGTGATAACCTGCTGCGCTCGCTTCCTGCAGCACTTTGCTATAAGGCGGTAGGTCAGGATTTTTGGGATCATCCACTCCCCAGCTGCAGGGAGCATTGGCGATAGGCAAAGTCATTTTCCATTCCGTTTCGTGGTGGGCGTAGCGCCAGTATCAAACAAAAATTTCAAAATCAGCAATGATGGAACTTTCATTCTTTGATGAAGATCGCGTTATTTTTGATAGCTGAAATGATGTATTTCTATCAAATACAAGCCAGCCGGGGGATTAACAGTAGAGGAGAATATTGAGCGGAGGGAATGGCTCCCATGTCGGGAGCCGCTAATCAGATATTTTCTTTGGTGATCAGATCAAAACGGTTGATGCAGTGGGTGAACCCGGAAACGTCGCCGCTGGCGGCGGAAATAAAGGTGTTGACGATCGAGGCGGCGAACTCCTGGATCCTGTGCCTCAACATCAGATCCAAAGTGCCCTCGATCAACGCCATCTCGCCCCCCTCAACCGGGCCATGACAAATCAGCATGATCTCATGCTGCCTGCCGCTCTCACGCAATGCGGCAATGATCCCCTCCACGCCGCCGCAGGGCGCATACAGGGCGACCAGGTTAGGATGGTTCTCCAGCAGGTCGTGAGTCACTCGCCTGGCACTTTCGGCCTGTTCATGGCCGCGGACCGGCTCAAGCACCCGATGCGTACTTAAATGCTCACGCAGATAGGAACGGAAGCTGCTTTCACAGGTTTCCTGACACTGAAAGCGGTTGTCACCGATGATCACCCCCACTTCGCCCTGCCGCCGGCACAGACGCTCCACTGCCCAGGCGGCCGTGCGGCCGGCCTGTTGATTATCCAACCCGATATAACCGGCGCGGCAGTGTACCGACAGATCGGACAGCAGCGTGAACACCTTCACGCCCTGGCGAGTGGCTTCTTCAACCGCATAGCGGATCATCGGATTGTCCAGCGCCAGTACTCCGATAACATCCACACTCTGGCTGAGCTGCGTGATGGCGGCGGCGGTGTCCCCGACAGCGCTGATATCGTGAAAAATGAACTGAGGCGGGCACTCGCTATCGTGGTAAGGCATTGCCTGCTCCCGCAAGCTTTCCGCCAGCTGCGAGTAGAATGAATGCTCCTTTTTCAGCAGGATAAACCCCATTTTGAGGCGCACGGCAGGCGGTCTGGCGGCTTCAAACAGCCGGTGGGATTTCTCCAGCGCAAACCCCAGCTTTTGCGCCGCGACTATGACTTTACGCTCCGTTTCCGGCCGCACCGGCGCACGTTGGTTGATCACCCTATCAACCGTGGCAATACCGACATGCGCCTCTCTGGCGATGGCCGCCAGGGTCGTTTTTTTGCCTGCCATAATCATTCCCATCACAGTTTTGATAGAAACTATCATGGCAGGCCGGTTGAAAGAAAGCCGATGCGGAGTTTGTGTGATCGGGCGCGTTAATCGCCCAGCGCAGGGGAAGCCTCAACGGTAAACGGAGAATTTCTTCGTCAGCGGTTTAAGTTGTTCGCTATCCCCATACAGCGCCACCGCAACGAATTCCAGCTTGTCATACTCGGTATTGGCAGTGTCGGCAATTTGTTGCTCTGCGGAGTGGGACAGCATGGTGGTGGTAAAGAAGTTGGCTAACACCGCTTCTTCTTTGCATTTGAGCATCAGATTGCTGAGCTGGCTGCTGTTTTTCGCCTGCAGGATCACGATCGGATAATGGCTCATATTGGCGCTTACGCCTTCGATGGCGCTGGGATAATGGTGGAACTCACGCTGTTCGATCAGATCGGTAATGCCGGCGGTTAAATGGCAGGAAGCGTTAAATAAGGTGGCCGGTTCGTGGTTGCGGTTCAGGATGATATAAAATTTTTTCTCGTTGTCGCTGTACATGTTCTCTCCTTGGATGTTGCCATCAGTGTTACCCAGACTGGCATTGATGTTCAATGATAACGATCATTGCCAAAAGCCTTTACCGAGATGCCGGGCCGCCAAAGGGTCCTGTAATAAGGTGACAACGGTGGAAACACGCCCCAGCAAGAAAGCTCGAAATATGCGGTTTCAGCGGCAAACAGAGCCATAATTGAACTGCCGCCCGTCGTGCCTGGGAGCATAGTCTGGTCTTTATCGTCGCTGGAGACCGCCATGTCCGCCATCAAACCTGAAACGCTGAACGCAACACTCGATACTCCGACCACCCGGTGGCCGGCTATCGTCAATGTGGTGCTCGCCGGTATTGCCGTCGCTCTTCACGTGGGTAAAGCGACCATCGCCTTACCGGAACTGCAACGCGAATTCGGCCGTTCGCTGGAGTCGCTGAGCTGGATCATTTCGGCCTTTCCCTTTATCGGCGTGTTCGGTGGCATCGCCGCCGGCCTGCTGGTGCGCCGTTGGGGCGACCGGCGTTTGTTGGGGCTGGGGTTGGTGATCGTCAGCGCCGCCAGCTTCCTGGGTGCGGCTCAGCACGATTTCACCGGTTTGATCGTCACCCGTGCGATTGAGGGGATAGGTTTCGTCATCGTCGTGGTCTCAGCGCCAACCGTGCTAACGCGCGTAGTTTCACCGCAAAAACGTAATCTGGTCTTCAGTATTTGGAGCACCTTTATGCCCGCGGGCATTGCCGTTTCGCTGTTTTTCGGTCCGCATTTCAGCGGCTGGCAGCAAAGCTGGATCGCCGGCGGTATCCTCACGCTATTGGCAGCGCTGCTGCTACCGTTAACCACCCCACGAGCCGTTGTCACCACGTCTTCCGCCGTTGCCTTGAAACTGCGTCAGGCCTTTGGCAGCATCCTGCGCGCACGGCAGCCCCTGCTGCTGGCCTTGATATTTACCACCTATAACCTGCAGTTCTTTGCCGTGATGGCCTTTCTGCCGATTTTCCTGATGCAGCGCATCGGGCTGACGCTGGCTGCCGCCGGTGGGATCAGCGCAGCGGTGATAGCCGTCAATATCCTCGGCAACCTTGCCGCTGGCGTACTGCTTTCGCGCGGTGTGCGGGCCCGAACCCTGCTCGCCGTTGTCAGCCTGCTGATGGGGTTTGCCGGCGCCGGTGTTTTCTTGTCGGTTACGCCGAACGCTTTGCTTATCCCGCTATGCTTAGTGTTTAGCGCCATTGGCGGCATGATGCCCGCCACCATCCTTGCGGCCACTCCGGCGGCGGCACCAGAGCCTACGCTGATCCCCCTGAGCCTGGGGTTGGTGATGCAAGGCATTTATCTCGGCCAGGTGATCGGCCCCATCGTGTTGAGCAGCCTTGTCGCCTACGCCGGTTGGTCTGCGCCCGCAGGTATGGTACTGGCCGCCGCGGTACTGGGCAGCATGCTGGCACTGGCGCTAGCGTCGAAAACCAGATCCTAGGCAATGTCTGCCCGGCCAGGTTATCCAACCGACGTTTCATCAACTTAATGTCCTCATAATATGAGGCACTATTATTAAGTTTTATTAACTGTTCGCCGATAAAATCCGCTACCTGTTAACCGTTTGTGATGATAGGGTTTATTCTTCAAGAAGTGTCAATGCCGCTGAATACAGAGATTCACCGGCAAAATCTATCATCTGAGGGACGGGTATGATGTCTAAAGGTATTTCAAAGGGATTCTTTCTTCTGATCCTTTTTATCGTTACCGCTGCTTTTATGGACGTCTTGGGTCCCTACTACTCATCTGTACTGTGGGCTATCATCCTGGCGGTGATTTTCCACCCTGTGAAACAAAAACTTAAACAGTATCTGGGCGACCGAAACGGCCTGGTCTCGTTGGTAACGCTCGCGGTGATCTGTTTGATCGTCTTTACACCGTTGGCGATCATCGCTTCTTCATTGGCGATTGAACTGAATGTGGTTTACACCAAGCTGCAAACCAATAACACGCAGTTCCCGGTTATTGTTGCCGACACCCTGAAAGTGCTCCCCGGATGGGCACGGCATTTTCTGGCGGAGCATAATCTGGACAGCGCCGCAGAAATACAGAAACAGCTCTCCGAGGTGGCACTCAAGGGCGGCCAATACCTGGCCGGCAGTGTCTTTTTAATCGGTAAAGGCACCTTCAACTTCGCCGTGGGCTTTGGCGTCATGCTCTACCTGTTGTTCTTCCTGCTCAAGGACGGCCCTTATCTGGTCAATCTGACGCTCGAAGCCCTGCCGTTATCCCAGCACGTTAAACACCATTTGTTTGTGAAATTCGCTGCCGTGTCGCGCGCGACGGTGAAAGGCACGGTGGTGGTGGCCGTGGTGCAAGGTGCTCTTGGCGGTCTGGCGTTTTACTTCACCGGGATCGACGGCAGCCTGCTGTGGGGCGCATTGATGGCATTCCTGTCCATCATCCCTGCGGTGGGTTCCGCCATTATCTGGGTACCGGCAGCCATCTATTTCTTCGCCACCGGCATGCTGTGGAAAGGCCTGTTCCTGGTCGGTTTCTTCGTGGTGATCATCGGGTTGGTCGACAATATTCTTCGCCCGCTGTTGGTCGGCAAAGACACCAAAATGCCGGATTACCTGATCCTGATTTCAACCCTGGGTGGCATGGAGATTTACGGTATCAACGGCTTCGTTATCGGCCCATTGATCGCCGCCCTGTTCATCGCCTGCTGGAATATTCTTTCCGGCCGCGACAGTGCAGAAACCACCGATGAGATCGACGAAGATTTTATCGAGGAAGGCAAGAATCACCCTGATGCCACCAAAGCAGAGTGAATGAATATCCTCTGTTGAAGGACATTTGAAACCTGCAGCGCAAAACGGGAACCATGAGGTTCCCGTTTTTTTATCTCTTTATATCCCTTCTATGGGCGATCGCTCCGTTCAAATTGGGGCCAGATTTGTCTAGCGGGGCGGGTCAATCCAGTTTACCAACCATGCATGTATTGCGCCGCGCCAGCGGCACTGCAGCGAAAGCAGGCGCAGATATCCGGCAAGAATTTTGCTGTGTGTAGTGAAACCTTTACGGCTGCTCTGATTTGGGTTGCTGTCAGCCGCATTGTTTGGAACTTTAAAAATCTGTGTAAACCCGCCTTAATTTAGCCATGATTCAGGCTTTCTGGTCATCAGCAGAATCTATAACTTTATTAATCGCATAATGAGGGAACAAGCCTGACAATAAAATGTAAGCAAAAATCATGAGTACTGCTGTCCAAATATTCCCGAACTCCAATTTCGGCAGTGTATTATTGGGAACAATCATGATGTCATAGGCAAATGAACAAAATACACCACTAAAAATGAGCAACATAACGTTAATAAACTTTGCAACAAAATCCTTATACTTAAATTTAGATACTCTTCCACACCCCCAATTTTTATGGCTTTTTAAAATGATATGTACAATACCTGAAAGAAAAATAAACACTAGCACTCCATAAATACCTGGATTACCCCAGTTGGCTGCTCCATTAATAATGTTATAAATAAGAACACCCGACACCCCCAAGGAAATATTCTTAAAGTGATCAGTAGTAACACTGTAATAATATTCATTACCTTTGCATGGGATTATTTTTAGCTTTGCCACAAGGCCCCCTTGATATTTAATATGTTATGTGTTTTTTTGTTCAACCAGTTAACATTAGAACATATGATGTGACGCTCTGCAGTATTTTAACTGGATGGCAATGTGGTGCGCCACCTGATGTGTGAGTAATTAATCGGGAGCCAGCGCTATGCGGGTGTCTGGCCTCCATTTTTGAAACCCGATTTTCTCTCTGCGAAAAGTTGCCAATTCTGGCAGGGCTTCGCTTTGCCAAAAATCAGTGTGGGGTAAGTAACGATGATCAACACAATCACTATCGACACAGAAACAATGGACGTTCAGGCATCAGCAGTGATCTTATCTATCGGTGGTTTTGCATTTGATATCGAAGATGTCGATGGAGTGCAGGACTCAATCATGGAGGTGGTTCGGAATCCTGAGTTGGCCGACTATTCTAAGTCTGCATTTTATGGGTTGGTTGATACCTTTAGTCAGTTAATGCAAGGCCGAACTGTCAGCGCCGAAACACAAAAGTGGTGGATAAAACAAGATGAAGATACTCATGAGGCGCTGGCTGGAAATCGGGAACCACTGAGTCAAACACTCGTAAATCTGACTTCTTGGATTCAACAACACCCAGGTGCGCGTATCTTTTTTCGTGGCACCGATTTTGATGGGTCTATCCTCGAAAGCGCGTACCGTTCTTGCGGTCTAACATGCCCGTGGCATTTTGCAGGCAAGCGCGATGTTCGCACCTACATTGATGCAATGGTCAAAGGCACCAAGGGTTATCTGCCTAAAACCCATCAACCATGCTTTGCTACGGTTAAACATCACTCTCTACATGATGCCATGAATGATGCAGAACAGATGGCCATTGCCTACCGTCTGAATAGCAGACAGGTAGGTGACTAATGCTGCAGATGCTGACGTTAGAAGAATGGGCTGCGGAGCGTTACCGCAGTAAACAGCCCTCTTTTAATACCTTGCGGCGTTGCGCTAAAGAGGGCCACTTCGCCCCTCCCGCTCGTAAAGAAGGCAAGTTATGGCGTGTGCGAGAAGATGCTGAGCTAGTTGGCCCACTCACTACTCCTGTCATTAAGCACAATGACAATCCGAAGCTCCAAAGGATACTGAACGATGGCAGCCAGACCGCGTAAGAACAATGTTGATATTCCTAACCTGTATCCCCTATTTAGCCGCAAGGCCAATAAGGTCTACTGGCGATACCGGCATCCGGTTACAGGAAAGTACCATGCTCTTGGTGACAATGAGCAAGAAGCTCGTGAGATTGCAATCGAAGCCAATAGCCGACTAGCGGAGCAACGTAGCCGGCAGATCCTGGCACTTAGCGATCGCGTGGCACAAATTAAGGGTAAAGATATAACTGTCAGTACCTGGCTCATTCGGTATTGGAAAATACAGGAGGAACGACTGAGTACCGGTGATATCAAGCCCAACACGTTTAAACAAAACGTAAGCCTGTGGACCTTCTACGCCAAAAATTTACAATGAAACCCTTGCCCGAGGTAAATGCCAAAGATATAGCTTCGTTGTTGGATGAGTACACCGACGCCGGACAGCCACGTATGGGCCAGGTTGTTCGCTCAGTGCTGATCGACGTATTTAAAGAGGCTCAGCATGTTGGTGAGGTTCCGCCTGGCTACAATCCCGCACTCGCAACAAAGCAACCGCGCAGGAAGGTTACCAGGCAGCGTTTGAATTTAGAGGAATGGCAGAAGATCTTCGACATTGCTGATAAACAGCATAGCTACATGGGCAATGCGATGCTATTGGCCATAGTTACAGGGCGGCGCTTGGGTGATATCTCAGCAATGAAATTCAGCGACATCTGGGATGATCACTTACATGTTTTGCAGGAGAAGACTGGTGCAAAGTTGGCATTACCTCTTTCTCTTCGATGCGATGCTTTGAACACAAGTCTACGTGAGGTTATCTCGCGCTGCCGTGATTATGCTGTGAGTCGGTATCTTGTACATTACTTCCGTTCGACATCAATGGCCCAACGTGGTGCCAAAGTACCAGGAAATACGCTGACAACAAACTTTAGCAAAGCCAGAGATAAAACTGATATTGATTGGGGAGACGGCACACCAGCAACATTTCATGAACAACGTTCTCTCGCTGAAAGACTGTATAAGTCCCAGGGAGTAAAAACACAGATGCTTCTAGGACACAAAACACAGTCTCAGACAGATCGCTATCACGATGATAGAGGTAAAGATTGGATAAAAATAATTTACTAGGTCAACTTGAATAAAGATTTTTATTTTATTAATTACGACCCTGAACTTTCACTATAGTCTAAAACCAATACTGCAGCTAGTAAGACGTGAAAACAAGTTGTTAATGTAAGTATTTTTATTCAATAAGACCTGCGCCCAAATTAATTAAACACATTAATCAATTCGCACCACTTAAATTAAACGCCATGGAATTAAATAAATTACAAATGCCGTCTAAGACGGCCAATTAGACGCAAAACTTGCTATTTACTTTCATATCCGTACAAATTAATCTTGCCAGACAAGTACTCTCCTAAATAGACCTCACTGATTTTTTTGAAACCTTGCTCCTCGATTTTACCCTCTAACCATTCTCTGTCTTTATTGAGGATTTCAAGTAGATCATGATTAGCCAAACCATCCACTATTATTGGGTAGCGAATATTTTCATCACCGTTTTGAATAATGGTTAACTGCCCATTTTGCTCTAGAACCACACGTTTTAATTGTTCCACTTCATAAATACCATTAGATCTTAACTTGAACATCAAATCATTTGCGGAAACACCATTCCTCAAACATTCTTTAACATCAACGCTGCCATTGTGTACTAAAGTAATTGGTTTGCCATCAATAATACGTTTGACTAAACGATTATTCTCTTTTAAAAACTTAAGAACAAACACAAGTAAAGTCCAGATAATTAATACCAGAACAAATTGTAGTACAGTAATCGATTCATTGTAGATTACGCCACCGATAATCCCGCCAAGAACGTAGTTCTGAACCTGATCCATTGCTGACGATGGAGCCAGATTACCTTTCCCCATAAGATTTATTTGCACAATCAAGCATAGTATCCCCAGCCCCAACTTTATAATAATAGGCATATATATAATCATTTTCTTCCTCAATTTTTTATAATGGTGACATCAGGGTTTGTTAACCAAGTTTGCGTTAGGCTATAAGTATTTAGATCTGCACTTAAGTTTACGCGGTAATAGTAATTATCAACCTTAACTATCACCCCATCCGATAACTGCACTGAATTGGAAAATATAGAATATATGTTTACGCTTTTTTCTTTTGACAACAACCTTACAAAATTAACCATTTGGGATGATTTTGAGTGTACATTTTGGCTATTAGTATAATCTGAATATTGAACACCTGAGATGAAAATTAAAAACAAGAATGCGATAATAGTTAAATCTCGGAATTTTGTCTGAAGGCGATGGCGCATATACAGACTAAAAACAACTATCAAAACAAATAAAGCACTAAAAATAATAACATACTTTAAATAATCATTTAAATTAGACTGCGTTTGAAGATAGTTTATCCCATAAAAATTCATAAAGACACCATTCCTGGTTGTTTAATGTTTCTTTCTCTGAAATTACAGTAATTTGTTATCATTCTATAATATTAATTATCTGATATGTTCCGAGGTTTGTCATGGTATTTTTATCTTGAGAAGTAATGTTAAGCTTAACCGCGTTAGTCTCAGCGTCTCCTAGATAGATTTATTATGCGATTATACCTTAATTTCACTTGGCTACAGGATAATGTGTCGCACTAACTTCTCAATGAATTACTAGATCGCAATATGCAGTGGCGACTCGTTACGCAAAATGGGCTTTCCACTTACATTAGACATGCGCCAACACCATCCTAACGGGTTTTGATAACTTATTTTGATAACGTTTTGATAACCGTTGCAGTTTGAATAATAAAAAACGGGAACCATCAGGTTCCCGTTATCATTTAACGCTTAACCACAATTACATGTGTTTAACGATAGCGTCGCCAAACTCTGAACATTTCAGCAGCTTAGCGCCTTCCATCAGGCGTTCGAAGTCATAGGTCACGGTCTTGGCAGCGATTGCGCCTTCCATGCCCTTAACAATCAGGTCAGCCGCTTCGAACCAGCCCATGTGGCGCAGCATCATTTCTGCAGACAGGATGATGGAACCTGGGTTCACTTTGTCCTGGCCGGCATACTTAGGTGCGGTACCGTGGGTGGCTTCGAACAGCGCGCAATCGGAACCGATGTTGGCGCCAGGTGCGATACCGATACCGCCAACCTGCGCGGCCAGGGCGTCGGAGATGTAGTCACCGTTCAGGTTCATACAGGCGATCACGTCGTATTCAGCCGGACGCAGCAGGATTTGCTGCAGGAAGGCATCGGCGATCACGTCTTTTACCACGATCTCTTTACCGGTGTTCGGGTTCTTGATTTTCAGCCATGGGCCGCCGTCGATCAGTTCGCCACCGAACTCTTCACGCGCCAATTCGTAGCCCCAATCCTTGAAGGCACCTTCGGTGAACTTCATGATGTTGCCTTTGTGAACCAGGGTCACAGAGTCGCGGTCGTTAGTGATCGCGTATTCGATCGCCGCACGTACCAGACGCTTAGTCCCTTCTTCAGAGCATGGCTTCACACCGATACCACATTGCTCTGGGAAGCGGATTTTTTTCACGCCCATTTCGTCGCGCAGGAACTTGATTACTTTGTCTGCTTCGGCAGAACCGGCTTTCCACTCGATACCTGCGTAGATGTCTTCGGCGTTTTCGCGGAAGATCACCATGTCGGTCAGTTCTGGCTGTTTAACCGGGCTTGGCGTGCCCTGGTAGTAACGCACCGGACGCAGACACACGTACAGGTCCAATTGCTGGCGCAGGGCCACGTTCAGGGAGCGAATACCGCCACCGACTGGGGTAGTCAGCGGGCCTTTGATGGCAACGCGGTAGTCACGGATCAGATCCAGGGTTTCTTCCGGCAGCCACACGTCTTTCCCGTAAACGTGAGTGGATTTTTCGCCGGTATAGATTTCCATCCAGGAGATTTTACGTTCGCCGTGGTAGGCCTTTTTCACTGCTGCATCAACCACGTGAATCATAGCAGGGGTAACGTCAACGCCAATGCCGTCGCCTTCGATAAACGGAATGATCGGGTTATTCGGAACAACCAGTTTACCCTGGGCATCGACCGTAATCTTTTTACCTTCTGCCGGAACAACTACTTTGCTTTCCATCAACCTCTCCTTCAAGCGCAATTTTTGTTAATGCTTTGTAAGATGCGTGTAGATACTACTGGAATTTTCAGTCCGCGCCAATCCGAAACGGATTCGGTTATAATGCGCCTATCATCCGTAATCTCAACCGTTATGAAAAAATTCTCTGTTAAAAATCACAAAGTTAAACGATTCAGCAACCCTACCCCCGCCAAACCCGCTGTCGCACAGGGGCCGCGTCGCGTGGTGTTATTCAATAAGCCGTTCGATGTGCTGCCGCAATTTACCGATGAAGCCGGCCGCACCACGCTGAAAGAATTCATTCCGTTTCCCGATGTTTACGCCGCCGGGCGTCTGGATCGCGACAGTGAAGGTTTATTGGTGTTAACCAATGACGGCAAGCTGCAGGCACAGCTCACCCAGCCGGGCAAACGCACCGGCAAAGTCTATTACGTGCAGGTTGAAGGCGCTCCGCAGGAAAGCGACCTGGCGCCCTTACGCAGCGGAGTCACTCTCAAAGACGGCCCGACATTGCCGGCAGGGATAGAGCTGGTCGCAGAACCGCAATGGCTGTGGCCACGCAATCCGCCCATTCGCGAACGCAAGTCGATCCCCACCGCCTGGCTGAAAGTCACCCTGTATGAAGGCCGAAATCGCCAGGTGCGTCGCATGACGGCACACATCGGCTTTCCTACCCTGCGGCTGATTCGCTACAGTATGGGTAATCTTTCATTGGGCGAATTGCAGCCCGGTGAATGGAAAACCCTGGACTCACTGTAACCAGCCCGAGGAACAGCAACGATGAAAACATTAACTGCGCTACTGTTCACCGCCCTGCTTTCGGTTCCGGCCGTTCAGGCCGCCAGTTTTGACTGTGCCAAAGCCGTCAGCGCCGACGAAAAGGCCATCTGTGCCAGCCGCACGCTGAGCGACAAAGACGTCGAGATGGCAACCAAATACCAGTTTTTACAGGGTCTGTTCGCCATGGGAGTACGTGGTGAAATGCAAGACCAGCAGCAACGTTGGCTGGAGCAGCGAAAACTGTGCGGCAGCGACGCCAACTGCCTTGTAGCCAGCTATCAAACCCGCATCGCCGAGCTCGATGATATCTATCAGCACATCAACAAGCCGCTGTAAGGGGCCTTTATGTTTAAGCCGCACGTCACCGTTGCCTGCGTGGTTCACGCCGCCGGCAAATTTTTGATCGTCGAAGAGACGATTAATCACAAGGCGCTCTGGAATCAGCCGGCCGGCCACCTCGAAGCCGACGAAACGCTGGTGCAAGCCGCCGAGCGCGAGCTATGGGAAGAAACCGGCATCCGCGCCACGCCACAGTCGTTCCTCAAGCTGCACCAGTGGATCGCGCCTGACAAGACGCCGTTTCTGCGCTTCTGCTTTGTCATCGAACTTGAGCAGCAGTTGCCGACCGAACCACACGACAGCGATATCGACCGCTGCCTGTGGCTGAGCGCCGACGAGATTTTGCAGGCCCCCAACCTGCGATCCGCACTGGTCGCGGAAAGCCTTCGTTGTTACCAACAGCCGGAGCGTTACCCGCTGTCGCTGGTCAGCAGCTATAACTGGCCGTTCTGAATTGAATAAGTGCCGTGCGCCGGCGCAGGCAACGTGGTAAAATCCTGCGCTTGTTTTTTATCAGCACGGTTCGTGTTCAAGTTCGTGAGATCCCCATGTCAGACAACAGCCAGAAAAAAGTAATCGTCGGTATGTCCGGCGGCGTCGACTCTTCCGTTACTGCCTATCTGTTACAGCAACAGGGCTATCAGGTCGCTGGGCTGTTTATGAAGAACTGGGAAGAAGACGATGATGAAGAGTACTGCTCCGCAGCGACCGATTTGGCCGATGCGCAGGCGGTATGCGACAAACTCGGCATCGAACTGCATACGGTGAACTTCGCGGCAGAGTACTGGGACAACGTCTTTGAACTGTTCCTGGAAGAGTACAAGGCCGGCCGTACGCCGAACCCGGACATCCTGTGCAATAAAGAAATCAAATTCAAAGCCTTCCTGGAATTTGCCGCCGAAGATCTGGGGGCCGATTTTATCGCCACCGGCCACTACGTGCGCCGCCAGGATGTTGACGGCAAAAGCCGCCTGCTGCGCGGTGTCGACGGCAACAAAGACCAGAGCTATTTCCTCTACACCCTGAGCCACGAACAGGTTGCGCAAAGCCTGTTCCCGGTCGGCGAGCTGGAAAAACCGGAGGTGCGCCGCATCGCCGAACAGCTCGATCTGGTCACCGCCAAGAAAAAAGACTCTACCGGCATCTGCTTTATCGGCGAGCGCAAGTTCCGCGACTTCCTTGGCCGCTATCTGCCCGCGCAACCGGGCCCGATTGTCAGCGTTGACGGTCAGACCGTCGGTGAGCATCAGGGCCTGATGTACCACACCCTGGGCCAGCGTAAAGGGCTGGGCATCGGTGGTATGAAGGACAGCAGTGAAGATCCGTGGTACGTGGTGGACAAAGACGTGGCCAACAACGTGCTGGTGGTCGCCCAGGGGCATGAGCATCCGCGCCTGATGTCAGTCGGGCTGATCGCACAGCAGCTGCATTGGGTCGATCGCCTGCCGCTGAGCGGCCCCTTCCGCTGTACGGTGAAGACCCGTTATCGCCAACAGGACATTCCGTGCACCGTTACCCCGCTTGACGAACAACGCATTGAAGTGCGTTTCGACGAGCCGGTCGCCGCCGTGACGCCAGGCCAGTCTGCCGTGTTCTATCTGGATGAAATCTGCCTCGGTGGCGGCATTATCGAACAGCGTTTACAGGAGTAATCGTGGCGAAGAATTATTATGACATTACGCTGGCCATGGCTGGAATCAGCCAGGCAGCGCTTATGGTCCAGCAGTTGGCGCACGAAGGCCAATGCGATCGTGAAGCTTTCCATACTTCGCTCAATAGCCTGTTGCAGATGGACCCCTCTTCCACGCTGGCAGTGTTCGGCGGGGAAGAGCGCAATCTGAAGGTGGGCCTCGAGACGCTGATGAGCGTGCTCAATGCCAACAATAAAGGCTTGGGTGCCGAACTGACCCGCTACACCATCAGCCTGATGGTGCTGGAGCGCAAGCTCAACGCCAACAAACAGGCGATGAATCAGCTTGGCGAACGCCTCGGCCAGTTAGAGCGCCAACTGGCACATTTTGATCTGGAATCGGACACTATTATCAGTGCGCTGGCCGGCATTTATGTCGACGTGGTCAGCCCGCTCGGACCGCGTATCCAGGTGACCGGCTCGCCGGCCATTCTGCAGAATCCGCAGGTGCAGGCCAAGGTTCGTGCCACGCTGCTGGCCGGCATCCGTGCCGCCGTACTGTGGCAACAGGTTGGCGGCAGCCGCCTGCAGTTAATGTTTTCCCGTAATCGTCTGTTTAAACAGGCGCAAAATATCGTTGCTCATTGTTAATCGATCCCAGGAGTTGCTACCGATGGAATTATCCTCACTGACCGCCGTCTCACCCGTTGATGGACGCTACGGTGATAAAGTCAGCGCACTGCGCGCCATTTTCAGCGAATACGGTCTGCTGAAATTCCGCGTGCAGGTTGAAGTACGTTGGCTGCAAAAACTGGCCACCTGTGCAGAAATCAAAGAAGTTCCGGCTTTTGACGCCGACGCAAACGCTTTCCTCGACAAGATCGTCGCGGAATTCAGCGAAGAAGACGCGCAGCGCATCAAGACCATCGAACGCACCACCAACCACGATGTGAAAGCGGTTGAGTATTTCCTGAAAGAAAAAGTAGAGGCGATCCCTGCTCTGCAGGCGGTGTCCGAGTTTATCCACTTTGCCTGTACCTCAGAAGACATCAACAACCTGTCGCATGCACTGATGCTGCAAACTGCGCGTCAGGATGTGGTGCTGCCGTACTGGCGTAAAATCATCGATTCAATCAAGGGCCTGGCGCTGGAATACCGCGATATTCCGCTGCTGTCCCGCACCCACGGCCAGCCGGCAACCCCGTCAACCGTCGGTAAAGAATTCGCCAACGTGGCCTACCGTATGGAACGTCAGTTCCGTCAGCTGGAACGTGTGGAGATCATGGGTAAAATCAACGGTGCAGTCGGCAACTATAACGCCCACATCGTGGCTTACCCGGAAGTGGACTGGCATGCGTTCAGCGAAGACTTCGTGACTTCACTGGGCATTACCTGGAACCCGTACACCACCCAAATCGAACCGCACGACTACATTGCCGAGCTGTTTGACTGCGTGGCGCGTTTCAACACCATTCTGATCGACTTCGACCGTGATATCTGGGGTTACATCGCCCTGAATCATTTCAAGCAGAAGACCATCGCCGGTGAGATCGGCTCCTCCACCATGCCGCACAAGGTCAACCCAATCGACTTCGAAAACTCCGAAGGCAACCTGGGCCTGTCTAACGCGGTGTTGGGCCACCTGGCCAGCAAACTGCCGGTATCGCGCTGGCAGCGTGACCTGACTGACTCCACCGTGCTGCGTAACCTGGGCGTGGGCCTGGGCTATGCGTTGATCGCTTATCAGGCGACCATGAAAGGCATCAGCAAGCTGGAAGTGAACCAGGCGCACCTGCTGGACGAACTGGATCACAACTGGGAAGTGCTGGCCGAGCCGATCCAGACCGTGATGCGTCGTTACGGTATCGAAAAGCCGTATGAAAAGCTGAAAGAGCTGACCCGAGGCAAACGCGTGGATGCCGCCGGCATGCAGGCATTTATCGATGGTCTGGCGCTGCCGGAAGAAGAGAAAACCCGTCTGAAAGCCATGACCCCGGCAAACTACATTGGCCGCGCGGCGACCATGGTCGATGAGCTGAAGTAAGCGTTTTGTTCCGATAGTAAAGAGGCGGCCTTTTGGCCGCCTCTTTTATTTTTGTGGCATGAAATCCTGCAGGCGTTTTATCTGCTGCCCTTGCGCATTGAAATTATCGGGACTCAACCACTGCTCGAACCCCGCCTTGATTGCCGGCCAACGGTCAGCGGTAATGGCAAACCAGTCGGTATCCCGGCTGCGGCCTTTGGTGATCACCGCAAAGCGGAAAGTCCCTTCATGCAGGAAGCCAAATCTCGCCGCCGCCTGTTTGGAAGGTGCGTTGTGACTGTCGCACTTCCATTCGCAACGGCGATAGCCCAAATCCTCGAACAGGTGCCGCAACATCAGATAAATCGCCTCGGTGGCGCTGGAGCGCTGTTTCATCGCCGGTGACCAACTGACGTGGCCAATCTCAGCCACGCCATTAGCTTCGTCGATACGCATATAGGCTACCGTCCCGACCGGTGCCTGGCTGACGCTGTCAAACACCGTCAGATTCACCAGCGTCGCGTTCGCCAGTAAGGTGTTCAGGTGCTGCAACATCGCCGCAGGGCTGTCCGGCCGTTCTATCGATAAATAAGTCCAGTCACGGCCGTCCGCCGCCTGCTGGAAAGCGCTGAACAAAGCCGCATAATCCCGCTGCGGCTCGAGTTGCTTCAGACAGCAAAAGCGTCCGTTAAGCGTCTCGCCCGCAGGGCGCTTCGCCGCCTGCCAATCGGATAATGGCTCGCCTGTCGGCTGCCCGAATTGATTGATCACCCTTACCCCCTACAGCCTGCCGTTAACGGTTATAAACGATGAATGAGCTTCTCTGACCGATTTTGTCGTACAGCGACCGCGCCGGGGCATTATATTCCTGCGTCATCCAATAAACTCTGTCGCTGCCCTTTTCATCCGCCAACTGATAGGCCTGTTCGAAGAGTTTTTCGGACACTTTCTTGCCGCGCCCCGCCGGCGAAACGTAAAGATCTTCAATATAACAATAGCCGGCCGAGCTCCAGGTTGAAGGATGGAAAATGAGATGCATGAACCCCAGCAGGTTGCCGTTTCTGTCTTCCGCCACCAGGCCGTAAACCTGTTGATCCTCGCACAAACGCTCAAAGGTATGATCGGTAATCTGCGCCGAGACATCCGCACGGTAAAAATGGAGATACCCCTGCCACAGTTCCAACCACTGCGGCTTATCGGCGTTTTGTATTTTACGTACTGCTACTTCATGACTTATTGGGAGCATAGTGCCTCACTGGTATTAATAAGATGGTATTCCCGCGGCCTTTCAAGCCACCTTAAAGGCGGTGGCGATCAAGGCGTCATCGGGGCTTTTTCTGAGGAAAAATAACGTAATACCAGTAGGATACCCGCGCCATTGCGAACTGAATACAGACCAATTAATAACAGTGAACAGACCAATTTTGATGTGCCACCGCCGTCGGAACTAAGCCGACAGCGCGCTGAAAACAGAAGATAACTTTTTGATGAATCTTACAATCTCGTCTGGGGAATAAGCGGCAAAACCCAGTACCAGCGCCCCCTCCGTGGGTTGCCCGGTATAAAAATCGATCAGACCATAGACCCTCATCCCCTGGGCGGCGGCGGCCTGAATCAGGCGCCGTTCAGTTGCCGCGTCGGCCACCGGACAAACCAGTTGCAACCCGCCCTGCGGCAAACGCGGCTGAGTCCAGACGCCAAGATGCTGATGAACCGCGGCATGCAAGATCTCCAGCCGGGCCTGATAGATTTTGCGCATATTTCTTAAATGTTCGGTATGGAAATCTTCATGGATAAATTTGAATAGCGTCATTTGCGGCAGCGCGGAAGTATAACCATCCTGGAATTGCTTGGCGGCGACCATGGGCTTAATCAACTGCGGCGGAACGATAATAAAACCGATGCGCAACCCCGGGAATAGCGTCTTGCTGAAGGTGCCGATATACAAGGTTCGTTGGTGTTGATCCAGCCCCTGCAACGATGCCCTGGTCAGGCCGTCGTAATTGAACTCGGAATCGTAGTCGTCCTCAATAATCCAGGCTTTTTCACGTTGCGCCCAGGCCAACAGCTTTAACCTCCGGTTGATGCTTAGCGAATGCCCCAACGGATAATGATGGGAGGGCGTGATGTAAACGCCCCGCCCGCCCGCTTCTTCCCGTATCAATGCATCAATATCCAGACCGGATTGATCTACCCCTATCGGTTGGGCGAGTAAACCTGCCGACTGAACCAGTTTTTTGGCGCCCTGGTAGCCTGGCTCTTCCACGAACACCCGATCGCCAGGATTAAACAACACCTGCGTACACAGCGATAGCGCCTGCTGTGAGCTGGTCACCACGATCACCTGCTCCGCGCTGGCCTTCACGCCCCTTTCGCACCGTAAATAGTCAATGACCTCCTCCCGCAGTTCCACCAGCCCCTGAGGATCGGCGTACCCCAGCAGGCGCTCGGCCCCCTGTCGCACAGCCTGCCTTTCCAGCTGCAACCAACTATCGATGGGAAACAGCCGTAAATCGGGCACGGAAGGCGTCAGCGAGTCGCTTCGACTGGTGTGCGGAGTATGGGCTGCCAGCAGCAAGGAGCGGCCATGCACACTCAGTTCCGACTCAGCCAGTTGAGCGCTTCCGGCCGGGTTTTCAGCCAACAGTTCTCGGCCAATCAGGGTATTTTGCTGGTAGCTGACAAAACTGCCGCGCCCCACCGCACGGGCAATGTAGCCTTCTGCCTCCAGTTGGGCATATGTCAGTTCCACCGTATCGCGCGAAACCGCCAGCCGGGCTGCCAGCACACGGCTGGGCGGCAGTTTTGCCAGATAGTCCAGCTCCCCCGCCGTCACCAGTTGCTTGATGGTCAGATGCAGCGCGGCTTTGCGCGTCATGTCTTGGCGTAAATGCCGATTGAAGGTGGCCTGGATCATATCCGGCCGGCTGTCACTGCTGCGCTTCATGCTGCTCCGGGTCGAAGGTCTGCCGCAGACAAACCCGCGGTATGTATGTTGATAAGTTGATCTAAATCAACTCAATTGTGAACAAAATGTTTTGAAACAGATCATCGATTGTTTCGTTCAGTTCGCCAGCCCTACACTGAAACAACCATACCAGTAGCCTGCTACTTATATGGCTGTTTATGATTCATTTACCCTTCCCCGCCTGTTTACCGCTGCTGGAGAGCCACGGCGTAGGCCGTTATTGCCTGTGCAGGCATTTATTGTGAAGCATGTTCAAGGTGGAATTATGTCACAACAGCACGACGCTACGCCGCCCCGGCGTAACTTTCTAAAAAAGACCCTGGCTTTAATCCCGCTGGCGGCCGCCGGCAGCAGCATTATGGCGCTGGAAGCCAAGGCGGCGCCTGCCCCCGGCGTATCGAGCCACTATGTCCCGGTCTATTTCAACGGTGACGAATGGCATTTTCTGTTGGCGGCCTGCGACCGGCTGATCCCGACGGACGCTAACGGCCCCGGAGCGGTGGATCAGGGCGTACCAATATTTATCGACCGACAAATGGAAACGCCCTACGGCCACGGCGGACTGTGGTACATGCATCCGCCCTTCGTTCCTTCCCCACCGGAACTGGGCTATCAGTCCAAGCTGACGCCGCGCGAGACTTACCGCATCGGTATCCGTGAAGTTAATGCGCACTGCCGTCGGCAGTTTCAAAAGGTGTTTGCCGAACTCGGCCACGCCGAGCAGGAACAGCTGCTGACGGCGCTGGAGCACGGCCAAATCGATTCGGAAACTCTGCCCGGCAAGGCGTTTTTCGACCAGTTGCTGACCAACACCAAAGAAGGCTATCTGGCCGACCCGGTGCATGGCGGCAACCAGACGTTAGCGTCCTGGAAGCTGATTGGTTTCCCCGGCGCACGCGCGGATTACACCGATTGGGTCAATCGCCCCAATCAGCCTTATCCCCTCGGCCCGGTCAGTATTTCAAGCAAAAGGAATGCCTAAATGAGCACAATTAAAAAACCACCGGTAGACGTGGTTATCGTCGGGTTTGGTTGGACCGGCGCCATAATGGGGATGGAATTGACCGAAAGCGGCCTGAGCGTGCTGGCGCTGGAGCGCGGTGAGCAGCGTGAAACCTACCCGGACTTTGCCTATCCGCGCATCGCCGACGAACTGACCTACGGCATTCGCCTGAAACTGGCACAGGAAATGGCGCATGAGACGGTTACGGTGCGCCACACCCCGGCAGAGTTTGCCGTACCCTACCGCCAGCTCGGGTCTTTTCTGCCGGGCAACGGCGTCGGCGGTGCCGGCGTGCACTGGAACGGCATGCACTGGCGAGCCTTGCCATCCGACTTAAAGCTGCACACCACCCTCAATGAAAAGTACGGGGCCAAATGGATCCCGGAAGGCATGACACTGCAGGATTATCCGCTGAGTTATCAGGAGCTGGAGCCTTACTTCGACAAGTTCGAAAAAGTGTGCGGCACTTCCGGCCGAGCCGGGAACCTGCAGGGAAATATCATCCAGGGAGGCAATCCGTTTGAAGGGCCACGTGCCAGCGAATACCCGACGCAGGCGCTGAAACAGCTCTATTCAGGTTCGCTGTTCGGCAAGGCCGCCGAATCGCTGGGCTATCACCCGTTCGCCATCCCCGCCGCCAACTGCTCCGAGCCCTATACCAATCCTTACGGCGTGCAGCTTGGCCCCTGTAATTTTTGCGGTTACTGCGAGCGCTTCGGCTGCTTTATGTACTCCAAGGCTTCGCCGCAAACCACCATATTGCCGGTACTGACCCAGCGTAAAAACTTTGAGCTGCGCACCCAGTCGCAGGTGATTAAAGTGAATCTGGACAGCACCGGCAAGAAAGCCACCGGCGTCACCTATATCAACGCCCAGGGGCAAGAGGTGGAACAACCGGCCGATCTGGTGATCCTCAGCGCCTTCCAACTGCATAACGTTCGCCTGCTGCTGTTGTCCGGCATCGGCAAACCTTACGATCCGGTGACCGGTGAAGGCGTGGTCGGCAAGAACTACGCCTATCAGATGAACAGCGGTATCTCGTTGTTTTACGACCAGAATACGCACTTCAATCCGTTTATCGGCGCAGGCGCGGCCGGCACGGTGATCGACGATCTGAACGGTGAGAACTTCGATCATGCCGATTTGGGCTTTATCGGCGGTGCCTACATTTCTGCCACCCGCACCGGTGGCCGACCTATCCAGCAAATGATGCTGCCGCCGGGCTCGCCTGCCTGGGGCGGTGGCTGGAAACAGAGCATCAGGGACAACTACCCGCACTCGATGAGCATCGGCTCCGAAGGCTCGGTGATGCCATATCGGGATTGCTATCTGGATCTGGACCCGACCTACAAGGACGGCTACGGCCTGCCGCTGCTGCGCATGACCTTTGACTGGAAAGACAATGAAATCAAAATGACACAGCACATCACCAGCAAAATGGTGAATATCGCCAATGCCATGAACCCCAAACAGATAGCGGTATCGGTGAAAAAAACCGGCGATCATTACGATGTGCGCCCCTACCAGTCGACTCACACCACCGGCGGCGCCATTACCGGCGATAACCCGACCACCAGCGTGGTGAATAAATACCTGCAGTGTTGGGATGTCCCTAACGTGTTCGTCACCGGCGCCTGTGCCTTTCCGCAGAACCTGGCCTACAACCCCACCGGCATCGTCGGGGCGCTGGCCTATTATTCGGCCGAGGCGATCCGCACGCAGTATTTAAAAAACCCCGGTCCGCTGGTTCAGGCCTGATAGCATAAGGAGCTTCACATGAAAGGATTTACCCCCTCGCTGCTGGCGCTGTTGATGCTGGGCACCGCGACGGTACAGGCGGCCGACGACCCGCAATTGGCCGCCCGGCTCCTGCACGGGGAATACCTGGCTCGCGTCGGCGACTGCGCCGCCTGCCACACGGCCCCTGGCGGTGCGCCCTTTGCCGGCGGCCTGAAAATGACCACCCCGGTGGGCGCCATCTACTCCACCAACATCACCCCGGACCAACAGACCGGCATTGGCGAATACAGCCTGCAGGAGTTCAGCGACGCTTTGCGTAAAGGTGTCGCCCGCGACGGCACCCGACTCTACCCGGCGATGCCCTATCCCTCTTTTGCCAAAATCAGCGATGAGGATGTGCGCGATTTGTACCTGTATTTCACCCATCAGGTTCAGCCCGTGGCTCAACAGAACAAAGACAGCGATATTCCCTGGCCACTGAACATGCGCTGGCCGCTGGCAATGTGGGATCTGGCGTTCAGGGAGGACGGCACCTATCAGCCGGATGCCACCCAAAGCGCCGAATGGAACCGCGGTGCCTATCTGGTGCAGGGGCTGGGCCACTGCGGAACCTGCCATACGCCGCGCGGTATTGGCTTCCAGGAAAAGGCGCTCAACCAAAGCGACACCGCCTATCTGAGTGGCGGTACGCTGGAAGGCTGGCATGCTGCCAACCTGCGAGCAGATACGGTAAGCGGTTTGGGGAGCTGGAGTGAGCAGGACATCACCCGCTTCCTGAAGACCGGTCACAATAACCGATTTGCCGCTTTCGGCTCGATGGTGGACGTGGTTCAGGACAGCACGCAATACCTGAGCGATACCGACCTGCGTGCCATCGCCGGCTATCTGCAATCGTTAAGGGCGGATAATCAAGATAAGCCGTTGCGGCAAAACGGCGCAACGGCTTCCCTGCTGGCAAACGGCGATGTCGGCCGCCCCGGCGCCCAAGCCTACCTGGATAACTGCGCCGCCTGCCACCGCAGCGACGGGCAAGGCTATCGCGACACCTTCCCCCAGTTGGCGCACAATCCGGCGCTGTTAAGCGATGACCCGTCCTCGCTAATCAGCATTATTCTCAACGGGTCCCGTACGCCAATCACCGTCGGCGCCCCCACCGGATTGACCATGCCGGACTTTGGCTGGCGGTTGAACGACGAGCAAATTGCCCAACTTGCGACTTTCGTCCGCAGCAGCTGGGGCAATCGTGCGCCGCCGGTCACCGCCGCCGAGGTGCAGGAAATCCGCAAAAACAGCGCCAGTAAACCGCCCCGTCATTAACATTCGCGGGCCCGCCAGCCGGGCCCCGAACCCGTTTCGCAGCCGCTTCCGTTTAAGTTTGGTTTAACTTTGCCTCCGCATTGTTTATCCTGCGTTTATTTGATGTTGCCGATAATAACGGCGAACAAAATTTCGATAGCGCTTATGCTCACCAGGCGCCGTGTACCTTGCGGTAAAAGCCGGTTATACCTACCATAACGTCAATATCACGATCGGATGGCCAAGGTTGACGCACGCTATCCCTCACACGCTGCTGAGCGTGTTACCTTTACTGCGTGGGTGACAGGATGTTCACCCGCCGATCCACAGGAGTTCGCCATGCGAGTACTGGTTGTTGAAGATAACGGTTTATTACGTCACCACCTCTCCGTCCAGATGCGTGAAATGGGTCACCAGGTTGATGCGGCGGAAGATGCCAAGGAAGCCGATTATTTCCTGCAGGAACATGCGCCGGATATCGCCATTGTCGATCTCGGCCTGCCGGGTGAAGACGGCCTGAGCCTGATCCGCCGCTGGCGCGCCCATCAAATGAAGTTGCCAATCCTGGTGCTGACCGCACGTGAAAGCTGGCAGGACAAAGTGGCGGTACTGGAAGCCGGTGCCGACGACTATGTAACCAAGCCATTCCATCTGGAAGAAGTGATTGCCCGCATGCAGGCACTGATGCGCCGTAACAGCGGCTTGGCCTCTCAGGTGATCGTATTGCCTCCGTTCCAAATCGACCTTTCGCGCCGCGAGCTGAGCGTCAACGAACAGCAGATCAAACTGACCGCGTTCGAATATACCATCATCGAAACCTTAATCCGCAACGCCGGCAAGGTGGTCAGCAAAGACTCGCTGATGTTGCAGCTGTACCCGGATGCCGAACTGCGTGAAAGCCACACCATCGACGTACTGATGGGGCGTTTGCGTAAAAAGTTGCAGGCCGAATACCCACAGGAAGTGATCACCACGGTTCGTGGTCAGGGCTATCGTTTTGATGCGAAATGAACGCCATGTTCAACAAGGGTAAAAAACCGTTTTCGCTGCGCGCCCGCTTTTTGATGGCCACCGCCGGGGTGATCCTGGCGTTATCCCTGTCTTATGGTCTGGTGGCGGTGGTCGGTTATATTGTCAGCTTCGACAAAACCGCCTTCCGCCTGCTGCGCGGTGAGAGCAATCTGTTCTTCAGCCTGGCCCAATGGAAAGACAACAAGCTTACCATCGCCATTCCGCCCGATATCGATCTCAACTTCCCTACCCTGGTGTTTATTTACGACGATAAGGGCAAGCTGCTGTGGAGCCAGCGCCAGGTACCGGAGCTGGAAAAGCGCATCAATAAAGAGTGGCTGGAAGAGTCTGGCTTCTACGAAATTGATACCGATACCCGCATCAGTAGCGAAGTGCTGGGCAATAACCCCAAGGCACAGGATCAGCTCAAAGACTATGACGATAACGATCAGAATGCCCTGACCCACTCCGTGGCGGTCAACACCTACGCGGCCACCGCGCGGCTGCCGGCTTTGAGCATCGTGGTGGTCGACACCATTCCACAGGAATTACAGCGCTCCGACGTGGTATGGGAATGGTTCAGCTACGTGTTGCTGGCCAACCTGCTGTTGGTGGTCCCGTTGCTGTGGCTGGCGGCCTACTGGAGTCTGCGCCCCATCAAGGCGCTGGTGAGTCAGGTTGGTGAGTTGGAAAATGGCGAACGCGAACAACTCGACGAAAACCCGCCCAGCGAGCTGCGAGGGCTGGTGCGCAACCTGAATATTCTGGTGCGTAACGAGCGTCAACGTTACACCAAATACCGCACCACGCTTTCCGACCTAACCCACAGTCTGAAAACGCCACTGGCGGTGCTGCAAACTACGCTACGTTCATTGCGTACCGGCAAGCAGACCACCATCGAGGAAGTCGAACCGATCATGCTCGATCAGATCAGTCGTATTTCTCAGCAAATCGGTTACTACCTGCATCGGGCCAGCATCAATTCGGGGCAAACGGTGCTGACGCGCGAGATCCACTCGGTTCCGGCGCTGCTCGACAGCCTGAACGTGGCGCTGAACAAGGTATATCAACGCAAAGGCGTGGTGATCACGCTGGATATTTCACCGGAAGTGACCTTTATGGGGGAGAAAAACGACTTTATGGAAGTGATGGGCAACGTACTGGAAAATGCCTGTAAATACTGCCTGGAGTTCGTTGAAATCACCTCCCTCCACTCCGATAAATACCTTACTATCGTCATCGATGACGACGGCCCCGGGATCCCGGAAAGCAAGCGTGAATTGATCTTCCAACGCGGCCAGCGGGTAGACACGCTGCGCCCTGGTCAGGGATTGGGATTGTCGGTGGCGGCGGAGATTATCGAACAGTACGACGGCTCCATCACCATCAGCGACAGTCCGCTTGGCGGCGCTCGCATGCAGGTCACTTTCGCCCGTCAGCACGATTCCCATCATCACGAGTAAATTCTGTCGCTCTGGCCCCGATCCACGGGGCCAAACTTCCGTTATAATCGCTCTCAGGCTCACTCCTCTATCCTGGAATAGAACATGGATTATCAATTAGATCTGGACTGGAACGACTTTTTGCAACGCTATTGGCAAAAGCGTCCGGTTATTCTGAAGCGCGGCTTCAAAAACTTTATCGATCCGATCTCCCCGGATGAGCTGGCCGGGCTGGCGATGGAGAACGAAGTGGACAGCCGTCTGGTCAGCCACCAGGACGGTCGTTGGCAGGTTGCGCACGGCCCTTTCGAGAGCTTTGATCACCTGAGCGAAAACAACTGGTCGCTGCTGGTGCAGGCCGTGGATCACTGGCATGAACCTTCCAGTGCGCTGATGCTACCTTTCCGTAAGCTGCCGGACTGGCGGATGGACGATCTGATGATTTCCTTCTCAGTCCCGGGTGGCGGCGTTGGCCCGCACCTCGATCAGTATGACGTCTTTATCATTCAGGGTACCGGCCGCCGTCGCTGGCGCGTGGGCGAAAAAGTGCCGATGAAACAGCACTGCCCGCACCCGGACCTGCTGCAGGTTGAGCCTTTCGACGCCATCATCGATGAAGAAATGGAACCGGGCGATATTCTGTATATCCCACCGGGCTTCCCGCATGAAGGCTACGCGCTGGAAAATGCGCTGAACTATTCGGTAGGTTTCCGCGCCCCGAACGGCCGCGAGCTGGTCAGTGGCTTTGCTGACTACGTGCTGGCCCGCGAACTGGGCAGCAAACGCTACGGCGACCCGGATATTCAGTTACGTGAGCACCCGGCGGAAGTGCTGCCGCAGGAAGTCGATGCGCTGCGCCAGATGATGGTGGATTTGGTTCAGCAACCTGAACACTTCCAGCAGTGGTTCGGCGAGTTCATCTCCCAGACACGTCATGAGCTGGATGCTGCGCCGCCGGAGCCGCCTTATCAGGCCGGAGAAATCTACGAACTGCTGCAGCAGGGCGAGCCTTTGCAGCGCCTGGGTGGCCTGCGCGTTCTGCGCATTGGCGACCAGTGTTTTGCTAACGGTGAACTGATGGATACCGAACATCAGCAGGCTGCCGATGCGATGTGCCAGAATTTCAGCGTGGATGCCGCCATGTTGGGCGACGCTATCGAAGATCCCTCGTTCCTGGCGCTGCTGACCTCGTTGGTCAACAGCGGTTACTGGTACTTTAAAGACTGAAGCTCAGAATGAACGACCAGAGCCACCCGCTTATCGGCGGGTGGCTTTTTTTATGCCCGTAACGCCCTGGTCTGGTAATCCTCCAGTTCTGCATCCGACATGCCCGCCTGAGTTGCCGCCGCGCAAATCTGCTGCCAGGTGTTGGCGTCTATCGGGATCCCCTGCCGCAACCGCGCTTCACGGTTGGCGTCTTCCCACTCACCCGGTACTTCAATCGGCTGGCCGTCACTTGGCGGTGAAGCCTTCACCCAATCGATAAAGGCCTCGGCCTCGTTTTGCATCTCAGGCGCGTCGAAGGCTTCCGGATTGAGAATGATGGTGGTCATGCAGTTGAAAATGGCGTCGCTGTTGGATTTCACCGTCGCTGCATGAGTGGTGCGGCCACCGGACAACGCACCGCCGAGGATTTCGCATAACGTGGCCAACGCGTAACCCTTATGGGCACCGAAAGGCATCAACGAGCCAAACGGCTGTTCGTGCATCACCTTGGGTTGCGTAGTGGGCTGACCCTGTTGGTCAATCAGATAACCCGGCGCGACATTCAGGCCTTTGTTGTAGGCGACGCGGGTTTTGCCAAACGCGATGCCGCTGGTGGCAAAATCCAGCAGCAGCGGCTTTTTGTCCTTACGGGGAAAAATGACGCAGAAGGGGTTGGTGCCGAAACGGCGGTCGCTGCCGCCGAACGGTGCCACCATGGGATCGCCCACCACGTTGACGAAATGAATAGAGATAAAACCGGCACGCGCACACTGCTCGGCCCAGTGGCCAATGCGGCCAATGTGGTGTGAATTGTGCAGCGCCACCGCAGCCAGCCCCAACTGCCGGGCGCGCTCTATGCCTTTTTCCATCGCCTCACAGGCGACGACCTGGCCAAAACCCTGCCCCCCGTCCACCGTCAGCACCGCACCGGCATCGCGCACCACTTTGGCATGAACGTTAAGCTGCAAATGCCCCTGTGCCAGCGACGACATATAGCTGGGGATCATGCCTACGCCGTGAGAATCGTGCCCGGCCAGATTAGCCTGAACCAAGTGATCCGCCACCCGAGCGGCCTCCTGCTCGGTACTGCCGGCGTGGTGCCAAATAGCCTGCACAAACTGCTCAAGGCACTGGCGATCGATACGGTGCTCGGTACTGCTCATGATAAGGCTCCTTGTGCTGGAAATATAGCCTACACTAGGAGCAAATCATTGTTACGGCAAGCAATTATACTAAATGTTATCGGGGGTTATTTGGCGCGTTCGGCGGTCAGCGCGGCAATGCGCATAATGACCGAAACCGCCTGTTCCATCCCTTCCAGCGAAACAAACTCATGCTTGCAGTGGTAGTTATAGCCGCCGGTGAACAGATTCGGGCAAGGCAAGCCGCGAAACGACAGCTGCGCGCCGTCGGTGCCGCCGCGTATCGGCTTCATGATCGGTTCGATATCGCAATCACGCATTGCCTGCTGCGCCAAAGCAATCACATGCGGGTGCTCTGCCACCTGTTCACGCATGTTGTAATAGTTGTCTTCAATCGTGACTTCGATATAGCAATCACGCGGTAGCCCTTTACCCACCTGCTGAGCGACCTCTATCATCCGGCGTTTACGGGCTTCAAAGCCCTCACGTTCAAAATCACGCAGGATATACTGCATTTCGGCGCGTTCGACGCTGCCCTTAAAGCTGCTGAGGTGGTAGAACCCCTGATAGCCGCAGGTGGTTTCCGGGGTTTCATCCGCCGGTAACGCCTGTTGAATGCGCGTCGCCAACGACAAGGCATTCACCATCACCCCTTTAGCGCTGCCCGGGTGCACATTGTTACCGACAATCTTCACCGTCACCGACGCTGCGTTGAAGTTTTCGCACTCCAACTCCCCCACACCGCCACCGTCCACGGTATAGGCCCATTCGGCATCGAACTGTGCCACGTCAAACAACCGCGCCCCTTTCCCCACTTCTTCATCCGGCGTAAAGGCTACGCGGATATCGCCGTGTGGAATGTTGCGCTGTTGCAGCCGCACCATGGCAGTCAGGATTTCGGCGATACCGGCCTTGTCATCGGCACCGAGCAGCGTTTTGCCGTCGGTGGTGATCAGCGTCTGCCCCAACATCTGGTGCAGGATCGGGAACATCACTGGCGACAGCACTTCATCACCAATGCCCAGGGCAATATCACCACCGCGGTAATTTTCGACGATCTGCGGGTTCACATGCTTGCCGGTAAAATCCGGTGAAGTATCCAGGTGGGCGATAAATCCTATCGCCGGCACGGGCCAGGTAACGTTCCCCGGCAAGGTGCCCATCACGCAGCCATGCTCACTGAGCGACACCCGTTCAAACCCCAGTTCAATCATTTCCTGCTGCAACGCACGCGCCAGCTTCAATTGCCCGTCGGTGCTCGGCACATGTTTGACGTTCGCTTTAGATTGTGTGTCGAATGAGACGTAGTTAAAAAAGCGATCAAGTAGTTTATCCATGGTATCCGCCCTCAGAATTTCGCGTTTCATTATGCGGAACCGATCAAGATCAAATATTGAGACAGGTCATTTTTACCCAGATTTAACGGAAATCATTAATTCTTAAAGAAAGGCCGGCGTCAAACGGCCGGCCAGTTACCCGAGTCAGACAGCGCATTGACCTGGGCTTAAGGCCTATCAGCCCTTTCAACTTTCCCTACCAGGAATTTGTGCACAAAACGTGGTACCACCGCGCTGGCCTGGCCGTAGTGTTTTTCATCAAACTGACTTTCCACCTGGCTGGGCTCCAGGTTGAGCTCCATGGTATGCGCCCCACCCAGCCGCGCTTCATGCACAAAGCCCGCCGCCGGATAAACGTGGCCCGAGGTGCCGATAGCGACAAAGAAGTCGGCCTTGGCCAGCGCCTGATAAATTTCATCCATGCCCAGCGGCATTTCGCCGAACCACACCACATGTGGGCGCAACGGGGCCGGGAATTGGCAACAATGGCAGCGGTCGTCCACGCTAAGGTCTTCCGGCCAGTCAAAGACCTGCCCGGAACTGGTGCAGCGTACTTTCAACAGTTCACCGTGCATATGCAACACCCGTGAGCTGCCTGCGCGCTCATGCAGGTTATCGATATTTTGCGTTACCAGCAGGAAGTTATCTCCCAACCAGGCTTCCAGATCCGCCAGGGCACGATGCGCAGCGTTAGGTGCTATGTCCGGCGATTGCAGCTGACGACGGCGTTCATTGTAAAACGCCTGTACCAGCTGTGGATCGCGCTGATAACCTTCCGGCGTAGCGACGTCCTCCACGCTATGCTCTTCCCACAACCCGTCTGCCGCCCGGAAGGTACGAATACCCGACTCAGCCGAGATCCCGGCGCCGGTCAACACTACGACAAACGGCTTTTTCAGCTCGGCCGCCGCCATGGTATCGCGATGAAAAATCCGCGAACGAAAGCGCTGATGCAGCACATGCTTACTCTTGCGAAACTGACACAGCCGATGACGAGTGTGCATTAACTCTCTCCTTACTTTTCCCTGTTAACCAAATTGAGGAACGCCGCTCCGCGTACGCCACCGGCGTCCCCGTAACGGGCTTTTTCAATTCGCGGCAGCTTGGCCACACGCAACACATGCGCCGGCAAACGCTGCGGTAACGCCTGGTAAATAGCATCAAAATTCGACAACCCGCCGCCAATCACCACCAGATGCGGATCGATTATGGTCAGCAGATTGCCCAGGCATATCGCCAGGACGTCCATAAAACGTTCGACATGAGCCACCGCCTGCGGCTCACCTGCCTGATAATGCGCAATGATCTGCTGCGCAGGCAAGTGCTGCTGGTAAAAGTGGGCGTACATCCACTCAAAACCGCGGCCAGAAATGTAATTTTCGATGCAACCCTGATGACCGCACCCGCAAGGAACGCGAGGTATATCACGTCCCAGCACCTCCAGCGCATCCACCGGCAGACGGAAATGACCAAATTCACCGGCGATATAGTTACGCCCGGAGAGCACCTTGCCGTCGACGATTAGCCCACCGCCTACCCCGGTGCCGAGAATAATGCCCAGCACCGTCGGGTAGCGACGAAACTCCTCGTCCCAGGCCTCCGACAGCGCAAAGCAGTTGGCGTCGTTATCGATTCGTACGTCACGGCCAATCAACTCGGCCAGGTCATGCGGCAAGCGCTGGCCCATCGCCGCCGGGACGTTGGCGGTGAAAACCGTACCGTCATCGTCATTGGGCAGGCCGGGAATACCGATACCTACCATGCCTTTCTGGCCACAAAACGCATCCGCTTCAAAGGTCAGATCGCGCAGCGTCGTGAGCAGTTGCCGATAATCCTCACGTGGCGTCGGCACCCTTTTTTGCCAGATACGCTGCAGATCCGCATCGAACACGCCCAGCTCAATCTTGGTGCCACCCATATCGAAACCGTAGTACATAACCCACCCTCAGGCTAAAAAAAGGGGCGGCATCTCTGCCTCCCCTGATTTTCATTATTGTCCGCTCAACACTCGTGCCGGATCGATACGGCTGGCACGCCTGGCCGGATACCAGCTGGCCAACAGGCTGAGCACCAGCGCGGTCACCAGTACAATCACCACGTCCAGCCAGTGCAGCTCGGAAGGCAGGAAGTCAATGAAGTAGATATCGCCCGACAGGAAAGAATGCCCCATCAGCTTTTCCAACCCTTTGATGATGTTGGTCAGTTGCAGTGAGGCGATAACCCCGACCACCACGCCGCTAAGGCTCCCCACCAGCCCGGCCAGCAGGCCGTACCAGATAAATATGGCGCGGATAAAGCCGTCTTTGGCCCCCAAGGTGCGCAGTACGGCGATATCACCACTCTTGTCCTTCACCGCCATCACCAGCGTGGAGACAATGTTAAAACAGGCCACGCCGATCACCAGCACCATCGCCAAATACATAATCGCGCGGATCATCTGGATATCGCGATACATATAGCCGTAGGTGCCGATCCAACTCTTGATATACACATAGGAATTGGTGACTTCACCGGCGTCGCGCACCAGCTTGTTGGCGGCAAACACGTCGTTGACCTTGATGGCGATGCCGGTCACGCTGTCACCCATGTCCAGATACTGTTGGGCATCGGCCAGTGGCACCATCGCCAGACTGTGATCGAGCTGACCGCTAAGCTGCAAAATCCCGGTGACGTGTAAACGAATGCGCTTCGGTTGCAACAGCTTCATCTGCGGGTCGCTGTTGGGGATCATCACCGTCACATAGCTGCCCTGCTTGACGCCTAAAGCGTCGGCGACGCCCTTGCCGAGGATCACCTGTTGCTCACCGCTTTTGAAATTGGCCCAGGCGTCACCCTGCACGTACTTGGGCAGAGCGCTAAGCTGATTTTCCTGTTGCGGATCGACCCCTTTCACTCCGACCGCCCGCAGCTGAGCGCCGTTTTCCATCAGGCCAGTAAAGTTGATGTAGGGTGCGGCAGCCAAAATGCCGGGCACTTTCTCCACCCGTTGCAGAATGGACGACCAGTCTTTGAACGGCTGTTTCACCGGCTCGATTTCACCGTGCGGCACCACCGCCAAAATACGGTTTTTCAGTTCGCGCTCAAAGCCGTTCATGGCGCTCAGGCCGACGATCAGCACCGCCACGCCCAGCGCAATCCCGATGGTGGAAATCACCGAGATCAGCGACACCATGCCGCCGCGCTTGCGCCCACGGCTGAAACGCAGGGCCGTCAGAAAGGAAAGTGACGCTCCCGCCATTACTCAGCCCCCAACAGGGTCAACTGGGCCTGCAGATGGCCATCGGCCATTTCCAACTGGCGGCTAAGGCGCTTGGCCAACTGCAAGTCATGAGTGACCACCAGAAACGCGGTGCCCTGGCGCACGTTCAATTCGCCGAGCAGATCGAAAATGCTGTCAGCGGTGCGTTTATCGAGGTTACCGGTAGGTTCGTCCGCCAAAACCAGTGACGGGTTATTGACCAGCGCACGGGCAATCGCCACGCGCTGACGCTCACCGCCGGAGAGTTCTGAGGGCCGGTGCTTGCTGCGTTTTGCCAGCCCGACCGCCGTCAGCATTTCCAGCGCCTTTTCCTGCGCCTGCGCCGGTTTCATCCCGCCGATCAGCAAAGGCATCGCGGCGTTTTCCAGCGCGGTAAAGTCCGGTAACAAATGATGGAACTGGTAGATAAAGCCCAACTGGCGGTTGCGCAGCTCGGCCTTGGCTGCCGATGACAGGGTATTCAGAGACTGCCCTTTGTAAATCACCTCGCCGGAGGTCGGTGAATCCAGCCCACCCAGCAGATGCAGCAAGGTACTTTTACCGGAACCCGAGCTGCCGACAATCGCCATCATCTCGCCCGGCTGCATGGCAAAGCTGACATTGCGCAGTACGTCGGTATGCAGGTTGCCTTCCTGATAGGTCTTGCACAGGTTGTCGCACTGCAACAAAAGATGGTTACTCATAACGTAAAGCCTCAGCGGGTTGTACGGCGGCAGCGCGCCATGAAGGGTAAAGCGTGGACAACAGAGACACCGCCATCGCCGCTACGGCGATAATCGTCACCTGCAGCGGATCCACCGCCACCGGCAGCGATGCGCCGTCAATCAATGCGCCGAGGATCGGCATCAGGTTATTCAGGTTGCTGGCCAGCAACACGCCCAGCAGCGTACCGAGCAGCGAGCCGATAATGCCGGCGCTGGCGCCTTGCACCATAAACACCGACATGATCTGTCGACGCGTCAGGCCCTGGGTCTGCAGAATGGCAACTTCGCCCTGCTTCTCCATCACCAGTAGGCCGAGTGAAGTGATGATGTTAAAGGCCGCGACGGCCACAATCAGGCTAAGCAACAGCCCCATCATGTTTTTCTCCATACGCACCGCCTGGAACAGCTCGCCCTTGCGCTCGCGCCAGTCTTTCCACTCGGTGCCCTGCGGCAACTTCTGTTGGCTGAGAGTATCGACCGTCAGCGGCTGCTGCAGGAACAGGCGCCATCCGGTGATATTGCCCGCCGGGTAGCGTAGCAGACGTGAGGCATCCTGCTGATTGACCAGCATCTGGGTGCCATCCACTTCGCTGTTGGCATGGAAAGTGCCGACCACGGTAAACAGGCGTTGAATAGGGATGCGGCCCATCGGCGTGAACTGGCTGGCGCTGGGCACCATCACACGCAGCGGATCGCCGCGTTTAACGCCGAGTTGTCCGGCCAACTGCTCACCGATAATGATGTTGTACTGGCCCGGCTGCAACAGCTGCTGCTTGACGTTGACCAGGAACGGCGTCAAAGGATCGGCTTCATCCGGATTGACCCCCAACATCACGCCGACCGCCACGCTGCGAGCGCTTTGCAGCACTACGTCACCGGTGGTCAGTGGCGCTACGCGGCTAACGCCCTGCAGGCTTTGTACCGCCGATGCCGGGATCTGCTGAGGGTTGATCGAGCCCTGTGGGCTGGTGATCAACGCCTGCGGCATCAGGCCGAGAATGTTGTTTTCCAGATCCTTTTCAAAACCGTTCATCACCGACAACACGGTGACCAACGCCATCACCCCCAGCGTAATGCCGATGGTGGAAAGCCAGGAAACAAACCGTCCGAAGCGGTCTGATGCCCGCCCGCGCATGTAGCGCAGGCCAATGAATAACGCGACAGGTTGATACATGAAATCCGTTTTGTTGCCGTAGCTTAAGCAAAGTGATCAAGGATAATAAAGGCTATACCCCGTTTAGGGAACCACCCTGACGCCTTTTATTCCGTCGATCGTGCCAGCGGCAGCACGTCACCCGGCATCGCGCTTTAACAGGTTGTAAACCGACACCCGGGAAATCCCCAGCGCCTCCGCCGCCATGGTGGCTGCCCCCCGCAGTTGCAGATAGCCCTGCTGCTTTAGCTGCTGGATCACCTGAACACGCTGCTCAGACGTAAGCGCGCGCGGTGCAGTGGCATGCGAAGCGGCAAAGTTGTTGATCACTGAAGCAATGTCGGACAGTGAGCGAGCCCCTTCATCCGCCGCCTGCGGCGTGCTCTGCACCACCGCGGTCAGTTGTTGCAGGATGGCGTTGACGCTGTTGAAGATTGAAACGTCCAGGTTAAGGCAGATTGCCGCCACGTAGACCCCTTGGCTGTTGCGCAGACCAATGGAGGTGCTCTTGGCCGGACGCCCATCCGGGAACGCATTGGCATAGTTTTGCACCACGTCCGGAAATTCCGGCGAGGCAATACGCTCAAGCCCCATTTCGCTGGCGGCATCGCCGATACTGCGGTTCGACAGGTTATTGGCGATGCTGACGATGGCATGATTCGGTTGCGTCAGATCGTGCAATACCACTTCACAGCTGGGCGCAAACATCGCGCCCAGTGCCTGAACAATTTTTTCCGCTTCGCGCAGCAGCAGCGCATTTTCCTGCCTGAGATCGCTCATAAACTTAACCGTTTGACAATAACTTTACAAAGAGTAAATTAAAATAATCGGGTAATCAATCAACCTTTCACCAGACGAGGTCGCCATGAGTTCAACGCCCCACTGCATCACCGCCGCCAATATCTCTACCGCCGCCGAAATTCTGGCAGGACATGCCCTGCGCACACCGGTCATGACCTCGCAGCAGGCCGACAACATCGCCGGGGCGCAGCTGTTCTTCAAGTGCGAAAACTTCCAGCGTGTAGGCGCCTTCAAGTTTCGTGGCGCGTACAATTCTATTGCTCAATTGAGCCCGGCGCAGCGCCAGGCTGGCGTGATTGCCTTCTCTTCCGGCAACCATGCGCAGGCAATGGCATTGGCGGCACGGGAACTGGGGGTCAAGGTGACCATAGTGATGCCGCACGACGCACCGGCCGCCAAACTGGCAGCAACGCGTGGCTACGGCGCCAACGTCGTGATCTATCAGCGGCACAGTGAAGACCGTGCTGCCATAACTCAACGGCTGGCAGCCGAACAGGGCCTGACGGTAGTACCGCCTTATGATTACCCGCAGGTGATCGCCGGCCAAGGCACCGCTACCAAAGAGTTGATTGAGGAAGTCGGGCCGCTGGACGTCTTGTTGGTGTGCACTGGCGGCGGTGGTTTGCTGGCAGGCAGCGCAGTAGCGGCACATCACTGGTCGCCCGGTTGCCGCGTTTTCGGCGTAGAACCACAGGCAGGTAACGACGTGCAGCTGGCGTTTCGTAGCGGCCAGCCGGTACAGATCCCGGTGCCAAAAACCATCGCCGACGGTGCGCAAACGCAGCAGGTGGGCGCGCTGACGTTTCCGATCATTCAACAGTATGTAGAAGATATTTTAACGGTCAGCGACCATCAGCTGTGCCGACAGATGCGTTTCTTTATGGAACGGATGAAATTGGTGGTCGAGCCCACGGGCTGCCTGGCCGCGGCGGCGGCGATGAATTCGCTGCTCGATCTGCGGGGTAAAAAAGTCGGGATTATCGTCAGCGGCGGCAACGTCGACGTTGATAAAATCGCCGACTATCTTGCCATGGGGGCGCAGGAATAACGCCGCCGGAACGTTCGTCCCTGAGTTAAAGGGGATCAGCAAGCTGTGCCTGCATTAATCGGGCGAATTTATTCGCCCCCTGTCGTCAGTGGAATGGCCTGTCTGCCGGGAGTAAATTTGAACGCCGCCGCTTGAAAGACGACGGGTATCGCGCTTTTACCTATGTCAGTTTATGGCCCAGTGGGCTAGTATTACCGGGTAAAGGCGCGTTGTAATCTGTGCCGGGCGAAATTTAACACATTGATTAAAGATACCTTAATGAGCACCTCCGATAACCCTAACCGTTCTTCATCGTCATCCTCCCGTTATTCCCTGCCTGAACGCGCGGGCGATTTGCGCCAGTTGGGGCAGCTGACCGGTTCGGCCTGCGCCGTGGAGTGCGCCGAGATCGTCGAACGTCATAACGGGCCGGTGATGCTGATCGCCCCGGACATGCAAAATGCCCTGCGGCTGCGCGACGAAATTCAGCAGTTTACCGATCAGATGGTGACCACGCTGTCCGACTGGGAGACCCTGCCTTACGACAGCTTCTCGCCGCATCAGGAAATCATCTCTGCCCGCCTGTCGAGCCTGTACCATCTGCCGACCATGGCCCGTGGCGTAATCATTCTGCCGGTCAATACCTTAATGCAGCGCGTTTGCCCGCACGAGTTCCTGCACGGCCACGCGCTGGTGATGAAAAAAGGCCAGCGCCTGTCACGCGACAAACTTCGCGCCCAACTGGAACAGGCCGGCTACCGCAGCGTCGATCAGGTGATGGAACACGGTGAGTTCGCCACCCGCGGCGCGCTGCTCGACCTGTTCCCCATGGGCAGTGAAGAGCCCTACCGTATCGATTTCTTCGACGATGAAATCGACAGCCTGCGCACCTTTGATGTCGACAACCAGCGGACGCTGAATGAAGTCGAAGCCATCAACCTGCTGCCGGCCCATGAATTCCCGACCGACAAAAACGCCATCGAACTGTTCCGCAGCCAATGGCGTGAGCAGTTCGAGGTGCGCCGCGACGCCGAACATATCTATCAGCAGGTCAGTAAAGGCACCTGGCCGGCCGGTATCGAATACTGGCAACCGCTGTTCTTCAGCCAACCGCTGCCGTCGCTGTTCAGCTACCTGCCGGAGAACACGCTGATCGTCAATACCGGCAATCTGGAGAGCGCAGCCGATCGTTTCTGGCTGGACGTTAACCAACGCTACGAGAGCCGCCGGGTCGATCCTATGCGCCCACTGCTGGCGCCGCCAAGCCTGTGGCTACGGGTTGACGAGCTGTTTAGCGAGCTGAAAGCCTGGCCGCGCATGGCGCTGAAAACCGAAGAGCTGCCCGCCAAAGCCGGCAACACCAATCTGGATTATCGCCCCCTGCCCGATCTGGCGGTGCAAGCCCAGCAGAAAGCCCCGCTGGACAACCTGCGCCGTTTTACTGAAAGCTTCGACGGCAGCATCATTTTCTCGGTGGAAAGCGAAGGCCGCCGTGAAACGCTGCAGGATTTGCTCGGCCGCATCAAGCTCGGCACCGCCTTGATCCAGCATCTCGATCAGGCCGAGCCGGCCGGTCGCTACATGATGGTCGGCGCCTCAGAACGCGGCTTCCTCGACGGCATGCGCAACCGGGCGCTGATCTGCGAAAGCGATCTGCTCGGCGAGCGCGTCAGCCGCCGTCGGCAGGACAACCGGCGCACCATTAATACCGATGTGCTGATCCGCAACCTGGCAGAACTGCACCCTGGCCAGCCGGTGGTGCACCTGGAGCACGGCGTCGGGCGTTACGTTGGCCTGACCACGCTGGAAGCCGGCGGCATCAAGGCCGAATACCTGATCCTGGCCTACGCCGGCGAAGACAAACTCTACGTGCCGGTCTCTTCATTGCATCTGATCAGCCGCTACGCCGGCGGTGCGGACGAAAACGCCCCGCTGCACAAGTTGGGCGGTGACGCCTGGACGCGCGCACGGCAAAAAGCCGCAGAGCGGGTACGAGACGTGGCGGCGGAACTGCTGGATATTTATGCCCAACGCGCGGCCAAAACCGGCTTCGCCTTTAAACATAACCGTGAGCAGTATCAGCTGTTCTGCCAAAGTTTCCCGTTTGAAACCACCCCGGATCAGGAGCAGGCAATCAACGCCGTGCTGAGCGACATGTGCCAGCCCCTGGCCATGGATCGTCTGGTCTGTGGCGACGTCGGCTTCGGCAAAACCGAAGTGGCAATGCGCGCCGCCTTCCTGGCGGTAGAAAACGGCAAGCAGGTGGCGGTGTTGGTGCCAACCACCCTGCTGGCGCAGCAGCATTTCGACAACTTCCGCGACCGCTTCGCCACCTGGCCGATCCGCATCGAGATGATGTCGCGTTTCCGCAGCGCCAAAGAGCAGCAACAGGTGATGGATGACGCCGTGGACGGTAAGGTAGACATCATCATAGGGACCCACAAACTGTTGCAGAGCGATCTGCGCTGGAAAGATTTGGGGCTGCTGATCGTCGATGAGGAACACCGCTTCGGCGTTCGCCACAAAGAGCGCATCAAGGCGATGCGCGCCGATGTAGATATCCTGACGCTCACCGCAACGCCAATCCCGCGTACGTTGAATATGGCGATGAGCGGCATGCGTGACCTGTCGATTATCGCCACCCCACCGGCGCGCCGTTTGGCGGTGAAGACCTTCGTGCGCGAGTACGACAGCCTGGTGGTACGCGAGGCGATCCTGCGTGAAGTACTGCGCGGCGGTCAGGTTTATTATCTGTATAACGACGTGGAAAATATCGAGAAGGCGGCCCAGAAGCTGGCTGAACTGGTACCGGAAGCACGCATCGCCATTGGTCACGGCCAGATGCGCGAACGTGATTTGGAGCGGGTGATGAACGATTTCCATCACCAGCGCTTTAACGTACTGGTCTGTACCACCATTATCGAAACCGGTATCGATATTCCCAGCGCCAATACCATTATCATCGAACGTGCCGATCGTTTCGGGCTGGCGCAATTGCACCAGTTACGCGGTCGCGTCGGGCGTTCTCACCATCAGGCCTATGCTTATTTGCTGACGCCGAATCCGAAGTCCATGAGCACCGACGCGCATAAACGTCTGGAGGCCATCGCGTCACTGGAAGACCTGGGCGCCGGCTTTGCCCTGGCCACCCACGATCTGGAAATCCGCGGCGCGGGCGAGCTGCTGGGTGAAGATCAGAGCGGCCAGATGACTACCGTCGGCTTTTCGCTGTACATGGAACTGTTGGAAAGCGCGGTGGATGCACTCAAACACGGGCGCGAACCTTCGCTGGAAGATCTCACCAGCAACCAGACCGAAGTGGAGCTGCGCATGCCTGCCCTGCTGCCGGATGACTATATCCCGGACGTCAACACGCGCCTGTCGTTCTACAAGCGCATCGCCAGCGCAAAAAACGACGCCGAGCTGGAAGAGTTGAAGGTGGAGCTGATCGACCGTTTCGGCCTGCTGCCGGATGCGGCGCGCAACCTGCTGCAAAGTGCGGCGCTGCGCCAACATGCTCAGAAGCTGGGGATCAAACGCATCGAAGGCAATGAGCGCGGCGGTTTTATCGAGTTTGGAGAGAAGAATCGGGTCGATCCAGGCTATTTGATTGGCCTGCTGCAAAGCAACCCGCAAATCTATCGCCTGGATGGGCCAACCAAGCTGAAGTTTATGCTGGACCTGACCGATCGCCAAAAACGCCTGAAGTTTACCGAGGAACTGCTGACCGCGTTCCGCGAACATACGCTGGCAGCCTGACGCTTAGCCCCCTCCGGAATCTGTCTGGGGGGGTTATTCGTGTCGAAAACCGGCCCCCAAAGGGGAGTACTGCATCAGCCGGCTGCAAACCACCTGGTTTTTTCCCCCGCGCTTGGCTTCATACAACGCTTCATCCGTCACCTCGATCGCCTTGCCCAGCGCCATTCCGGGCAGATACAGCGACGCGCCGACAGAAACGGTGATGCGCGCCTCGACATCCTCATCCAGCAGAAATACCGTCGTCTCCACGCTGCGGTGGATACGTTCCGCGACACCGCCAATCACCGTCGGGTCGTAGCTGGCGGTGATCACGATAAATTCCTCACCGCCATAGCGGCCGACGAAATCCTCACTGCGCACGCTGCTTTGCAACAGTTGCCCGACGCGGGCCAGCAGCAGATCGCCCGCCAAATGGCCGTAGGTGTCGTTGATATGTTTGAAATCGTCCAGATCGAGGATCATCAGCCCGCAGGGGCGACGCTCCGCCTGCTGCAGCATCAGCCTGTAGTCGACGCTGGCGCGATTATTGATATGGGTCAGGCTGTCCGTGTTGGCCTTATCGCGCATCGCGAAGTAGGCGTGGATATGGCGCTCTTTAAAATTTAACGCGTGGTAGCAAATGGCCAGACACAGCGCTGATACCCCCTGATACAGCAGCACATCTATCCACAGCGCCCGCATATCCGCCAGAAAACCCACCACCGCGATGCGGTAGAGCGCAATGATGCAGATGGTCAGATAGAACACCCGATTCGATTTTCTCAACCAAACGCGCGAAAGCAGCAACGGCACTATGATTGAACCGATAAACAGATTGTCGACGGTGATACCACCAGTTAACGACAGCGACATCAGGTAGCACGCCAATCCACTGACGGCACCGCCATAGAAAGTCACCAATATCATCGGGATCATGGCAAAACTGAAATGCACGTTGTCATTCAGCTCCAACCGGTCCTGATTTAGGTAAAGCACGGCCACACCGGCCAGTAAACCAAAAACCAGGAGTTTCCACAGTTCGGATTGATAGGAAAAGGGAGCGTTCTTGCTAAGGGCGAAATAGCTGACCGACAGTGTGGCGTAGACAATGCACGCGTCGCTGTAGAGGGCAGGAATTGACGCAACGTAAGTCATAAATATTCAGTATGCTCCACGGAATCTACAGGGGGTTGGCAACGAATTTTGAGAGTCGGTCCCTGTCTCATCCATTCCGGCACGTACATATTATTACTCAGATTTATAATAGATTAGCAGTTCTATGTTATTTCCAAGGTATCTATCCCATAAATTCTGTTCAGGATAATCTGTTGCGACCAACCAAGGGGGACAACCATGAATATCGATGATGATTTGCACGCGCTGAGCGAACAGGAAGCCGCGTTGACCTTCAGCCATTTCGACCATAACACCGCCTGGGAGTTGGGCTCTGCGTTGAGGTCCGCGGCCGAACAGCGCCGTTTGTCTATCGCCATTGAGATCCAGCTCGCGGGGCAGACGCTGTTTTACTACGCCATGCCGGGAGCTACGCCCGATATTGCCGACTGGGTACGACGCAAACGTAATGTGGTTAACCATTTCCACAAGAGCTCTTACGCCATTGGCCTGCGACTGCAGCAACGGCAATCCTCCCTGGAAGAACGATACGGCCTGAGCGTCCGCGACTACTCGGCACACGGCGGTGCCTTCCCGATCAACCTTGGTGGCGTGGGCTGCATCGGCACCATCAGCATTTCCGGCTCACCCCAGTTGGAAGATCACAATCTGTTGGTCGGCACCCTGGCGCACTTTCTCGGACTATCCTTACCGGCGGTTCACTAAGGGGTATAACCTGGCCTATTCTTTCTGCGCAGGCCGCCTGACCCGCGGCCTGACTGTACCTTGTCATTTATCCAATTCCTGAAAGAGTATAAGTCTGATTTTCCAAAGTGCATTGATGTATATCTAGGAATCGCCGCAGCAACAGGCGTATGGTGTCTATCAGCTATTCGAGACGGACCGCATCCGGCCCGCCATTCCGTTCTCTTTTATAGACTTGGTTTACACCTTAGATGAAAACGCATGAAATTAACGGCATTCGGCCGTTCAGCGCGCTGATTGATGCCTGTTGGCGAGATCCTTATTCCCTGCAACGCCTGCTAAAAGACGCCATCGCCGGCGTTACCGTCGGCATTATCGCCATCCCGCTGGCGATGGCGCTGGCGATTGCCAGTGGCGTCCCCCCTCAATATGGGCTGTACACCTCAGCGGTTGCCGGGATTGTCATCGCCATCAGCGGCGGCTCGCGCTACAGCGTCTCCGGCCCTACCGCCGCGTTTGTGGTGATCCTCTATCCGGTTTCGCAGCAGTTCGGCCTTTCGGGCCTGCTGATCGCCACCCTGCTTTCCGGGCTGTTCTTAGTCCTTATGGGATTGGCGCGTTTCGGCCGCTTGATTGAGTACATTCCCCTGTCGGTGACGCTGGGCTTTACCTCCGGTATCGCCATCACCATTGCCACCATGCAGGTGAAAGATTTCTTTGGCCTGCAAATGACGGCGGTGCCGGAACACTATGTGGGCAAGGTTTACGCCCTGCTGCAGGCGCTGCCGACGCTGGACTTCGGCGATACGCTGATTGGCGCCGTCACGCTGCTGATCCTGATATTCTGGCCTAAGCTCGGCCTGCGGGTGCCGGGCCATTTGCCCGCGCTGCTGGCAGGGACGGCGGTGATGGGCATTCTGGCGCTGTTTGACCATCCGGTCGCGACCATTGGTTCACGCTTCAGCTACCTGCTGGCCGATGGCTCTCAGGGGCAAGGCATTCCGCCGATACTGCCGCAGCTGATGCTGCCGTGGGATTTACCGGCCGGTGACGGCAAGCCCATGGTGCTGAGCTGGCAAACGCTGTCCGCCCTGCTGCCGGCCGCCTTCTCCATGGCGATGCTAGGGGCGATAGAATCCCTGTTGTGCGCGGTGGTGCTTGACGGGATGACCGGCAAGAAGCACAACTCCAATACCGAACTTATCGGCCAGGGCGCGGGCAATATCATTGCGCCTTTCTTCGGCGGCATTACGGCCACCGCGGCCATTGCACGCTCTGCCGCCAACGTTCGTGCCGGAGCCACTTCGCCGGTCTCCGCCATCATTCATGCCTTGCTGGTGCTGTTGGCGCTGCTGGTGCTGGCGCCGTGGCTGTCCTGGCTGCCGCTGGCAGCCATGGCGTCGCTGCTGCTGATGGTGGCCTGGAATATGAGCGAAGCGCACAAGGTGGTTTATCTGCTGCGGCGAGCGCCGAAAGACGACATTCTGGTGATGCTGCTGTGCATGTCGCTGACGGTGCTGTTCGATATGGTGATCGCCATTACCGTAGGCATTGTCCTGGCCTCGTTGCTGTTTATGCGCCGCATTGCACGCATGACACGCCTGAGCGAACTGAGTGCCGACAACGGCCGATTGGTGCTGCGGGTGAATGGTCCGCTGTTCTTCGCCGCCGCCGAGCGCATTTTTAACGAACTGCTGGTGCGCAGCGAAAGTTATGACGTGATCGTATTGCAGTGGGATGCGGTACCGGTGCTGGATGCCGGGGGGTTGGATGCCTTGCAACGCTTTATCGAAGCCCTGCCGGCCGGCAAGCAGTTGGCCATCACCGACATGCCTTTCCAGCCGTTGAAAACGCTGGCAAGGGCACGAATACAGCCGATTGAGGGGAAACTGCATTTCTACGCGACGCTGCCTGAAGCCCTGACGGCGCTGGATGCCTGAAAAACAAAAAGCCCGACGAATCGGGCTTTAAACCATAGCGGGCGCAGCATGCTGCGCCCCTACAAATAACAGCTGTGAAAATGTTTAGTTGCTGGTATCCAGCTCCGGGAAGCTCTTCACCAGATCGTCGATGGCTTTCATCTGCACCAGGAACGGCTCCAGCTTGTCCAGCGGCAGCGCGGACGGGCCGTCGCATTTGGCGCTGTTTGGCTCCGGGTGCGCTTCAATGAACAGGCCAGCCAGACCAACCGCCATACCGGCACGCGCCAGTTCGGCAACCTGCGCACGACGGCCGCCAGAGGCTGCGCCAAAGGGATCGCGAGTCTGCAGAGCATGGGTCACGTCAAAGATCACCGGATGGCCGCCCGTCACGTTTTTCATGACGTTGATGCCCAGCATGTCTACCACCAGGTTATCGTAACCAAAGTTGCTGCCGCGATCGCACAGGATCACCTGATCGTTACCGCCTTCCTTGAACTTGTCGACGATATTGCCCATTTGGCCCGGGCTGACGAACTGTGGCTTTTTGACGTTGATCACCGCACCGGTTTTCGCCATCGCTTCCACCAGATCGGTCTGACGCGCCAGGAATGCCGGCAGTTGGATCACGTCAACCACTTCGGACACCGGCTGGGCCTGTGATGCTTCGTGAACGTCGGTGATGATTTTCACGCCGAAGGTTTTTTTGATTTCTTCGAAGATTTTCATCCCCTCGTCCAGGCCTGGACCACGGTAGGAGTGGATAGAAGAACGGTTGGCTTTATCAAAAGAGGCTTTGAAAACGTAAGGGATGCCCAGTTTTTGCGTCACGGTGACGTAGTGTTCACAGATGCGCATCGCCAGATCGCGCGATTCCAGCACGTTCATACCGCCAAACAGCACAAACGGCAGGTCGTTCGCTACGTCGATGTCACCAATGCTAACCACTTTCTGTTTCATGCTTTCGCCTTTATTGAAGTTACCCGTCGTGCCTCAAGCCTTGGCCTGTCGCTTTCGGGGCATAGTAAATGAATTAATGCAGCGTGACCTGTTTCGGTTCAATCGAGTGGATCTGTACCTTGATCACTTCGCTGACCGGATCCTCAGGACACTGTTCGACAAAATAGTTAAGATCGGAAATCGCGATATGGTTGCATTCCAACTGGGCGTAAATCAGCCCACGGTCACGGATTTCGTAAGGGTCTTCCGGATCGAAGCACAACACCGTTTCGCTGGCGCGCAGCGCCATTTCCATCTGTTTTTCTTCCATCAGGGCGGCTTTCAGCGTATCCAACATCTTACGCACCACCATGACGTTTTCTGACTCATCGAGATCGTCGTCTTCCAACTCGGCGCCCAGACCCAGGTTACCCTTGATCCACACTTCCAGCTGGTGTTCGTTCAGCGTCTCGCCGTTCAAGGGATTGATCAACCACATTTCTTCATCCAGCCAGTCTGCCCGCAGGATCAGTTGAGTTGGGAAAATAACCGGCAGCAGCGGTAAATCCAGATGAGCGGCGATATGCAGGAAAATGGTGCCGAGCGAAACCGGCGTGCCCTGACGACCTTCCAGCACCTTGTCGAGCCAAATAGCGTCGGACAGGCGATATACGCCGCTGGCGCCGCCAAAACCCCAGGTTTTGAAGAACAATTCAATGAGTGCGTCCAGTTGCTGTTCCTGGCTGAGATCCTGCGGCACGGCCGCACGCGCGTCGTCAACCAGCTGTTGCAGCTTACGTTCAACCTCGGCGGCGGGGAAATCACGCCGCACGGACTGCGATACCAGGATCACGCCCTCGCTCAGCAGCGAGGTGTTAAATTCAAAATCAGCAATACTACTCATAAGTATCCCATCAGAAAGGGTATTTTCGTCGTGGCAAGTTTAATTATCAGGTACAAACAGCCCAAGGCCAACACAAACGCCAGTGTGCGCAGGTTCTGGTTTTTAGTCTTCTTGCCCAATGCGACGTAGCCAAGCAGGATATAGATAATAACGCCAAACAGCTTCTCGGTCAGCCACGAGTCCATACCCAGCAACGGATATAACTTGAACATCACGACCAGCGCGATGCCGCTGACGAACAACACCGTATCATTTATATGCGGGGTTATCTTCACCCAACGCTTGTTCATCATAGCCGAATTGCGCCATTTCCAGAAGAAACGCAATACAAACAAGACAATACTGATGGTGACCGTCAACAAATGCAGATGTTTTAACGCCGAGTAGACTGCCATATTGCTTCCTTTTATTGAATCGCTGTGTGCTTCGTTATTGTTGGTTTTCAGTTATTGCTGCGGCCATTGGCCAAAGGTCACGCGATCGTTGCCACCATAATCGCGTCGGGTATCGATCGAAATAAAACCGGCGGCCTGCAGTAGTGCGCGTACGCTTTCTCCCTGCTGCCAGCCGTGTTCAAGCAGAAGCCAACCCTGTGATTGCAGGTGGTGCGGCGCCTGCTGCACGATAGCGGACAAATCCGCCAGCCCCTGCTGTGGCGCCACCAGTGCGCTGCTCGGCTCAAAACGTACGTCGCCCTGTGCCAAATGTGGGTCAGCGGCGTCGATATAAGGAGGGTTGCTGGCGATCAGAGCGAAAGTTTCTCCGGCCAGCGGGGCAAACCAACTGCCCTGAAGGAATTGCGCGTTGCCGATCGACAGTTTCTGCGCATTGTGCTGTGCCAGCGCCACCGCTTCCGGCTGTAAATCCACCCCGGTCACTTTACAGTCTGGGCGTTCGCTGGCCAATGCCAGGGCGATGGCGCCGGTACCGGTACCGAGATCGAGAAGGGTGCAAGGGGATGGGGGCAAAAGCTCCAGCGCCAACTCCACCAGGCATTCGGTGTCTGGACGCGGGATCAGGGTGGCGGGCGATACCGATAGTGGTAACGACCAAAATTCGCGCTCGCCGATCAGATAAGCCACGGGCTCACCGCGTTCGCGGCGCGCCAGCAATCTCTCCAACTGCTCCTGCTCTTGCGGCGTCAGCTCGGTTTCGCCAAACGCCATCAGGAAAGTTCTGGCCCGGCCGGTCACGAACCCCAGCAGGATTTCCGCATCGCGTCGGGCGCTTTCACTCTGCGTCAGGCGGACAACCGCCGCCTTCAGCCAGGATTGATAGTCCATTACTCCTGCTCAGCGGACAGCGCAGCGAGCTGGTCGGCCTGGTATTCCTGCACAATCGGCTGGATCAGCATGTCGAGTTTGCCTTCCATTACCTCATCCAAACGGTACAACGTCAGGTTGATGCGGTGGTCGGTCACGCGGCCCTGCGGGAAGTTGTAGGTGCGGTTGCGGTCTGAACGATCGCCGCTGCCCAACAGGTTGCGACGGGTTGAAGCCTCTGCCTGCTGGCGCTTGGCCATTTCTGCGGCACGGATACGTGCGCCCAACACGGCCATCGCCTTGGCTTTGTTTTTATGCTGCGAACGCTCGTCCTGACACTCCACCACGATGCCGGTCGGCAAGTGGGTAATACGTATCGCCGAGTCGGTGGTGTTAACGTGCTGCCCACCTGCGCCTGAGGAGCGGAAGGTGTCAATTTTCAGATCGCCCGCGTTGATCTCCGGCAGTTCGGCTTCCGGCACCGCCGGCATCACTGCCACAGTACAGGCAGAGGTATGAATACGCCCCTGCGACTCGGTTTCTGGTACGCGCTGCACGCGGTGACCGCCAGATTCAAATTTCAGTTGGCCGAAAACGCCATCGCCAGAAACCTTGGCAATCACTTCTTTATAGCCGCCATGTTCACCTTCGTTAGCGCTCATGATCTCGACGCGCCAGCGACGCGTTTCCGCATAACGGCTGTACATACGGAACAGATCGCCGGCGAAGATCGCCGCTTCGTCGCCGCCGGTACCGGCGCGCACTTCCAGGAAGCAATCGCGCTCATCATCCGGATCTTTCGGCAACAGCAGCAGTTGCAATTGCTGCTCCAGTTCTTCCGTAGCGGCCTTGGCGTCTTTCAGCTCTTCCTGTGCCATTTCGCGCATTTCCGGGTCATCCAGCATCATTTCTGCCGTGGCCAGATCGTCTTGCACCTTACGCCATTCCAGGAAACAGCGGCTGACATCGGTCAACTGTGCATATTCGCGCGACAGCGCGCGGAACCGATCCTGCTCAGCAATAACGCCGGCATCGCCGAGCAGCGCCTGCACTTCTTCATGGCGCTCTTGTAACGCTTCCAGTTTGGCAACAATAGAAGGCTTCATGCGTGGTATTAAACCCTGTTAAAAGAGAAAACTAATGCTGATCCAGCCCGAGGCTGTCGCGTAATAATTGCAACCGCTCCACGTCGCCATCGCCGGCGGCCTGCTGGAGGGATTTGGTAGGGGCATGAATAAGACGATTGGTCAGCCGATGGGCCAGCTCGTGGATAACCTGCTCCACGTCGGCGCCCTGCGCAATCGCGGCCAGGGCTTTGGCTTCCATTTCCGCACGGATCTGATCGGCCTGCGAGCGGTAGTCGCGGATAGTTTCCACTGCGCCCTGTGAGCGCAGCCAGGCCATAAAGTTGGTGCTTTCCTGCTGAACGATCGTTTCCGCCTGCACCGCCGCGGCTTTGCGCTGCGCCAGGTTGCTTTGAATGATGGCATGCAGATCGTCCACGCTGTACAGATAGGCGTTGGCCAGCTTGCCCACTTCCGGTTCAATATCACGCGGTACGGCGATATCCACCAGCAGCATCGGCTGGTTGCGACGCGCTTTCAGCGCGCGCTCCACCATCCCTTTACCGATGATCGGCAGCGGGCTGGCGGTAGAACTGATGATGATATCGGCGTCCGCCAGGCGTTCGTCGATTTCCGGTAGTGTGATCACTTCCGCGCCGACTTCGTCCGCCAGCAGTTGCGCACGTTCGCGGGTACGGTTGGCAATAATCATATGCCGTACCTTGTGCTCGCGCAGATGGCGTGCCACCAGTTCAATGGTTTCACCCGCGCCCACCAACAGCACGTTCAACTCGGCAAGAGATTCGAAGATTTGGCGCGCCAACGTACAGGCGGCAAAGGCCACGGACACCGCGCTGGCGCCGATTTCGGTTTCGGTACGCACGCGTTTGGCGACAGAGAAGGATTTTTGGAACAGGCGTTCAAGCTCACCGGAAAGCGACTGGCCGCGTTGCGATTCGGCAAAGGCTTTTTTCACCTGACCGAGGATCTGCGGTTCACCCAACACCAGCGAATCCAGCCCGCTGGCTACGCGCATCAGATGGCTGACGGCGTCGTTGCCATGGTGCCAATACAGGCTTTTGCTCACTTCTTCCGGGCGCAGATGGTGGTACTCACACAGCCAGGCAACCAGCTGTTCATGAATATGTTCCTGTTGTTCCACGCTAAGATAAAGTTCGGTGCGGTTACAGGTAGACAACACGACACCGCCCTGCACCAACGGTTGTTGGAGCAAGCTGGTAAGCGCCTGTTCGATAGACTCTGGGGAGAAGGTCACCCTTTCACGCAGAGAAACCGGAGCGGTTTTGTGATTTATACCTAACGCCAGCAGGGTCATTGCTTCGAGTAATACTTCTTTTGGTACGGGTTCTCGTTGAACGGCATTCTACTTGATGCGCGGGCTCAATAAAAGTAACAACCGCATCTTCCGTTCAATCGGTGAAATAGTCAGCATCAATCGATAAATCACTAATAAATACAGCGAGATGACGTATTATTCGACGACATAACATACTGAATTTTAGTGCAGTATGCGATATTCCGCACGGTATTCAGCAATAACGATAACCCCTAAGCCGCCAGGCGACGATCAAATATCCGGCGTTTACCAACCTAAAGTGCCGCAACGAAAGGTGGGATCCAAAAGAAAAGAGACCTGCTGACAAAAAACATGCTTCGCCTGAAGATAAAAAAATGCCGCGCCCGCGATGCATAGCAGCGAAATAACGATCCGTACTGACAGCTTCATGACCTTCCCCTCTCCCCCGGCGATAAACTTTTGCAGCATACCGATAGCAACCTCAACTAAACGCCAACGGCCCTCAGCCCGACCTGAGAGATATTCTTGTGCCCACAGCGGCAGGGTTGGGCGATTGTGTTAATCTTATCTGCAAACGCAGCGCATAACCCCGAGCCAACAGCGGTGACAAAGCCGGGCAGATTCAAAGCGATGCAGCAAAAAATTGACGCGCCGGCGCTGCCCCGCTAGCGTAAACGCTGATACCAAGGTCTCGCTGTGCGTGCCCGTAAGGACAAAAGGACAAGAGAAAGTTATGCCAATCCGCAAAGTTAGTTTGCTACGCCTGATCCCGCTGGCCAGCCTGGTGCTGGCTGCCTGTACCACTACCAAACCCAGCGGCCCGGCCACCAGCCCGACATCACCGCAATGGCGCGCCCATGAGCAAGCGGTGCAGCAGCTTGAGCAGTACCAGACCCGGGGCTCTTTCGCTTACCTGTCAGATCAGAAAAAAGTCTACGCGCGCTTCTTCTGGCAGCAGTATTCGTCGGATCGCTACCGCCTGCTGCTGACCAACCCGCTTGGCAGCACCGAGCTTGATCTCAACGTGCAGAAAAATGTGGTGCAGTTGACCGACAATCAGGGCAAGCGCTATGTCAGCGACAATGCCGAAGAGATGATCCGCAAACTGACCGGTATGGCAATCCCGCTGGATAACCTGCGCCAATGGATGCTCGGCCTGCCGGGGGAAGCCAACGACTTCAAGCTGGATGATCAGTATCGCCTGAACTCGCTGACCTACCAGCAAGGCGGCCAGACCTGGACCGTCGACTACCAGGATTACAACAACAGCCTGCAACCGCAGTTGCCAAGCCGACTGGAGCTGAAACAGGGTGACCAGCGCATCAAACTGAAAATGGATAATTGGACGCTCAAATGATCCGTCAGTGGCCATCGCCAGCTAAACTAAATTTGTTTTTATACATTACCGGCCAACGTGAGGATGGCTATCACCTGTTGCAGACGCTGTTTCAGTTTCTGGATTACGGCGACACGCTGACCATCGATGTGCGACAGGATGACCGTATTCACCTGCTGACCCCGGTGGCGGGCGTGCCGGATGAAGAAAACCTGATTGTCCGCGCCGCACGTCTGCTGCAGCAGTATTGCGATCGCCATGGGCTGGATACCGCGCCACGCGGTGCCGACATCAGCATCGAAAAGCGGCTGCCGATGGGAGGTGGGCTGGGCGGTGGCTCCTCCAACGCCGCTACGGTACTGGTTGCGCTGAATGAACTGTGGCGCTGCGGTTTGAGCGACGACCAGCTTGCTGAACTGGGGCTGGCGCTCGGTGCCGACGTCCCTGTCTTCGTGCGTGGCCATGCGGCGTTCGCCGAAGGCATCGGTGAACGTTTGCAGCCGGCCAACCCGCAGGAAAAATGGTATCTGGTGGCGCATCCGGGGGTCAGCATCCCTACCCCGGCGATTTTCGGCGATGCGGAATTAAAAAGAGACACCCCGGTTCGTCCGTTAAGTGTGCTGTTACAGGCAACTTACGCAAATGATTGCGAACCTATAGCAAGAAAACGTTTTCGCGAGGTTGAACAGCTTGTTTCTTGGCTGTTAGAATACGCGCCGTCACGCCTGACTGGCACAGGTGCTTGTGTGTTTGCTGAATTCGACACAGAAACCGCCGCCCGTCAGGTGTTAAATCAAGCCCCGGAGTGGATACGTGGTTTTGTAGCGCGTGGCGTTAACGTCTCTCCACTACATCGCATCCGTTCCGGGCAGATGAAACCGTAGTTCTCGTTTCGCTGCGCAGGGTCATTCACACCTGGCCCTGTAATCCCTGCGCCGCTTCGGTTTCACGTTGTTTTTTTACACACCCGTATGATATTGCGCCGGCGTCGCTAACTGCCCCTTAGCGAAGGCCGAATGACAATATCTTCTCTGGACGCATGCCTGAGGTTCTTCTCGTGCCTGATATGAAGCTTTTTGCTGGTAACGCCACCCCGGAACTAGCACAACGTATTGCCAACCGTTTGTACACCAGCCTTGGTGACGCCGCTGTAGGTCGTTTTAGCGACGGCGAAGTGAGCGTGCAAATCAACGAAAATGTACGCGGCGGTGATATTTTCATCATCCAGTCCACCTGTGCCCCTACCAACGACAACCTGATGGAACTGGTCGTTATGGTAGATGCCCTGCGTCGCGCCTCCGCAGGTCGTATTACTGCTGTTATCCCTTACTTCGGTTATGCCCGCCAGGATCGCCGCGTGCGTTCTGCTCGTGTGCCAATCACGGCCAAAGTTGTAGCCGATTTCCTCTCCAGTGTAGGGGTTGACCGCGTTTTGACGGTGGATCTGCACGCTGAACAGATCCAAGGCTTCTTCGATGTTCCGGTAGATAACGTGTTCGGTAGCCCGATCCTGCTGGAAGACATGCTGCAACAGAATCTGGAGAACCCAATCGTGGTTTCCCCAGACATCGGCGGCGTAGTGCGCGCCCGCGCTATCGCCAAACTGCTGAACGATACCGATATGGCTATCATCGATAAACGCCGCCCGCGCGCGAACGTTTCTCAGGTGATGCACATCATTGGTGACGTAGCAGGCCGTGACTGTGTGCTGGTTGACGATATGATCGATACCGGCGGTACCTTATGTAAAGCGGCTGAAGCGTTGAAAGAACGCGGTGCCAAGCGCGTATTTGCCTACGCGACGCACCCGATCTTCTCCGGTAACGCCGTGGAAAACATCCGCAACTCGGTAATTGATGAAGTGATTGTCTGCGACACCATTCCGCTGTCTCCAGAAATCAAGGCACTGAAAAACGTACGTACTCTGACGCTGTCTGGCATGCTGGCTGAAGCCATCCGCCGTATCAGCAACGAAGAGTCAATTTCTGCGATGTTCGAGCATTAATCAGTTCTCTTTTCGGTGCGGCGCCCTGCCGTACCGAAGGGATTGATGGCCCGAAGGCAGAAAAAGAAAAACCCGTTGGTGCATCTGCAGCAACGGGTTTTCTACGGGTAGTCAAACATGACCTTAAACCTTAATGCGCGGCACGACTCCTTTGCCGTAATACCTGCTCCCTTCTCTCTTTCTAATCAATGCGACGAACGATGATGATCGTTACGGCAACGTTTATCAAAGTGTTTTACCCACCAGTAACGATCCGCTACCTGCTCACGACCGCCAATACGCGCACCTACCAACCACAACAACGCCCCCACGAAGATACTCATGATTGCGCCATGGGCGAAAAACTGCGGCAGGTTGAACTTGGAAACTTCAGCAATAATGGAGTATCCGACGCCGCCGATCATGACGACCAGGCCCAGCCCCATAAAAAAGTTGCCCATTCTGTCCGCGTTTCTACGTTTCATATGCCACCTCCATAGTGCCATGTGCCAACCGGGATAACTCTCTAACTGATTAACCCACTTTGATTAGTTAAGTATAGTCTCAGGTTGGACAGGGTGATTGCGGAGACGATCACAAATGGTAAAGAAAACATGACAAAACTTTACCAGAATGAGTCTATTAGCGATCAAATTGAATGATTCCGCTAATGAATTATTCTCTTTTCTGTATATAGTTTCGTCAATACACGAACGGACATATCAGGATTTTGTCATTCATGGCGTCGACAGGTAGACTATTGCCCTTTCCATTATATCGATCATAGCGAATCTCCCAGTGAGCAGTATTAAATTGATAGTCGGCCTGGCGAATCCGGGCGCTGAATACGCGCAGACGCGGCACAACGCCGGCGCCTGGTACGTCGATTTACTGGCCCAGCGCCATAACCAGCAGCTAAAAGAAGAGAGCAAATTCTTCGGCTACACCGCCCGACTGAACCTGGCCGGTAACGACGTGCGGCTGTTAGTGCCTACCACCTTTATGAACCTCAGCGGCAAAGCGGTATTGGCGATGGCCAATTTCTATCGCATCGAGCCGGACGAGATCCTGGTGGCGCATGACGAGCTGGATATTCCCCCCGGCGTTGCCAAGATCAAACTGGGCGGCGGCAACGGTGGCCACAACGGGCTGAAGGATATTCAGAACAAGTTTGGCAATAACCCGAATTTCTATCGCTTGCGTATCGGCATTGGCCATCCGGGCGATAAAAACAAAGTGGTGGGTTTCGTACTCGGCAAGCCGCCGGCCAGCGAGCAAAAAATGATTGATGAAGCGATCGATGAAGCCGCACGCTGTACGGAAGTGCTGCTGACTGACGGGTTGGAAAAAACCGTTCGTCGCCTGCACAGCTTCAAGGCGCAGGCCTGATAAACGTTGCAGCGGGCATCGCGCCCGCTGCTGTCGTGCTTAGGTACGTAGTTTGAAGGTTTCTTCGCCGACGTTAGCGTCATCGGTTTGGTAATCTTCTTCCGCCACGTAATATTGCGGATCGTCCAGTTCATGGCTGCAAAACGGGCCGGCCTGTTTCAACAGGCGTACACAGTCACCGCTCAGATGACGTAGCCGAATGGTTTTCCCCGCCGCCAGATAGCGCGCCGTCAGCTTATCAATCGCCTCCACGCCGCTGGAATCCATCACCCGGGTACCGGCAAAATCCAGCACCACATTTTGCGGATCGTTTTTGGGTTCGAACAGTTCGGCAAAGGCCGTGGCAGACCCGAAGAACAGCGGCCCGTCCAGCTGATACACCGCCACCTCTCCTTCCACCCGATGCTGACGCACGCGAATACGTGCCTGCTGCCAGGCAAATACCAGCGCCGAAATGATCACCCCGCTGATCACCGCCATCGCCAGATCGGTAAAGATGGTAATCAGGGTCACCAGCAGCATCACCAGCGCATCCGCCTTCGGCATCCGGCGCAGACGGCGCAGCGAGCTCCATTCAAAGGTGTTGTAACACACCACCAGCATCACCCCGGCCAGCGCCGCCACCGGCAGCAGGCCGATATAGCCCGACAGGCTGACCACAAACAAAATCAGCAGTATCGCGCCAACCACACCGGAAATGCGCCCACGCCCGCCTGAAGTGAAGTTGATGATCGACTGGCCAATCATTGCGCAACCGGCGAAACAACCAAACAGGCCACAAACCGCGTTGCCGGCCCCCTGAGCTATGCTCTCGCGGTTGCCGTTGCCTTTCTTGCCGCCCATTTCATCCAGCACCGTCATGGTAAGCAGCGATTCGATCAACCCTACCAGCGCAATCACCAATGCGTATGGCAGCACCACTTTCAGCATGTCCAGGGTAAAAGGCGCCATCGGCAGGCTAAAGTGCGGTAATGCACCGGAAATGTCCGCCAGATCGCCGACCCGCAGCGTTTGCAGGTTAAAGCCGATTGCCAGTGCAGATACGACGATTAGCGCTGCCAGCGACGCCGGGATGACGCGCGTCAACCGTGGGAAGAACACCACCACCAGGATCGCCAGGGCCACCAGCCCATACATCAGCGGCCCCTGCCCGGCAATCATATGCAGTTGCGCCAGCATAATGACAATCGCCAACCCGTTCACGAAGCCGTGAACCGCGGGCAGCGGCACCAGTCGGATAAATTTGCCCAGGCGGAAAATACCGATCAGGATTTGGATAACGCCGGCAAAAATCGTCGCCCACAGCACGTACCCCATGCCGTACTGCGCCGCCAGGCTCATCAGCACCACCACGATTGAACCGGCCGCACCCGACACCATGCCCGGCTTGCCGCCAAACAGCGCGGTGACCAGCCCGATAATAAAAGCGGTGTGCAACCCGACGATCGGAGAAAGCCCGGCAACCAGCGAAAAGCCAACCGCTTCCGGGATCATGGAAACTGCCACCACAAAGCCCGCCAGCACCTCGTTCTTGACGGCCGACAGCCTGAAATTGTTCAGGTTAAACATGGATTATTCACTTCTGACAGATAAAACACATTCCCGCAGCACGGGAACCAAGGCCGCAGGGCGCGGCAAACCTCAGAAGGGGGACAGCTTAGGGTGGACTGGGCAAGAAGGACATCCGGCACGTTTCCTGTAGGTTAATCAGAAGTGTCAGTATGTGTAAATGTGATCTAAATCTCAATCAAAAACCGGCAGTGCGTGGCCATTTACCCATCACACACAGCCAGATCGAGAAAAACGGCCATTACGTGTATAATGGCGCCATTATTTCGTCCTTTATGCAGTGGGTTAAACCTAACCGGCTGATAGTTAAGATATTTAAGGTGATAACAACATGGGATTCAAATGCGGTATCGTCGGCCTGCCTAACGTAGGCAAATCCACCCTGTTCAACGCGTTGACCAAAGCGGGTATCGAAGCAGCCAACTTCCCGTTCTGCACCATTGAACCTAACACCGGTGTGGTGCCGATGCCCGATCCGCGTCTGGACCAGTTAGCCGAGATCGTCAAGCCACAGCGTATCCTGCCGACCACCATGGAATTCGTCGACATCGCCGGCCTGGTCAAGGGCGCGTCCAAAGGTGAAGGCCTGGGTAACCAGTTCCTGACCAACATCCGCGAAACCGAAGCGATTGGCCACGTGGTTCGCTGCTTCGAAAACGACAACATCATCCACGTTAACAACAAAGTTGACCCGGCTGACGACATCGACGTCATCAACACCGAACTGGCCTTGTCGGATCTCGACACCTGCGAACGCGCGATCCACCGCGTGCAGAAGAAAGCCAAAGGCGGCGACAAAGACGCGAAAGCGGAACTGGCAGCCCTGGAAAAATGCCTGCCACAGCTGGAAAACGCCGGCATGCTGCGCGCACTGGATCTGTCCGAAGAAGACAAGGCGGCCATCCGCTACCTGAGCTTCCTGACGCTGAAGCCAACCATGTACATCGCCAACGTCAACGAAGACGGTTTCGAGAACAACCCGTACCTGGACAAAGTGCGTGAAATCGCTGCGGGCGAGGGTTCGGTTGTGGTTGCCGTGTGCGCCGCAGTAGAATCCGACATTGCTGAACTGGATGACGCAGACCGCGAAGAATTCATGGCCGAACTGGGCCTGGAAGAGCCGGGCCTGAACCGCGTGATCCGCGCCGGTTACGAGCTGCTGAACCTGCAGACCTACTTCACCGCCGGTGTGAAAGAAGTCCGCGCCTGGACCATCCCGGTCGGCGCTACCGCCCCGCAGGCCGCCGGCAAGATCCACACCGACTTCGAAAAAGGCTTTATCCGCGCTCAAACCATCGCTTTTGAAGACTTCATCACCTACAAGGGTGAACAAGGTGCCAAAGAAGCCGGCAAGATGCGTTCAGAAGGTAAAGACTACATCGTTAAAGACGGCGACGTGATGAACTTCTTGTTTAACGTCTAACTACCCTCAGGCAGTTCGCGGTGTAGCCATAGATTAAATCCACGCCCCGGCGTGGATTTTTATTTATAGTTATAATAAGGCAAGCATTTTAAGTAATTCTACACGATTGCGAATTCCAAATTTCTTGCTTGCATTACTGAGATGTGAGTACACGGTTTTAGGATTCAAATTCAAACGTCGTGCAGTATTTTCAATACCTTCAGCTCTGGCTGTTTCACAAAGTACGAGTGCCTCCCCCCTAGTGATAGCTGTGACTTTACTCTTCATCCATTGATAACTCACGTCATCCGGAACTTCATGACGAATTAACGCCATACAGACCCGCTTCACCACACTCAAATCATCATGTTTATCTAATATGATATCTGGTGTCGCTCTGGCTATCAAAGATAATACTATTGGTGAAACCTTATCGATAAAGAATAATATTTTCACATCCGAATTCATCTTACGCGCATGATTAATAAAGGTTAAGTAATCATCGAAAAGATAAATTTTATTAGGAAAATCCATTATTACCACATTAGGTATATTTTTTATAACTTGTAATAAATTAATGGAAGGGAAAGAAAAGCAAAAAACCTCGTCTCCCAATAGCGCCCTCATTCCTTGCAGGCACAGTGGTGAACGATCAATATAAATGACACTCACGAGCATTCCCCTCTTTGTTATTGAAATCACTCTTTCATATATAACACGCGTTGTCACCGCTCTTTTTTGGGGTAATTTCATAAGGAAACAAACCAATTAAAAACATACTTGTAACATAAATGCAAAGAACCAAGTTAATATCCCTTTCCGTTATTAAACCTCAAAAAAGGCACGTGTGTTTCAAAATATTTCAAACAGAAAAACCAGCATCCCAACAAAACTGCAACGTAATGATATAGATCTATTTTCTTTTTTGTATGACATTACATGAAATGAAAGCAAATGTTACAAGTCGCTCAGCCAACTTTCCACCCAAAATAAAATACCTATAGAGATAATTCTTAGTTTGTTAGGATTAAAATTCATGTATGCATGACCGTTTTAAAAAACAATTACGCAACATGATTATCAAACACACTCACGCCAGTAAATCACTACTGTCAGGATTGCTTTCTCATAAAGTATGATTAAAGGGTATTTCACATGAATGTTAAATTAGTCACACTCACGCTCTTCGCTTTCACTGGCACATCTATAGCCGCATCCACCAATACTGTACAATTTAAAGGTGAAGTCAGCACTCAAACGTGTTCCGTCAATATCAACGGTAACGAGTCCAATCCGGTAGTATTACTCCCTACCGTCCCTGTAAGTAAACTTAATGCTAAAGGGTTAACAGCAGGAGATACTACTTTTACGGTAAACGTCACTGGATGCACTGCAGCAAGCAGTGACACTGCAATAAAAACCGTTTTGGCCGGCAATAACCCAACCAGCAATGGTAACCTGGGAAATGCCGGTGATGCGGCTAAGGTATCAATTCAATTATTGGACAGTGACGCCTTGACTCCACTCTCATTCGCAACGGGTTCCACTGTCGCCACCAAAGCAATGACATTAGCCCAGGGGGCAACATCAACCTCGCAAAGCTTGGTTGCCCGTTATTATGCAGAAGATACCGGCGCATCAGCAGGCTCGGTAATTTCTACGGCACAATTTGCCATTAGTTACAAATAAATCGCGATCACGCAAAATATTATACTGGCACTGTCCAAAGCTGGACAGTGTCGAATGATTTGCCACATTTACTGGTTTATTTTCATGGCGCACATAATACGCACGGCTTATTCCTTGGCGTTACTCTTTTCTTACCTAACATTTTTCACCATTAATACAGCCTCGGCCAGTGTCACTCTACTCGGCAACAGAGTTATTTATCCTGCAGAGGCCCGAGAAAAAACGCTGCAATTCACTAATGACGATGATGTACCGGCGTTGATACAAATTTGGCTAGATACCAATAATCCAAAGTCTACGCCAGAAAATGCAGATGCTCCTTTCATTGTCTCACCGCAAATCTTCCGTATGAATCCACATAGCGGACAGATGGTTCGCCTTATGTATGTCGGAAAAACACTGCCTACTGATCGTGAATCTTTGTTCTACCTTAACTTTTTGCAGGTGCCGGCAGTCAAGCAAACTGACAGCGATAAAAATAAGTTGATGTTGCTGCTTACCAATCGACTGAAAGTATTTTATCGACCGGAAGGATTGGATGGTGATGCCAATCACGTCATCGAACAGTTGCACATCCAATACGCGGGTAAGTCATTGAAAATAAGTAACCCTACGCCCTACTACGCTAATGTTAGCCATGCCGTGATCATTAACGGTAAGAAGCATACCAGCATCGAACAAGCAGACATGCTCCCACCCTACTCACAAGTCAGCTGGTCGCTAAACGAAGAATTAGCCGCTGGCGCTTTGAAGGCAACATTAAGCGTAATCAATGATTATGGAGTTGAAATACCGCGAACGCTGAGTATTACACGCTGAATACCGATAGGGAGATCACCATGTTCGAGCTTAAAAAATCACAATGGCAGCCTCTACTCTATCTGGTACTGCCTCTAAGCTATGTTGCCCCGGCTATGGCGGTTTCCGAAAACTACACCTTCGACGCCTCACTGTTACGCGGCAGTATTCTTAGCAATACTGCACTAAATCAGTTTAATCAGCAGGACAAAATTACGCCCGGCAGTTATCAGCTTGACCTGTTTATTAACGGCACCTTTCTTGAGCGTGATCAGGTCATATTTATTAGGAATAACGAAAAACAGGTGTTGCCCTGTTTTAAGCTCGAACAGCTTGCGCGTTTTGGGTTAAAAAAAACGCCTGTCATGGCGGAGAAAACTTGCCTGCAACCTGAATATGACATCAAAGACATCACAACGAATACCGATATCTCCCAGTTGCGCATGGATCTCAGTATTCCACAGGCAATGTTAACAGGAAGGGCAGCCGGCACTGTCAATGCATCCAGCTTGAACAGTGGTGAGTCGATGGCCTTTATCAACTATAACTTGAACCAATACCACGTCAGCTATCGTAAAAATCAGGCCAAAGATCTCGACTCAACCTATGCCAACCTCAACGGCGGTTTTAACGTCGGACTTTGGCGCTATCGCCAGCAGTCCAGCTATCGTTACGACGCTGAATTCGGCAGTCATTTGGACACCAGCCGTCGATATGTACAACGAGCCATTTTCCCCTGGCGCAGTGAATTATTGCTGGGCGAGGGATTCACCGACGGGCATTTCTTTTCCGGACTTGGATTTCGTGGCATTCAACTAAGCTCAGATGATCGTATGTTGCCTGACTCTTTACGGGGTTATGCTCCCATAGTGCGGGGAGTTGCTAAAAGCAATGCTCGTGTAACCGTGCAGCAAGGTAAAAGCACGCTATACGAAACGACAGTGGCGCCCGGACCTTTCGCTATTAACGATCTTTACGCGACCAACTACGCCGGCGATCTAACCGTTATAGTGACCGAAGCCGATGGCAGCGTCAGTACCTTCACCGTACCTTTTGCCGCAGTGCCGGAATCTATACGTCCGGGTTTATCGCGATATTCTGCCACCCTCGGTCGCTCTCGCTATGTCGGTGACAACGACGTATTCAGCGAATTGACCTGGCAACAGGGCCTGACAAACGCCCTCACCTTCAATGCGGGTAATCAGTTGGCTGATGGTTACCAGGCATTTATGCTCGGTGGTGTTTACAGCAATTGGTTGGGAGCATTCGGCATGGATACAACGTATTCACATGCCAGCCTGCCTGGGGGAAATACTTCTGGTTGGATGCTACATCTTTCCTATAGCAAAACGTTCAGCCCGACAGATACCACCTTATCCATAGCCGGTTACCGTTACTCTACCGAGGGATTTCGCGATCTTAGTGATGTCCTGGGGGTTCGCCATGCCGCCAATAATGATCAAATCTGGCAATCAGATTCATATCGCCAACGCTCACGGTTCGAGGTTGCGATCAATCAAGGTATGGATATGCTGGGTAACCTGACCATGTCAGGTTCCACACAGGATTATCGCGACCAACGCGGCAGGGACAACCAGTTGCAGCTGGGCTGGGGGAAAACTTTTGGCAATGGGGTAGCGCTCAACCTGTCTGTGACCAGAACACGTAGTCTGGGCAACAGCTACAGCAGCGAAAATTACCTAGGTGACAGACAATCTGACAGCGTATACCGTAGCCCGCTCACCAACGCCACACAAACTGTCACAGCCTTGTCAGTCAGTTTTCCGCTCGGGCGTACATCCTCTGCACCAAGCGTATCCCTTCTTGCTAATCACAGCCAAGGCCAAGGCGGTAGCTACCAGTCAGCGCTTTCCGGCAGCATTGGCGAAGACCAACCTATCAGCTACGGTTTGAATTTCACCACTGACGATAACCACAATCAAAGTATATGGGGCGGTAACCTGCAGACCCGCTTGCCTTACGCCAACATGACAGGGTCCATTTCTACTTCACGCCAATACTGGCAAGGTTCCGCATCCCTGCAAGGTGCAGTCGTAGCACATCGTGGCGGCATCACACTGGGGCCCTACGTTGGCGATACCTTTGCACTGATTGACGCCCCGGGGGCCAGCGGAGCACAAGTTATGGATGGGCAAGGTGCGCGTGTTGACAGTTTTGGCTATGCATTAGCACCGGCTTTAGTTCCATACCATTACAACACCATTGCCTTAAATCCTCAGGGAATGAATAACAAGGCTGAACTGGAAGAAGGTCAACAACGCGTCGCGCCTTACGCTGGTTCATCCGTCAGGCTCCATTTCAAAACATTACGCGGGCAGGCTCTATTGATCACTGCGCAGCGACCTGGCAATAGCGCAATACCCATGGGGACAAGCGTCGTAGATTCATCTGGCGAAAATAGAGGAATGGTCGGTCAGGCCAATCAGATTTACCTACGCAGCGATAAGCGTGAAGACGAACTGCTTTTAAGTTGGGGTAAATCGACAAACCAACAGTGTCGGTTGCGTTATCGCTTATCTTCCATCGATGAAAGTCCCATTCAGCGGCTTAATGCTTCATGTGATTAAAGTCGTCGATTTATCAGGAGTATCTATGAAATTAACCCCATATTTATGGGCGGGTTCGGCATTACTTACAGTATCCGTACTCAGTGTGCCCGCACAAGCGCAATGCACCCGCGTCGCCCCTGCGATTGATTCAGGCTGTGATGCCTGCGGCGTAGGTACTGCATTAGGTCGGGTCAATTTGACCAGTACATATTTGCAACCCGTCGGTACACCACTTGGAAACAGCGTATTCAACCTTACTTCCGGTACACGTTATCCCGACCCGAATAAAGTTTTGTATGAGTGTGATATCAGTGACATCGGCCAAATCTACGAAGTTTTCGCCACAAATGGAGACGATCGCGTTGGTGGTTATTTCGATCTTGGAGCTCAGGATGGCAACCCTAATTACTATGCCACCTATTTTCCCTACGTCGGCATTCGGTTGACACATTTGGATTCAGGCAAAGCGTTCACACGTTACTGGCAGTCCTCCCCCATTACGCGTTACGCGACTGCTGGCAACAAAGTTCAAATAAGGGTAAAAGACTTCAGTGCTGTCCGTGCCGATCTTGTCCGGATAAGTACACTCCCTGGAATGGGTGCAAGTAACTACTGCGGTTATAATGCAGCTAACTTGTTAGCCGGTATGGCTTCGACAACCGGCAATTCAAACTACACCTGCACGCAGCCAAATGGCTATGTCACATTTCAAGGACCGGGTATTCCCTCAGACCCAATAGGCAGCGATTCCGCAACTAACTTTGCCACCTGGGGCACTGGCCGCTGGAATGCAATTGGCATGGGCACTACACCGATATCATCCCTTTCTTATACTGCCACCTGCGTCGCGCGTAATGTGACGCCTCTGGTGATCCTGCCAACAATCTCTGTCCGTGAATTAACCGCAGGGCAAACCTCTCAGGCGCAGTTCACCATCAATATCGAATGCGATAACGCCGCCGTTTCCGGTATTAACACCAACAACACAGCGCTCGGTTTGCAAGTCCCTTATGACAGTTACGCATTGGCTCAACAACTAGGGTTAGTTAATGCCAATGGTGGAGTAAGCCACCTGCTTTCCAGCGGTTACGGCAGTGACAGTAGTGTGGCTACGGGCGTGGGCATTGCGCTTTCTAATGCCAATAATGGAACACCAATGAACTTTGTAGGCTGGGCTCGTTGCAGTTCCGGTCAGTGTCCACAAGGTAACGCTGCTGGCTGGTATCCAGTACTCAATGGCACTAGTGGCGGCGGCAGCACTGCCGCAGGATTCACCCACTACACTACTCAACTGTCAGCAACGCTCGAACGCCTGCCAGGACAGACGGTCACCGCTGGTAAAGTGGATACCAAAGCCTATGTTTGGGTTAAGGTGCAATAATGATAAATCGAATTATACAAAATAGTTATATCTTGTTGCTCGTTTTGAATCTGTTACCCCCTATCGCACAGGCGGGAATTATCGCCTCCGCGACGCGTGTCATTTTCTACGAAGGGGATAACGAACAAACGCTGATGCTGGCTAATACAAACCGCTATCCTATTGTCGTGCAAACCTGGATTGATCACGGTGACGTAAATACAGCGCCTGAATTATCCCATGCACCTTTTGTTGCACTCCCAAGTGTATTTGGCATGCAACCTGGTGCATTGAAAGGTTTGAAAATTATTCTTGCCGACGCAGGCTTTCCTACCGATAAAGAGTCTGTTTACTGGCTTAATTTATATGAAATCCCCCCCAGTCAACCCGCAGTTCCACCACAGCAGTCACGCGTGACACTTGCGATGAATACGCAAATGAAAATCTTCTATCGCCCAAAGAAATTGGCGGGGAAAGCGGAACTTGCATCTGATAGCGCCTCTTTTAAATTGGAGAAATCAGGTAAAGGTTATCGTTTGGTCTGTAAAAATGACTCCGCATTCTACCTTTCTTTTGCTTATCTTTCAGTCCAGTTAGGGAAAAGACATTATTCAGTACAGCTAGAAAACGACATGATGACCGCTCCATACAGCACTAAAAGCTATTACATTGATTACATCAATGACTCGGACTTATCTCAGATCGCAACAGTCAACGTGGCAATTATTAATGATCAGGGAAAACAGATAGCCAAACAGTACCCAGCACTCAGATAATAATAAAAACCATAATCATTTAGTACAGGACATAGGGAAAATGAGTCTAAACAAGTTTCAGATACAATTTCACCTGGAGAAACAGGCAAAAACAATACGAAGCTCTAATTTATTTCACTCCGCAATTGTAAAACATAGCGTGATGTTGAAAGACACTTATAGAAAACACCCTTTGTTTTATAAAATAATCTTCAGAAACAGTCGATTCATTATTTGTTCGACGATACTATCCATATATTACAACCGACCAAATGCTGGATTGAAAGATGTCAAACTATTCTTCAAAGGTAAGAATATCATCAGTGAAAATTCTCTGGATTCTTTCCTGTTTTTTCTACGGGTGGGCCGTAGGCTGGAGGTCATGCATCCTGAGCAAGATAAACGACAATTGCTCTATAAACCTACGCCAAGCGCACTGCGTGAAACACATGCACTCATCGCCTCCATGGCCTTGCCCTATCAAGTGATCGCCCCTTCTATACCCGTCGCAGCATTACTTGAAACATCTGATTTCATACCAGCGTTTTTTGAAGCCTATGGCCAACTGATGCTTAAAGAAATTTACCTGATTGATTTGGTACCACAAGCCGATTTATTCATCAGCAAAGATGCCGGGCACATGGTTTTGATGATGCTTTTTATAGAAAGCATCGAACAAGACTCACCATTATTGCTCATTTCTTCAGCAAGAATTGCCAAGTTTTGTTCAGTGTCACGCGCGCACATTAACCGTATTCTCCTTTCAGCAGAGAAGTCGGGATTATTAATGACAACCAATAACGTAGTGATTGAGCTCAACAGTTCTTTCTTTATCATGGCAGAACGCTATTTCAGCTTATACTTCGCAATGGTGGGATTTGGCCTTGATTTCGTATGGAAAAACCATAGCTCTTCTGAAGAGAATAATAGCACTCCATTATAATTTAGATTGATATTTCATCGTGACGGAGCTGCCTTAGGTACTAATATTACGACTCCGCAACACCCTATCCACCAGCCCCCATTCCACCGCTTGCTCGGCGCTCATAAAGCGATCGCGATCGAGCGCACGCTCAACCTCTTCGTAGCTACGACCACAGTGTTCGGCGTACAGGCGGATCACGGTGTGCTTGGTGCGTTTCATCTCTTCGGCGTGGATAAGGATATCTGAGGCTTGCCCCTGAAAACCGCCCAGTGGCTGGTGCACATGCAGGCTGGCATTGGGCAGAGCCATGCGGTGGCCGGCTTCTCCCGCCATCAGCAGAAATGACCCCATCGAGCGAGCGGTGCCCATACACAATGTATGCACCGGCGCGTTGATGTACTGCATGGTGTCGTAGATGGCGAAGCCACTGGTAATCACCCCGCCCGGTGAATTGATATATAAATTTATCGGTTTCTCCGGGTTCTCAGCTTCGAGAAACAGCAGTTGAGCACAGAGCATTTCTGCCACCTGATCGTTGACCTCCCCATTGAGGAAAACGATGCGGTCACGCAGCAGCCGCGAATAAATGTCGAACGAGCGTTCTCCCTGGCTGGTCTGTTCTACCACCATCGGGACGAGCAGCATCGATTCCCGCATCGGTGAACTCCTGTTTTCAGATTGGAATGATGAGTTGAGCGTCAGGCAGCGCGCATCAGGTGCAATCCACCGTCGTTCGCGGCCGTCAACCTGGCGTCGTCGAGTCGGTGAATGACGCGTAACAGGCTTCCGCCGTCGGCGGCGGGCAGAATTTGCAAAGTCACGGTACTTTCGAGGTACGGCGGCCGATCATCACGCATCCGGTAGCTGATTGCTTCGCCCGGCGTTATCGCTACCGGTTCGATATCGGCCAGTTCAGCATTCGGTAACCATTGTTCGCGCAATGCCGGGATCCCCATAGCCCGCCAGACTTTCTCTGGCGACGCATCGAGTTGATACTCCAGCACCAGCGGCGGCAGCTGGGCGTCGGTCGGGTTCATTGATCCATGTCCTTTAGCAAAATGTTCAGCCTGTCGATGCGTGCTGGCCAGAAGGCACGGTACTTGTCCAGCCATTGCGCGATGAGCGCCAACCCTTGCGGGTCAATCTGATAATTGACGAAACGGCCCTGCCGCGCCTCGCACACCAGCCCCGCCTGCCGCAACACGGCCAGGTGTTGAGACATCGCCGACTGGCTGATCGACATGCCTTCACGCAGAGCGCTGGCATTCATGCCGCCAGCGGCCAGTTTTTCGAAGATGCTGCGCCGGGTGGGATCCGCAAGCGCTTTGAAGAGGTCATTTTCATTCATGACTATACATTAGTAGTCACTTATCTAATGCGCAAGTTTAGCGCGGAAATAATCGCAGCTACGCCAAAGAAAGGGCGTGATCATAGCGTCACGCTCAAAGCGCCAAGACCGATAAACAACCCGGCGATGGTGGCGCTCATCAGATTAGACAAGGTGGCGGCCAGCAGCGCGCGCAGGCCCAGGCTGGCAATATCCGAAGCGCGTTCAGGTGCTACCGCGCTGAACGCCCCCACTACCACGGCGATCGAGCCGAAGTTGGCAAACCCGCACAGTGCGAAAGAGATGACGGCGATGGTTTTAGGATCGAGCACCGCGACGCTGTCTTTGAGATAGGCTGAAAAATTCACGTAAGCGACGAATTCGTTGATCGCCAGCTTCTGGCCAATCAGCCCGCCGACCACCCCAGCGTTATCCCAGCTAACCCCCATGATATAGGCCAAAGGCGAGAACAAATAACCGAACAGCCTTTCCAGGCTGAGCTGTTGCCAGCCCAACAGGCCGCCGAGCCCGCCGATCAGGCCATTGATCAGCGCAATTAACGCCACAAAGGCCATTACCACAGTAGCGACGCCCACGGCAATTTTCAGCCCGAGCATCGCGCCGCTGGCCGCGGCTTCGATAATGCTCGCCGGGCGTTTTTCACTGAATGCCATCTGGCTGAACTCGACCTGCGACACCTCGGTTGCCGGGCTGAGCATACGTGCGAACAGAATGCCGCCGGGGATCGCCATCAACGATGCCGCCAGCAGATATTCAATCGGTACGCCAAGGCCAGCATACCCCACCAACATCGATCCGGCGATCGACGCCATTCCGCTGCAAATCACGGTAAAGAGCTCATTTCGGCTCATCTTGTTGATAAAAGGCTTAAGCACCGCGGGCAGTTCGTTTTGGCCTAAAAAGATGGTGGTCACCGCGGCAAAAGCCTCAACCTTGCTGATCCTCAGCATCTTTTGGAATACATAACCCAGCAGGTTAATCATCCACCCCATCACCCCAAGGTAATAGAGAATCGAAATCAGTGCAGTAATAAAAATAATGGCCGGCAGAACATGAAAAGCAAAAATAAAGCCTGCGCCGTCAAACAAGACATTCATTTTCGGGCCGACCAATCCGCCAAAAATAAATGAGCTACCGGCATCGCTGTACGAAATCACCTTATTGACCCCGCCTGCAATGGCATTAACGACCCATTTACCGGCGGGCACATACAACATTACTGCACCAAGCAGCACCTGCAGTATTAATGCGCTGCACACGGTTCTCAGACTGATTCTTTTGCGGTTGTTGGAAAAAATAAAAGCAATAAGGAGAAGAATACAGATACCTGACAGGCTGCGTAGTAAGTCCATAAATCCATCCCTTAATTCCCGTGGTATTTCAGCCGTAGCTGAAAATTCATTGGGTATGTAAATGTACCTGTCCTGAAAGGTGAAAAGGGCAAAGCACTCCCCTCCACCTTTCAGGCTGGCGTTTTTATTTAATGTTGTTTATAGGGTAAAACTTAAGGAATAACGCGTCGTCTCAGGCGGCGGCCTCCTGATAACAGCAGGCAATTTGCGCAGCCAGCCTGGCGTTGTTGAACACCAGTTGAATATTGGCGGTCAGGCTGTCACCCCCGGTCAATTCAGCCACTCTGGCCAGCAAAAATGGCGTGCTATCCTTGCCCTGAACCCCCTGTTCCACCGATTCCCGCACTGCCCGCTCGATGGCGGCATTAATTTTTTCCTCCGGCACCGCATACTGCGCCGGGATTGGGTTGGCAATCACCATGCCGCCATCCAGGCCGGTCTGCCATTTGGTGGCCATGGCGCGGGCAATCTCCTCCGGGGCATTCAGCTGAATGCTGACCCTGAAAGGGCTGGTACGGCAAAAGAAGGCCGGCAGCGTTTGGGTCTGGTAGCCGACCAGCGGTACACCGTGGGTTTCGAGGTATTCGGTGGTCAGCCCCAAATCCAAAATAGACTTGGCACCGGCGCAGATCACCGCGACATTGGTTCGCGCTAGCTCCTGCAGGTCCGCCGAGATATCAAACGTGTGTTCTGCGCCGCGGTGCACGCCGCCGATGCCGCCGGTGGCAAAGACGTGAATGCCCGCCATCTCGGCAATAATCATGGTTGAGGCCACGGTGGTCGCCCCATGTTTGCCGGCTGCGACGATGAACGGCAGGTCGCGGCGGCTCACTTTCGCCACCTTATGGCCCTCTTTGCCCAGCAGCTCTATTTCCTCACGGCTCAATCCCGCTTTCATGCGACCGTTGATGATGGCGATGGTCGCAGGCACCGCGCCGTGATCGCGGATCTTTTGTTCAACTTCCAGCGCCGTCTGCGCGTTCTGCGGGTACGGCATGCCGTGAGAAATGATGGTGGATTCCAGAGCCACAACCGGGCGTTTGTGGGCCAAAGCCTCGGCAACTTCCGGCGAAATGTCCAGGTGGTCATAGGAAATAATGTTATTTTTCATGCTTGTAGCTCCAACAGTTTTTGTACGCTGCCATTCGACAGGTTCGGGTTATTGGTAAATTCGGATGCCAGCGTCAATGCCGAGCAGCCCTGCGCAAAACGAATGCTGTCCGCCAGCGTCATATCTTCCAGCCAGCAATGTGCCAGGCCCGCCATCATGGCGTCGCCGGCGCCGGTCACATTGACGATGTCGACGACCAGCGGCTGCGACCAGCCGTTTTGTCCATCAATTTCACTGTAATAAACTCCGGCGGCCCCCATGCTGAGAGCCAGGCGTTGCACCCCTTGCTGATGGAACCACTTGGCTACCGTCGGCGCATCCTGTGGCCCGTGGATCGCCATACCGCTGAGGATTTCGGCTTCGAGGCGATTGGGTTTGAGCGTATGGATGTGCGAGAGCCAACGGCGGATTTTGGGCGCTTTAAATGCCGATACGGTGTCAACAAACACCGGCACGCTGCCGGAGTGCCCGAATAGCCAGGCCAGTGCATCCTCGGTCAGGTTGCAGTCAACCACCAACACGCCCGCATGCAGGATCAACTCTTTAGACGTGGCCAATAACGCCGGCGTGAGTTTCTCGAGGATACGCATGTCGTTAATCGCCACCAGCATTTCGCCGCTGTTATCGAGTAAGGAGACATAAGTAGAGGTATTTTCACCGTGCAATTTATGGAAGCTGCCGACATGGACCCCCGCCAGCTTTGCCTGTTCGAATAAGGTTTCGCCATAGAAGTCGTCACCGACGACGGAAATAAGGTGGCACTCCCGGCCTAATAAGGCGACATTCTGCGCAATATTTCTGCCCACCCCGCCGGGCGTACATTTTATTTTCCCCGGATTGGAATCCTCATACACTAATTTAGATGAGGCATAACCGCAGACATCCATATTGGTGGAACCTACGGTTACCACATAGCTGTGCTCCGACAATATATAACCCTTACCCTTTATATATCCTTTATTCATTAAATTCATAATGTGTCCGGCGACACCAGAGCGGCTAATACCTAAAACATCGGCAATTTCCTGCTGTGGGATCAAAGGATCACGTCTCAGAAGCTGCAATATCTGTTTTTCTCTGCTGGTCATATTGGACACTTGTTTGTTTTTAAACATACGTTTGTTTTATATCGGGCATGAAAAACAGTAAAGTGAGATTAAAGGCTTTAGCGAGGATTTGGGAAGAAGATCGTAAGATGAATGAACCGAATTTCAGCGTTAATTCTGTGATATCCATCAAATAATAAAGTCGGTTTTATCCTTAAAAAAGAGTCAAAAATAATCATTGGCTGCGACACAGCATTTTATTCTTATAATAATCTTAATAAAACAAACGGATAGAGTTTTCCGCGACACAACCTAACATTTGTTGGGTTAACCCAACTTTACCCTTTTCTGATGGAGTTTGGCCAAGCAGTGTTATCACCGAAAAGAGACGGCTTTCACATTTGTATTGAAATGAAGCCGCGTTCTGGAAACTCAATGCCCCTCAGCGAATGCCGAGGGGGCGTGGATGAATCACTAATGCGTTTACAAAGGGGTACAGCCCAGATCGCCATTTGGGGTCTTTTTACCCTCCTGCGATTCGAGCGCAATCCTCGCTAATGGCGTGTCCTCATCATAGCGGGCTTGCGCGTCCAGGCTCTTCGAATAGCGGTTGTATTTCCACCAGGCATAGCCGAGGAACACAACCAGCCCCCCGACGTTATAAAACACAATGGTCATGATACTGGCGCCGGTCGGGAAGGTTGATGCGATAAAGCCTACGGTGAAAATGACAATCAGCGTGCTGACAATCGCAATCCCCTGCAGCCGGGAGCCCATTTTAAAATCACGCTCCACGCGATCGTACTTCAAACGCAGATTCAGATAGGCCAGCATGATGAACAGCGGCGGCAACATCGAGGCGGCTGCGGTCATGTTAATCAGCGTATTCATTAACTCTTGCACGCTGTCGGATCCCAACGTCGGGATCAGCATCAGCGGGATCACAATAAAGAACTGCAGCCAGGCGGCACGGGTTGGCACGCCATGCTGATTCAACCGAATGGTCTTCTCGCCAAAGATGCCTTTAGGGATCTCGGTGAAGAAGATTTTGACCGGCGCGGCGGTCCACATCAGCAAAGAGCCAAACATGGCGGTAAAGGAAACCAGCCCCACGAAACGGTTCATCAGCACCGCCGGCAGGCCAAAGTGCGCCGACAGGCCTTCGAATACCTGCACCGTGCCACCGGTAAAGTGCAAATCGGCACGGCTAACGAACACGTTAAGCAGTAAGGACGCTACCGAATACAGCACGCCAATCACCAGCCCCGAGATGACTATCACCTTAACAAAGGAGCGGCTGCCGCCCTTGACGTCGTTGACGTACACCGCAACCGACTCTGCCCCGCCCGCGGCCTGAAAAATCCAGGCGGTGATGCCGAGGAAGGCCCAGTTAAAGCTTGGGGTCATGGCTTCTACGGTGATCGGGTTAGCCGGTTCTATACCGCCAATCACCGCCGCGCCGGCCAGAATGATGTAGGAAAACGTCAGTAACAGCATCAACGATGAGGTCACCGAGGTCATCGGGCCCAGCAGTTTGGCTCCGCTGTTTGAGATATAGGTCGAAAATGCGAACAGGAAAATGCTGATGATCGCGGTAGTTAATGGCGTAAAGACGTAGTCATACCCTAAAAACGCGTAGGATGCGTAGGCGATGACCCTCGGCAATAGCGCGGTAAAGAAGAATAAATTCACGAACCAGTAGGTATAGGCGGTCATAAATGCCCAGCGCCCGCCTAAAGCGCTTTTTACCCAAGCGTATACCCCCGCCTCAGAGTTTTTATTCAACGAGACGAACTCGGCAATGATCAGGCAGAAAGGAATAAAATAGATAATGGTCGCCACCAGGAATACCGGGGCGGATGCGATGCCAAGCTGGATATTATTATTTATCACATTATTGAAGCTGAACACTGCCGCGAACGTCATCGCCAGCAGGCCAAACTTGCCGATAGTATTTCTATTCGACACAGCCATAGACACTCTCCGAAATTTGTAGGGTACTTATATTTGGAATAAGAGATTGCCGCTATTTATTCACAAAATAGCTGTCTTCGACGGTCACTTTTAAAATGACTTTTTTTACCTGGTGACTCTCTTTAAATCGGTGCGCCTGATGGTTCTCAAAAATAACCACGTTGCCCTCGCCTACGCGGTGTATTTCCCCCTGCCCGTTGAAAAATTCTCGGTCGGTTTCATCCTGATAGGCCACTACCGAAGTCAGTTCGCTTTTATCGGCAACCTCAATGATCTCCTGGCCGGCCAGGTAATAGTGCAGATCAAAATAGCGGCGATTCCCCTCCAACTCACTACGCTGTTGCCCAGGGCCGGACGTCAGTCGGTAAACCAGCGAGTCGCCGACCGAATGAAAGACATTCGGCTCGATATTATTAATATTATTGATGGCCTCCATGCAGCGTAGCCATTTTTTCCCTGAGCGGTAAATGCGCTGAAACTCCGCTAATGATTCGACAATAATCATGAGTTCGCCTTTTCTGACTGAGCGTTATTATTGACCGGCGCGTAATTAAATTCGGCCAGCTTCTCTGCCTGGGTTTCCTGCCGATTGAAAGGCACCAGCGTAAAGCCGTAGCTGAACGGCGACAGATAAACCCGATACGAATCCAACACCTCCGATCCCCAGGAGTTGGAACCAAGGCCCAGAATTTGATCGTCAAGGTTTAACGTCAGGTAATCGCTTTCTTGCAGCTCGTTAATGTGCTGAGCCTGATGCAGCATGTCGGCGCTATAAGGCCACAGGCTGAAATTGATCGGGCGTCGCGGCTGAATAAAGATCCCTTTGCCTTCGCCATCCTGCAGGCTCAGCCAACGGACCTCCTGGCGGTTGCCGTTATCCTGAGGGAACGGGTAGTGTTCAAACAGCTCGCCCACCCGCTGCTGATAATGGCCGATCAGGTTGGCCTGGCAGCTGTCCTGATAGTTTTCACCCGGCCCACGGCCATAGTATTCCACCTGTTCAAAGCGGCGGCTGAGGCCGAAATCCAGCCCAATCTTCGGAATGACCTGTTGGAAGTCGCCGTAAGGCGCGCCCGACAGATCCAGGCTGACATGCCCCAGCGGCGATATCTGCCAGCGGTAACGGCAGCGCATGCCGAAATCGAACACCGGCGGTGCAATCAGGGTGCAAACCTCAATCACCAGATCGTCGCCCTGCCGTTCCCAGTGCAAACTGCGGAAGTGATGCTGCATAATCTGCAGGTGGTGCGGATGCCAAATCCCTTCGTACTCTTGCTTATGGTTATCGATCACCGGTTTGAAGAAGGAAAGGTGTGGTGCGCGCCCCACCACCTCGTCCCCCGCCACCAGCCAAGAGAGCAGCTCACCGCTCAGACGCGAGAAAGATAGACTGAAATTGTCGCCGCTGATCACCAACCGGTGGTTTTCGTCATGGCATTGCAGCGGCGAAGCGCGTTTATCTACCGGCGGCGCAATGAGTGCCGGTGCAGCAGGTTGCAACAGATGCTGATACTGGCCAAGCAAATCGCCGCTTTCGCTGTATCGGGTGGCGCTGTCTTTATACACGGCAACGTCAATAAAGGTTTCTTGCGTGCCCAGCGCCAGCTCAGGAAGATGCAGCTCTTCAGACTCGCCCGGCTGCAGGTGCGGCAGCTTGATGTCGTAGCTGGCCAGTTGACGGCCCCCGGCCTTCACGCTGACGGCCAGCGTGATATCGGCCAGCGAACTGAACCAGTAGCGGTTTTTAACCCGCAGCACCGGCGTCCTCTCGCCTGCGCCGCTGACCTCTACCGGGCACAGCACCTGCTTATATTCACGCAGGCCAGGACCGGGGCGCTGATCCGGGTAGATCAGGCCATCCATGCAGAAGTTATAGTTATTCGGGTAATCGCCGTAATCCCCACCGTACTGATAGCGTTCACGCCCCTGCGCGTCATGGCTCAGCAAACCGTGATCGCACCACTCCCAGATGTAATGCCCCTGAAGGCTGGCATGGCGGTTAAACACCGACTGATACTCGAACAGGCCTCCCGGCCCATTGCCCATGGCATGAGCGTATTCACACAAAATGCGAGGTTTGGCATGGGGATACTCGCCAAAGGCATTCATCATCGCCACCCGCGAATACATGGTGCTGATCACATCGACCACTTCCGCATCGCGGTCTTCTTCGTAATGCACCAGGCGAGTGGGATCCAGCGCCTTACAACGTTTGGCCATAGCGCGGATGTTGCAGCCATAGCCGGACTCGTTGCCCAGTGACCAGATAATGATTGAAGGGTGGTTTTTTTGCGCCATCACATGACGCTCAATACGCTCGACGTAGGCGTTTTCCCAGCGAGGATCGTCGGTGATACGGCTAATATCGCCGACGTTAGCGAAACCGTGGCTTTCCAGATCGGTTTCCGCCATCACAAACAGGCCGTAGATATCGCACAACTCATAAAAGCGCGGATCGTTCGGGTAGTGGGCGGTTCGCACCGAGTTGATGTTGTGTTGTTTCATCAACACGATGTCGCGCTCCACCCGCGCCATATCAACCGCGCGCCCTTTGCGATGATCGTGATCGTGGCGGTTCACGCCATGCAGCTTCAAATAACGTCCGTTGACGTAGAACAGCCCCTCACGCACGCCGATCTCACGGAACCCGACTCGCTGCGGCACCACCGACACCAGATTACCGGCGTCGTCGTACAGACTGAGCAGCAATTGATACAGATACGGGTTTTCCGCACTCCACTGCTGCGGCTGGCTGACCGGGATCTCGAATCGGCAGCGGGCGCTGGCCCCGATACTGAGCTCATTTTCCCAGCGTTCGGCGACGCAGTCTTCACCGTCAAAAAGCTGAGCCTGCAGGCGATAACCGCTTGCCACGGCAGGGTTCAGGTTGCCAAGCTCGACATCCAGCGCCAGCACTGCATCGCAATACTGTTCATCGAAGCGAGTGACCAGCGTGAGATCGTGAATATGGGTACGTTGTTGACCGATCAGGTAAACGTCGCGGAAGATGCCGGCCATCCACCACATGTCCTGATCTTCAATATACGTCGAGTCGGCCCACTGCATGACGCGAACGGACAGCAGGTTTTCGCCCGCTTTCACATAGTCGCTAAGATCAAACTCGGCGGACAAACGGCTGCCTTTGCTGAAACCGACGTAGCGACCGTTGAGATACACCTCAAAGTAGGTTTCCACGCCGTCAAACTTGATGATGACCTGCTGATCTGCCCAGTCGTCGCCAAGCGTAAACTGACGTTGATAGGCGCCGGTCGGGTTGTTGGTCGGCACGTAAGGCACGTCGATCGGGAAGGGATAGCCTTCATCGGTATACTGCAGTTGGCCGTGACCTTCCATCTGCCACATGCCCGGCACGGTGATATCGCCCCAATCCGCCATCAGTTGGCTATAGAACGCCGCCGGCACCCGAGCGGGGTGTTCGAAGTAACGAAATTGCCAACGGCCGCTCAGCAGTTGAAATGCCGCACTGGCGTTGCGATCAAAGCTTAATGCCTGCGTGGCATTCCGATAGCTGAAGAAGCTCGCTCGCGGCGGTAAGCGATTCTCTGACTGTTTTTCTATGTTTTCCCAATGATTCACGTCACGTCTCCCGACAACTTTCAATGGGAGAACGATAGTAAATATTTAGTAAAAACTACAGATCATATTTACCTAATGACGACGGGATCACAATAAATATGAAATGTCTTTTTTAATCATGACGTTAATTTTTAGCCGTTCGGCCTCCCTGTGCTGCCGCGATCGGCATGGGGCACAGGGGACCTTTTCAGGCAACGGTGGTATCGCGCAACTGAAGCGAGCTGGGAACAAAGATCGATAATGGAATGGTCCGTTCGTCACGAATACGCTCCGTCAACAGATTGACGGCCTGAGCGCCCATGGTTTCGGAAGGTATGCGAACGGTGGATAATGCAGGGAAAATAAAACGTGCGGTGGGGATATCGTTCACGCTGATCAGCGCAATCTGGCCAGGAACCTGAACCGAATGCTCGTGCAAGGCACGCAATACCCCGATGGCGATAGAGTCGGTCGCGACCAACAGGGCTGGCGGATAACCGCCCTTCTTGTCCAGCATTTGCCTGGCGCACTGGTAGCCCGCCTGACTGCTGAAATCGCCGGTGTAAATATCCTGTGGTCGTACCACGTTTTTCAAGCGGCCGTATTCCACAAAGGCTTGTTCACGCTGATCGGCCAGCGCCGGATCGTCGCGTCCGCCGATAAACCCAATCCGCGAGTAACCGCATTCGATGAAATAGTCGATTACCTTCTGGCTGATCTTGGTCAGATCGACATTGACGCAGTCGAACTGCGGGTCGTCAATGACACCGTCAACGAACACCACCGGCACTCGCTGCTGGCTTAGCTGTTGGTAAAGCGCAGGCTGCGGCCGGCCGATGACCAGCAGCGCGTCAGCCGCAGGCAAGGGTTTTTCACCGTTGAAGTCGTAGCAGGCCACCAGCGATACATCCAACTTTTCGCATTGAGTTTCAATGCCATAGCGCATCGCCAAATAGTAGGGATCGTTAATCTCTATGGCTTGTTTATAGGTGAAAAGCGCGGCGAAAGTCAGCCGATGCCCGCTGTGACGTTTTGAAGGCTGGACTTTGTATTCGAGACGCTCCGCCGCTTCCAGGATTTTTTGCCGGGTTTGCGCCTTCACGCTCAGCGTGGGGTCGTCATTCAACACCCGTGAAACGGTAGCGACAGACACGTTTGCAGCTTCTGCGATTTCTTTCAGTGTGGCCATAGAGTCTCAACGAATAGACAAAAACGCTAGCTTACCGGGACAGCTCAACGAGGTATACGCCTCGATACTCTCCCCCCTTTAAACCGCCAGAAACGTCCTTTTACCTCCAGCGCGGCGGTATCTGGTGCCATGCGTAGTTCTGCGGTTCGCAACGCCCGTAGCGAAGATACCCATTTCACCCTTTGTGATCAAGTTAACGATTTACTGATTTATAGGTATTTTTTACTAAAATATTTACTAACATATACTCCGTTTACTGCCGGTATGCGACGGTGTTTTTATCTCCTCCCAGGAAAAAGGGGCCGACCCACATGGCGTTAACGGTTCGAGTTGGCGGGCCCCCCCGCAGGCTCGCCAATGACCCAAACCCAATGCGTGTCCACATGAAAATTAAACCCAATAATAAAATATTGCCCACGTTATTGCTGATGTTGCCGCTGCCGTTGTTGGCTCAGGAATCTGTGGTACCGGCGGAGCATAACGTTCTGCCGCCCCCCGAACTGACCAATACCGGCCCCACCGCCCTGCGCTTTTACGGCGAGTTGGGCATCGGCGGCAGCGTCTATTTAAACGGGGAGCACCAGCATAAATACAGCGATGGCACCTATATCGAAGGCGGACTGGAGATCAAGCACGGCCAGTGGTTCGGCCTGCTCTACGGCGAAGGCTGGACGGTACAGGCCGACCATCAGGGTAATGCCTGGACACCGGACCACAGTTGGGGCGGGTTTGAGGGCGGCATCAACCGCTTTTATGCCGGTTACCGCACCGATGACGGCACCGAAATGATGCTTAGTCTGCGTAATGATTCCTCGCTGGACGATCTGCAATGGTGGGCAGACTTTACCCCGGAATACGGTTATGTGATCCCCAATACCCGCGATCTCACCTATGCAGCCAAGCTGCAGAACCTGACCGGTAAATTCCGCTACAGCCTGACCGCCGCGCCGGAAAGTCGCATCGACGAGAGCAAGGCGCTGTTGCACTTTGGCAAATATGACCGCTATTCGGATAAGTACCGCTACCGGGCGATGGTCAACGGCTATACGCAATACGATCTGCAGGAAGGCCTGACGTTGTTAAACGGTCTGGAAATCACCGACGGCATGGGGCAACTCTATTTGCTGGGGCTGAAAGGGAAAAACCTGGCCGGTCGGGTCTGGCAGCACACCGGCAAGGGGGACGGCAATCACCCGGGCTCGGAGTCGGGCCTGATGCTGAGCGCCATGGTTGAAGCCGCCAAGGGGCTGTATTTCTCGACGGCCTACAGCTACGCCCGCCATCGGCTGGACAATGCGCCGGACACCGCAACCTCTTACGCGCAGGCCGGTATCTGGTACGAATATGCCGGCGGCAAGCTGGCCACCGCGTTGGACAGCAAATTTTATATGTCCAACGACAGCACCGACGCCAGCAACTCGGTGTTTCTGATGCAGTATTTTTATTGGTAACGCATAAAGGCAAACATAATGAAGATGATTAATAAACTGCCGTCTCTGGCCCTGGCTGTCTCCGCAGCCCTGACGATGTCAGGCTGCGTCTCGCACCCGGGTAACGAAAGCCCTCTGCGGGCGGAAGCCTATAAAAACGTGATTAATCGCAGCGGTGCCCCACACTACATGCTCGATTACGATTTTGATGAACACCAACGCTTTAATCCGTTTTTTGATCTTGGCACCTGGCATGGTCATTTGCTGCCAAACGGCCCGGAAGGCATGGGCGGTTTCCCGGGCCCGGCGCTGCTCACCGAAGAATACATTAACTTTATGGCCAATAACTTCGACCGGCTAAGCCTGTATAAGAACGGTGAGAAAGTCCACTTCAGCATGACCGCCTACAGCATCCCCGGCGCGCTGATCCAGCGGCTTACCGCCCCAGGGATCACGGTTAAACTGACGCTGCGATTCGCTACTGCCCGCACTTCGCTGCTCGAAACCCAAATCACCAGCGATACGCCGCTGGAGCTGGTGTGGGATGGTGAACTGTTGGAAAAATACTACGCCAAAGAACAAAAACCGCAGTCGCCGCCAACCATCGAGCAGGCATTCCCCGACTATACGCGGCACCTGTTGCCAACCAACGACGGCCTGCGGGTTACCTTCGGCAAGGTGCGCGCCGCTTCACAACTGATGACTTCCGGCGAGTCCGAATACCAAATTCATAAGTCGCTGCCACAGCAAACGACGGTCAATGGCCATAGGTTTATCGCCAAAGCCACGATTTCCGGCTCCACCACCTTCTATACCACCTACTCTCACCTGCTCACCGCCGCAGAAGTCCAGCAGGAACAAAGCAAGATTGCTTCGATCCTCGCCGATCCACAGCGCTACATGAACGCATCGACCCAGCGTTGGGAAAATTATCTCGACCGGGGGCTGTCGAATCCGCATGCCACCCCGGCACAGGAACGCGTGGCGGTTAAAGCGATAGAAACCTTAAACGCCAACTGGCGCGGGGCCGCCGGTGCGATGAAATTTGATTCGGTGACGCCTTCGGTCACCGGGCGTTGGTTCTCCGGCAACCAGACCTGGCCCTGGGATACCTGGAAGCAGGCCTACGCAATGGCGCATTTTAATCCCAACGTCGCCAAGGATAATATCCGTGCGGTGTTCGCTTTCCAGATCCAGCCTGACGACCCGCGGCGCCCGTGGGATGCCGGCTTTATTCCCGATTTGATCGCCTATAACCCCAGCCCGGAACGCGGCGGCGATGGCAGCAACTGGAATGAACGCAATACCAAACCCAGCCTGGCGGCCTGGGCGGTGATGGAGGTGTACCACACCACCGGCGATAAACAGTGGCTGGCCGAGATGTATCCTAAGCTGGTCGCCTATCACGACTGGTGGCTGCGCAACCGGGACCATAACGGCAACGGGGTGCCAGAGTATGGCGCCACACGCGACAAGGCACACAACACGCCGGACGGTCGGATGCTGTTTACCGTTAAACGTGGGCAGCATGAGCAAAAGCTTGCCGGGTTGAACAACTATGATCGGGTGGTACGTTCCGGGCGTTTCGACAGTATTGAAATCCCGTCCCAGGTCGCCGCATCCTGGGAGTCGGGCCGCGACGACGCCGCCGCCTTTGGCTTTATCGATCCGGATCAGTTGGCCCGTTACCTGGCGCAGGGCGGTAAACGGCAGGACTGGCAGGTGAAGTTTGCCGAAAACCGTGCCGCGGACGGTACCCTGCTCGGCTATTCGCTGCTGCAGGAATCTGTCGATCAGGCCAGCTACATGTACAGCGACAACCGGTATCTGGCCGAGATGGCCGATATTCTGGGCCGCAATACCGAGGCCGCCACCTTCCGCAGCAAGGCCGATAAACTGGCGGATTACATCAATAACTGCATGTTCGATAGCGCCAGCGGTTTCTTCTACGACATCCGCATCGAAGATAAACCGCTGCCCAATGGCTGCGCCGGTTACCCCATCGTGGAGCGAGGTAAAGGGCCAGAAGGTTGGTCTCCATTATTTAATGGCGCCGCCAGCCAACAGCACGCCGACGCTGTAGTTAAAGTGATGAAGGATCCACGTGAGTTCAACACCTACGTTCCTCTCGGTACGGCAGCGCTGACCAATCCGGCGTTCGGTGCCGATATTTACTGGCGGGGACGGGTCTGGGTAGATCAGCTGTATTTCGGGCTGAAAGGCATGGAGAGCTACGGCTATCGCGCCGACGCTGTTGCCATGGCCCAGGCTTTCTTCAACCATGCCGACGGGCTGATGACCGACGGTCCCATCCGCGAGAACTACAACCCGCTGACCGGCATGCAACAGGGCGCGCCGAATTTCTCCTGGAGCGCGGCGCACCTCTACATGTTGTATAACGACTTTTTCACCCAGTAGTCTGTCGGTCACCCTGCCAGAGTGAATACTGGCAGGGTTAATGCACTGGCTATTGTTTGATCGGTATGACCAGTACGTCGACATTCAACTGGTTGATCGCATGCTGGGTTGAGGAAAACAGCTTGTTCCACAGATCGTGGTGATGGCCAAAAACCACCAGGTCGACGCTTTTATCCACCACCGCATTCTTCAACTCTTCGATAAAATCGCCGTGTCCGATGATCACCTCGTTGATCGGGTAATTCACGTTCTGGGTCAGCGGCTCCAGCTCTTTCTTGATCTTCTCTTCAAAAGGGACGCCGTCGTAGCTTCTCTCAGAAAAACCAATCGCCGCGTGGTAGGTATCGTAATGGATATCCACGTAGATCAGAGAGAGCCTGGCCTGCAATGCCGCGGCCAATCTCGCGCCTTTTTCCACCAGCCGTTTTCCGTCATCACTCAGGTCGGTGGCAATCATAATATGTTGATAGCACATAGCGCCTCCTGTCATTGATTCATAGAGACCCCGATTTGCACGGCAACATTTCTGTTGTCCCGTTATGGATAATTTTAGTTCAGAAACCCGAGGGACGAACGGGCATCTTGCCGTTGGAACAGCCCCGTTACCGGGGCTGGATACGCCATGATGACGCGGGCCGTCAGCGCGTTATTTCTGGCTTTGCGTGTAAGGGGTATACACGCCGGTCAGGCTTTCGAGGAAGGCAACAATATCATCGACATCCTGCTGCGGCAGTTCGGTACCCACCTGATAGCGCAGCATCAGTTTGACCGCCTCATCCAGCGTGGCGACATCCCCGCGATGGAAATAAGGCGCCGTCAGTGCCACATTGCGCAGGCCGGGCACCTTTTGCCGTAGCCTGTCGCGCGCTTCGCTGGTGACGTTCATGCGCCCGATATCCGCGGCGGTAATTTCACCAAAATTGAAGTCGCGTTTCAGCCCCAAGGGCTCGAAGGAACGCCCACCCAGGATGGTTCCCCCGTGGCAAGTGGCGCATTTGTTGTCCTTAAACAGCTGATAACCGTGTTTCTGCTGCATCGTCATGGCATTGTCATCGCCGCGCAGCCAGCTGTCGAAAGGCGAGTCCGGCGTGATTAAGGTTTTTTCAAATTCGGCGATGGCATCCGTAATAGTCTCGCCGCTGAGGCCCTGCGGATAGGCGGCGACAAAATCACGGGTTAATATCGGATCCTTGTCCAGCTTGCCGATGATCTCCTCCCAGGATTTGGAGGCCATTTCGATAGGGTTGAGCGGCGGTCCACCGGCCTGTACCTGCAACGTTGGCGCGCGGCCGTCCCAGAACTGCTCGCTGTTGAACACGGAGTTGAATACCGTTGGCGCATTTATCGGCCCTACCGCGCCGCCAACGCCAATCGACGTTTTTCTGCCGTCTACACCTCCGGTATTGAGTGAATGGCAGTGGGCACAAGAGAGAGTGCTGTCTCCGGAAAGGCGCGGGTCGTGATACAGTCGAAAACCCAGTGCCACTTTCTGTGCGTCGACGGGCAATGCCTTGGGGATCGGCTGAATCGGCTCATTGCGGTGTTCCACGGCGGCCTCGTTACTGGCGTAGTAACGCGCGCGCTGCTGCGCTATCCAGCCGAGCAAAGTCTCGCGCTCTTGCTCATTCACCTGCCCCGCCCAATGCAAGGCGACATACCGTGTCGGCGGCATGGTCTTATGCTGCATTACCCATTCAATCTTGTTCAGATCGCTTTGTGATACCGCTTTATCTTCGATCAGGCTGGCACGCACAGGTTCCAGGTTAAAAGACTGATAGCCGAGGCGGATATCGTATTCCATCAGCTGTTTGGCAATGGGAAAAGAGGCATAGAAGGGAAGTTCGGCAGAAGGTGTATGGCAATAATCGCAGCCCTTTTCTCTCAGCAATCCGAGAACCTGATTATTTTTCTCCAGCGCCGAGCGCGGTGCCTGGCTGTACACCGTTCGCTGAGTATCGTGATACCAAACATAGCCCGAAAGCCCCAGATAACATAAGACCATGCCGGTAAGGGATATCGCCGCAATACGGGTGACCTTTTTCATTTTTCTATCCTTATGAGGTATTGCCCATCCAATAGACAGTCGCCCGGCAATAGTAGAGAGGAAGATGCGCCGCATAATTGATAACAATCAATGAATAACCCAGCCTGCGCCTATAGCTGTAATAGCGTTTGCCTATCAGCGTGCCGATATAAAATCGGCGGCTATTTTCTTAAGGCATCCAGGCATTGAAATATCCCAGGATTTCAAACGCCTGTTTATTTTCTCAATCCGGATAGTCCTTTGATTTTATAAATAATTAAATCGGTAAACGTGACGACAGAAATAAATCACCGGCTCTGCCCGCTCATTTTCATATTGAAACGCTTCTTTAGGGTTTATGCCCCTTCCCTTGTGCTCTGCTCTCAACCGGTCATTTTGGCTAAAAGCGCCGTTGACAGGGTTTTTATCAAATGCGAGGATAATGGTATCGATTCGATACCAAATTAACATTTAGATCAACAAATAAAAGGATAAATAACTATGCATATCAATGTATTTGACACTCATGTACATACCAGGGATGGTCGCTATCTGCATTTCGACGTGTTCACCGACAGCAATGATCTGGCGCAGGCCAGACGCTATGCGCAACAGTTTCTCAAGCAGAACAACATTGAGGAGGACAATATCAGCCAAAGCAGCTGCGCCTTCTGTCACAGCGAGTCCTCCAGCCCTGAGGTGGAGCAGGCTATTGGCCAAACGGGCTATTACATTTTTAAAATGCAGGGTTGCCAGGGGATGTCATGACAACTTACTGGCCCATAGACTGCGAACTGCATGATTATTTGGAAATTGCCTGCCTCTACGGCTACCGGCTGAACGTTGAATTGGTTAACGGGCAGTGTTTTCAGGCGACGGCGTTAACCACCCAGACGCTGGAAAATGAGGGAGAGTTTATTTATTTCGATAATCAACGGGTTTGCCGCCTGGATCAGCTTTCGGCCATTACTCCGCAAGGGCGTCATGCCCTCTTTGGTCGCATCGCGCTGACGCAATGAGGGCAGGACAAAATAACCTGATGGCCGGGATCACCGCACGCGCTGGGCTTCAAACCAAACGTTGCACACCGACAGGATCAGCGTGTTGGCATCTTTTACCAGCACGTTATCCCCTGGTACGCCGTCGGTACCCTGATCGGTAATGCCTTTGATTGTGGTATCGGCATGCTGGATCATCACCCGCTCAACCGCCGGCGTGCTGATGCCCAGCATCGGGAAATCGATATAAGAACTGCTGCCGGAATTGTCCTCGACGAACTCCTGCGCTTCCACCGTACTCAGGGTGGCCCCTTCGCTTTTCAACTCGGTGCCATTCCAGGTGAAACTCCCTGCTTTATAACCGATCTTACCACCGATCAGCCCTTTCGCCTGCTGTTCATCCCAGCACCCCACGGTTTGGGTCGGCAGGATCTTGCTGACATGCCAGTTGCCCAATAACGTTTTCGGGATAGGTTCCGCCGCGCTTTCCGCCGCCTGCACCTGAGCCGTTGATACGCAAGTCAAAACCACCAATGGCAGCAACGCCTTGCGCCACATGTTAAATCGCATTGTCTTTTCCTTTGGCTATTCGCGCCCCGGTTGGGCTTTCCGTCATCATAATAAGCAGGCGGATCCCCCGTCAAAACAAACTGTATACCAGGGCACAAACAGGATACACCGGGCCGATTAGCCCAGTGGCCATCCCCGGCGCCCCTCTTCCCCTTCTACCCACTGCGCTTCTCCCCCTAACGGCAAGCGCCGATCGTCCAGATAACGGTAGTGACGGCGAGCCAATGCCAACAGGCTAAAGTCCAGTGTGGCCGACAGCGCCCCCGCCGCACGGCCCAATCCGGCGACTTCGCGCCCCAGCGGATCGACAATCAGGCTTTCGCCGGCGAACTGCATCCCCCCGCCGTCGCCACAGCGGTTGGTCATGGCGACAAACATCTGGTTATCCTGCGCGCGGGCCACCGCGGCATTGCGGTGCACCGGGCCATAAGGGTCCATATTGCCGTTGGTCACCAGCAGCAATTGGCAGCCCATAACGGCTAACGCCCGGGCGTTTTCCGCGAACTCAAGATCGTAGCAAATCAACAGCCCGATACGCGTTCCACGCCAAACGCCACACACCAACGTATCGCCGGGAATGACGGCAGCACGCTCATCCGGCCACAAATGGGTTTTGCGATAGTGCAGATAGATCCCCTGCTCCGGCGTGATCAGCACCGTACTGTTGAACACCCCCTTATCGGTGCGTTCAAGAAAGCCAATTACCAGCGCGACATCGTATTGGCGGCTGGCCTGCACCAGCTGCAGTAACTCCGCACCGTCGCTTTGCAGGGCATAGTCGGTGTCGCCCTGCGCTGTGGCAAAGCCGGTGAGCTGGGTTTCCGGGAACAGAATAAGGTTGCCGCCCTTGGCGTAACGCTCGATAAATGCCAGAACCTGCGCCAGGTTGTCGGCGACGCAGCCTTCCCGGCAGGGCAATTGGGCCAGGGTTATTTCCATTTTATCCTCCACGCGGAACACAGTATTAATAATGGTAGTATGCCCGAAACAGCCATTCTGGCTATTCCATGACAGGGGTAACATCAGTGGGTAACAGCAGCCTTATTTCTCCCGAGACGCTGGCCTGGCATCGGGCATTCGGCCAACTGGTCGATAACCTCGACGGGGCGGATTTCTGGCTGAGCTGTACGCGCCTGTTGAAGGGGCATATCCCGTTCGAAAACTGGGTAGCGCTGCTGTTTTCTCCACAGCATCCGCCACAGATCCTGGCTGCCAGCGACGAAAGCGACGGCAGTGACGAAGCGCTGTTTCACGATTACCAGAAAGGGCTCTATCTGCTTGATCCTTTCTACCTGGATGCCTGGGCGCGCCAACGCACCGGGCTGTTACGTCTGGACGACGTCGCGCCCGCCAATTTTGCGGCGACGGAATACTATCAACACTATTTCAACCATAACGTCGGTGGTGATGAGGTGCATTTCAACCTGCTGGTGGAGCCGCAGCGCATGCTTTGCCTGTCGTTGGGCGCCTCTCGGCGCTACAGCGATCGTCACCTCGGCGTGCTGGCTCTGGTCGAAAGTTGGCTACTGCCATTGATGCGCCAGCGGATGCGTTTCGAAAACGCCAGCGATGATAGCGACAGCAACTTCTCACTGTCGTCGTTGCCCGGCGGCGCACCATTGACGGAACGGGAAAACCAGGTCAGCCAACTGATGCTGGCGGGCTGTTCTACCAAGGAGATCGCCCGCCGCCTGCAGATTTCTATCGAGACGGTACGGGCGCATAAAAAGCATTTGTACTCAAAACTGGGCATCAACACGCAGTCCGAACTGTTTGCGCTGTTTTGGCGCAGCCGCGGAGCCTGACCTCCCTCATAGCAAATCGCTATTAATCATAGAGAATCAGTATTTTATTTTAGTCAGCCGATTATCTAGAGTCAGTGCCACTCTTCAGCCTGCAAGAACCAGCAGGCTATTTTGACAAGGACTCTGGGAAAATGACATTTACGCTGAAAAAATTCACCGCGGCTCTGGCGGTGACAAGTGCCCTGCTACTGACCGCCTGTGGACCGACCGAACAGGACAACCACCACATCAAAGTCGGCATCAGCTCCGGCATCGATCAGGCGATGTGGGCGGTCGTGCAGAAAGTCGCCAAACAAAAATACGATCTGGATGTGGAAGTGGTGACCTTCAATGATTACGTGTTGCCCAACGAAGCGCTGAATAATGGCGATCTCGACATCAACTCCTTCCAGCACAAGCCTTACCTGGAAAAACAGATCCAGGAGCGCGGTTATAAACTGGTGGCGGTAGGCAATACCTTCGTTTATCCGATCGCCGGCTATTCGAAAAAAATCTCATCGCTCAGTCAACTGGCCGACGGCGCACAGGTTGCCGTCCCCAATGATCCGACCAACCTTGGCCGCTCGCTGTTGCTGTTGCAAAAACAGGGGCTGATTGTGCTGAAGGAAGGCGTCGGGCTGCTGCCTACCTCATTGGATATCGTCAGTAATCCGAAGAACTTGAAAATCGTCGAGATCGAAGCGCCACAGCTGCCGCGAGCACTGGATGACAAACAGATCGCACTGGCGATCATCAACACCAACTACTCCAGCCAAATTGGCCTGTCGCCGGCCAAGGACGGGCTGTTTGTCGAAGACAAAAACTCCCCTTACGTCAATATCTTCGCCAGCCGGGTGGATAACCAGAACAGCGAAAACGTGAAGAATCTGGTCAAGGCCTACCAGACCGATGAGGTTGCCGCCAGCGCCGCCGAAATCTACAAGGGTGACGCCGTTAAAGGCTGGTAATTTGCATTTCCCCCGTGGCGGCCGTCACGGGGTTCTTTCCTTCTCCTCCCCATGACGCCTTGGTTATTTCCCGATCGTTTTTCACTCGGTTAGATCACAAATTGAACAATGGCTGCTAGGTAAAAAAAGCTGCAATGTTGTATACAAGTTTGCGTAAATGTTTTCTATTTGTTTCAAAAAACTTCGGGTGAAAATAATGAAAAATAGAAAAATCAAGCTGTTGCTGGCCGCGGGGGCTCTGGCTGCGGTCGCGGCGCTGGCGGTCGCCGGCAAGGTGGAGAATGCCGACAAGACCTTCCTTTCCGTGGCCACCGCCTCCACCGGCGGCACCTATTACCCGATGGGCGTCGGGCTAGCCAACGTCTGGAGCAACCGCCTGAAGCAGAACGGCATCCAGGTCAGCGGGCAATCCTCCGCGGGATCGATAGAGAATATCGATCTGCTGCAGAAAAACGAGGCACAGCTGGCGATCCTGCAAAGCCTGATCGCCGTCGAAGCCTATCAGGGCGTGCGCAATTTTGAAGGCCGCGCCTACGGCCACCTGCGCTCCATCTCGATGCTGTGGCCAAACGTAGAACACTTTGTGATGCTGGAAAACAAAGTCAAGGACGGCACCCTGAATGACATCGCCGGCAGCCGTTTTTCGGTGGGACCACAGGCCAGCGGCACCGAGCAGTCCACGCTGATCATTTTGCAAGGGGTCAACCTGAGCAAGAAATCGCTGACGCCGGAGTATCTGGGCTATGGCGACACCGTTTCGGCCATGCGCGACGGGCGGCTCGACGGCGGTGCCCTGCCTGCCGGGGTACCTGCGGCAGCGGTCACCGACATGTATGCCAGCGGCGTACCGGCACGCATTCTCGACGTCACCGATGAACAACTGGCCAATATCAACGCCATCGCCAATTCCTGGTTCCGTTTTGATATCAAGGCCGATACCTACCCACGGCAGAGTAAGGCGGTTTCCACTATCGCCCAGCCCAATATTTTGGTCGCGCTCAATGGCCTTGATGAAAAGCTGGTGTATGACCTAACCAAAACCCTGTTTGAAAACCTGCCGGAAGTGCATCAGGTCCACAGTGCCGCCAAATACATTTCGCTGGAGAATGCGCTGAAAGGCGTCTCTGTGCCGCTGCATATGGGCGCTTATAAATATTATCTGGAGGCCGGGGTCAGCGTGCCCGACTACCTGATCCCACCGGAAGCGGCAGCGCTTGCCGCCAATCGATAAGGAGGTCGTATGAGCACTAACAACCTGTCACCGCAAAATGCCGTCGATCTGGATAAGGAAGCCGGCGCCGGCAGCCGCCCGCTGAGCGGTATCTACTTGCAGTTGGCCACGGTGCTGGCGATAGCGATTTCCGCCTATGCCATTTATGCCAATGCGCTGTCGAATACCCAGGAGTTCTACCGCAATACCACTTTTCTCAGCGGCATTCTGATCCTCGGGTTCATTTTATTTCCGTTCTCTCGCCGCCACGCCACCAGCAAATTCAACCGCTGGGACTACCTGTTTATCATCCTGACGCTGGTCAGCTACGGGTATTTCTACGCCAGCTATCTGGATTTGCACGTGGTGCGCAAGAGCATTCCCAATACCACCGACTACCTGATGGCGGTGATCGGCATCGGCGTACTGTTTGAAGCCGCACGCCGCACCACGGGGTATTTCATCCCTGGGCTGGCGACCTTCGCTATCGTTTATGCGCTGTTCGGCCAGTACTTTATGGGCATTTTCGGCCACGGCGGCTTCTCGTTCGAACGCCTGCTCTACCGGCTGTTTATGACCAGCGAAGGGATCTTCGGCATCACCCTGTCCACCGCCTCCACCGCCATCGTGGTATTTATCCTGTTTGGCGCGTTCCTCAGCGTCAGCGGGGCCACGGCGTTGTTCAACGATTTGGCGCTGGCGATGGCCGGTCGCCGTCGCGGCGGCCCGGCGCAGGTCGCGGTGATCTCCTCGGCGCTGACCGGCTCCCTGAGCGGCAGCGCGGTGGCCAACGTCGCTACCACCGGCACCTTCACCATTCCGCTGATGAAAAGCATCGGCCTGTCGCCCCGCTTTGCCGGTGCGGTTGAAGCCACCGCCTCCACCGGCGGAATGATCATGCCGCCGATCATGGGGGCCGCCGCCTTTATTATGGCCGGCTTCCTCGGCATTTCGTATACCACCATCGTGATCGCCGCCATTATTCCCGCATTGCTCTATTACGCAGCGCTGATTATTGCCATCGATCTGGAGGCTAAAAAGCAGGGTCTGAAAGGCATCAGCAAAGAAAATATTCCCAAAGTGAAAGCGGTGCTGAAGGCGCGCGGCCTGCTGTTGCTGCCGTTGATCATCGTTATCGGCACCCTGTTGCTGGGCAAAACGCCGATCTATGCCGGGTTCCTCGGCATTATTTCGATCATCGTCGCCAGTTGGATCACCCCGGATACCTCCGTGCGCATGACGCCGAAAAAAATCGCCGAGGCGCTGAACGAAGCGGCACGCGGTTCTATTCAGGTGACGGTAGCCTGCGCCGCCATCGGGGTGATCATCTGCGTGGTCACCATGACCGGCATCGGTTCCACGCTGGCGTTTAACATCGTCGCGATGACCGACAACACCCTGTGGATGATCCTGCTGGTGGTTATGCTGGTGTGTATCGTACTGAGCATGGGGCTGCCTTCTACCGCGCTGTATATCGTGGTAGCGGTTACCGTTTCGCCGATCCTGATCAAGGCCAGCGTGATGCCGCTGGCGGCGCACTTCTTTGTGTTCTGGTTTGGCGCCTTGTCCAACATCACGCCGCCGGTGGCGCTGGCCAGTTACACCGCCGCCAGCATCGCCCGCGCCGACCCGATGCAGACCTCGTGGGACGCCGTACGCCTTGCGCTTCCGGGCTTTATTATCCCGTTTATTCTGGTCTACAACCCGATACTGCTGATGCAGGGCGACGACCTTAATACGCTGTCGGTGATCCATATGGTGATCAGCGCATTGGTAGGGATTTATGCGCTGTCGATCGCCAGCGCCAACTTCTGGATGATGAAAACTCACTGGCTGGAGCGGATATTGTTTAGCGTAGCGGCTATCCTGCTGATTAAACCGGGTCTGCTGACCGACTTGGGCGGCGCGGCGCTGATTGTCTCTGCGGCGTCTGTGCATCTTTTGCGTTTCAGGCGGAGCCATCCGCAGAGGGCGATGAATGATCAATAAAGTGACGCGCCAGAAGGCTTCACATCAGGTACTGGCGCAGTTGAAAGAAGGCATCAGTAACGGCACCTTCCCCGTCGGGGAAAAACTGCCGTCGGAGAACCTGTTGGCGGAGGCCTTTGGCGTCAGCCGGGTGCCCGTGCGTGAGGCGCTCGGCATTCTGGAGGTCAGCGGGATTATTTCTTCGCGTCAGGGGGGCGGCCACCGGGTGGAACAACATTCCCTGCTGAGCAAATACCAGCCGCTGGTGTTGGAAATAGCCGATCCGGATGAAGTGGAAGCGCTGCTGGAAATGCGCGAGGTGATTGAACAACAGGCGGCATGCATGGCCGCCGAACGCCATACTGAGGAGGAACTGCGGGCGATAGAATTGGCCCTTAACGACTTCAAACGCTGCACCCTCGACGAAGGTTTGATTGGCCACCGAGAGGATTACCTGTTCCACCGCGCCATTATGCAAGCCTCGCACAACCCGTTTTTCGTGCAGATCCTGGATAACATGCACGAATTGTATCTTGGCGTGCTGGTGTATTCACTCAGCAAGAACCTTGGCCGTCAGGCCGAACGCCAACGGGTGATCGACGAACACCAACGGGTTTTTCTGGCGATCAAGGCTCGCGATCCGGCGGCGGCCACGGCCGCTATGCGGAACCATCTCAGCAACGTACGCGGTAAATTGCGCCGCCTGGACCATGAGGAGTTAGGGTAATCATGCATGACGTGATCATTATCGGCGCAGGTCTGGTGGGGTTGGGGGTCGTCAATGCGCTACAGGAAGCGAACCCGGTGCTGCGCATCCTGATCCTGGAAAAAGAAAATGGCCCGGCGGCCCACCAAAGCGGCCATAACAGTAACGTAGTGCATTCCGGCATTTACTACACTCCCGGCAGCCTGAAGGCGCGGCTGGCCAAGCTGGGCAATCAAAGCATGTTCGCCTTCTGCCGCGAGCATGATCTCTATCAGGATCAGTGTGGCAAAGTGATTGTGGCAACCCAATTGAAGGAACTGGCTTTACTGGAGAATATCTACCGGCGCGGGCGACAGAACGGGCTCGCGGTCAGCCGATTGTCGCAGGCGCAGTTAAAGGAACGCGAACCGCACGTCAACGGAATTGAGGCGCTGCTGGTGCCGGATGCCGGCATCGTCAATTACAGCCAGGTGGCGGCAAAGCTGGCGGAAGTGATCCAGCAACGCGGCGGCGAGATCCGCTATGGGCAACAGGTTGAGGGCATCGTTGAAAGCAGTGACGGCGTCAGCGTGCGTACCCCTCGCGCAGAATATCAGGGCAAGTGGCTGGTTAACTGCGCCGGTCTGTTCAGTGACCGCATCGCCGCATTGGCCGGCTATCAGACCGGCATGAAGATCGTGCCGTTCCGGGGTGAATACTTTGTGCTGAACGAAGAAAAAAACTATCTGGTGAACCACCTGATTTACCCGGTACCTAACCCGGATTTCCCTTTCCTCGGCGTGCATTTTACCCGCATGTACAACGGCAAACGCGACGTTGGCCCCAATGCGGTGCTGGCATTCAAACGTGAAGGTTACCGCAAGTGCGATTTCAGCCTGCGGGATCTGAGCGAAGTGCTCGGCTATCGAGGATTCTGGAAAATCGCCAGCAATTATCTTGGCGAGGGGCTGGCAGAAGTTCGACGCTCCCTGTCACGCAAACTATTTACCGAGAACGCACGCCAGCTTATCCCCGAGCTGCAACCGGAAGATATCCGACCCGGCCCGGCCGGGGTTCGCGCCCAGGCGCTGACCGCCGACGGCAAACTGGTGGATGATTTTCATTTTGTGAAGGGCCGCCGCTCGCTGCACGTCTGCAATGCCCCCTCCCCGGCAGCGACCGCCTCACTGGAGATTGGCCGCGAGATCGTACGACAACATCTTGCTGCGCTTTGATGTTAAAGCCCGCGGATGCGGGCGTTTCCAGCTTACTTTGCCGCGTATTTTTGCATATTGGCCGGCGTGACCAGTTCAAACGGGATCCAATAATAGGGTTCCAGCCTTTCGCCCTTGATCATCCGCTGCGCCACGTCGACCGAGGCCTTGCCCTGGCCGACGGCGTCCTGGAATACCGTGACCTGCATCTTGCCGGAAGATAACGCTTTCAGGCCGTCCGGGGTGGCGTCGATTCCGCCGATCAGCACTTTGTTGTCCTTTTTACCCGCCTGTTGCAATGCCATGATCGCGCCAATCGCCATCTCGTCGTTGTTGGCCGCGACGATATCAATGGGCTCACCGTTGGTTACCCAGTTCAGCATCAGATCCATACCCTCGCTGCGCGAGTAGTTGGCGCTTTGCTTTTGCACCACTTTCATTTTCGGGTACTTGGCCACTACCTGCTCCACGTCTTTGGTGCGTTGCAGCGCACCGGCGTCGGTCAGGTTACCGATCATGATGGCCACGTTACCCTGATAATTTGCCAGGCGCGCCAGCTCTTCCATCTGCAAGGTACCGGACTGTTTCTCGTCGGAGCCGACGAACACCACGCCGGAAGGCAGCGTGCTGTCGCCCGGCGTACGATTCACATACACCAGCGGAATACCCGCCTTGGTCACCAACCTGGTGATCGCAGGCGTGCCCGCCGAGTTGACCGGGTCGACGATGATCGCGTCTACCCCGGCGCTGATAAAGCTCTGCACCTGATCGGTCTGGCGGCCAACGTCACCGCGCGCATCTTCGAACTGCACGGTAATGCCGCGTGCCTTGGCTTCCTTGTCGATCGAATGGCGGATGATGGTCAGGAAATTCTGGTCGAAATAGGCCATCGACACGCCGATAGTCTCCGCCAGTACCGAAGTGGAACAGCTAAGCGCCGCCACCAGCACGATTCTTTTTAGGTATTTCATGGTGATTCCCCTGAGGTAAAAAAAACCGCCGGGCAAGACGCACCGGCGGAGATTTACGGCAATCAGTGTTTTTTGCGGTTACGGTGCATGTCGATAGACACGGCGGCAACGATAATCACGCCTTTGATAATGTCCTGAATATAGGAGTCCACGCCGATAAAGGTGAATCCGCTTTTAATCAGCCCGAGGATCACCGCACCAATCAGCGTGCCGGTAATGCGCCCGACGCCGCCCATCAGGCTGCTGCCGCCGATGACCGCGGCGGCAATCGCATCCAGCTCGTAGGACATGCCCATGCTCGACTGGCCGCTGCTGACGCGCGCCGCCAGGACCACGCCCGCCAATCCGGCCAGACCGCCGGCGATGGTATAGACCGTCACCAGGTATTTATTGACGTTGATGCCGGAAACTCTGGCGGAGGTCATGTTGCCGCCGATGGCGTAGATGTACTTGCCGTAGCGGGTATGTTTCAACGCGATGTGGAAGATCACCGCAATCACCAGGAAGATGATCACCGGCATCGCGCCCTGACCGATAGAGGTGAAGCCGTCGGACAAGAAGCTGACCGGGTTGCCCTGGGTGTAATACTGAGCCAGGCCACGTGCCGACACCATCATGCCCAGAGTGGCGATAAACGGTGGAATGCCAGTACGGGTGATCAGGAAGCCGTTGATAAACCCGCAAACAATACCTACCCCGATCCCTGCGCCGATCGGGATCGCCGCCGGTAGGTCTAGTAGCGCCGGGTACATCGGCGAAATGCTGTCTGACGTTTGCGCCAGGCTGGCCGCCACCACCGCCGTCAACGCAATCAGCGAGCCGGAAGAGAGATCGATACCGGTGGTGATAATGACCTGGGTCACGCCCACCGCAATGATGCCGATAATCGCTACCTGCAACACGATCAGCAGCAGCCGGTTAGGGTTCATCAGGAATGACTGGTCGCGGATGTACCAGCCGAGGATTTCAAAGACCAGCGCGATGCCGATCATCACGATAAAGATGCCGGTATCTTTCGGCATTTTGCCGCTCAGGCCAGAGAACAGGGGCGCTTTACCCGCAAGCGGCTTCTCAATTTTTACATTACTCATGGTGGTTCACCTTTGCGTTATTCAGAGGCCAGCGCCAGGATTTTTTCCTGATCCGCTTCTTCTTTATCCAAAATGCCGGTAATACGGCCGCCGTGCATCACCATCACCCGGTCGCTCATGCCGAGGATTTCCGGTAATTCCGACGACACCAAAATAATGGCGACGCCGCGGTTCGCCAGCTCGCTGATCAGGCGATAGATCTCCGCCTTGGCCCCGACGTCGATGCCGCGCGTCGGCTCATCGAGGATCAATATTTTGGGTTGGGCCAGCAGCCAGCGGGCAATAAGCACCTTCTGCTGGTTGCCGCCGCTGAGGTTATTGATGATTTGGTCCATGGTCGGGGTTTTGATATTGAGCTTTTTGATCTGCTCCATGCAGTCTTTGGCCATTTGCACATGGCTGACAAACCCGTTCTTGCCGATGTACTCCGACAGGTTGACGATGCTCATGTTCTCGACCACCGATAGCACCAGGAACAGCCCGGATTTTTTGCGGTCTTCGGTGAGGAACGCCAGGCCGAGTTCAATGGCCTTTGAAGGGGAATCGACCTTTGCCGCCTTGCCCTCGATAAAAATACTGCCGCCGTCCGCCGGGTGCATGCCGAACAGGCTTTCCATCACCTCGCTGCGCCCGGCGCCCACCAGCCCGGCGACGCCGAGGATCTCGCCGCGCTTCACGCTGAACGAGACATCGTGGAACCAGTCCGAACGCCGCAGCCCTTCGACCCGCAGCACTTCCTCGCCGATATTGTTGTTGAATTTAGGGAACATCTGGGTCAGTTCGCGGCCCACCATCATGGTGATCAGCGACTGTTTGGTCAGGTTTTCGGTTTTATCGCTGGCAATAAAGGTGCCGTCGCGGAAGATGCTCACCTCATCGGTGATGGCAAAAATCTCGTCCATCTTGTGGCTGATGTAGATAATGCCTTTGCCCTGCTCACGTAGCTCGCGAATGATGGCGAACAGATGCACCACCTCACCCTCGGTCAGGGCCGAGGTGGGTTCGTCCATGATCAGGACGTCCGCGTTGTAGGAAACCGCCTTGGCGATCTCCACCATCTGTTGGCTGGCGATACTCAGTTCGCCCACCATCGTTTCCGGTTTGAGTTTGATGTTCAGCCGCGCCAGCAGCTCGCGGGTTTTCTTGTTCAGTTGATCATGGTTTACGAAGCCCAGCTTCGCCGGCTCACGCCCTAGCCAGATATTTTCCGCTACCGTCATATAAGGCACCAGGTTGAGTTCCTGGTGAATCATGGAAATACCCGAATGCAGCGCCTGCAGCGTGTCGCTGAAGGTCACCGGTTGGCCTTTTATTTTAATGGTGCCTTCATCGGGGTGATAAATACCGATTAAACATTTCATCAGCGTGGATTTTCCCGCGCCGTTTTCGCCCATTAAAGCGTGCACGCTGCCTGGTTTGATTTTAATTGAGACCTTGTCCAGCGCCTTTACGCCGGGAAACTGCTTACTGATGCCTTCAGCCTCAAGAACATAAGGATACATACTGATAACCTCCGCCGTTCGTCAATGCATCCCTGCCGTATTTACCGCCGTGTACCGGGTAAATACGGCAAAGGATATAACCGCGCTGCTTTAACGCTTATTTTCTGTTCTTGTCGGCAAATTCCTGATAATTGGCCTTGGTGATCAGCTGATAAGGGATCAGGACGTTGCTTTCCACCTTCTCGCCTTTAACCAGCTGAATGGCGGTTTGCACCGCACCTTCGCCCTGGCCTTTAGCGTCCTGGAATACGCTCAGCGCCAGATCGCCCTTCTTGATGAATTCCAGCGCGTCCGGGGTACCGTCAACGCCGGCCACCAGCACGCCCGTTTTCTTCGCCTGTTTCAGCGCCAGGATCGCGCCAATGGCCATTTCGTCGTTGTTGGAGGCGATGGCATCAATCTGCTGACCGGTCAGCGCCCAGTCGGTGGTAATGTCTACGGCCTCCTTGCGGCCCCACTTGGCGGTTTGCTTGTCGAGGATTTTGATGCCGGGATACTTGGCCGCCACCTCTTCCACGCCGCGGGTACGGTCGCGGGTCGCTTCATTGGACAGTTCGCCCATCAGGATCATCACGTTGCCCTTGCCGTTCATCAGCTTGGCCAACTCTTCCATCTGCAGCTTGCCGGCCAGTTTGGAATCTGAGCCTACGTAGGCCATGCCCGCAGGCAGCGTCACTTCCGGACGGCGGTTAACGAACACCAGCGGGATCTTGGCGCTTTCCGCCAGTTTGATCATCGGTTTCACGCCCTGGGTATCGACCGGGTTGAGGATAATGGCGTCGACGCCCTGACTGACGAAGTTCTCAATCTGTTGGATCTGCTGGGCGATATCCCCTTTCGCATCCTCAAATTGACCGCTGACGTTGCCGTCCTGTTTCATTTTGCTCTGCATTGACTGGCGTAGGATGGTGAGGAAATTGTCATCGAAATAAGCCATTGAAACGCCGATTTTGATGTCTTTTGCCAATACGCTGGCCGGCAGCATGCACATCAATACCGAGGTGACGATCAGTTTCTTCAGCTTCATGTTCTGTACCCTTTAATCGTTAGAGTGAAGAGGCCTGTTGATTTGACAGCTAATGAAAAATATTTTTTACATTCAAACAACAATCCGGTCGGTGTTATCCCTTTGATACGGCAGATTTACCGCTTTTTTTCCGTCTTCTGGCAGTGTGTGAAATTTTGATCGATGTCTCAAAATAGATTAAAAACAATCAATTGAAATAAACCTTTTGGCAAAGACGTGACGCCCTTGCGTCACTATTAAATGTTTATTTCATAATTGAGATTATTGAAACTTTTTAACCCAAACAAGCGAAACATGCGTTTTGGAATAACCAAGTAACAAAAACATGACACGGATCTAACAAATGACGCAAAAGCCACCAGCCCGCTCGTGGCTTTAGTGCGTTCAGCGGCGGGAAGCGATCTGCTGCGATGAAAAAAGGAGAGGCGTTCTCTCAGTAAATATGCGAGCGAGCGCGCAGTTTGCGGATCCGTGGTTTCCTCCCCCGGTTTACTCGACAATACTGAATGGACATGTGTTTTCAGGAGGATCTGACATGCAGCTCAGCAGTAAGGTACGGATGAACCGGCTGTTCAATAACGGCAAGTGCCTCGACGTGGCGATTGACCACGGGATCGCCAATGAACCGGATTTTTTAATCGGCCTGGAAGATATTGAGCGGGTTATGAATAGCCTGATCGTCGCCCGCCCCGACGCCATTCAGGTGAATTACGGCCAGGCAGATTTGCTGCAATGCTCGCCACAGCGCGATAAACCGGCGCTGGTGATGCGTACCGACGTCGGCAACGCTTATAACGCCGCGCGTCACCGTGAAATGTGGGCGGTGTTGCATAACCCGGAAGCGCCGATACTCGCAGCGCTGCAGATGGATGCCGCAGCCGTAGTGGTGAATCTGTACCTGATCCCCGATGAGCCTGGCATTTTCCGCCAGTGCGTGGAAAACATCGGCCGTCTGCGCCATGCCTGCGATCGCTATGGCATGCCGTTGATGGTCGAGCCGCTGGTTATGGCACCTGCCGGTCAGGGGTCGGCTTACGGCTCGTTGGGCGACGTCGAAAAAATGGTGCCGCTGGTGCGATTGGCGCGTGAGTTGGGCGCCGACATCATCAAAGCAGACCCTACCGAACGGGTGGAAGACTTCCACCGCATCGTTGAGGCGGCGCGCTGCCCGACGTTGGTGCGGGGTGGCGGTAAAGGTGAACTGGGCGCGGTACTGGAGAAATCCGCGGCGCTGATGGCACAGGGCGCATCCGGCATGGTATATGGCCGCAATGTGTATCAACACGACAATCCTTCAAAAGTGGTCCGCGCGCTGATGGCGATCATCCATCAGGGAGCCAGCGGCCAGCAGGGACTGGAAATCTACCATCAGCCCTGATCCCGGCTTTTGTAATTAAAATAATCCCTCACCCGGCGGCAGCATGTTATAACCTGCTGCCGGTCGCTGCCCCGCGCCCCATTCCCCGCTAAAATCCTGATACGCCCATTCGGAGAACCGCCATGCCCAAACAACGGATACCGCTGAAACTCAGTACCACCCTCACGCTGATGGTGTCTGCCATTATTGCTTCGGTGCTGCTGGTGGTGTACGCGCTGTTTTTTGTGCAGATGAGTCACGAGGGGCAAGATCAGCAGCGCCAGAAGGCGATGGCAATTGCCGAAACGGTGGCGCTTTCCGGTAACGTCGTTGACGGCCTGCAGCGGGAAGATCACAGTGGCGCGATCCAGCGCTTCGCCGAGCAGGTGCGCCATCAAAACGAACTGCTGTTCGTCACCGTGGTGGACATGAAAGGCATCCGCTACTCGCACCCTAAACCCTGGCTGATCGGCCAACATTTTATCGGCGACGATTTAGAACCGGCCCTGCACGGGAAAACCAACAGCGCCATCAACCGTGGCGCGCTGGCCCCCTCACTGCGCGTTTTTGCGCCGGTTTATGACAGCGAACGCCGACAGATAGGGGTAGTGGCGCTGGGCATCGCACTCGATACCGTTCACCGGGTGGTGGCAGAAAGCCGCTGGATCATCTATTTGACCCTCGCGTTCGCCGCGCTGGTCGGCACGCTCGGCACCTTCTTCCTGGTGAAAGCGTTAAAACGCATCATGCTCGGTTTTGAACCCTACGAAATCTCCAACCTGTTTGAACAGCGCAACGCCATGCTGCAGTCGATTAAAGAAGGCGTCATCGCGGTCGATAACCAGTCACGTATCACCATCGTTAACGATGAGGCGAAACGCCTGCTGCGCCAAAGTGGCCCTTTCGAAAATCTGCTGCTGGAGTCCGCCAGCAAATACTGGCCGGCCCAACTGCATTTGGCGGAAGTCTTGGCCAGCGGTAAACCGCTGCGTGACCAGCAGATCAGCTTCAACGGCAGCGAACTTCTGACCAATACCGTGCCGGTGATCGTCAAGGGCCAGGTGATTGGTGCCATCGCCACCTTCCGCGATAAAACCGAAATCAGCCAGTTGGTGCAGCGCCTGAGCGGCATGGCCCACTACGCCGACGCATTGCGCGTGCAGTCGCACGAGTTTATGAACAAACTGCACGTGATCCTCGGCATGCTGCATATGAAGGCTTATCAGCAGTTGGAAAACTACATCATCAACACCGCCAGTAACTACCAGGAAGAGATCGGCGCGCTGCTACGCAAAATACAGTCGCCAGAGGTCGCCGGTTTCTTTATCGGCAAAATCAGCCGTGCCCACGAAGCCGGTATTGAGCTGACCATTGATGAAGCCAGCCTGCTGCCGGAAACCGACGACGCGGAAACCACCCACGTGCTGATCAGCGTACTGGGCAACCTGATTGAAAACGCCATTGACGCCATCGACGGCGTTGAAGGACACGAGATCAACCTGAGCTTTCATCACAATGAGAATCACTTACACTGTATAATCAGCGATGACGGCCCCGGCATCGATCCGGCTCTGGGCGCCCGTATCTTTGAGCAGGGTGTTTCCACCAAAGGGCCGGGGCGCGGTATCGGCCTGGCGCTGATCCGCAGCAGCCTGGAAAAACTGGGCGGCAGCATTGATTTTGAATCTGAACCGGGTGTACTGACCCAGTTCTTTGTCCATATTCCCTATCAGGCCAAGGGCTGACCCATGATTAACGTATTGATTATTGATGACGACCCGATGGTAGCGGAGTTGAACAAATACTACCTGAGCCAGGTAAGCGGCTTTCACTGTCAGGCCACCGTTGCCACGCTGGCGCAGGCACGCGAGTTGTTGGCCGATAGCGAGATCGGTATCGATCTGGTGCTGCTGGATATCTATATGCAGCAGGAGAATGGCCTGGATCTGCTGCCCGGCCTGCGCGAGCTGGGTGAAAAAACCGACGTCATTATCATTTCCTCCGCCAGCGACGTGGACACGGTGCAACGCGCCTTGCACTACGGCGTGGTGGATTATCTGATTAAACCCTTCCAGTTCGGCCGTTTCAAAGAGGCGCTGAGCAACTACCAGCAGCAGTCGCAGATCCTGGCACAGCGCGAATTCTCGCAGGCCGATGTCGACAGCCTGCTGCGCCGCCAACCCAACAGCAGCGAAGGCAAGAAACTGCCGAAAGGGTTAACCAGCATCACGCTGAGTACGGTGTGCGAATGGATTGAACAACAGCAGGACGGGGAGTTTTCGACCGACAACCTGGCGAACGCTATCGGCATTTCACGCGTTTCCTGCCGTAAATACCTTATCTATCTGGCGGAAAGCGGCATTCTGGGCACCCGCATTCTCTACGGCACCACCGGCAGGCCGGTCTACCTTTACCAGTTAAAGCCGGACGCGATTGCCATGCTGAAAGAGTATTGCCGCTAGGCGATGCCCCCACCAAGGGGTTCATCGAACGTCATTGCGGCCAGGGGCCGCTCTTTTATCTCACTGCCCCAGCAGAAAAGTGCGCAGTGCGGTCACAAAATCGTCCGGGCGCTCGACATTGGACAGATGCACCACCGGCAACACCATCAATTCGGCCTCCGGGACGGTACGGGCCAGCAACTCACTATGCGACAGCGCCGTGACTTTGTCGTCGAGCCCGGCAATGATCAGCGTTGGCGAGGTAATCAACGCCACCGTGCGGCGCATATCCAGATCCCGCACGGCGGCAAAGCACCCCGCCAACCCCTGGGCCGACGTCGCCAGCAGTATCGTTCGGAATTTATCGATGGTCGCCGCATGCCGCTGCCGATACTCCGCCGAAAACCAATTGGCCAGAAAGCCTTCGGCAACCTCGTTCATCTCCATCTGCGGTTTCAGTTCGGCAATCCGCTCATCCCACTGCGCTGCCGGCCCCAAATAGGAAGCGGTGTTAGCCAGAACCAACTTTTCAATACGCTCCGGGGCATGCACGCCGAGCCACTGCCCCACCATGCCGCCCAATGACAAACCGCAAAAGAACACTTTATGCAGTCGCAATGCATCAAGCAGCTCCACGACGTCTCGCCCCAGCCGGGCGATTGAATAGGCCCCCGCAGGGGCATCCGAATCTCCATGCCCCCGACTGTCGTAACGCAGGAGATAAAAATGCTCGGCGAGCGCGGTGATTTGCTCATCCCACATCGCCAACGTGGTGCCGATCGAGTTGGATAGTACCAACACCGGCTTATCGGCTTCGCCGTCAAACCGGTAGGCGATTTTGCAGCCGTCGCCGGCGGTAACAAAAGACAAGTTGCTCATATTCGCTCCCATGCACCTTGAACGCGGGAAGATCCCCAACGCCCGATATCCACTATGCTATAGGATTAAAAAAGGCTGACGAGCGCCTTAAATGACCGGCTGTGTATCCTGAAAGGACCCCATTGTGACCATTAACGATCGCCTCACCGGCATTTCGACTTTCGTGCGGGTCGTCGAGGCAGGCAATTTCGCCCAGGCTGCCGAGCGCATGCACCTGACCCGCTCGGCGGTAGGCAAAAGCATTGCCCGGTTGGAACAACGGCTCGGGGTATTACTGTTTTATCGCAATACCCGCGGCCTGACGCTGACCCATGAGGGTCAGGCCTATTACGATCGCTGTCTGCGTGCATTAAGCGAACTGGATGCCGCAGACGCCGAAATCGACAGCGGACGGAAGCAGCCGCAAGGCACCTTGCGCGTCAGTGCACCGAAACTGCTGGGTCGCCACTGCATTACCCCAATCCTTATGGCGCTGCTTGGCCGTTATCCGGAACTGCAGCTCGACATTGCATTTAACGATCGGGTGGTGGATTTGGTTGAGGAGGGCTTCGACCTGGCGATACGTATTGGCCCGTTGGCCGACAGCGCAAACATGGTGGCTCGACGTTTAGGGGACCAATATCTGATGCTTTGCGCCGCACCGGCCTATTTGGCCGCACAGGGCACCCCTGAAGATATTGCAACGCTCGCCGGCCATACGGCCATTGCCTATCATCGATCCGGTGAAGACGTGGGGTGGCGCCAACTGTTGGCCAATGCCAGAGTCGACGATCTGAATATCGATATCCGCCTGCGGCTTGACGACTTGCATTCACTGGCGGATGCCGCCGTCGCCGCAACCGGCCTGGTGTGGCTCCCCAACTGGCTGTCGACCCGTTACCTGCGCAGCGGTGAACTGGTGCCGGTACTCAGCCACATTCACCTGCTGCCCAGTGAAATCCACGCAGTTTGGCCGCACAGCCGCTATTTACCGGCCAAAACGCGGGCAGCGATCGACGTCCTGTTGGCGCAGATGCCCAGCCAGTTACAAGGGCACTAAGGGTGGCGCTTGTGTCCCGGAAAATCCGTCATCCCACGCGGCAGGTTGCACAGTTTGCCGTATTGTTGTTTCCGCTTGCCACAAGGATACTGGTACTCGCCATACAGCGTTTTAAGCTGCTGCCGGTTCGCCTGCTCGGCGGCGGCACGCTGCCGTTCCAACTCAAGCGCCTTCTCATTGGCCGACGCCACGCCCTCGGCACTCCATACTTTATGTTTTAACCCGCTGCGCTTTTGCTGGTACTCCTCAGAGATTTTGTTATCCAGCGGCTGCGGGGCATGGTATTGCCAGTCAACCGACGCCTGTAATGAGAAGCAAGACCACTGCGCCACGCAGGCAAGAAAAATCCGTTTCACTGATAGACTCCCGATATTAAATTCACCTGTTGACCCCAAAAAACTATCTTCTGGCTATGGCACTGTTTCCGACTAAAAACAGCGGCACAGGTGTTGCCCGACATTCACGCGGTAACATAGCGGACTCCAACGCTTTGCGTTCAAGACGTATCGCGGCAAGGCGCGCCTGTTCCGAACGTAGTTGCTCTACGTACCACAGATGTTGCAACAGCCCGTTAAACCGTAATCGGTAATCCACAGCGCTTTCCTCCGCCTCAAAACCGGCGCGCTGAGCGTGCTTGTCGACAAACGAATAGCAACAAGAGGACGCCAACAGGGTGAGTACCGCTGTCATCAAAGAGGTCAATTTCAAAAGCAAAAACTCCATTAATGCATGAGGCTAGCAACCGTTGATAAGCAGCGGTTGTTCTTCGCGCGGCAATGCCGAGGGATGCGGTTCACTCGCGGCGGCAGCCTTGCTCCTCTGCCCTTTGCAGGCTTTACGCTGGGCCAGCGTATTGTCTTCGCTTTGCGTCGATATCAGAGGCCGCTGTTTCTCATTGCCCATCTCGTCCCACAAGCCATGAGCCACCTCTTTCAGTTTTTTGCGAAACAGCACCGAAGAGACGCCTTCATACTCCCGCTCATAACGCGCGGCGGAGGCCTGATGACACCAGGGCAACAATAAAAATATGAAAATGATGGGGATGCCTTTTTCCACAATAAACTCCTGTAATAAGGCCCATAATGGCGCTCATTTCCATTAAATAAAGAAAGATATTCAGCGCCGTCAAAACAAACAACGCGAAGAAATAAACATATTACCCGACAAACAATAAATCCTAATTAAATGAGTGCCATTGGGCTTATAATTCGTAATCAAAATATATTTGGTGAATTAACGATCCCACAACTTTGACCAGTCGATGGTTCCGCCGATACTCGGCCCTCTCTCGTTCAGTACCGCAGAGGCTGACTCTCCGGCGCTGATGCGCTGCCTTTGCTCGCGGGTAGCGGGCTTTGGCTTCTCCCAGCCGGACCCTGAAAATGACAAACCGGGTTGAATATGGCTGCAACCACTCAGCATAATTAATAGTGCCGGGATCCATTGGCGTAATTTCATATATCCTCCTTTAAAATAAACGTTATCGTTAACCGCAGTAAATAAAAAAATTACTTTTTTTAGTTTAATAACCCGTATTCAACCACAGGCAAAGCAAGGGCAACCTCATTTAATTTAAATAAGGCCGCTAATAATTTAACGTAAAATAAACCTATCCAGGGTGTCGGTAATAAATATCAATTCGTCTATTGACGATATGGCGTGCGGGGCACGCCACCGGGTTAGCCTTCGTTATCCGGTTGCCAGGCCAGAAGATCGCCAGGCTGGCAGTCGAGGATCCGGCAGATTTTGTCTAACGTTTCCAGTCTGACGCCCTTCACCTTGCCGTTCTTCAGCAGGGACAGATTTTGTTCGGTGATCCCCACCTGTTCTGCCAGCTCCTTCGAACGCATCTTCCTTTTGGCCAACATGACATCAAGACTTACTATTATCGCCACTCTATTCTCACACGAAAGAAAGCTGTTCTTCATTCAGCCGCAACGCTTCCAGGAATACCCGGCTAAACACCAGGATTGCGCAGCCTACGATCAGCGAGCGTATCGACTCGCTGTTGACGCCATAATAAATTATTAGCAGCATTTTTTCATTGGCCGTCAGTATCATCACCTGCAACATCCCAGCCAGCGAGGGGAAGAGCACGTCGACAATCAGCAGGATGCCGATGACCTGCAACAGCAGCATATTGTTGCGGTGCCACACGTTGCCGCGATAGAACTGGTAAAACAGCCCGGCGCCGCACAGCAGTGCGCTGTAATAAGGCACACAGGAGAACATATCCAACAACAGGGTGGCCACCAGAGCCCAGCGCTGCTGCGGAACGGCATAGGCGTTCAGTTCCGGGTAATAGTCGCGGTAGGACGCCACGATGCTGTTGAACGCCTCGCCCTGCACCCAGCCCTGGACAATCATAAACATCTCTACGCCGGTGCTGACAATCAGCATCGTCATGATCAACAAACACAAACAGCGTACGTAAAGCGGAAGGTGGATCCGTGGCACAGCGCCCATAACGAGTTCATCCATAAAAACAGCAATAAGTTATCGTAAAACGATAACTTATTGCTGTCAACGATCAACTGGACTGATGAGCTGTTGGGTGACAGGCGTAAAAAAGGCCGGAAGCCCGGCCCTTTCTCAATGCTCGACGGATTTAGACCAGCTCAATCACATCAAACTTAACTTCACCGCTGAGGTCGGCTTCGTAATCTACGCCTTGCAGACCAAAACCGAACAGACGCAGGAACTCGGCCTTGTAGCCCAGGTAATCGGTCAGTTCGTTGATGTTGCTGTCGTCGATTTGTGCCCAGATTTCACGGCAGGTGTTCTGCACGTCGTCGCGCAGTTCCCAGTCGTCCAGACGCAGACGGTGCTTCTCATCGGTATCCGGCGCGGTGCCGCTGTACAGTTTGGTGGCGAACAGACGCTGGATCTGCTCGATGCAGCCTTCGTGGATCCCCTGCGCTTTCATGATTTTGAAAACGATGGAGATATACAGTGGCATGACCGGGATAGCGGAGGAAGCCTGAGTCACCACCGACTTCAGCACGGCAACGTAAGCCGCGCCGCCTTTGGCCTTCAGTTTCTGATCGATGGCCTGCGCCGCACGATCCAGGTCTTCTTTGGCTTTGCCCAGCGTACCGTGCCAGTAGATTGGCCAGGTCAGATCGGTACCGATGTAGGAGTAAGCCACTGCCTGCACGTTGTCCGCCAGCACGCCGGCTTCTTCCAGTGCGTCCATCCACAGTTGCCAGTCCTGGCCACCCATCACTTTGACGGTGTCGGCAATTTCCTGCTCGTTGGCCGGCTCAACCACGGCTTCAACCAGCACGTCTTTGTTGGTGTCGAGCGCCACGGATTTGTACGGTTCGCCGATAGGTTTCAGCGCAGAGCGCACCACTTCACCGGTTTCCGGCATTTTACGCACCGGCGAAGCCAGCGAGTAAACCACCATGTCGATCTGGCCCAGATCCTGTTTGATCAGGTCAATGACCGTTTGGCGGCATTCGTTGGAGAACGCATCGCCGTTAACGCTTTTCGCGTACAGGCCTTCTTCTTTAGCTGCCTTGTCAAAACCGGCAGAGTTATACCAACCGGCAGAACCGGTTTTGCCTTCGCTGCCCGGCTTTTCAAAAAATACGCCGATAGTGGCCGCACCGCTGCCGAAGGCGGCATTGATACGTGACGCCAGGCCGTAACCGGTGGAAGCACCGATCACCAGCACTTTTTTCGGCCCGTTTTTCAGTTCGCCACGTGATTTAACGTAGGCGATTTGCTCACGGACATTGGCTTCACAACCTGCCGGGTGAGCGGTAGTGCAGATAAAACCACGAATTTTAGGTTTGATAATCATAGTAATTTTTTCTTGGTAGCTAAAAACCGAAGGACAATATACCTGATTTTATCAATATACTTAAGCTGGGTGCATGGCAGAATTGCAACAAGCCCAGTGAGCAGACCAGTCTCACGCCTTAAATTTCAGCCTTAAAGGAAGTACGCACGTGAGTTTTATCGCCAAATTACACGCCGACGAAGTGGATATTGATCTCAACCTGGTGTCATCGATGCTCGCCAGCCAGTTTCCGCAGTGGGCGGCTTTGGCGATAACGCCGGTCGCTATTGCCGGCACCGATAACGTGATGCTGCGGCTGGGCGACGAGCTCTATATTCGTCTGCCGCGCACGCCGTCGGCCGCGGCGGCGCTTGAGCGGGAAAACCGTTACCCGCCGTTGCTATCCCGTTATCTGCCGGTCCCGGTTCCCGTTCCGCTGGCGCAGGGTCAGCCCCAAGCAGGCTACCCTTTCAACTGGTGCGTCGGCCGTTGGATCAAGGGAACAATGCCGGTTTGCGGCGAAGACGGCTACGCGTTGGCGCAACAGCTGGGGGAATTTGTCCACGCGCTGCATGCCATTCCTGTTGCCGATCCTGAGCTGCAAAAGAGCCTGACCTCCTATCGCGGCGGCCCGCTTGGTGCCAGAAACGCCCTCACCCGCAGCGCGATAGCACAATGTGCTGGCTATCTCGATACGGATATTCTGCTGCACGTGTGGGAAACCGTTAGCCAGATACAGGAGAACAGCGCTGGCCCATGCTGGATCCACACCGATATCCAACCGGGCAACCTGCTGATCAACGAAGGTAAGTTGGCGGCGGTGATCGACTGGGGCGGTATGGCGATTGGCGATCCGGCGGTGGATTTGATTGTCGCCTGGAATTTATTGAGTCAGGACACCCGCAAGGATTTTAAACGCGCCGTGGATACCGATAAAGCCACCTGGCTGCGTGGCCGTGCCTGGGCATTGTCGATTGGCGTGATTGCGTATGCGTATTACGTTGAAAAAGAGCCTGCGTTGGCGCGGACTTCGCGCTATCAGATTGAACAGGTGGCGGCGGACGTTGGGTTATCGCTTTGAGGTTATCAGGTCAGGACATTCGGCCCCGACCTGCATACGGCTATCAGACCTTGTTCTTTTCCAACTGCTCGACCAGCGTATAGCGCAGCGAAGAAGCGTCGGCCGGGACGTTTTCCAGTTCGGTCACTTTAACCTTCAGGCGGTAGCGGTAGCCGGGTTCGAAGGTAAAGCCTTCGATCTGGCTGTAAAACATTTCCCACTGGCCCTGCACAGAGTGACGAACCTGCATGCATTTCATTGGGGCAACGCCCATGCAATCTACCAGCGCGCTGTTAACCAGCAACACTTCCGTATGATCTCCGTCTTTATTCACGGGTTGGCTCACTTTCGCTCCCTCCTGGCTGCAGCCGGCGAGGCCGACTAAGGCGATAAATAACAACGCTTTGATTTTCAAAGTAATGCACCATTGAGACTTTGGGTGGGCCGATAGTAACAAAGCCTCTGCCACCGCGGCCAGCGGCATGTTCTTAATTTTCAGGCGCGTTGAGGTGGAACGAGCCGAAACTCCAGCTTATCGCTACAGGCCTGAGCATTCGCGGCCTGAATTGCCTGATGCCCCCACGGAACACAAACAGCCCTGCTCTTTCTGGCGCGAACGCTACGTTTTTTTCGTTCACGTGGTCCACCCAACCCGTTCCTGTTGACCAGATTTGCCAAGCTCACCTTCTGGGGCTAAGTTTATGAAACTAATAATCCTGAAGGGGTTTTCTATGCGTCCGCTTTCTTGCCTTTTGCTCGCAAGTTCCTTGGCGTTATTGTCGGGCTGCGCCAATCAGCCGCAGGTGACCAGTGACTACGACCACGGTGCTAATTTCAGCCAATACCATACTTATGGCTTTGCCCCAGAGGCTGCAGGCCAATACCAAACGCTGACGGGTAAGTATATTCATAGCGCCATAGCGCAACAGATGGAGCAACGTGGCTATACGCTCAGCGCATCTCCAGACCTGTTGGTTTACAGCAGCGCAATGAAACAAAACAAAGTACAGGTGAATAACTCCCCCGCACCGATTGGCCGCTGGGGCTACGCCGGTTGGGGCGGATACAATCAAACTATGTGGACCTACACCGAAGGCACCCTGACGGTGGATCTGGTGGACAGCAAGAAGAAACAGCTGGTTTGGCGTGGAACCGCCAGTGACACGCTCAACTCAGACGCACAACCCGCCAGCCAGGCGCAGATCCAACAGGCGGTAACCGCGCTGTTTGCCGCTTACCCCTTCCGGGCAGGAGCTGCAAGCCGCTGATGGTTTTGAGTCATCAGCAGGAAAACCTAGTCTCCGCCACAAGCCCTATTTAGACCAATAGGGCTTGCTGTATCTGTTGCACTGTTAAGCTGACAGATCACCCCGATATATGTCGTTTCCTCGTAGCAATCATGCAGAAAAACGATCTTTCCTCTGTAGCGCGTTTGATTACCGGGATTTGAGCTTGGGCAAAGCCATGGCTGCAGCTTATTTTTCTGATTTCTAAAATACGCTTATAAATCAAACACAAAAAAAGACCGAATACGATTCCTATATTCGGTCTAGGGAAATGGCTCTTGGGAGGGAGCCGTGCGCTAAAAGTTGGCATTTTGTGCAAGGCTTGTTCAGCCGTGCACTTTAAGAGTAGCTTACCGCGCTATTTTTGCCAGCCAGCCGCACGGCCGGTGATAGTTTCATTACGGAATTAATTTCGTGCAATTATCCATCACCGGTTAACCTCGCACTAAGCCATTGGGGGATAAGCGATTAGTTCGCGCAGAGCTTCTCAGCGCGTTCGCGGTACGGCTCAACACTCATCTTATGGCCCGGATTGGCGGCGTCATCGAGCAGGATCACGTCCAGCGGTTGAGCGCGTTGCTGCCCTGCTTTCACCTGCGCTTCTGCGGCCGCGTTAAGCGGGTACTGCATCAGCGTGCTGTTGTTGAGCACGAACAACGCATCGCCGCTGCGGCACTGCAGCGTCACTTCTTCTTTGGTGAACGCCCACTGCTTGCCGTATTCCAGCTTGGTGATGTTCACCAGTTGGTCTGCTGCCAAAGCACCGGTCGCGGTTGCCAGCAGCGTCATGCCAAGTAATACCGATTTCATGTTATGGCCTTAGGGTTGCTATTTGATTCAATTTTCCCGCAGTTTGGGGGCATCCGGCAAGCCGGAATGTTATACCGGCGCATAGGTTGCAAATAAACTGACCAGCAGCAGCACCACCGCCCCTAACCCCAACTCCGCCCAGCAGGCAAGCACCAGCCCGCGCTGCGCCAGCCGTGGCATGCTGCTCATCGCCGGGACGACGGCGTAGCGGTTGGCTAATGCCACCATAACCATCAGCGCCACCAGCGCGGTTTTAAACAGCAGCAGGCGTTGGTACGGAGAATCTACGTCCAGCGGCCAACTGCCGAGAATGATCAAACTGTTGATTACGCCGGTCAGCAGCACCAGCGCCACAGCCAGGTGTCCCCAGCGCGAGAAGCGTATCAATGTGGTCACCGCGTCGCTGCGCCACTGCGGTTGAGTGAGGTAGCGCAAACAGACCAGCAGCGGCAACAGGCTGCCAAACCAGTATCCGGCCGCCAGCAGGTGCAGCGCGTGATTGAAACGATGCAGTGCGCCAAGCCCCCCACCATGCATCGCCGCATGGCCGATAAACGCCATGCTGACCAACAGCAGTGTGGAAAGCAGCGCCAGCAGTTGCGTACGGCGTGGCTCGGCCAGCCACAGGCTCAGCAACGCCAGCATTGAAATGCCCAGGTGCCAGCGCCAAACCTCGCCAAAGGTGGTGCCCAGTACTGCCCACCACACGTCAAGTCGCCAGGTATCTGCCCAGCCGTCCCCCATCTGCCCGGCTTGAATAGCCAGCAACGCAATAGCGGAAAGCCCGGCAAGCCAGGTGCAAGAGACCAACAAAGGACGCACATCACGGGTGAGATACGGGGAAAGGCGCTGCGGCGACAATAAGGCGGTGAATAAGCTGGAGCCAAACATCAGCATCACCGCCGCAAAGTGCACAAAGCGACACAGGACAAACAGGGTCGCCAGAGTCATGGGTCAGTTTACGGTGAAGCTGTATTGGCCCTTGGTTTTATGACCGTCGACCGACACCACATGCCAGCTGACGTTATATTTGCCCGCCGTCAGATCGCCTTCGATAGGCAGATTGACCTGGGTATTGTTGTTCGCATCGAGCTGCAGCTTGCCGGTTTTCACTTCGGCGTTGTCCGGGCCGGTGATTTTAATGCCGCTGAAGTTGGGCTCAATACCTTCGGAGAAATTGAGTGTCAGCACCTTGGGTGCCGGACTCACGCTGGCATCTGCCGCCGGCGTTTCAACTTTTAAATGGGCATGCGCCAGCGCCTGCGGTGACGACAGCCCGACAAACAGCACAAAAATGGTGGAAAGCAGGCGATAAGAAGTCCGAATTTTACCGATCACAGTGATATCCCTTAAAGCAATAATCGAGGGTGATAAGGAGCCAGGCTAACCGCCAGGGCGATGTATCAGCAGCCCAACCCACCGCAGATGATTGCGCCACGGGTAAACAGAATTATGGGAGTAACCCCCTGTTTTGACTCTCAACCTTCCCTGTAGCGTATCGAGTCAAATGATAACGAGTGTCATTATGCAAGTCGAGCAGAACGCTGGCATTTTGCGATCCAGTAGCACATATCGCTGTAAAACCGCGATAAATGCAGGGCATAAAAAAACCGCGCATCGGCCAACGCCGACACGCGGTTCTCTACAAAACGGATTAGGCCTGGCCGTTACCGTTTTCGCCGGCCGCACCCATTTTCTTCAGATCTTTATCAATGAAGAACAGGGCATTGCCGCTGTTACCCACCAGCGCCAGTTTATCCAGCACGGATTTGAACAGCTTCTCTTCTTCGTGCTGCTCGGCAACATACCACTGCAGGAAGTTGAAGGTTGAATAATCATGAGCGGTCATTGCCGCGTGCGCCAGTTCGTTGATCTGGCGGGTGATCAGTTGCTCATGCTCGTACGTCTGTTGGAACACCTCTGCCAGGGAACCAAACTCAACCGGCGGCGCGGCGATGGTGCCCAACAGCGGCAGTGCACCGGTATCGCTCAGGTATTCAAACAGGCGCTGCATGTGCTGCATCTCTTCCTGAGAATGTTCTTTAAGGAATGCCGCGGCACCTTCAAAGCCTTTATCGCTGCACCAGGCGCTCATTTGCAGATACAGGTTGGCAGAGTAGAACTCCAGGTTCAGTTGCTCATTCAGCTTTTTGGTCATTTCAGGCGTCAGCATAATCATTCCTTTATTTTGCAGGTATCAACTTAATTTTTCCGCATTATGCCCTGACGAAAACAAAATAAAAACACCTGATTTACATCATCGATGATTTAATTTTAAATTAAAATAAAATCAAGTGGTTATGAAAAACACCAATTATTCATTTAAATAATTATGATAACTATTTCCATCTATATATTTAATCAAAAAGCGAATCATTCTTATTTAAAAGAATAAATGAATTGCATTGCTGCCAGAATAATAAATAACCTTTCCCGTTGTCGGTTATTGGTGACATTCGCCTCCCTGCGCGCTTCAGGCTTGCCAAGCGCCGCCGGGTGGATTACCTTCTGCGCTGATCCAATGCGGTAACAGTAAGGAGAATACGGTGGGTTACAATCTGGCAGAGCTTTCCAAAGAAGAGATGGACAAAGTGAACGTTGATCTCGCAGCTTCCGGCGTGGCGTTCAAAGAGCGCTACAACATGCCGGTGATCCCTGAAATGGTTGAACGCGAACAGCCGGAACACCTGCGTGATTATTTCCGCGAACGCGTGGCGCACTACCGTGCCGAATCGCACAAGTATTCGCGCCTGCCGTACGAGCCGAAATCCAAATAATTAAAGCCCGCCGTAGTGGCAGGCTCGGTGTCATTTGCCGGCAAACTTGTCGGTCGCCAGCATTAACTGGTGCAGGATGCCGGGCTCATCGAATGAGTGTCCGGCCCCCTCGACAATATGCAGCTCCGCCTCCGGCCAGGCCTTCGCCAGATCCCAGGCGTTTTGTACCTGGCAAGCCATATCGTAACGACCATGGATGATCACCGCCGGAATATGGCGGATCAGCGGAACGTTACGCAGCAGTTGATCGTCGCTGTCCAGGAAGCCCAGATGAGTAAAGTAGTGGTTTTCGATACGGGCGAACGCCAGTGCGAAATCGTCCTCGCCAAAAGAAGCCGACTCACTGCTCGGCAGCAAGGTTACCGTCTCCCCTTCCCACACGCTCCACAGTTTGGCCGCTTCCAGCTGCACCTGCGGATCCGTTGAGGTCAGGCGCTGGCGGTAAGAAGTAATCACGTCCTTGCGTTCTTTCTCTGAAAGAATCGACAGCACACGTTCCCACTTCTCAGGGAAGAAGCGCGAAGCGCCGTCCTGATAGTACCAATGCAGTTCCTGCTTGCGCAGGGTGAAAATGCCGCGCAGCACCATTTCGCTGACGCGCTGCGGATGGGTTTGCGCGTAGGCCAGCGCCAGCGTTGAGCCCCAGGAGCCGCCAAACACCAGCCACTGATCGACACCGGCCATTTCGCGCAGTCGTTCGATGTCCTGCACCAGGTGCCAGGTGGTGTTGTTGTCCAGGCTGGCATGCGGCTTGGAACGGCCACAGCCACGCTGATCGAACAGCAATACCTTGTAGCGCTGCGGATCGAACAGTTGGCGGTGGTAAGGAGAAATACCGCCACCCGGCCCGCCGTGAATAAAGACTGCGGGTTTACCGTTCGGGTTGCCGCTCAGTTCCCAGTAGATCCGGTGGCCATCTCCGGTGTCCAGCCAACCGCTGTCATATGCTGCTAACGGCGGGTACAAACCTCGTAATTGTTCCATGGCGCTTCCGTCTCTCTGTGGGTCATACCCTCATCAAAGCCGAAGCCACTCATTTGGTCAACGGTAAAACCTGAAAACTCCTACGTTCCCCAACAAGTTAAGGTTCGTTTGCTTAAAATGAATACGACTTGCCGACAAAATACCGGCTGGCTCCTGGGAGCCAGCCGTGAAATCAGCCACGCTTACGCAGATGCGGCTCGCGCATTTCCTGTGCGGTTTTGGCTTCGATGCTCAGTTCCGCCGTTGGCCGCAACAGCAAGCGCGCCAGGCCGATAGGCTCCCCGCTTTCACGGCAATAGCCATAGTCACCGTTATACAAACGCGTCAACGCCGCGCTGATTTTCGGCAGCAAACGGCTTTCGCGATCCAACTGGCGAAACAGCAACCGCAAGTCTTCTTCACGCGCGGCCTTGTCCGCTTCGTCACCCGAGACTTCCCCGCTGTCGATATCCCGCTTCAACGCTTCGATGTGCTGCAGCAGTTTTTGCTGCTCGTCCAGCAAGCGCTGGCGGAAAAATGCCCGCTGCGCCGGGTTCATGTAGTCAGACTCCGGCATGGCCAGGAGCTGTTGCTGGTTTAACATGGAAACGACTGTCATGGCGCTCTCCGGTTAGGATTTAATTGTTATATTATAACATATCAAACATTTTCAGCAGCTATTCCTGAAAAACAAAATTCCCCCTATAAACAATCGATTAATCAAAACGAGCGCTTTCATGCTTGCATCCCGCAGGCGTAAGGGGGTTAATGGTTGAGCAACCCACCCAACCATAGGTAACTGAGAGGCCATCATGAGTAAGGGAATGGATAGCAAAAAAAATGCGAAGAAGAAGCCGTTGAAAACCCCTGCTGAAAAACGCGCAGACAAACGCGCCAAGAAAGGACAATCGTCCGGCGAGTAAGCGAACTTCTAACCGTAGTTAAACCCGCCAAGGCGGGTTTTTTGTTGCCTGCAATAACGCCCCGCTTTCTAAGGTTGGCATTGGCGTAACGGCCCGTTAAGCTAAGCCTGTACAGCCATCCTGAGGAAACCATGAATTTACGCGTAATAGACACTGAAACCTGCGGGCTGGAAGGCGGCGTGGTCGAGGTGGCCTCCGTTGATCTGATTGACGGGATAATCGCCAATCCCATGAGCGATTTGGTCAGTCCCGATCGGCCGATTGGCATTGAAGCCATGGCCATTCACCACATTACCGAGCAGATGGTCGAAGGGAAACCGCGTATCGCGGTGGCGATCGGGCGCTATCTCGGCAGCCCCTACTATGTCGCTCACAATGCGGCTTTCGATCGCGGCGTACTGCCGGAAATGAACGGCGCCTGGATCTGCACCATGAAGCTGGCCCGTAACCTGTACCCGGACATCAAATACGGCAACCAATATCTGCGCTACGCGCTCAATCTTGATGTTCAATTGCCGCAAGACACCACGCTGTATCCGCACCGGGCGTTGTACGACTGCTACGTGACCGCCGCGCTGTTGCAACGCATCATCAAGGATTCAGGCTGGACGCCGGAGCAAATGGCGCAAATCACCGAACAACCGGTGCTGTTGAAGAAGTTTAAGTTCGGAAAATACCGTGGGCAGGAAATTGATCGCATCGCTCAGGAAGATCCCGGCTATTTGCGCTGGATGCTGAAATCCATTGATGATCTCAGCCCGGACATGAAACACACGCTGAAATACTACCTGATCGGCTGAAGAAAGCGGGCAGCGCCAGCCGCCCGCCAGAAGGTTACTCCGCCAGCGCCAAAATAAAGGCGTACTCCAGCGCGATATCTTCGTAGGCCTTGAAACGCCCGGACTTGCCGCCGTGGCCGGAGTCCATATCGGTATACAGCAGGAGCTGGCGGTCGTCAGTTTTCAACTCACGCAATTTCGCTACCCACTTGGCCGGTTCCCAATACTGCACCTGCGAGTCGTGCAGGCCGGTGGTGACCAGCATATGCGGGTAATCCTGCGCCTTGACCTGATCGTACGGGCTGTACTGCAAAATGTAGTCGTAATAAGCCCGTTCGTTCGGGTTGCCCCACTCGTCATATTCCCCGGTGGTCAGCGGAATGGACTCGTCGAGCATGGTGGTGACCACGTCGACAAACGGCACCTGCGCCACGATGCCGTTAAACAGCTGTGGCGCCTGGTTAATCACCGCGCCCATCAGCAAGCCGCCTGCGCTGCCGCCCATGGCGAATACCCGTTTGGCATCGCCGTACCCTTGAGCAATCAAGGTTTCCGTCACGTCGATAAAGTCGTTGAAGGTATTTTGCTTGTTGAACAGCTTGCCGTCTTCGTACCACAGCTGCCCCAATTCGCCGCCGCCGCGAATGTGCGCCAGCGCAAAGACAAAACCGCGATCCAGCAGGCTCAAGCGGCTGGCGCTGAAGGCCGGATCCATGCTGCTGCCGTAGGATCCGTAGCCATACACCATCAGCGGATTGCTGCCGTGCACGAAGCTGTCCGGGCGATAAACCAGCGAAACCGGCACCTCGACACCGTCGCGCGCCTTCACCCAGACTCGCTCGCTGCGGTAATTTTCCGGGGTAAAGTTTTTCACTTCCTGCTGCTTGAGCATCACGCGTTCACCGCTGTCGAGATTCAACTCATACAGCGTGGTGGGCGTGGTCATCGAGGAGTAACCATAGCGCAGCAGATCGGTTTCCGGCTCAGGGTTGTATGCCAGCCAGGTGGTGTAGGTCGGATCGTCGAAGGCGATACGCTTCACTTCGCCGCTCTGCCAGTGGATTTGTCGCAGTTGGGTCAATCCCTCGCTGCGTTCCTCTACCACCAGCCAGTCGCGGAACAGGCTAAAGCCTTCCAGCATCACTTCTACGCGGGGAGCAATCAACGTCTGCCACTGCGCTTCGTCTGCTTGTTCACTCTGATACAGGCCGAAGTTTTTGCCGTCCTTGTTGGAACGGATGTAGAAGTGCTGATGATAGTGATCGATACCGTATTCATGATCCTTGCGGCGCGGCACAAACATCTGTGGCGTGCTGTCGGCGCGATCGGCGTCCAGCAGCAGAATTTCCGAGGTGGTGGTGCTGCTCAGATGGATCAGAATAAAACGTTCGGAGGTGGTTTTCTCCAGGCCAACGTAGAAGGTGTCATCCAGCTCTTCGTAGATCAATTCATCAAGCTGCGGATCGGTGCCCACCACGTGGCGATAGACCTGATACGGCAACAGCGTTTTAGCGTGTTTACGCACGTAATAAACGGTGGCTGAATCATTGGCCCATTCGAAATTGCCGGAGGTGTTTTCCAGCACTTCGTCGGTCCAGCTGTCGTCGCTGAGGTTTTTGAAACGAATGTCGTATTGGCGACGGGAGAGGAAATCCTCCGCAACCGCCAGTCTTTGGTTGTCGGGGCTGACTTCCAGGCCGCCAAGGGTATAAAACTCTCGCTGCTCGGCGCGCTGGTTGCCGTCGATCAGGGTGTCCCAATGCTCGCTTTCCGCCTGCGGCTGACGCACATAAATCGCGTACTCATTGCCCGGCTCGAAGCGCGTCTGATAGCGGTAACCGTTTCTGACATAGGGTACCGAATGTTCCTGTTGAGGAATGCGCGCCACCATCTCTTCATACAGCGTTTCGCGCAGGGCCTGCTGCGGTTTCAACGCCGCGTCGGTGAAGGCGTTTTCCGCCTGCAGGTAGTCCAGCACCTGCGGGTCTGCGCGATCGTCGTCGCGCAGCCAATAGTAGTCGTCCACACGCGTGTCGCCGTGAACGGTAATAGGATAAGGACGTTTTTCTGCCTTAGGGGGGGTCATCATTGTTAAATCATCCGCTTACCTTGATTAAGGCAAGAGTGACACGATTCCCCCCGGCTTGCCAAGCGGCGCTACGCCAGCTCGCGTTTTTTCTCGTTCACGTCGTTTTCTATGCCCTGCTTCACGTCCGCCGGGATCTTCAACGACTGCGCCAGGGCATCCAGATAACCACGCTCCATAAAGTGATCCACGTCGATCACCATGCAGCTCAGGTAATACACTTCCAGCGCTTCGTCTTCATTCTTCACGCTCTGGGCGATCAAGTCCGGGTTGAGCGGCTGATCGATCGCCTCTTGCACCCATTTTTGCGCTTCTTCCCCTACCTGCAGCTGTTCCAGGCTGTGGTCGATGGCGAGCTTTTCTTCCGCATCAATATGACCGTCGCTTTTGGCGGCGAACACCAGCGCCTGCACCAGGCGTTTGGCACGCAGGTCCACCGGCGTGGTCTGCAGGCCAAACTGCGGTTCGTTCTGGTGGGTTTCTTTCACCCGTTGTTTGTACTTATTCCACAGCACTGCACCAACCGCTGCGCTGCCGCCGATAATCAACGCATTCTTACCGAATTTGCCGACCAGCTTGCGCGAAGACTTATTCGCCAGCAAAACGCCCACCAGACCACCCAACGCAGTCGGGGCCAGCAGCTTGCCGATACCTTCCGAACCGCCGATTGAACCGGCCTTTTGCCCAATCATCGATTGGATCTGCTGCATCCAGTTATTTTTCATGCTTTACCCTTTGCGTGAGGAAACAAGGCGTGCAGGCACAGAAAGGCCAGGCCGCCGGTAAAGCGTCAGATTAGGGGATTTTTTGTCAGTTTACGTATGGGGGATGAAAACCTGTGTAGCGGGGAGCGTTGATGGCGGGAAAAGGCCGACTTCGCCATCAGGCGCCAGCCGGCCACTACCGGATTAAGGCTGTTCGCCCTCTTCGCCCGGCTGTTCTTCTTCCTGTTCGTACTCCGCCAGTTCGTCACGCATCGCCTGAATCGACTCGCGAGCCAACAGCGACAAGGTGCGGTAGAAACCGGTGGTGGCATGCGCTTCCACTTTACCCAGGAAACGGCCGCACCATGGCAGCAGATAGTCGTCAAACAGCGTGATTTGCGCCTGCGCTTCGTCTTCCTGGGACTGATCCTCCAGCCAGGAGGCCGCCAGCAGCAAAGAGCCGAAATGATCGGCCGGCGCTTCGCCGAGCGGCATACCACGCTGCTGCAGGAAAGTACGCACTTCCGCTTCGGTTGCCCCTTCAACGTAGTCCGAACGGAAAGGTGACACGCTGCATTCGCTGCCGACGAACATGGCGTTGAAGTCGCTGGACAGCAGGTTGACGTCACAACCCTGCTGCAGGCGCACCAAGAGTTCGTCCTGTTCCAGCGGCCAGTGTTGCTGCAGCTTGCCTTCTTTGATCAGCGTAAACAGCGGCACCAGTAACGGATCCTGCGGCTGACGATAAAACAGCGTCCCCAGCACGCGGCAAACTACGGAAAACTCATTCATGATAATGCCTTATACAATACGGAAAAATTTGCCGGGACGATGTCACAAATCGGCCAATTCCGCAATCGCCGGCTTGCCGCGACGTTCTAGAAAATCGAGCAGGCGGCGTGGGCTCACGTTCAGGATTCGCTCCTGCGGGAACTCCACTTCGGCAATGATGCGTTCGCAGTGCTCGAATCCCCCAAGCGAAAAGGCAATATGCGAATCAGAACCCAGTGCTAACCAGCCACCGGCATCGCGCACCGCGGCGGCAATCGCCCGGCAGTTGTCCTCGCTGCCCTTGCGCGAATGGGTGAACGACGAATTGTTCAGTTCCAATGCCACTTCGTATTTGGCCGCTGCGGCAGCAACCGCCGCAATATCGATCGGGTATCTTGGGTTGCCGGGGTGGCTGATTATGTGCACGTCCCCCTGCGCCATCGCGGCGATCATCGCTTCGGTATTGGCCGCTTTGTCCTGCGGCGCAAACACCGGCTCGTGGAAACCGGCAATAATTACGTCGATTTTATCCAGCATCGGACCGGTGCAGTCGATATCGCCCTGCAGGTTTTTGATGTTGGCCTCGATGCCGCGCAGGATACCCACGCCGTCCACCAGACGTGGCCACACGTGCATGTTCATAAAGTGCCAATAATGCGGCGCATCGGCCATATCCGGGCCATGGTCGGTGATGGCGAACAGTTTGATGCCCTTTTGCCGGGCTTCGACGATGTAGTCATGCAGCGTACTGTAGGCGTGGGTGCTGGCAACGGTGTGCATATGTAAATCAACGGGGTACATTGCTTCTCCTTCTTGGCGGCCAGCCACAAATACGGCAGCCGGCGCGGTTTATTATTTATTTAGCTTAGCAGGTGCATCACCGAAAGATCAGTAACCCAGTTGCACATCCACCACGCCGGCCGGTGTTTTCCCGGCTTCAAGTGCGCGGATGTTTGCCGCGATCTGATCCATCGCCGCTTCCGGCAAAGTGATGGCAGCAATATGCGGGGTAATGGTGACACGCGGATGACGCCAGAACGGATGCGCCTGCGGCAACGGCTCCTCGACGAACACATCCAGCGTGGCGGCGGTAATTTGGCCCTGCTCCAGTGCCTGCAGTAAATCGTCCTCAACCAGATGCGCGCCACGTGCCAGGTTGATCAGGTAAGCGCCAGGCGCCAAGTGCGCGAACAGTTGTCGGTTGAGGATCCCGGCGGTTTCCGGCGTATTGGGCAGCAGGTTGATCAGCAATTGCACGCCATCGAGAAATGCGGCGCGTTGCTCTGCGCCGGCAAAGCTCTGCACGCCGGCAATCTGTTTGGGGCTGCGGCTCCAGCAGCGTACGTTGAAGCCGAACTCCGTCAGTTTCTGCGCCACGCTTTTTCCCAACACCCCGGCCCCCAGAATGCCAATGGTGAAATTATCCTGCTGATGGGGATCGAGCGGTTGCCACTTCTGCTGCTGTTGCAGCAACTGATACTCGTCAAAACGGCGGAAATAACGCAGCACATAGCTCAGCGCATATTCCTGCATCTGTTGCGCCATGCCGGTGTCCTCAAGGCGCACCAGCGGAACGCCGGCCGGCAATGTGCCGGGGTGCAGACGCTGTTGCTCAAGAATGGCGTCAACCCCTGCTCCGAGGGCAAAGACCCCTTTTAACTTTCCGCGATTCGCCAGCATCTCATAGGGCGGGCGCCACACCAGCGCATAGTCCGCCGGGCGATCATCGCCAGGTTGCCAGGCGCGCACCGTCGCCTGAGGCAGGCGCTGCGATAGGCCCGTCAGCCAGTCCTGGGCATTAAAGAAAGGGTGATAAAAAATGATGTTCATCTGTGCGGCTCCCGTCTGTTTTTATGCATTTGCATCCAGACTTCCGCGATTCGCCGGCAGATGCAAGCGCTAAAGCTCAAAATGAAAACAGCCCCGACCAGTGGGGCTGTTTTTAGGCTGCGGGATCTCAGGCAGCGGCAGGAGCGTCATGCCGGATCAGGCGACGCAGCAGCGGGATCAAAATCAGCATCACCACGCCAACGCCTGCGGCACCCCAACCCAATACGCTAAACACCTCGCTGTAGCCGGGGTTGGTCTGCAGCGGGGTACTGCCGCTGTTTTCCGGCATCAGGCCGGAGACATAGCCCGCCAGCACCGAAGCAACGCCGGTGACCATCATCCAGCAGCCCATCATCACGCCCTGATAACGCGGCGGCGCCAGTTTGCCGATCATCGCGTAACCGATAGGGGAAATCATCAGCTCGCCGATGCTCTGCAACACGTAACTGATCGCGATCCATTTGAACGCCACCAGCCCGTCGCCACCGGCCAGGCTGATGCCCAATGGCAACACCAGCATGCCCAGCCCGATGCAGAACAGCGAACCGGAGAACTGCATCGGAATATCGATATTGCAGCCGCGGGCGCGCAGGCGGTTGAACCACCAGGCCATCAGCGGGCCCCCTACCACAATAACCAGCGTATTGATGTTCTGGATCCACTGCGGCGCTACCTGAATGCCATAAACGTTCAGGTCGATATTGTGTTCGGAGAACAGCATCAGCCCCATCGGCGCCAACTGGTACAGCGCCCAGAACACCAAAGAGCCTAACGCCAGGATCAGGTAAGCCGTCATCCGGCGGCGTTCGTCACGCGGGTGGTGACGCAGCGTTACCACGCATAGCATCAGGAAAATCAGCACCCCGAGGCCAATCACGAAATGGCCGCTGAACTCGGCATGGGTCAGCATGACGCGGATGATGGGCACCAGCGCCACCAACACCGCCAGCCCGACCAGCATGCGCCAGCGATATTGCGAACGGCTGGCATCGTGCAGCGGGGTGTTAAGATCGGCCAGTATGCGCCAGCGGCTGACGGCGACGACGATCGCCGCCGCGTTGCCCAAGGTGGCGAACAGGAATAGCGCACGGTAGTTTTCGGTCAGTTGGAAGTAGCCGGCCACGCTGAAACCGACAAAGAACCCCAGGTTCATCCCGGCGTAGTTCCATAAAAAGGCCGATTCGCGCCGATCGTCATCCGGTTTAAAGCGCTGGGTCAGCATCATATTAATGCAGGTGACGTTCAGCCCACTGCCGGTCAGGAACATCGCCAGACCCCAATAAAGCCCCCAAACACCCGCCACAGCGATCAACGCACAACCGATCACCTGCAGCACCATGCCCAGCACGAACAGATTGCGGTTGCTGAGGAAGCGCCCGCCCAGGTAACCGCCAAACATATGCAAACCGTAGTTGAACGCACCGAATACGCCCATCATGGCGTTGGCGCTGCCTTCGCTGAACCCCAGGCGCTTGGTGGCGTAGAGCACCAGCGTGGAATACAGCACGGCAAAACCCAGCGTGGCGAAGATTTGGATAAAGAACAGTGCCCCGGCACCCGGGGGGATGGCATGGCGCTGCGGCGCTGCCGTTGTGGAGTCCGATGGAGTCAAAATGAACCTCTACTGCATTATTATTTAATTGGTCAGTCCCTGTCTGCGTTATCGCCGGCGTCTTGCCCGGCAACCTGCCCGGCGGTGTGATATTCCTTGCCAAAACCGCCGTGCCTGCGCCAATCTATTTAGCGACACATATGACTAATAATCCAGTATTAATGCATATAACTGCACTACGGATAATTCTACTGCTGATATATTGAGCTAACCAATACCAAAATGTACAAATATTAGCCCGCGAGGCAATTTAACCCCATGACGGTCCAGCGGAGGTGTGTCCCCCGGTGGTCGATTGCTCGGGAAATCAGCAAATTGCTGCAAGTTTAGCTAAACAGTCATGGTTATGTCACAAGAGGGTTGACGCTGGGATCAGATTCTCCTACATTAGCGCCCGTCGACAGCGCAACGCGTTGGCGATGAAGTAAAACGGTGAGGTGTCTGAGTGGCTGAAGGAGCACGCCTGGAAAGTGTGTATACGCGAAAGTGTATCGAGGGTTCGAACCCCTCTCTCACCGCCATCTTTTAAAGAGAAAGCCTGGATTCGCGTCCAGGCTTTTTTGCTTTTATAAAGCAGGATCCGAGAGGGCGAGAACCCTCGACAGGGTTTGACAAAACGCCTGCGTTTTGGACCGCCAAAGGCGGCCCGTAGGGTGAGCGCAGCGAATCAAGCCCTCTCTCACCGCCATATTTTAAAGAGAAAGCCTGAACGCAAGTTCAGGCTTTTTTGTTGTCTGCGGTACAGGAACTCCACAGCGAGACTCCCCGCCGGTGCGGTTCGCCGTAGTTTTCGGCAAAGCGAACACAGGTTAACCGGACGCGCCGAAACCAAGAAATTCTGCTTGACCGGATCGCCCTCTCTCCCTATAGTAGCGCCCCGTTGCACCAGTGAGTACGCAACAACAAAATACGGTGAGGTGTCTGAGTGGCTGAAGGAGCACGCCTGGAAAGTGTGTATACGCGTAAGTGTATCGAGGGTTCGAACCCCTCCCTCACCGCCATATTTTAAAGAGAAAGCCTGAACGCAAGTTCAGGCTTTTTTTTGTCTGTAATCCGCCTCAGTGTGGGCGGTTGGCCGTCATGTGCGGCTGCATTCCGCCTCGGCGCCAGTCGCCCGGGGTTTGGCCGTAATGGCGTTTAAAACTGCGATTGAAGGACTGTTGCGAATCGAAGCCGAGTGAGATCGCCACGCTGACGATCGGCTCGCCGCTGTTGGCCAGGCGCTCGGCTGAAACCCTCAGCTTCTGCATACGGATATACTCCCCCAGCGCATAGCCGGTCTGGCGCTTGAACATACGTTGCAGGTGCCATTTGGAATATCCCGCGCGCCCCGCCACGGTGTTGATATCCAGCTTCTCTTCCAGATTATTGTCAATCCACTCAATCAAATCAGTAATAAAACCCGTGCTGTTCATGCTGACGCTCCCATGACGTTGGCAGGTAATTCCGCTGCCCGATGTCATTACGTTGCAGCAGTTTCGCACTAAATGCAATTTTTATTATTGCATTTAACGGAGGGGCACTTCTATAATCCACCCAATTAATGTAACCGATATTGATACATTAATGTGACAACAATGTGTTTCAAAACCTAACCGTTGCGCCGATGACGGTGCAACCGCACTGCCGCCGGCCTCAGGCCAGAGTTGTTACCCGGATAACAGGGCCGGGTGTATGGCCTGATCGTGCTTACCCACTGGAAATAAAAAGAATGCCAAGCCAGCCAAACTCATTGTTCCCCTCTCCAGGCCGTCAGAACGCTATCGGTTTCGGCGCACGCCTCTCGGCAATCGCGCTGCTGGCCATGCTGCTGGCCGGGTGTGATAACAGCGTCGCTCAGAATGCGGCTCCCCCGCCGCCTGCCGTCAGCGCCGCCGAGGTGGTCATTAAACCCATCAGCCAATGGGATGCCTTTAACGGCCGAATCGAAGCGGTACAAAGCGTGCAGCTGCGTCCGCGGGTTTCCGGCTATATCGACAAGGTGAATTACACCGAAGGCGATGAAGTCAAGAAAGGCCAGGTGCTGTTTACCATCGACGATCGCACCTACCGCGCCGCCCGCGAACAGGCTCAGGCCGAACTGGTACGGGCACGCAATCAGGCCGCGCTGGCCCGCAGCGAATCCAGCCGTACCGAGAAACTGATTGGCAGCCAGGCGATTTCGACCGAGGTATGGGAACAACGCCGCTCCTCCGCCGCCCAGGCACAGAGCAACGTTTTGGCAGCCCAGGCCCAGTTCGATATGGCACAGTTGAATCTCGACTTTACCCGAGTGATCGCACCGATCGACGGTCGCGCCAGCCGCGCCATGATCACCGCCGGTAACCTGGTCACCGCCGGCGACAGCGCCAGCGTGCTCACCACGCTGGTCTCGCTCGATAAGGTGTACGTCTATTTCGACGTCGATGAAGCCACCTTCTTGCGTTACCAGAGTGATGGCCGACGCACGGCAAAACTGCCGGTAAAGGTCGGGCTGGTGGGCGAAAACGGCTACCCGCATCAGGGCGTGGTGGATTTCACCGATAACCAGCTGAATGCCGGCACCGGCACCATTCGTATGCGCGCCCTGCTGGAAAACGCCGAGCGCCGCTTTACGCCTGGGCTGTTTGCACGGGTGCAGATGCCCGGCAGCGCCGTGTTCAACGCCATGCTGATTGACGACAAGTCGGTAATGACCGATCAGGACCGCAAGTTTGTTTATATCGTCGATAAAGACGGCAAGGCGCAGCGCCGAGACATCGAGGTGGGCCGCGAGGCCGATGGGCTGCGGATTGTCCGCAAAGGCCTGTCTGCGGGCGACCGGGTGATCGTCGACGGTATGCAAAAAGTGTTTATGCCGGGCATGCCGGTTGCAGCAAAAACCGTGGCGATCAACGCCGATGCTTCCGCGCTTAACTAAGCCCCAGCAGGAATTCTGAGCCATGGACTTTTCCCGTTTTTTCATCGACCGACCGATTTTTGCCGCGGTGCTGTCGATCCTGATTTTTGTCGGCGGCGTGATTGCCATCCCGCTGTTGCCGATCAGCGAATACCCCGACGTTGTGCCGCCCAGCGTACAGGTGCGCGCCCAATACCCGGGTGCCAACCCGAAAGAGATCGCCGAAACGGTAGCTACGCCGCTGGAAGAGGCGATCAACGGCGTAGAAAACATGATGTACATGAAATCAGTGGCCGGTTCTGACGGCGTACTGGTAACTACCGTCACCTTCCGCCCGGGTACCGATCCTGACCAGGCCCAGGTACAGGTGCAAAACCGCGTGGCGCAGGCAGAAGCACGCCTGCCGGAGGATGTGCGGCGGCAAGGGGTCACTACCCAGAAACAATCTCCGGCCCTGACGCTGGTGGTGCACCTGGTCTCCCCTTCCGGCAAATACGATTCACTTTACCTGCGCAACTACGCCACCCTGAAGGTCAAGGATGAGCTGGCCCGTCTGCCGGGGATCGGTCAGGTACAGATCTTCGGTGCGGGCGAATATGCGATGCGCATCTGGCTGGATCCGAACAAGGTCGCTTCACGTGGGCTGACGGCCTCTGACGTGGTTTCTGCCATGCAGGAGCAAAACGTGCAGGTTTCCGCCGGCCAGTTGGGTGCGGAACCTATGCCGACCCGCAGTGATTACCTGCTGTCGATCAACGCGCAGGGCCGCCTGCAAACCGAGGAAGAGTTCGGCAATATCATCCTCAAAAGCGGCGACAACGGCGAGATCGTCCGCCTGCGTGACGTAGCACGAATTGAAATGGGGTCCGGCAGCTATGCGCTGCGTGCGCAGCTCAATAATAAGGATGCGGTCGGGATCGGTATCTTCCAGGCACCGGGTGCCAATGCCATCGAACTGTCCAATGCGGTGCGGGCCAAAATGGCCGAGCTGTCGACCCGCTTTCCGGACGGCATGAGCTGGGAATCGCCGTACGACCCTACGGTGTTCGTGCGCGATTCTATCCGCTCGGTAATAGATACCCTGCTTGAAGCGGTGCTGCTGGTGGTACTGGTGGTTATTCTGTTCCTGCAAACCTGGCGTGCTTCGATTATCCCGCTGCTTGCGGTTCCGATCTCCATCGTCGGCACCTTCGCTGCGCTCTATCTGTTGGGGTTCTCGCTCAATACGTTGAGTTTGTTCGGGCTGGTGCTGGCCATCGGTATCGTGGTCGACGACGCCATCGTGGTGGTGGAAAACGTCGAGCGTAATATTGAAGAAGGCCTGTCGCCGCTGGCGGCGGCGCATCAGGCAATGCGCGAAGTTTCCGGCCCGATTATCGCCATCGCCGTGGTGCTCTGTGCCGTGTTCGTCCCGATGGCGTTTCTTTCCGGCGTTACCGGCCAGTTTTATAAGCAGTTTGCCGTCACTATCGCCATTTCGACCGTGATTTCCGCCATCAACTCGCTGACCCTGTCACCGGCATTGGCCGCGCTGCTGCTCAAACCACACGGTGCGCCGAAGGACATGCCGTCACGCCTGATAGATCGGTTATTCGGTTGGCTGTTCCGTCCGTTCAACCGCTTCTTTGCCAACAGTTCGCAGCGTTATCAGCGTGGGGTTTCTCGTGCATTAGGCAAGCGTGGCGCGGTATTTGTGGTGTACGTACTGTTGCTGTGTGCCGCCGGGGTGATGTTTAAAACCGTGCCGGGCGGATTTATCCCGACTCAGGACAAACTTTACCTGATTGGCGGGGTGAAAATGCCGGAAGGTTCGTCACTGGAGCGTACCGATGCGGTGATCCGCAAGATGAGCGCCATCGGCCTGAGCGTCGACGGCGTAACCGATGCCGTCTCCTTCCCCGGATTGAATGCGTTGCAGTTCACCAATACGCCCAACACCGGTACCGTGTTCTTTGCGCTTGAATCGTTAAACACCCGCACCCGCAGTGCGGCGCAGATTAACGCCGAAATTAACGCCAAGATTTCACAAATCCAGGAAGGCTTCGCCTTCTCGATCATGCCACCGCCCATTCTCGGCATCGGTCAGGGTTCCGGGTATTCGCTGTATATTCAGGATCGTGCCGGTCTGGGGTATGGCGCGCTGCAAACTGCGATCAATACGATGTCGGGCGCCATCATGCAAACGCCGGGCATGGGCTTCCCTATTTCGTCTTATCAGGCCAACGTGCCGCAGTTGGACGCGAAAATTGACCGCGACAAGGCCAAGGCACAAGGCGTACCGCTTAACGCATTGTTCAGCACGCTGCAGACCTATCTCGGTTCGTCATACATCAATGACTTCAACCGCTACGGCCGCACCTGGAAGGTAATGGCCCAAGCCGATGGTCAGTTCCGCGACAGCGTGGAAGATATTGCCAACCTGCGCACCCGCAACGATAAGGGTGAAATGGTGCCGATTGGCAGCATGGTCAGTATCAGCACCACCTACGGCCCGGACCCGGTGATCCGCTATAACGGGTTCCCGGCGGCGGACCTGATTGGCGATGCCGATCCTCGGGTGTTGTCATCATCACAGGCAATGAGCGAGCTGACGGTGATGGCCAATAAGCTGTTACCGAACGGCATGAACATCCAATGGACCGACCTGAGCTACCAACAGTCAACCCAGGGCAATGCGGCGATTATTGTGTTCCCGGTGGCGGTGCTGTTAGCCTTCCTGGCATTGGCGGCGCTGTACGAAAGCTGGACGCTGCCGCTGGCGGTGATCCTGATCGTGCCGATGACCATGCTGTCGGCGCTGTTCGGCGTCTGGCTGACCGGCGGCGACAACAACGTGTTCGTCCAGGTGGGGTTAGTGGTCTTGATGGGGCTGGCCTGTAAAAACGCCATTTTGATTGTCGAGTTCGCCCGCGAACTTGAGCTGCAGGGCAAAAGCATCATGGAAGCGGCACTGGAGGCCTGCCGTCTGCGACTGCGGCCGATCGTGATGACCTCTATCGCCTTTATCGCCGGGACCATTCCCCTGATATTGGGACACGGCGCCGGTGCAGAAGTGCGCGGCGTCACCGGTATCACGGTGTTTGCCGGCATGCTGGGCGTCACGCTGTTCGGGTTGTTCCTGACCCCGGTGTTCTACGTGACCCTGCGTCGTATGGTCACGCGTAAGCTACGCCAGCAAACGGCATAACGCTGCGTTTGCGTCAGCCATAAAAAAGCCCGGTTTAAACACCGGGCTTAGTCTGATGACAAACACCCGAAAAATGGGATTTTCGGATGTTTGGGATAGAGCAGAAGACATAATTCTTTGTGTATTTTCATCCCAAGATCAGAGTTTTAAACGACAAAGGACTTTGTCAGCCATAAAAAAGCCCGGTTTAAAAACCGGGCTTTTTCTTTGTTTTAGCGTTTAGCGTGATTTATTTTTCCGCTGTCTCTTCGTCTTTTACGTCTACGTCTTGCATCGCATACGCTGCGCAGGCACGCTTATCGCCCCGCTCCAGTTCAGCCAGAGAGTCCGCCACCGTGTAGCGCGCCAGTACGTTCAACGATGCCTCTTCCGCTTCGTTCACCACTGACTTGAAATACCAGCAGGCGTTGGCACTGACCAGGCAACGTGCCGGCCCTTCCGGCCGGGCGGCCCAAATGCGTTTGTCATCGATAACAGACAGATAGATATCCCTCAGGGTGATTTGCTCCGCCGGGCGCCCCAGGTGAATCGAGCCGTTACGGCCCAGGGTCGAGACAATGATGCCATTTTTGGTCAAGGGCACCATCAGCTTGCGGATAAAACTGGGGTTAGCTTCCAGACCGGCGGCAAGCACCGCGCTGGTCGAACGCACACCCAGCTTTTCAGCCACGGCCACGCTAAGTACCATTTGCATTGCAGTCGGAAAGCGAAAATCTAACATGTTTTTATCTCTGTCTCCGGGAGACTAAATACTTGGACTGGGTCGGTGTGAGATAACGCCATCACACCCACTCAACTGCACAATAATATAACAAACACTGTTGCATTATTGAAGGTATGCCCGGATAAATCGCACGGATACATTAGTGTGGGAATAGCGTCAGTACTGGCCTGAAGGCAAAACGGCGGGGAGTAAATAGACAGAAACCCGCGCCAATATTAATGCCGCTCGCTTAACTGGGTTAAACGATCAGAACTAACACTGTTCGCGGGTTTAATTCTTATCGGGCGATCAGGCTTTGTTCAGCACCAGCTGGCCGCTTTTATCCAGCGGGATCTGGGTGCCGGGATCGTGATCCATGCGGATCTTGCCCTGCTGATTGCCAATCTTGTAGGTCACGTCGTAACCCAGCATCTTCTGTGATTTGTCGTAGACCGTTTTGCAACGCTGCTGCGTGCTGCTGGTGGTGTCATTATTCTGCATCGCCCCCTGCACCTGGTTACCGGCATAGCCGCCGCCCAATGCGCCGACGACCGTGGCGACGTCACGTCCACGTCCCCCGCCGAACTGATGACCGATTACGCCGCCGGCGACCGCACCCAGCACGGAGCCGGCAATACGATTTTCGTCCTGCACCGGCGCACGGTGAGTGACGGTGACATTGCGACATTCCCGACGCGGGGTTTTGATGGTTTCTTTGATCGGCGTTGCGGCAAGTACCTGCGCGTATTGCGGACCGGAAGAGAAAACGTCAAGACTGGCAACCGCAGCAATACCCAGAGCGGCTGCAATACCAATACCCACACCGGCTAACATTGACTTGTTCACAGGAAATCCTCCTGAAAGTGTTACCACGCATTTGTACCGGGGACTTTACCTACATTGCACCGCGCTTATTATTTTGCGCATTGGCGGCACGTGGTATTCCGGTTTACGGCGTGCGCGACGCGCCGTCTGTAAACGAGAGAAAGTCTGCACAATGTTCCAGAACCTCGCAATAAGACAATGTGACCAAAAATGCCGGAAATCCCACTTACCCCCAGTGTTTAGGAGGATTCTTAAGACTTTTACCCATAACGACGGGACATTGTGCTGAATAATCAGCTGCTGCCTGCCCGTTCTTGCGGTTGTAGGCATAAAAAAACCCACGCGGGCGAACCGGCGTGGGTGGTCGATAACGGGGCGGTTAGTGCATTTTCAAACGCGGGCGGATCACCCGGTTGATGCCGCCAACCAGCATCATCAGGCCGGTTTTGATGTAGCCGTGCAAAGCGACCTGGTGCATGCGGTACAGTGAGATGTAGACAAAGCGCGCAATGCGGCCTTCCACCATCATCGAGCCGCGCATCAGGTTGCCCATCAGGCTGCCCACGGTGCTGAAGCGGGACAGAGACACCAACGAACCGTGATCTTTGTAAACGTACGGCTTCAGCGTCTGGCCGTTCATCAGCGCCAGAATGTTGGTACAGCAGCGTGACGCCATCTGGTGCGCCGACTGGGCGCGCGGCGGCACAAAACCACCGCCCTCTTTCGGGCATGACGCACAGTCGCCGATGGCGAAAATGTTCGGATCGCGCGTGGTCTGCAGCGTTGGCTCTACCACCAGTTGGTTAATGCGGTTGGTTTCCAGCCCGGCGATGTCCTTCATAAAGTCCGGTGCCTTGATACCTGCCGCCCACACCATCAAATCAGCGTCGATAAATTCGCCGCCCTTGGTGTTCAGGCCGTTGGCATCCGCGCTGGTGACCATGGTGTTGGTCAGCACGCGCACGCCCAGCTTGTTCAGTTCCTGATGTGCCGCAGCGGAAATACGCGGCGGCAGCGCAGGCAGAATACGCTCGCCCGCTTCGACCAGCGTTACGTTCAGCGCGCTGTTGTCCAGGCCTTCGAAACCATAGCTGTGCAGCTGCTTCACCGCATTATGCAGCTCGGCGGACAGCTCCACGCCGGTGGCGCCGCCGCCAACGATAGCGATATTCACTCGTTCTTTTTGCCCCGGCTGCGCCGAGAACTTGAGGAACAGGTTCAACATCTCGTTGTGGAAACGTCGTGCCTGGTGCGGGTTATCCAGGAAGATACAGTGATCCTTGACGCCGGCAGTGCCGAAATCGTTCGAGGTACTGCCCAGCGCCATCACCAGAATGTCGTAAGACAACTCGCGCTCCGGCACCAATTCGCCGCCCTGCTCGTCGCAGATTTGCGCCAGGTGCAGCGTTTTCGTTTCACGGTTGATGTTGGTCAGCGAACCCAGTTGGAAGCTGAAAGAGTGATTGCGCGCATGCGCCAGGTAGCTCAGCGCGTCAACGCCGTCATCCAGGGAACCGGTTGCAACTTCATGCAGCAAAGGTTTCCACAGATGGCTGTGGTTACGATCCACCAGCGTGATTTCTGCTTTGTGCTTACGACCGAGTTTATGGCCCAGGCTGGTCGCCAGTTCCAGACCACCGGCACCACCGCCCACGATGACGATTTTTTTCTTTGGCGTTGTCAAAATAACCCCCTAAATGTGAACCAATTGTTGCCTAAGGGTAAACAAATAATATCCTTAGAATACATAGGGTTCGCGTAAATTAAACCTGCTATCTAAAGCCAGAATAGCATGGGGGGTTATTTGGTCATACCAAAATTGATGTACATCAAATTTTTTTGGTTAAAGGCTGGACGAAGGGCATTTTTGAGGATTGTGATTCAAATAGTTAGCGCTGGGTCACAGTTTCAAATTTTACCGTCCAACGGGCCAAACGGCGCTTTTTGAGCAAGAAATACCGCAATGTTTGCCTGGCGAAAGCAAGCATTGCGGCGACCTCGGGCGTTATAAAACTGTTAAACCAGGGTCTTGAACGCCTTGATACGTTGCAGGTGCGGCGAGATGTTTTTGAACTTGTGGGTTTGCTGCTCATCCCAGACGATTTCATAGTATTTGTGCAGCAGTTCCGCACTGCGTTGGCTGTCCAACACTTCGTCGTGACGAGAAAGTACCGCCAGGCAGCGATCGCGATTTTTTTCGCGGAAGCCTTCGACACACTTGGTGGCGATATCACGATACTCTTCCGGGCGGTCGATTTTGCCCTGCATATGCTCTTCAGGATACAGATTGGGGTTGAAGATCACCTGTCGAATGCCGCACAGAAAGCCGATACGTTCGGCCCAAAAGCCCCCAAGCCCCACCCCGCAGATCAGCGGATGTTTATCCCCTTCCTGCTGGACCGCCTTGTCCACCTCTTTCAACAAATGCTGCATGTCATGGCGTGGATGCAAGGTGCTGTAGCTGATAAAGCGCACGTCCGGATCGATAAACTGGAGCTGTAACACCTTTTCATGATTGCCGGGACTGGTTGAATCGAAGCCATGTAGATAGATAATCATGTGGATCCTCGCAACAAGCTGAGGGCCGCGCCGCAGCCCTCATCGTTTACGCCGCATTACGACGCCCTGGGTTCACCCCGCATTACGCTGTTTGTGCTCCTCCCAGCGTTCGCTGAGCGCATTCAGTTCCTTATGCGCCTGCTGCCAGCGCGCAGAATCACGCAGCTCCTGACGGGTGAACTGACCGCGATGATATAACTGCTTCACCCTGTCTGCTTTGACCGGGGACAGGTTATCCAGCACGCTGACCGCCCCTGCACGGTTATTGCACACCAGGATCATGTCACAGCCGGCATCCAGCGCCGCCTGGCCACGTTCGGCATAACTGCCCATGATCGCCGCCCCTTCCATCGACAGGTCGTCCGAGAAAATGACGCCGTCAAAGCCCAACTCCTGACGCAGGATCTGCTTTAACCAGTAAGGTGAGCCGCTGGCCGGACGCGAGTCTGCTTCAGTATAGATTACGTGCGCCGGCATTACGGCGTCCAGCAGTTGGCGGTTAATCAATTCACCGAAGATCGCCATATCGTGTTCACGGATCTGCGCCAGCGGGCGTGGATCGCGCGGCGTTTCTTTGTGGGAATCCGCGCTGACGGCGCCGTGCCCCGGGAAATGCTTACCGGTGGTTTTCATACCGGCGCTGTGCATGCCCAAAATGAACTGCTCAGCCATCACCAACGCCTGCGTTGGATCGCTGTGGAACGAGCGTTCACCAATCGCGGCGCTGACATGGCCAATATCCAGCACCGGGGCGAAGCTGATGTCGATATCCTGCGCGATCATTTCCGCTGCCATCAGCCAACCGGCCTCCTGCGCCAGACGTTTGCCCTCATGGGCAGAATTCAAGGCGGCAAATGACTGTGCCGCCGGCAGGCGGGTAAAACCTTCGCGGAAACGCTGAACGCGGCCGCCTTCCTGATCTACTGCCACCACCAGCCGATCGTGGGAAGCCTCGCGGATCTGCCGCACCAGCTCACGCAACTGCTGCGCATCATGGAAATTGCGGGTGAAGAGGATCAGGCCGCCCACCAGCGGGTGTTTTAAGATCTCACGTTCTTCTGCGTCCAGCTCATAGCTGGCGACATCTAACATTACTGGGCCCACGGCCACCTCACTTCATTATTCATTCAGAACATGGGGATGTTAAACAAAAACGCCGGTGCAACACTGCGCCCCAGCGCAAAAATTCAGGATCGTCGGTCTGTTGCCAGCGCACTTCAAACCAGAGCAGCATCAGGTAATCCACCCATGGCAACCAGCGCTGTACCTGCCTGCTCAGCAACGGCAAATCAAAGTAACCGATGCGAGCATAATGCTGCAAAAATTGCTGCCGGCGCGCGGGTGACCAGGCGTTACTGCAAAACAACGCGGCGATGTCCAACGCAATATCGCCGTCTGCCGCATACTCCCAGTCAATCAGCCGCAGGCTTTCCCCCTGAGCGATCAAATTGCCCGGATGAACATCCATATGCAGCGGCGCCAGTTTCAACGGCGTTGGTGTGCGACGATGCAGAAAATGTTGATGCAACCGCAGCCAGGCCGGCGTCAAACGCCGACCATCCAGTTGCTGCCAGTAACGGATAAACTGCCGATGCAGGTTCAACGGGTAGCCACTGGGGGGTTGCCGGTGCAAGCTGGCCATCAACGCCGCCAAGTCGCCCCGCTCATTAAGGCGAGAAAAATCCGCATCTGTGACAACGTCACCATCGAGCCACTGCAGGATAATCCACTGATTATTTTGCACTAAAACCTGTGGTCCGATGCCTTGTCCGCTGCGATGCAGCACTCTCGCCTCGCGCCGACGGCTGACGCCCAGCGCACTTTTCTCTGGGCTTTGCTGACGCGCCAACAGTTGCACACCTTCGCCTTCAATACGCCAACTCTCGCCGGTCAGGCCCTGCACCGGGCTGAAACGACAACCGGCGGTTTTCACCGCCGGCAGTTCTTTCTCAATCAGCGTTCGCAATGTGGCTTCAGTGTTTAACGGCGCCATTGCCTGACCAGACGATTTCACCGGTTTGCACCAGCATCAGTTGCATATCCAACGTTGGGGACTTCACGTCGCCACTGACGTCGCTGTACAGCACGTACTGTGCACTGACGATCCGCGCCAGACCAATGGCTTTGCTGCGTGAACCCAGGCTGTCATCTGCCGACAGGCCCAGCGTCTGTTTGGCACTGACCAACTGCGCTTCCGGCACGATGGAGAAGGTTTGATTAGATGCTAACGCCTTGTGCAGTGCCGAGGTCGCTTTCGCCGTCTGCAATGCGCCGTTGGTGTTGTTCTTCACGCTGTCGAGCAACAGCACGCTGCCCGGATTGACGCCATCGGCTTTCAGCATCTGGTTCACCAGAGGCTGCACGCTGCTCAGCCAATCGAGCTGCTGAATTTTCGGCGGTTGCGGTACCGTCTCGCTAACCGGTGGTTGTGGCTGCTCGATCGGCGGCGTTACCGGCTCAACGGTCACCGGCGGCTGCGGTTGTTCCGGTTCCGGCGGACGCGACAGACAGCCGGTTAACGTCAACGCGGCCAGCGCCACAAATAGATACTTTTTCATTAATCCCTCTCCACTGAACCAAGAGTTTACAAGAATAGATACAGACGCACGCGTTTGGCATCGAGATTGCCGTTAAGCGAGTAAATTGTGGCGTCTGAATTTGGCGCAATAGTGATGGTGCGCGGCGCCTCAAAAGGCCGGATATCCAGCCCCTGATCGTCATACCAGTAGAAACGATAGTGTACCGTTACCGGTGTGGATTGGCTGTTGCTGAGCTCCGAAGTGGCCATCACGCGCCCGGAAGCATCCGAAATCGACGGATTGTCGGCCAGAATGCCCGCGGTCAGCACCGGCGAATCCATCACGACCGTTTGTCCTTCGTTAACCGCGATGCCCTTCGGGCTGCTGCAGCCCATCAGAACGACGGCGGGTAACGCCAGCGCCATCAGACAACGCAGGGATTTGCTATAGCGCATGATTGACCTCGGTTAGCGTGACAGCAGCGGCCCCAATGAACGGCCACCGACCAAATGCATATGAATATGATAGACCTCTTGGCCGGCATGGCGATTGCAGTTAACAATCAGGCGATAACCGTCTTCGGCGATGCCTTCCTGCTCGGCAATTTTTGCTGCGGCAGTGATCATGCGGCCCAGTGCAGCTTCGTGCTCCACGGTTACGTCGTTAATCGTCGGGATCAGCACATTCGGAACGATCAAAATGTGGGTCGGCGCCTGAGGTGAAATATCACGGAAAGCGGTGACCAGTTCATCCTGGTAGACCACATCAGCAGGGATTTCGCGGCGGATAATTTTACTGAAAATCGTTTCTTCGGCCATCTGGCGTTCCTTGTAGAGGGAAAAAAGCTGTACGCAGTATGAGTGACAAATTCTACTGCTTTCAACCTGATTGCGCACTTTCCGCGTTGAGTGATGCAGAATCAGGCAACCAGCCAGAATAATTACGTCGTTCCCGGCAGCGCATATCTGATTTTTTCACTTTGGTTATTCACTATTGTTGCTTTACTTGCCCGCGGCCGCCGCCAATAGTAACCCTATGATTAGCAACGGATAGAAAATAACATGCGATTCAAAATCCTGGCGCTTAGCGCGCTGTTGCTGTGCGGCCATGCCATGGCCGAAACCCAAAGCATTATCGATCTGCAGGCCAACCAACAACATGTGCGGGCGGCGAAGAATCCGGCTGCCGTCGCCTTGATACCGGCCAATTACCCTTTTGCCGTACCGGGCAAGCTGACCGTCGCGGTGGCCTCTGAAAACTCCCCGCCGCTGGCGCTGTTTGCCGAAGACAATAAAACGCTGATTGGCAGTGACCCGGATATTGCACAACTGGTGGCAGACAGCTTGGGGCTGGAATTAAATCTGGTGCCCACCTCTTGGGAGGATTGGCCACTCGGGATCAGTTCCGGTAAGTATGACGCCGCCATTTTCAATATTGCCGTGACCAAACTGCGCAAAACCAAGTTTGATTTCGCCACCTACCGGGTGGATACGCTGGGCTTTTACGTAAAATCCACCAGTAAAATCAATTCAATCAACCAACCTGCAGACGTTGCCGGGCTGCGAATCATTGTCGGTTCCGGTACCAATCAGGAAAACATCCTGTTGGGTTGGGATAAACAGAACCGCGCCAACGGCCTGCCGCCGGTGCAACCGATTTATGTCACCGATGACGCGGCGGCCAACCTGAGCATTCAATCCGGACGCGTCGACGCCTACTTCGGCCCCCACTCGACCGGAGCCTACAAGGCGGCACTGACCGGCAAAACCAAAATGGTCGGCATCGGCCCCAACGTGGCCTATGTGGCGGTCACCACCAAAAAAGACAACGGTCTGGTGGCGGCCATCAACGCCGCCATCAACGGGGTGATCGTCAGCGGAGAATATGCGCAGGTGCTGGACCGTTGGGGGGAACAGGATGAAAAGGTCCCACGCTCCACCATCAATCCACCGGGTATCGGCGACTAATCCTCAATTAACTGGGGTGCGTGTGTTCGCATCCAGTTAGCCAAGGAGTCGAGCGTCGGGCGCAGCGTTTTACCCAGCGACGTAATCTGATATTCAACACGCGGCGGGACCTCCGGAAACACCTGCCGCGTGACCAGACCGCGCTGCTCAAACTGCCGCAGTTGGCGCGTCAACTCTTTCTGGGCAATCGGCGCAACCGCGCGTTGCAGTTCACTGAAACGCACCGGGCTGTCGATCAAGATCAATCGGTAAAGGATGGGGATCGCCCACTTCCCTGCAACCAGATTCACGAAGTCCACCATCGGGCAAGGTTCGCCCGCTGCCGGTAACCCGGCTAAATTATTTTCCGTGGCGGAAAGCCCAGCTTTGCTCATTTCATCCCTCTTCGCCCGTTAGTATCCAAAAGGTGCCTACTATGCAAAGGATACTATAGCGCAAATAATGGCCGTACCGACAATAAACAGGAGTGGGCTATGTCACGACTTAAAGGCAAATACGCGTTGATCACCGGCGGCACCAGCGGCATTGGTTTGGAAACGGCGCGTCAGTTTATCGCCGAAGGAGCCACGGTGGCGATCACCGGGCGCAGCCAAAGTGGCCTCGAGGCGGCGGGAAAAGAACTGGGTGACGTGTTGTTATTACGCAACGACGCCGGGGATATCGCTGAACAACGCACATTGGCGCAGCAGTTGGCCAACCATTGGCCGCGCCTCGACGTGTTGTATATCAACGCCGGTGACGTCACGCACCATCCCTTGCAAGAGTGGGATGAACAAAGCTATCAGCGGTTGATGGACATCAACCTGAAGGGTCCGTTCTTCCTGATCCAGGCGCTGCTGCCACAGTTGGCTAATCCGGCGTCGATTATTTTGTGCGGTTCGGTCAGTGCGCATATCGGGCTGCCGCTAAGCAACGCTTACGCCGCCAGCAAGGCCGGGCTGTTGTCGCTGGCCCGAACGCTTTCCGGCGAACTGCATCCGCGCGGCATCCGGGTTAACGGCCTAAGCCCCGGCCCGACAGAAACCCCGGCGCTGGGCAAGCTGGGGTTAAAAGATGCCGATGAGCAGGCGCTGCGCGACGAGATCCGCGCTCTGGTGCCGATCGGCCGTATGGGTACGGCATGGGAGCTGGCAAAGGCGGCAGTGTTCCTGGCATCGGATGAGTCTGCCTTTATGGTGGGCAGCGAGTTGCTGATCGACGGTGGCGTAGGGAATTTATAGCGGCGATGATTTCACGTGGTGATATCAAGCCGTGACAGCACAGGCTGCACGGCTTGGCATCAGCCCAGACCGGGAATGGCGACACCGAAAGTTTGCAGCAGCAGCACCATGTTGAGCAGAATAATAATCACCGTACCTATGATCGACACCAGGCTGGTCAGGCGGCTATTCACGAACTCGCCCATGATGTCGCGGCGACGCGTAAACATCACCAGGGCAATCATCGGCGCCGGCAGCGCCAGGCTCAATACGACCTGGCTGTAAACCAGCGCGTCGGTGGCATTAACCCCCAGAGCTACCACAATGAACGCCGGCACCATGGTCACCATACGGCGCACCCATACCGGAATGCGAAAACCGACAAACCCTTGCATGATCATCTGGCCGGCCATCGTCCCCACCACCGAGCTGGAAATGCCGGAAGCAATCAGCGACATCAGGAAGATGCCCGCAGCGGCAGCGCCAAACAGCGGCGTCAGCGTATGGTATGCGGTGCCAATCTCCGCCACGTCGCTGTTTCCTGCATGGAAGGCGCTGGAGGCCATAATCACCATGGCGATATTCACCAGCCCGGCGACAGATAAGGCAATCACCACTTCAATATTGGAAAAGCGCAGCAGCTTGCGCCTTTCACCGCTGTCACTGGCCGGCGCACGGTGTTGAGTCAGCCCTGAGTGCAGGAAGATGGCGTGCGGCATCACCGTGGCGCCGATAATCCCCACCGCGATGGTCAACGCCTGTGCATCCGGCAACTGCGGCGTGACCATGCCCATACCCGCCGCAGCCCAGTCCACCGGCACAATAAACATCTCGACCAGGTAACACAGGGCAATAATCGCGACCAGGCCGCCGATCATCAGCTCTACCGGGCGGAATCCTTTTTTCTCCACCATCAGCAAAGCGTAGGTGATGACCGCGGTTACCCCCATTCCCGGCAACAGCGGCATATGGAACAGCAAGGCAAGCGCTATAGCCCCGCCGAGGAACTCCGCCAGATCGGTTGCCATCGCCGCCACTTCACTGAGCAGCCACATGCCGATTACCACCGGGCGCGAAAATTGATCGCGGCACATCTCTGCCAGATTGCGGTGCGTGACGATACCCAACTTGGCCGACAGCGCCTGGAACAGCATTGCAATCAGGTTGGCCATCACCACCACCCACAACAGGCTGTAACCGTATTTCGAGCCGGCCTGAATATTGGTGGCGAAATTACCGGGGTCCATATAAGCAATGGAGGCAATCACCGCTGGCCCCGCGAACAGCAGCGGCGTGAATGCGCCACGCTTGCGCCCGGCAAGCGCGTTACCTATCGCCGTATTGGTTCGTTCGGTTAACGATGTGGTGGTTGCCGCATCACGCATGATTTACCCTCAATCTTTTTCTGGTTATTTTTCACCCAACACTCTCAGCAATGTAGCATCGGCTACACTTTATGCAAAATGGAAGATACTCTACCTTTGTGTACAAATATTTCTAATTTTAACCCGATGCGCCTGGCGAATTGATAATGCGTCGCCTTTGGACTAACGTATGGCGGAACTGCATTAATCTGCAACTCACTGGATTTACGTTTAAAGGACGTCTCAGACTATGGCAACAAGCGCACCAGATGACGCCGATCGCCCCGTTGTGGCCGAAATGCCGGACGAGGCTGAACATGCCCTGCGCTTCACCCGCGCTCGTGAGGCGCAATCCAATGCGCTGATTGAGGATTATGTCGAGCTGATAGCCGACCTGCTGGTCACTACCCGCGAGGCCAGGACCACTGACATCGCCAAACGCTTCGGTGTGTCGCATCCGACCGCGATCAAGAACATCGCCCGGCTCAAGAGTGCGGGTCTGGTGGAGTCACGGCCTTATCGAGGGGTTTTTCTGACGGAGGAAGGTGAACAACTGGCGCAGAAGGTACGCCGTCGTCACCGGATAGTCGTCGACCTGCTGGTGTGCCTCGGGGTACCGAACGAAACGGCGGAGTTGGACAGCGAAGGGATTGAGCACCACATTTCCAGCGACACCCTGGCGGTGTTTGAACAGTTCCTGCAAAAACACGCAGAAAAATAAACCCACGCCCACAAAAAAGGGAGGCTTTCGCCGCCATCGTGACGCTAATAAAAACAAGCAGTTACAATAATATCAATGAGTTAGGTACTTGTAACTGCCTGCCTAAAATGGGTATAGCGTGGGTGTTAGGGTCAAAATGTGGACATCTCTCACCAAGTAACATAGTGGTATTTCCTCTAACAGGCGGAGGATTACTAGTTTGACTCGAAATATCATCCTTTAGAACAGGAACTAACGAAGACGAGCGTTTTCAAGCTCATTTCCTGTGCAATATTTATATAGGTCATTTAAAGACTGTTGGATAGTCAGTATTTCTTCCAAAGCATAACCCAAAAAACCAGCCAATAGTGGGTTACCAAACTCTTTACTTGAGTTTTCAATATTAAGGAAAGAGTCTCTAATATGCTCTAACTCTGCCAATGCGTCACAAGCACCCTCTAATTTTTTAAATAATGCTTCGCTTGAAACTGCCGCTTCCATTAGATTCTTATCCATTAGTTCTCTACGCGTTTTGGTTATCGAAAGACCTGACATTGAACCATCATCTTTATAAATATAAACGTAGCCTTGCTCATGCTCACTAAACTTCAACTTTACCTCTTTCCCGTTCTCATACTCTTCATTAATTTCACTTAGAACACGGCGTAATATTTTTACAGTCCACAAATTTTTTTCGCACTCTCTTGAAAACAATCTTTTCATTGCAAATATCTTTCTATTATTTGCTTTATGTTTTTTAACAAATTCAAAAACTTCTTTTAGAAAAAACAATCCAATAGCAAAAATAACCGTAATTGGTAAAAATGACGAGTCCTCCTTTAAGGGCGTGAAGAACAAAAAGTCAGAACTTGAGAAGTCAAAAAAATAATCATTCAACATATAAAACCTTCCAAAATCAAATTTTCTCATAGTTACTTAGAGGATTATATCTAATTGCATCTTCCAAATAATTAGGCGCAAAGTGCGCATAAGCCATTGTTTGTAAAATACTTGAGTGTCCCAGAATTCGCTGTAGCGCCAGAATATTGCCGCCATTCATCATGAAGTGACTAGCGAAGGTATGGCGCAGAACGTGAACGGCCTGCCCTGCTGGCAAGCCAGGGGCGACCTCTTTGATGCACGTCCTCACATACGAGTAATTGAGTTCGGCGAATATTGGCCCAGCCTTGACCCCAGAAGTGATTTCTTTGCAGAGTTCGATTGAGATCGGGACAGTTCTGTTTTTGCTGTTCTTGGTGTTGAGGTAAGTCACCTTATTGCCGATCACCTCTTCCCGCCGAACTTTGACCACCTCCCCCCAGCGTGCCCCTGTTGCCAGGCACAACTTGACCGCCTTCAGATGATCACCTTCCAGCCGGTCTAGCAGTTGCCAAATTTCGTCATGAGTTAAGAAACCCATTTCCTGATCCGGCAGCTTAATTTTTTTCATCTCTTTGAGCGGATGTTCACCGTGATAAAGCCCCAAATCGATGAGAACGGAATACACCCCGCCCAGCTTTTCTTGGTCGAGATTGACGGTTTTTGCCTTTCTGCCTTCGGCGAGGCGAAGCACTCGATAATCAGAAAAGAAAGATCGGGTGATCTGGCATGCCTTGGGGTTGCCCATTTTGGTCGCCATCACCTGCAATTTATGCTCAATCTTCACGCCATCTTTTAGGTTCTGGCCGTGATGCTTAAACCAAAGGTCTATCAATTCCGTTAATGGCCGTTGGTCAGCTGGTTTATCTACCCAGTCTTTATTGTTCTGCGTCGCGATAACCCAGCGTTCAAATTGCTGTGCCTCGGATTTCGTCTTAAATTTCTTGCGAACACGCTTACCCGTCCGACCTTGGGGGCGTACGTCCACCATATAGCCTTCAGCACCGAGCGATTTAATACTCATCCCAAAGATTCCTTTCGAAACAAATTCCGCCCTTACCCCAAGAATTCTTTATACGCCAAGCAATTATCCAACCTTCTGGCCTTTTTGGGGACTGGATGTGCTTCCTAGCCCATCAGGGGAGAGAGCAGGTGAAATCTGTCCGATTTCCGGCGCGACATCCCCTGTCATTAGCCACATAGTATATTTCTTAAATCGCGGGTTGCTTGTAATCTTCATGAGAGTCACGCCGCCTGGCTCAATCAACCCCGTTTCGTACTTCTTCACAGTACTAATTGATATGCCTGTTATGTCGCAAAATTCGCTCTGGCTTACCCCTTCACTCTTCCGGATCGCCTTCACTTTCTCGCTTAGAATGCTTGACATGGTTCATTCCTATGAACTATCGTTACCTTGGTTCATAAATATGAACCTTCAATAACTTAAATCTGCGTGATCTTAAAGGGTATCACTATGAACAAAAACCGACAAAAAAAGGTGATTGGGGTAAGGGAAAACCAACTTCCGGCTGATTATCCATTTGGTGACCTGTTGGAAGAGTCGATCTCTGACTACGCCCTGCGCATCGGGAAAAACATACAAACTATTCGTACACAGGCCGATACCGGTGCCCTGCCGATTTTGCAAGCGCGCCCAGGTGCAAAGCGTCGCGTCAATCTTTACGCCATCTATCTGAACGCCAAGCGCCACGCTGAGAAATTTGTTGAACGAATGGGTTGAGGCAGAAAAATGCGAACCAGCGAACATGCCATCATCAAAATTAGTCGTAATTCATCACGCTATCGCGGTTTTGTTATTACTCGCCGTCCGCACACTGTTGTAACGCTTTGCGCCAGGTATGAGATCAGCCAAGGCGATCAGTCTTACGGCTTGTTCGATGCACAGGCACTGGCAACGGATTACATCGACCAACTTTACGAACAACAACAGGTGGCAGCATGAAACAGGCTTACATCATTTTGGTTGATGATCTGCTGACGCAGTACCACGCCAAAGCCCAAAACATCAATGCAGCCAGCGCTATCGCTCCAGCTGTGCGGGCTGTTTCACTGAATGATCACGCATTCCGTTTGAGCATTGGCCTTACTGGCTTATTTAGTGCCGCAGAAGCCGCAGGCGATGGTGTAGCTGCTGCGGTGATCGATAGCTTGGTGTCTCGCTGCAACAATGGCGATATCCCATCGCCGCAACTCAATTAGGGGCTTCTATGAATGACGGTCTTGCGTTCTTAATCGCCTGGTACATAGCAATAATGTATCTGATGCTATGGGGCCTTATTGACAGCTGCGGGATAAAAAGCTTCAAAGAACTTAGAGCGGGATTCGTGAAGTACTCATGGCCCGTTGTTAAAAGGATCCTAGCAGGTATGTTTATATTTTTAGCTGCTTATAAATTACTGTCAGTCTTCGTTGTGCCGGTATAACCGGCCCTATCTGAGAGCACACCTCTTCCATTAACGTGTGGGCGATTGGCGTCGTGGGGTGTGCTCTTAAATGGGATTTAGTCTTACCGTGGAATACCACCGCTGAGAAAAGCACATAAGCGCTCTTTTAGAGTAAGCGTTTGGACCTGCTGGCTAACAAAATCATCTGAAAAGCCAGCAGCGATAATAGCTCGAATATAGGCCGGTTTAATCAAACCACCAGGAATATCAGAATCATGTTCAGACAATTCAGCCAATGCAGATTTGATATCCAACTCACTCATCGAGACACTACGATGAATGATTTTTTCATATTCGAACGCTTGCTGTTTAGCAGCTGCGCCATATTCACTCGGTTTATAGACGAACAGATAAGAAGACAGAATCATAATAAGAAAACCAAGCAGCCAACCGTTAAAAACATCGGCCATCACTGTACTACCGAGTATTACCTGAATGAAGCTCACCAGGTTAAACAAGCTTTTATTCAGTTTGGTGGTCATTTGCTCGCGGTAGTAGCAATCATACATGTGCGCTTTTGTACTTTTGCTCAGCTGCTCGGTCATTTTTTATTCCTTGTCGTCTTGGTCATCCCGACCTTTTTCGGGAATAGCCGGTTCATCATATTGTCTGTGTGGGACGTGATGTTTTACAGAGTCGTCAATGCAAAAACGCTTATTCATTACATTCTTCCTTCTCGTGGGGGATTGTCATGCCCGTGTTCCTGGCAGAACGTGGCGGGCATGGCGAAGATACCACAACGCGGCCGGGCGCGTAATCCCGGAACATTAAGGACAATCGCACCAATCCGGTCGCGCCCTAATAAATAAATGGGCTGCAATAGAGCGGATAGATTGACCTAACCATGAGCCGGCATGGATAAAACCGGCACATATTCCAGTGCGCACTAATAATTGCTTATTGAAATATATAACCACTCGAAATAACAAATGCTGCCTTCTGGTGGCGGGCTTCCCACATCCTAAATTCAGGGGGTTTTATGAACGATGTTGCGTTAATGGAATTACTAACAGAAGCCCGCCGTGCCTCGCGGTTGCAGCTTCTGGAGCTGTTGAGCACTCGGATTGAACGTTTGGAAGCCGACAATGCTTCCCGCGATCAAATTCTTTCCATGCCGAAAAGCTGGATAAGCGCCCGTCAAAATGTTGGAGCCAGTAAATCTCAGGGGGTTGCACTGTGATAACTCTTGCAGGCACTCCTGCCAAACCTGACGTCTACCGCAAAGCCATTTCTTTATTAGCTCAGTTTCGCCGAGGTAATCGAGTGTTTCGCCGTATTAAGCCACACGGCTACCTGAAAATAGATATCGGTTATCGCTGGCGCTTGCTGAGTAAAAATGGCGGTAAGGATTGGCGGTTAATGACTCACGAAACTTACAACGTGGAGTACCGAAAATGACGGGTTTAGGCCTGGCCATCACCATAGCCAGCATCTGGGCTGTTATCGCCTTTGGTCTGGTTGGCTTATTTATCTACCGCTATTGCAAGTTCTGCCGGGTATTTAACCGCCAGTGTATGCAACCAGAAGAACGCAACTACGACTAAGGATGCCTGATGGCGGATCAAATCGACATGGCACAGGAACGGCATCAGCTAATTCTTGACGCTCAAATCAAAAACGCTCGCTCACAGCCTTGCGGACCTTCGGCACTTCACTGCGAAGAATGTGGCTCATCTATTCCTGAACCTCGCAGACGCCTAATTCATGGCGTCACTACCTGCGTGCACTGCCAAGCAATACGTGAAGCCAAATCCCAGCATATGAAGTTCCAGGGGAGGCCCTCACCACGAAATGAGGATGTTAACGCTGGCTGGATGCAAAAAATCAAACCGAGTAGTACCGAGTGACGCCCGTATGAAAACACACTCCTGTGCCGCGCCAACTGGCGTTTTTACATTCAACTGTAATTCTCGCGATTTTGTTGTTCAACAAAAAGACATCGCTTACTTCCACCCTTCAACAACTAATGAGGGGCAGTATTTCGTGATGATGCAAAACGGTAAGCAGTACCGAGCTGAAAATCTCGTGGAGATTACAAGGATGATCGGCCCGGGTGAAACAATCAGCGTGAGGAAGAAGCTTTGATCAAATTCACGTTGGTAAAGCACCAGGCCACCATGCATGGCTAGAAATTCCGGTTGCCGTCACGCTCCCACCCCACCGCTGCCATACCCTGGCAGCGGCGCGCCTGCTTGTGAGTGGGCATTCTCATGGAACGCCCCGCTCCCGGTTATCGATCCGTCGCTGAACAGACCGGCCGAGATCGATAAACAGACCGAGGAGCAGATCGCCACCACCCTGCACGCACATCATCTGTTAGAACAACAACCACAGCTGATCCAACGCGATGTGCGCTACCACATCAACAAGCTGGAAGAATCCCAGGGCATCCGCCGGGGCAATGCGTACTTGACGAAAAACTTTGTTGAGCGCGTATTGCCACGGCTTGATCTCGTTAGTGATAAATACCGCGCTTCCGATAACAACAGCGATGCCGCCCTGTGCCACCGCTTTAACCATCTGCCGGACGCCGGGCGCGCTGATATTGAACTGCTGGCGAAAGATATCGCCGCTATCATCAAGCAGGAACTGAGCGTAATCGACGAAGAGACTGGCCGATCTTCTGAATTATTGAACGTCATGGCGCTATATAAAGGGGCTGCCGCACTCACCCGCAGGTTTAAGCAAAAACCGCCACTGTGGAAAACCTACCAGGTGGCCCGCTGGAAAATGACAGTGGAGAACACCTCACCGGCAATCATGCGCATGATGTCAGAAGATTGGTGGCTGCGCCGTTTGCGACGCCATGCCGACCGCTGGAAAGAGCACCTGCATATTGCCATTGGTCACGTCAGCAAAAAAGCGACGCCCTATGCCAGCCGGCCAACCGTCAGCGATTGGCGGGAGCAAAAACGCCGCACCCGTGAATTCTTAAAATCGATGGAATTGGAAGACGACGAAGGCAACCGCATTTCGGTGATCGACAAATACGATCACAGCGTTGCAAATCCAGCCATTCGCCGGTGCGAGCTGATGAACCGCATTCGTGGTTTTGAGGATATCTGCAACGAGATGGGGTTCGTGGGGGAGTTTTACACCCTGACAGCCCCTTCCCGCTTCCATGCCACCAACAGACATGGCCACCGCAATCGCAAATGGTGTGGAGCCAGCCCGGAAGAAACGCAGCGCTATCTGCGTAATGTGTGGGAACGCGCACGCGCCAAGCTACATCGTAAAGGGTTTCGTATCTTCGGGATCCGTGTGGCTGAGCCGCACGGTGACGGCACGCCTCACTGGCATATGCTGCTATTCATGCGGCCCGAGGTAGTTGACCAGGTGCGCGATATCCTGCGCGCTTATGCCTGTGCGGAAGACACTGACGAGCTTTACAGCGAACGCTCAAGAAAAGCCCGTTTCCACGCCGAAGCCATAGATCCAGAAAAAGGCAGCGCCACCGGTTACATCGCCAAATACATATCAAAGAATATCGACGGTTACGCGCTTGATGGCGAACTGGACGACGACAGCGGTAAAGAGCTGAAAGAAATTGCTCCGGCAGTATCAGCCTGGGCAGCCCGTTGGCGTATACGACAGTTTCAGTTTATCGGCGGTGCACCGGTGACGGTTTACCGCGAATTGCGCCGCATGGCTGACCATGAAACCGCACTAGGCCTCAGTGTCGAGTTTGCCGCCGTACATGATGCCGCCGATTATGGCCACTGGGCTGAATACGTCAACACCCAGGGCGGCCCCTTTGTTCGGCGTGACGACCTGATCGTTCGCTCCTACTACGAGCCGGCAGAAGCCACTAACGACTATGGCGAAGACGTGATCCGGATACGGGGTGTGTTTTCACCACCGGTCGGGATGGATACCCCAATTATCACCCGCACGAAGGAATGGAAGTTTGTTCCGGCCCGTGCCGTTGACCTGGCCGTTGACGTTAAGGGCGCGCCTGCGCCCTCTTGGAGTTCTGTCAATAACTGTACGGTGTCGCCGGAAAGGCTAAAAAACAAACAGGTTGAGGAACCAGCGCCACCGCCTGAAAACCTCGATTTTGAGCGAATAACCGACAAGGAACGGCGGTTGATGCTCCGGCGAATACGCAGCGCTCCGCCAGAACCCGTGAAAAATCCATTTATGACCGTCGCCGAGGGCTTTGCATTGCCTGGCGAAGGGCTAAATCTGCCACCAATAAGGTCGGTACTGCCAGACCTGGCCAGCAATAAGCGCTGGCGGGAACAGGTGCGCCACGAACAGGAGCAACGCGCCCTGGCTTATTTCAGTTTGGATGATGGGCAGGAAGCTGAACATCACCGGCCACCTACGGCCAGCGCTGGCATTAACACAATCAAGCGGCCACTCAGCAAGCTGGAACGCCAGATCGGCAGCTTCGCCGAATCCATCGGTTTCAGCCTGGATGCCTGCATTCTGAAATCGATGGCCAGGGGCGCAACGGTCACTATCGACGGTCAGCGCTACCGGGCACGGGCCGACGGTTGTCTGTATCAGCAAACAACGCCGGCAGCTACTACCGCGCTGACGCGGCTCACTGCGCTATGGCATCGGCAGGTACCGGAACAAACACGCGTGGTTGGCGACCACCTGAGAAAAGAAGCAGCGAAACAAAAATCGGAGGAATAGCATGACCACATCGGCAGAACGTAAACGCGCCCAGCGCCAGCGTGATAAGGCGAACGGCATCACTACGATCACCCTACGCGTAGACAGCCAAGAAGTCGCGATGATTCTGGAGGGCTGCCAGCAGCGCCGGATAGCCAGGGAACCTTACGAGGTAACCGAATACTTGATTGGCCTTATCAGGCAGGACAACAAGTCGTTGCATAAACAACTATCAGAACTGCGAAAAAGCAGTTGCGGGAAGTGTGGGGACACATTACCGGGCGATCCGAGCGGGTGCTGCATGCAGGGGGATACGCAATGTTGGCAAACTATGGGTTACAAACGACTAATGCTGAAATCATTATGAAAAAACAAAATAACAAATGTTATTATAGTTATTTAAATAATTAACTCTAAAATATAAAATATGCAGTTTCATGCAATAACTGGAAGTATTCGACGAATCTGTGTTGGAGATCACTATGCGTAAATTATTATCTTATATATCATATAAAAAAGAGGATGCTGCCCAATTTTTTTGGATGCGTGTGTCATTACTGAAGGAATTAACTTCGACTTTAAATTAATAACAAGGATTAACTATGTTTATAAGAACAATAACTATCGAAAATTTCAAGGGTTTTCATGGGAGTCATAGCATTGATTTCAATATGCCTGATGGAACTACAGAAGGAAGTGGGTTAAATGTTTTTGTTGGTGAGAACAACGCCGGTAAGTCTACCATTTTTGAATCTTTGGATTTTATAAAAGATAGTTCGAAAAAAAACCTTGGAGAGCTCATAAACAGATCTGATCCTGCCACCGTATTTGATAACCTTTCAATAGAGGTAACATATACAGGAAACATCACTAACATCGTAAATACTCATGTACAAACAAACAAAATACAATCCTTTATAAATAATGTGTTTAATGATGGTGCAAATGAGTGCTTTAAAGTAAAGCGTTCATGGAATAACAACAATCCTGATGAAGTTAAGAGAATAAATTTTTGGAGTGAAGCCGAGCAAACTTACTCAAACCCCTCTGGAATCGATGCGCCATTCAAAAAACTTTATGATAACAACTTCATCTGGGCAGATACTAACCCTAACGATGAATCTAAATTTGGTGCATCTACTCTTTGCGGTTCTCTGCTGAAAGAAATAGCCCTTGGGCATGTAAATACACCTGAGTATCAAAGTTTCCAAAGTAGCTATCACGGACTGTTTAACAACCCAGCATCTCAACTAAGAACAAATATATCTCAAATAGAAGCGAAGGTTCAGACTGTTTTCTCATCTCAGTTCGGCGCCGCTAATATTTCATTTTCTTTTGATGAATTGCAAATTGAAAACTTTTTCAAAACTGCAAGTGTGATTATTGATGATGGTGTTTCTGTCCCCATGAATGAAAAAGGTCACGGAATGCAAAGAGCTGTAGCTCTTTCTATGTTACAAGTTTATGCTGACATAACTGCTAATGCTGCTAATGCTGCCGTATCCAAACCATTTTATTTATTCATAGATGAGCCTGAAATTTGCCTACATCCTTCAGGGCAAAAAAAATTATTAGACGCTCTGATGGTTATTTCAAAAACCAAACAGGTTTTTGTTACAACTCACTCTCCATTTATGTTGTCCTCGACTAATTTAAAGAATGCGGGTCTTTTTATTTTCAATAAAGATAACAATAGAAACTATATTTCAAGAGCTGACATATCACCTATGTTCCCATGGAGTCCGTCCTGGGGGGAAATTAGCTTCAAAGCATATAATTTACCAACTGTGGATTTGCATAATGAACTATATGGACACTTACAAGAGCAAAGTGGGCAGTATGCGGTGAATAACTTTGAGCAATGGCTTAACGGCCAAGGCATCGCACTTAGTAAACAATGGACTAAGGAAAGAGGAGGAAACCCACTTCCACCAATTGCTGCAACCTTACAAACCTTCATTCGTAATCATATACATCATCCTGAAAACGTAACAATGCAATCTCAGAAATATACAGAGGCTGAACTAAAACAATCAATAGAAGAAATGATTCGTCTTATTTGAATCTAGGTGTAAAAAACAAGTTACTGACCATGGGATAGTATAAACAATCTGCACAGCCTCCGCATAAGCGTCTCTACACCACGTAGCAAGGCGCTTTTCTTCATTTCACGCTACCACATTGTGTCTGACTACACAGGGGTTTTGGCCGTGCATAAGAGGTATCATTTTTTAGCCATTGCGGGAGAAAAGATCCCCATCGTTCTCCTAATCCGTGCCGTCCCCCCCGCCCCCGCGCTGCATACTTGAAAATTCACTTTCTATGCAGTAGGTAAAACACTTCAATCCCTTGCTGTCTATGGTCTAGAAGTGTGATTAGACATGCAAGAAAATGTGCGGATTGTTGCACTTAGGATATGCAGTGTTTTTTATTTAAAATCCAGTTCTATCCCGATAAAAAATACGTTTTAGATAAGAGAACCAGGACAGGGCATGCCGAATGATGTAAAAACACCTTGCCACGTAAATATTTTATTTTCAATAGTTGTGTGACGTGTCATTTTCATAAAAATAATCGTCTGTGACATGTCACAAAGACACACGGCAATGTATCTTCATATGAACAAGATGGATACAACCATCTTTCTCCTATTATATTAAACACCAACAAGAAACTAACTGAACATGTATTTACTCAGAGAGTATCTGACATTGTTATGTGGTCGAAAGCGATTAAATCTGACAATCGATTAAGAGCGATAAACGGACATAGCACGATCCAGTTGCAAAGAATTTCATATGTTGGTATTTCATCACTAATACCAGAAACTTTTATTTTTGGTGATAATTCAGCATGTGATATTTTAAAATTTCTATAAAAAAACCCTCATTAGGAGAGAGTTTTTTATTTGGCTTTATTTTATTTCCAATAATATAAATATTATTGATGGCGATTTGGTAATTTTAACATGTATCGAATCATATCGCCGATGATCGGATATATATCGTTATGTTTTGCACCAAAACGCATTACCCCTCCTTGCATGCTACCAATATCACGGTTCCCACTCGCTGAATCAGGCAAATATTCACTTAAACCCGGGAACAAGCTTTCACGTTCATTCTCTGGCAAGGAGTAATATTGCCAGATATTATTTTGGTGTGAAAAGTCTAAATTACTTATTCCATCTAACAAGGTCTCATATAGCTCATCGCTATTGCTTGCCTTCCTTTTACTAAAATTAAAATCGAAAGCTAACTTTGCCAGTGCTTTTAAAACAACAGGTTGAAGTGCTACGGTTCTTTCTTTTCCTTTTTCTTGTCCGAAACCATCAATTGCTTGAACAGATGACCAAAATTTAGTTGCAACGACAAACTTATCTTTAACGTCCGGGGTTGCTGTTGATATATTGGTTTTGTTTAAGAACAAAATAGCATTTACTGCCGTAATATCTTTTAATAAAATACTACCATCGTCTTTAGACCAATCCTTCTGTTCTATATCGGTAACCTTAATATCTAACTCATCAATAAGCTTGCCTTTTATAAATGAGTTTATTGGGTTTGCGCTGTCAAATTTTAAAGCTAAATTCTTATCTATTTTCTTGCCAAGATTATTCAAATCATGAAACAATTGGCGTTCTTGGTCTATATCAAGGCCCAGGTGCATCTCAACTGTTACAGTAGAAAACGCCGAACTAGCTTCGAGTATTGCATTCCAGGCAGCTATTTCGCCACTGCTCAAATCCAAATGTTCATCAGGAGGAGAATATACGCCTTTTTTCTTCGGGTAAGAATGTGTTCTTAATAATTGCTCGATAAATTCAAACGCAATTTTCATTCCTTCACGGCGGTGTTGGCCGTCTACCACCCAAAGAATATTATTCTGAGCCAGATATACTTTAAAACAAGCGGTTTTATTATCAGAGGTAGATAATAACCTTTCCGCTCTTAATTTATTTCCTTTAAGTCCGATATCTCTAACATTGGTTACAATGGGCTGCAATGCAAGATAAGGCTGCTTTCCAAGATTTTCTTGTATGTCAAGAAGAGATTTTATCGAGGGTTTTCCAGTGTTTTCTCTAAAAGTGATAGCTGAGGAAACAAGCCCTTTTAAAATATATAAAGCTAATTTATTTGCATGCGTCTGATCAAGTTTTCGTTGTGTTACTTCAATTCCTTCACGATATTGTTCATTAGCAACTTCTGACATTTCATAGAACCCTCGCATAGGGACGGATAGTAAAAAAACTCGTTCCCCAAGATTATGTCCAATAAATACGTTGTAATCTTTCTCTGCACCTGAGCTTACAACCAGTAAATCATCCAGTAGCCCAGTTAATGGTTGAGGCAAAACATCATCGGTCATTGGTGGTTTTCTCCAGGATTGTTGTCTTTGTACAAATCTATCAATCCAGGATAAAAAAGTCAACACCCAGGAATGTAAAAACAAAAACCCAGGGATATTAGTCGTCGTGTTTTTAATCTTATATTTAGCATATGGAATTTATATTCCAAGTTATATCAGAGACTTATAATCATACGACTCTATAGCGAGTATCTTCCAACCTCTATCTCTGGCTTTAATCTTCCGAGCGGCCCTCTTTTAGCTTGTATTTCAGAGCAATGAGTCTTTACAACATACGCATCAAAAGATTGTTCACTAAATGTAGAGTAGAAATGCCTGACCTGCACACATGGATTAACACACTATGTTCCCAGAAATGCCCGCTTCTAGCACAAAGCCTACCGTCGGATAATATTCAGCTCACGCACATAAAAGTCGCAAAACCAAACATTGGTCTGTATATTTATTGAGCCAATAGCTTATGTCTCTGATTTCAGCAGTTCATAAGGCTTGAAACTGATCACCTCTTCCCCTGCCCATTCGTTTAGCTCACACAACCGCTCTTGCAGCGGAGCCAGCTCGTTAATTGCGAATACCCGCGCTGCTTTCTCAACATCACCAAAACCGCCGGTGTTGTTTGGCAAAATCCCCATCAGTTGCGGTGGCGTGCGCTGGGCGGCAAGCTGATCATCACGGGTCACGTTCTTGATGTTCAAAAACTCGTCCTTTGCTGCAACCTCGGCCAGGGGGATCAGCTGTAACCCGTCCGGCTTACCGCCAGGGGCATACATAAACAGGTTTCGGAAGTTACCCGGCCCTTTCGACTCTTTCAGCGCTTTACGCAGATTATCAATATCCTCCTGCTTGTGCGCTGCATCGTTCATGTACAGGATAAACCCGGCATGACTGCCGTTGAGGTAGTATTTCCGGCGGAACAACGTCGCCGCCTCGTTAAGCCAGATGGAGTTAAGCGAGGAAAGGTATTCGGGAACACCGTAAATCTCCTGGTTAATGTCAGGATCCAACAGGTGGAAAATAGAACCCTCCGCAAACTGATGCGGCTCCATCCACGATTGCACGAACCAGTAAGAATCAGTTTCAACCCCACGGCGGGTGTATTTCGCTAGGCTGGGGGCCAGTTTCATCAGGCCGCCCAACCGGTTATAGCGCCCCTCAATAAAGCTGTTGCCAAACACCATAAAATCCTGCGCATAGCGGCTAAAATCCTGCTTTGACAGCAGCCGGTGAGGCTTGAACATACTCACCAAAATATTGCGCTTCATGGTGATCGGTGAACTGTGATGCACTGCTGCGCGGAACGTCTTCGCCAGGCCACTGAAAGAGATCGGCGGCTCATACCAACGGTCAACAATGCTGCATTCCAAATAATCCAGGATTTCACGCCGATCCAGCATCGGGATCGGGTCGCCGAAGGTGAAGGCCTCAACATGCTGCGCGCATCTTTCTTTCTGCATGATCGGCTGGGTATTTTTGCGGCCCCGGTTGCGTTTGCTCATTTAAAAAATCTCCATAAAACCTGTATTGCTACCGGTTGCCCCTTCGAGCGGTTCATTGAATAAGGCGTGCATTACCGCCCAGGCCACATCACCGTGGCTGACGCCTTCTGCGCGGCTGGTGACATAGGTTGCCCGCCGGCCCGTTGCGGTCATCTGTTTGCGGATGGACATAAACGCCTGGGCGATATCCAGCGCGCCGGCGTCGAACTCCAGGCGGCCGGAGCGGATCACATCGCGGGCTTTCAGCACCAGGTCGGTTTTCATTTCAAGGCTGTAGTTGATGGCGTTAACCGCCGGGAAGAACTGACGCACCAGTTGTGACACCGCACGGCCAAGGCCGGTGTTATCGATGCCGATATAGGTCACGTTGTAGCGCTCGGTCAGCGCCTTGATATTTTTAGCCTGGGCGGAAAAATCCATGCCGCGCCATTGATGGCGCTCCAGCACGCGGAACTTGCCGCCGGCAATCAGCGGCGGCAGGATGACCGCACAGCCAGCGCTATCGCCGTTTTCAGAACTGGCCGGGTCATAACCGATCCAGACTTCCCGCGCCGCCACCGGGCGCAATGCGAAGGGTTTAACGTCCGTCCAATGCTCCCAACTGTCGACCATGCAACGCTGCATTTCCCCCATCGGGAACACCGATGCGGTATCATCAATGAAGTTGCACATGAACAGGTTTTCAAAGTCTTCATCGCTGTTCTCTTCGCGCAATTCATCCAGATCAAACAGGTCACAGCCACCGCGTAACGCATCCTCAATGGTGACAATCTGGCGAAACTGCTTATCTTCACAGAGCAGGCCGCTGGCCAGGCGTTTATAGCCAACGTCAATTTCCCGGCGTCTGTCTTTCGATTTGCCCTTGTTAAACAACGTGCCATTCCAGAATGAATAGGCTTCATGGGTCATGCTGGACGGTGTGGAAAAGTAGGTTGAACGGTAGCGTGTTTGCGACGCCATACCCGATGCGGCCCGGCGCAACTTCTTAAAGCCCGGGATCCAGAAATATTCATCCAGATACAGGTTGCCCGGTCGCCCCTGGGCGGTGTTGGAGTTGGTGCCCAGGAAGTGCATTTCCGCCGCGTTGGGTAAGATGATAGTTTCCCCGCGCAGCTCAACATCAACCTCCTGGGCAAACGCCATGATGTAGTTTTTGAACTGGTGCGCCTGTGCTTTTGAGGCAGAAACAAACATCTGATTACGTCCCGTGTCCAGGGCGTCGATCAGGGCTTCACGGGCAAAATAGTAGGTTGCGCCGATCTGGCGACTTTTCAGGATATTGCGGATACGGAATTCTTTCGACAGCCCAGCCCGGTACCAACTGCGTTGATACTCAAACATCTGTTCAAGAAAGATTTCTTTCAGCCGGGCGTGTTGCTCATCCGTAAAGGCATTTTTCTGCGTGCGTTTGCGCGGGCCGGCGTTACGGGCGGCAATGTTGGGGTTCAGAACTGTCTCATTCCCGCCGTCATTGTATTTCCCTATGCGGGCGTGCCGCTCTGCCTGGCGGGCCAACAGGTCAATCTCTTTAAGGTCGCGCCCTTCTTTCTCCGGCTTTAGGATTAACTGACAGTAGCGGGCGGCGGTCGTGATTTGCATCTGGTCGAGCGGGCCGTAATCGTCCCACTTGTCGCGGCGTTTCCAACTGTGTACCGTGACGGACTTCTCCCCGATCATCTCGGCGATGCGGGTCACTCGCAGCCCCTGCCAGTAGAGATACATCGCTTGACGACGGGGATCCAAATCGGCACTGATAGTAATAGCACTCATGCGTAATCAGCCTGAATTTCAACGTTTCAATGCCGAAAGGCTACCTACCCGCTACCGCCAACACCCTTAATGCACCTTGTGCCATTGACCACACAAAGCCGCCGCGTTGTCCCCATTCCAGCCCCCCGCCAACATAAGCCAAACACGGCCAACACCGGCCACATTCGCTTACATGATCGGGGCTTATCCAATGCCAATTTCAAAATCTTTCCGTGTCGCCGTCGAGGGGGCAACCAGTGATGGCCGTCAGATCCAGCGCCAGCACATCAAAGAGATGGCCGAAACCTATAACCAACAGTTCAAGCCGGCACGCGTCAACCTTGAGCATTACCTGAGCATTTTTCCTGACAGCACCTTCTGTGCTTATGGTGATGTGCTGTCCCTGAGTACCGGTGAAATCAACGATGGCCCGCTAAAAGGCAAGTTGGCGCTCTACGCCCAGGTTGACGCGACGGATGGCCTGGTGCAGTTGAACAATAAGCGTCAGAAGATTTTCACCAGCATTGAGTATTACGAAAAATTCGCTGATACCAACAAAGCCTATCTGACTGGCCTCGCATTCACGGATAACCCTGCGTCACTCGGCAGTGAAGCAATGAAATTCAGCTCAAACCACCTGGCGCAGCAAGGCCTGTTTTTCTCTGCCGCCGAAGAAACCACCCTCGAATTCGAAACACCGGAAACCGATAAGCCGAACCTGCTCGCCAGCATTAAAGCCATGTTCAGCAAGCGGCAGGCCTCTGATGATGCGCGCTTTATCGATGTTCACCAGGCCGTGGAGTTGGTCGCCGAAAGGCAGCAGCAGGCCGAGGAAAAACTTTCCGGATTGGATGGCGTGAAAGACACCATTCAAAAGCTGACAGACCGACTGACCGCCAGCGAGACGGCATTTTCTGGGCTGGAAACCAAACTCAGCACAACCGACCGCAGCGACAAGCGCCGCGATCTGTCAACGGGTGGCGAAAGCGCCGAGCTAACCGACTGTTAAGCAACCAATTACAGGCGGTGATAGCACCGTTCTAGCCGATTAAAGGAAAAGAGAAATGAGAAAGGTAACCCGTGAGCAGTACAAGAAGTATGTGAACCAGATTGCAAACATCAACGGCATTGATGCCCTGGATGTGGCGGCAAAGTTCACCGTGGAGCCGTCCGTCAGCCAAACCCTGGAAGAAAAAATCCAGGAAAGCAGCGGTTTCCTGAAAACAATCAATATTGTCCCGGTTGATGAACAAAGCGGTGACAAAATCGGCCTGGGGATTGATCGCCCGGTTGCCAGCACCACCAACACCGATGAAAAAGACCGTGAACCCATCGATCCAACCAGTCTGGATGAACAAGGCTACATGTGTACCCAGACCAACTTTGACACCGCGCTGAAATACTCAAAACTGGATTCATGGGCCAAATTCAAGGATTTCCAGGTCAAAATTCGCAACCAGATTGTGAAACGTCAGGCGCTGGATCGCATCATGATCGGCTGGAACGGTGTAAAGCGTGCAAAAACGTCCGATTTCACCGTCAACAAGCTGTTGCAGGACGTGAATATTGGCTGGCTGGAAAAAATCCGCAAAGGCGCGCCGGATCAGGTGATGTCAAAGATTTTGGATGAGGCTGGCGCTGTCGTGTCAGAAAAAATCCGCATCGGCAAAACTGGCGACTATCACAACCTGGACGCCCTCGTTATGGATGCCGTCAACGAACTGATCGCCGCCTGGTTCCAGGACGACACCGAGTTGGTCGCCATCGTCGGGCGCTCCCTGCTGGCGGATAAATACTTCCCTATCGTCAACAAAGAGCAGGAAAACAGCGAAATGCTGGCGGCAGACGTCATTATCTCGCAAAAACGCATCGGTGGGTTGCAGGCGGTGCGCGTCCCTTCCTTCCCGGATAACACCATTCTGATCACCCGTCTGGATAACCTGTCTATTTACTGGCAGGACGGCACCCGCCTCCGCCACATCATCGACAACCCGAAGCGCGATCGCATTGAAAACTACGAATCGGTCAACGAGGCCTATGTGGTGGAAGATTACCAATGCGCCGCACTGATCGAAAACATCGACATCCTGAAACCAGCCGCACCGGCACCGACGGAGGGTTAACCCATGACCAGTCCGGCACGCAGGCATAAGCAATATATCGCAGCGCAGCAATCCTCCTCACTGAGTGAGGCGGCCAGCCTGAGCCACCTGGGCAACTATGACCTGCTGCTGTTCAAGATGCAGCAGGACTTGGCCAGGCTGAGCGGTGTTGAGTCCCACGACACCAAGGCGGAACTGAAACGCAGCATGATCCCCACGTACATGCCGTGGGTGGCCGGTGTGCTGCAAAGTGATGCTGGCAGGCAGGACGCCATTTTGATGCGCGTGCTGGTCTGGTTGCTGGACGTGGGCGACATGGAAACCGCGCTGAATATCGGTGAATACGCCATCAAGCATGATTTGGTTGCCCCGGACGGCTTCGAACGCTCTACCGGTTGCCTGATTGCCGAAGAGTTGGCCGCCGCCGCACAACGCAGCATGACGGCCAATAAGCCGCTGGATACCGCGCAGTTACTCCGCGCTCAGCAGTTGCTCACAGGGCAGGATATGCCGGACAAGGTCAAAGCCCGGCTGTATAAATTCGCCGGGTATGCCCTGCGTCAAGACGGTGACAACGTGCTTGCCCTGGACACATTAAAAAAGGCCCTGCTGAAAGATGAAAATTCCGGTGTGAAATCTGACATTAAGCAACTGGAAAAACAGATCAAAGCAGCTAGTTAACGAATCGCCCCCGGCGAGGGCGGCACGGGAGCCGCGACAGGTTTTAACCGTATCAACGCTCCCGTCCACCGCCCGACTCACAGAGAAAAAACCATGGTCAGCATAGCGATTGAACCCGCACCGGGCGACCATAACCCCGGCAACAATCTGGAAATTGATTTAACACCGGCTCCCGTGCCACCGGCCAGCACGGTGATCAAAAATACGGGTTTCTGGCCGGATATCGACCTGAAACAGTACCGGGAAGATATGCGCCAGGACGGCACGATCACACAGCCGCGCCTGCTGGAAGCTGCCCGCAATGCCATCAATGAAGTTAACGATCGCCTGGCCAACTGGCGAAAACAGCAACAAAGCGCGGGATATAGCGAGCTGGATCAGGTTCCTGCCGACCGTCTGGATGATGAAAGTACCCGCGTACAGCTTTATCGCCGTGCGGTGTTTTGTCTGACACAGGCCAGCCTTACCGAGCGATTTCGCAGCTTTGACGCCACCAATTCAGGCAACAAGCGGGCCGAATCGCTGGAGCCAACCGTTGACGACCTGCGCCGCGATGCGGATTGGGCCATTAATGATTGCCAGGCACTGCCGCGCATGACGATTGAGTTGATCTGATGAAAGTCTATGCGCACCAGGGTGACACCGTTGATGCACTGTGCCAGCGCTATTACGGCAAAACACAGGGTGTCACCGAGCAGGTATTGCTGAGTAATCCGGGCCTGGCCGATCGGGGGCCAATTCTGCCCCACGGTTGCCCGGTAGACATGCCGGATATCATTCAGGCCGCATCGGTGCAAACCCTTCAATTATGGGATTAACCCCCTGCGGGCGGGAGGTGGAGAATGAAAATTATGACGGAAAAACTTGCCGCCGGTCTTAACTACTGCATTGCCGGCGGACTCTGCACCGGCGGTCTGGTCGACTGGTTCCGCCATGTGGACTGGAATCAGGTTGCGGTGATCGGCGGTTTTATCCTGGGCCTGATCACCTATCTCACGCAGACCTATTTCGACTGGCGGCGCACCAAAGCCTATGAGAAAGGGGTGAGCGCCGGGATCATCACTGAACCGCCGGTAAAGCGCCGCCTGTTCCGTAAGGAGGCCGAATAATGGCGATGTCATCTACCTTGCGGAAAAGCTTGCTTGGCGCTGCCGGTACTGGCGCAGTGGCGATCGCCACATTAATGATCCCCGAACTGGAAGGCGTCAGGCTTGAACCCTATCGCGACGTCGCAGGCGTGTTGACAGTCTGCTACGGCCACACCGGGGCCGATATTATCCCCGGCAAGCGCTACAGCCTGGCGCAATGCAAGGCCATGTTGGATAAAGACCTGATCCCCTTTTCCCGTTCGGTTGAGCGGTCGGTAAAGGTTCCGGCGACGGAGTACCAAAAAGCCGCGCTGATCAGTTTCAGCTACAACGTGGGCGTTTACGCTTTTGAGCATTCCTCCCTGCTGCGCAAGCTGAATGCCGGCGACGCAGCCGGCGCGTGTGCTGGCCTTCGCCAGTGGATTTACGCCGGCGGCAAACCGTGGAAAGGCCTGATGAACCGCCGCGATATAGAGCATGAAGTCTGCGCCTGGGGCCAAAAATGACCCGTATGATTGCCGTCATCGTCCTGATCCTGCTCTGCCTGCTGGCCTTCCTGCTCTACAGCAATCAGGGGCTGCGCCAGGTGCGCGACACATTGCAGGATGCCAACGGTAAGCTGACCCGCCAGATTGATTGGCAAAACAAGACGCAGCGTGCTGTTGCTGCCATAGACGAAAACAGAAGCCGGGAATTAACCGATGCGAAAAGTAAAATTGATGATTTGCAGCGTGATGTTGCCGATGGCCGTCGCCGGCTGCGGCTCAGTGCCACATGCCCAACCGCCGCCGCCGCCGGCCTGGCTGATGCAGACGGCCCCCGACTTACTGACGCCGCTCAACGGGATTATTACACCCTCAGAAAGCGAATTGAAACCGCCCACAGCCAAATAGCGGGCCTGCAAGACTACATCCACAACGTCTGCCTGGCGCAACCGTAGGAGCGATCATGTTAAAACCGGACTCACTTCGCGCGGCCCTGAGCGGTTCCGTAAAGTATGTGAAGCAAAACCCCGATTGCCTGCACATTTTTATCGATAAAGGGGTGATTTATTCCACCCTGGCCCCGTCGCTGTCCTTTGAATATCAGTACACGCTGAACCTTATCGTGACCAGCTATGCCGATGACGCCAATCTGTTGATCGTGCCCATCCTGCATTGGTTGCGTACCCATCAGCCCGATATCATGGCCAACCCGGATAAACGCGGCGATGGCTTCACCTTTGAAGCCGATTTCCTGAATAATGCCGCGCGGGATATCAGCATTGATCTGAAACTGACCGAACGTGTGATCGTCGGCGAGGACAACGGCAAGCTGAACGTCAGGCATGTGGATGAACCGCCGCCACCGCCGAGCGACCTCAGCAGTTATGAAATCTGGATGGAAGGCCGCATGGTGGCAGCATGGGCGGCTTAAGCGACTTCCAGGCGCTGGACGAAACGCTGTCCGTATTGCTCCAGCAGCTTTCCCCGCAGTCCCGCCAGGTATTTACCCGCCAGGTGGCCAAAGAGCTGCGCCAGCGCCAGCAAAAGCACATTCAGGAACAGAAGAACCCGGACGGTTCGCCGTACATACCGCGTAAAAACAAACGGCAGGACAAGCACGGGCGCAACCGCCGCAAGATGTTTACCCGGCTGCGCACTGCGCGTTTTATGAAAACAGAATCCAACACCGATGAAGCCGCCGTAACGTTTGCCCCCGGTGTGACCAATTTATCCGCCGTCCACCATTACGGCCTGCGGGATAAAGTCAGCCCAGACGGCCCCACCGTGCGCTATGCGCGCCGGCAGTTGTTGGGCTTCACCGATGCCGATATTGAATGGATTAAGGATCTGGCGTTGACGCACATCGCCAAATAATCACCCCGCCTTTCTGACCACGTCACCGCCTTGTGCCATCGCTGGCACAAGGCACACAAAATGCCCCACGCGCCCGCACGCGGCACACTGGCAGCATGAAAGCATCCATCGCCGAACTAAAACGCCTCCTGGCTAACATTGTGCGCATTGGCACCGTCTCCGAAGTGGACACGGCCAAAGGCCTGTGCCGCGTGAAAATCGGGAAAAATGAAACCGACTGGCTGAACTGGTTGACGCTGCGTGCCGGTCGCGTGCGCTTTTGGTCTGCCCCATCGGTTGGCGAACAGGTAATTGTGCTGAGCATCTTCGGTGATTTGACCACCGGTTTTGTACTGCCGGGGGTATTTTCGGATCAGTATCCCGCCGCCTCGGCGTCACCCGATGCTGTCCGCCTGGATTTCCCGGACGGCGCTGTCATTGAGTACGAACCAGAAAACGGCACGCTGACGGCAAAAGGTATGAAACAGGCCGATATTCAGGCCTCTGAAAAAATCAGCGCCACCGCCAACGTCGTGATGGTGACGGCCAGCCAGATGATCACCCTGGATGCGCCCGTCGTGGAATGCACCAATAAATTGATTGCCGGCTCACTGTTGCTCAAATACGGCGGCGAAATGTACGGGAATATCACCCACACCGGCGGCAGCTTTAATTCCAACGGCGTGATCATCCACATCCATTATCACGGCAACGTGCAGAACGGCGGCGGCAGCACCGGGGGGCCAGCATCATGATGTATCTCGGCATGAACCGTAACGATGGCCAGGCTATCAGCGAGATCGAACACATCCGTCAGTCGGTCAGCGATATTTTGATCACGCCTGTCGGTAGTCGTGTCATGCGTCGTGACTACGGTTCGCAGCTATCGACCCTGATTGACCAGCCACAAAACCCCGCATTGAACCTCCAAATGATGGCCGCCATTTATGGTGCGGTTCTGCGCTGGGAAACCCGCATTTCCCTCACTGCGATCAATCTCGCTTCCAGCGTTAACGGGGAAATGGTGGTTGATTTGGTCGGCAACCGAACGGACACCGCCGGGCGTATCCAGTTCTCATTACCTGTCAGGGGGCAATAATGGCCACCATTGATCTGAGCCAACTCCCCCGCCCCAATGTCATTGAGGCATTGGATTTTGAGACGCTATTTTCCGAACGAAAAGAGCGGTTAATCAGCCTGTATCCCGAAGAAGCACGGGAGGCGGTACGCCGCACATTGGGTTTTGAATCCGAGCCGATCGTCAAAATCCTGCAAGAGTCAGCTTATCGGGAGATGTTATTGCGCCAGCGCGTCAACGAAGCTGCGCAGGCGGTCATGGTGGCCTACGCCATCGGCAATGACCTTGAACAGCTTGGTGCAAACAACAACACGCCACGATTAACGATCGTCCCGGCAGATGACGAAGCTATCCCGCCAGTTGAGGAAGTGAAGGAGTCGGACGCCGATTACCGCCAGCGCATCCCGGCGGCCTTTGAAGGGATGAGCGTCGCCGGCCCGACCGGGGCATATGAGTTTCATGCACAAAGTGCGGACGGCAAAGTCGCGGATGCCTCCGCCATCAGTCCCGCCCCGGCAGAAGTCACGATCAGCGTATTGTCTCGCGACGGTGACGGCACCGCATCCCCCGAACTGTTGGCCACCGTCAGCGCCGCATTGAATGACGAGGAAGTTCGCCCGGTGGCTGATCGGTTGACCGTGCAATCCGCCCAGATCGTCAATTACCAGATCGACGCCACGCTGTATGTCTACCCCGGCCCGGCAATCGAACCCATCATGGCCGATGCTGAACTGCGCCTTAAAAGCTACATCAACGAGCAACGCCGACTAGGCCGAGATATTCGCCTGTCGGCCATCTATGCGGCGCTGCATACCCAGGGCGTGCAACGCGTTGAACTGGCGGCCCCCCTGGCTGACGTGGTGTTAGACCGCACCCAGGCGGCCAACTGTACCGATTACCGCATCCGGATCGGCGGTTCCGATGAATAGCCTGTTGCCGTCAGGTTCGACCCCGCTTGAACGACGCGCGGCACAAGCCTGCGCCGGCATCAGCGATCTGAATACCCCACTGCGTGACCTGTGGAACCCTGACCGCTGTCCGGTCAAGTTCCTGCCCTATCTGGCCTGGGCTTTTTCGGTCGATCGCTGGGATGAGAAATGGACGCCAGCGGAAAAGCGCAAGGCCGTCAAAGACGCCTTTTATATCCATCGCCGCAAGGGAACGATCGCCGCCATCCGGCGCGTGATTGAGGCCATGGGCTATTCAATGTCAATCGCCGAATGGTGGCAGGTCGCCGACCCGCGCGGCACGTTCCGTCTCACTATCGACGTGAACGACGTCGGGATCACAGAGGAAATTGTCCGTGAGCTTGAACGGTTGATCGGTGATGCCAGACCCGTTAGCCGACACATTGCGCAACTGAGTATCGCGACAAAGGTCAGCGGCTTTATTTATTCCGCCGTCTCTGTGCATGACGGCGATATCGTCACTGTCTACCCCGCCGATTACGAGCCGGACGACAGCATTAAATACAACAGCGTTGCAAATTTCAGCGGCAGTTATCACTACTCCGGGGAGTAATATGACAAAAATTACCGAAAGTGGACGCTGGGAAGAGAGCGTTTATCAAATTCAGCGTGGGGATAAAGTAAAAGGTGGTCGTGACGGTGTTGCTAATATCCAGCCGCAGCAGTTGGCGAATCGCACCCAATATTTAAAACAGGCTATTGAAGGGCTATCCGTTGGCGAGCAGCCTTTTGATAATGAGGAAAAAGCGCAGGCCAAAATTAATGACGGCATTATCACCTTAAACGCACGTTTCTCTGTACGTATTGAAAACGCCGATGCCTGGGTAGCTGAATATAAAAATATTGACGGTCAAGCCACGCCAACCGGAAGAACATTACCGTCAGGTGAACTGGTAAAAAAGGTCACGGATTACTTTCACGTTAATGAGGAAATCAGCAATCTTCTGCTAGATATTGTTGATGATGATTACTTTTCGGTGTGGCGTTTATTTGATAATGGCGCATTTGGCACAATTAAAAGCCTGCTCTCTCCCCAGGGTATTTTTCTTGATGACCTGAAAATAACACATGTGGGCGATCGGCCTGGTGTGATCTATCAAGACATCGATGATTTTATTGTTGAGATTGTCAGCGCTGCGGGCGACGTTGCACCGGGTGCGCTACAAGGGCACGGTGCGTTTTCAACCCAAACAACGCACGAGGCCTGGCTACGGCTTGAAGACGTCGACGGTTTTTTTAAAGATTATATCGATCTCGATGGGAACCTGCTCGGCGGTGGCAGTGCTGCGGCTGAGTTTGATCTCGTCGCTTACGACGCGCAAAACAAAGCCTATTCGCAATCAGTGCGCGACCAGTATAACGCCGACATTCAGCGCCTAGTTTCCGCCTTAAACCATCTGGTGATCTACAGTCAAAGCCTCGGCACGCAGCAGGAGGGCTGGCCCGTGCTCAGCGATGAGCCGATCGCCGGGTATGATAATTTGATGCTGGGTGATAGCGTGCGCCCTTCCAGCCGCACCGCTCCCGAATTTGTCCCACTCGGCGAAGCGGTGTTGAAGCCATTAAAAGCTGTGGTGCAATCCGGCTCAGGTGATCGTGTAATCACCAATGACGAAACCGCCGCTTTGCAACCAGGCGCGGGTAATGAAGGTGAAGGCGGCGCGGCACTCGGGAACTTCCTTCGCAAGCTTTGGCTGCAAAAGAACTGTCTGGAGCAAGACCCAACCCGGCGTTTTGTTGTATCAAGCACCGGCGTTAATGGACGAACCATTGAAGAACTATCAAAAGGTGCAAATCCAGAACTTTATCAGCGTCCCCTACAGGCGGTTCAGCAGGTCAAGAATATTGCCGATCAGATGGGTGTCAGCTATGCCATTGCTGCCTTTATCTTTCTCCAAGGTGAGTGGAATTACAACGGGACACGCGGCGGCGTGCAAACCAAGACGGGTTACAGAGGGAAACTAGAGACGCTATTCCCGAACATGACCAACAATATGGCCTATGGTATTGCCGGCCAGAAATCCCCACCTGCGATATTCATGTACCAGACCGGCGGCGGCTATACCGTCGATAAATACGATCTGGCTATCGGCATGGCGCAGTGGGAATTCTGCAAGGAAAATAAGAATGCATACCTTGTCACCCCATCTTATCCATACCCGGATAAAGGCGGTCATTTGACCAGTAATGGCTACCGCTGGATGGACATGCAATTTGCCAAGGTCATGCACCGCGTGCTGAACGAGGGCCAGGGATGGGAGGCACTCGGCCCTATCCGAATCATCCGTATCGGTCGAACCATCTATGTGCTGTATCACGTCCCCAGCCCACCCCTGCAATTCCGCCCCGCGTATGTGGGAAGAACGCCGACGATATATGCAGATAAGGGTTTCCGCGTCACAGACTCCACAGATTCGGCTGTCCCGATTGAATCCGTAGAAATTGCCGCTGACACCATCATAAAAATCACCCTGGCGGCTGAACCTGTAGGCGCTGCAAAACTATGGTATGGCGATAAAACAACCCATAACGGCAACGGGAATGTGTTCGACAGCGATCCTTTTGCGTCACTGGCAACTTACGAATACAAGGCAGGTTCTGGGCAATATGCTGATGAAAATATACCTGAACTGGTTGGTAAACCTTACCCATTAAATAACCCATCGGTGCAATTCTGTGAGCCGATCGAGATCGGAGAATAATTATTATGGTCATGGTCATTAAATCAAACGTTGCCGGCGCGTTTATTTCAAAACCGGATGGATGGAATCCCCCTTTCAGCACCGAAGGGTTGAAATATGCCAACATCTTTGGCCGAGGAAACCTGACGGCCAACCTGGCACCCGGCGGCGCGCCAGCAATTGCCTACGGAAACCCGACGCAGAAAGGCGAGGCTTTCGAATTTTCGACTAACAATTACCTGGATACTCGCGTACCGACCAGCGAGAAAGCCACGCTGATTTCAATCGCCACCAATACCGACTCGACGCAAACTAGCCGCTGCTTTTTGATTTCGAGCTTCAAAGGCAGCGCCGATGCTGGCAAGTCACTGGTAACACAAGGGCCTACGCCATCAGCGCTCTATATGTATTCGCACTATAAAGGAACCGGCGCGGATGGTAGTCCGTGGAGCAATGCATACAGCGCCGGCTTAAATACGCTGAGCACTGACCGCAGTCCGGCATTTTTCTATGGCAGAGATCTGGGTAACGCTCTGCACCTTGGTGATTTGACCAACGCAAAAGCAAAAGTTTCAGCACCCGGTTTACCGATAACCTCTTTCGCAAACCCGGCGCTCACTTATTTCATCGGCCAAAGTCGTGTTGAGGGTTCACCAAAGCACCTCCAGTATGCAGACCTGATTTTTGATCGCGTACTGAGCGATGAAGAATTGATGCAGATTTACCTGTATTTCAAGGGATATTACAGCCGCCGCGGGATCTCCATTTAATGAATCGTGAGAAAACAACTGGATAATGGAGGCCTGAGCGTGAACGATAAAAAATACAGCGCAGTGATCACCGATGCTGGCGCAGAACGGCTGGCAAACGCGGCCGTCACGGGCACGCCAATAGCGATTAAAGAGATGGCCGTCGGCGACGGTGGCGGACGGCTACCGCAGCCGAGTGCTATCAATACCAGACTCGTCAGCGAGCAATATCGGGCTGAACTGAATAAGCTGGTGATCGCTGACAGTGACGCCAGCGTTATTGAAGCTGAAATGATTATGCCGCCACAAATTGGCGGCTTCTGGCTTCGCGAGTTAGCGCTCTACGCCGAGGATGGCGAATGCATCGCGGTTGGCAATATGCCGGAAACTTATAAGCCATTGCTGGCCGAAGGCTCTGGCCGCTTCCAAATCATCAGGATGCAGTTGAAAGTCAGCAGCACAGCGAGTGTGGAACTGATTGCTGATCCGTCTGTTATTTTGGCAACGGTCGAAGACATTAATGCCCTGGAAGAAAAGGTCAAAGACTATACCGATGACCAACTGTCAGACCATGAACACTCGCGCAATCACCCGGACGCTACGTTGAAAGCCAAAGGTTTTACCCAGTTGAGCAATGACACGGACAGTGATAGCGAAGACTTAGCCGCAACGCCGGCAGCAATCAAAGCGGCAATCAAAGCCGCAGTCGCCGCAGCAGTGAGCCAGGCGTGGGAGCTGGATAACCCGGTAGGATCTTCTCGTCTGTTCAACCAGAACTTAAATCCCAATGAACGTTGGCCGTGGTCAACGTGGGAGTATGCCGGCGAACACCTGACAATCAGAACGGCGAAAGCAGACGGCTCCGATGTTGGCACCCAGGGTGGCAGCGACACCGTGACAATTGCGCGTGCCAATCTGCCGGCGGAAGAAATCAGCGTGTCAGGGACGGCACAAGATACCGACCTTGGGACGAAGCGCACCAAGCCTGGTGGTAAACACGTTCATCATGGCGTACCTAAACGCAACAGTAATTATGAGTTGGGCGGTAACAATCGGGTATTCTTCGACCCTTATCAGGAAGGCGAAACGGACGAAGCCGGCGAACACGATCACGAAATGGAATTAGGCCCGCACGGCCACCCCGTTGCGGGGAAAACTGACGCGCTGGGCCAAGGGCAGGAGATCAGCATCGTTGAGCGGCACAAGCTGCAAATGCTGTGGCACCGTGTAGCATAAGCGGATTAGCTCAGACCTGAACTGACAGTCGGCTTTGAGCGAGAAGCGAAAATGGGTGCAGGATAGTTTTTTTCCGTCGATCTCAATGCATTTACTCAATTATGCTTGCTCAACAATTGAATCAGCCATAGATTTTCGGAAAGTCATAAACTTCCGGGGGTGAACGTGGAATATTTTAGCGATAAAGAGAAAGGCTCTGTACCGAGAACGAGTAATGATGTCTCTATGACCGTCTGGACCGGGCTTGTCTCATACATCAATGTTCTGGTAAAGAAGGGTTATTTTGGGAAAAATTTTCCAGAAGAATGCCCTGACGGACAAGGGTGCATTGGTACAAATGAAGATACTTTCAAAGCTGCACTACAGGCAGAGATACCAAATATAGGATGGCCATTGGGAGTCGATCCTGAAGATGTAGATTGGTATGGCTACAGGTCAAGAACACAAGTTACGTTCATACCAGACTATGTGGTCGTTATGGATTTACTTCAATTTTGCTATAAACAAGTTGCAGCTCCTATAGAAGGCAATGATTACCACTCGTTCTACCGTCACACTCATATTCACGATTTTGATGTTGATACTGGAAGAAATGAATTTCTCGAAAATGTTAACGTCATTTTTGCCCGAAATGGTATGGCCTACGAGCTTCAAAAATCAGGAGAAATCATCCGGCTTCTTAGTCCTGAATTAGTCCAAATGATGTCCAGCGTGAATGTTCCTGCGGAAGTTGAGCTAAAGAAAATACTTGCTCGCGCAAATGCTAAAATCGTAAATTTTGATGTTCAAGTTCGCTATGACGCAGTGAAAGAACTCTGGGATTTCTGGGAGCGGCTGAAAAGTGTACACAACCCATCAAATAAGAAAATATCAGCTAAACAATTACTTGATGATGCAGCTGCCACACCTGAATTTCGAAATATTTTGGAAGTTGAAGCTAAATATTTGACCGATATTGGTAACGAATATTTTATACGTCACGCCGAAATGAATCAGGTGAAAATTCAAGAGAGCGATCATATTGAATACCTATATCATCGCATGTTTAGTTTAATTCATCTGCTCATGAAAACTTTCACCCATTAACTGGCCTGATTCCTATATTTAAGGAGAAAGGTACTGACAGCGTCCGCTCTTGGCACGGAGCTGCCTGTCAGATTGATTTTGGCTCAGTGCCATAGCTGTGTCAGGTCAAGTCTAAGCTAATACACATAAGCCCCGCACGGGGCTTTCATTCTTCGTTAAACGCAGTCATTGTTATACATTCCCTCCACTTAAGCGCTCACCGCGCACCTTGTGCCATCCCTCACACAAAGCCCACCACATGCATTAACCGCCTGCCGCAGACACCATAGGGGAACACCGTTACAGGAGATCCACCTAATGGCTCAAGACTACCACCACGGCGTGCGCGTGCAGGAAATCAACGAAGGCACCCGCACCATCACCACCGTCAGCACGGCTATTGTTGGGCTGGTCTGTACCGGTGATGACGCCGATGCGAAAACCTTCCCGTTAAACACGCCCGTATTGCTCACCGACGTATTGACCGCCAGCGGCAAAGCCGGCGAGTCTGGCACCCTGGCCCGTTCCCTGGACGCCATCGGCGACCAGACAAAACCTGTCACTATTGTGGTGCGTGTCGCCCAGGGCGACACCGAAGCGGAAACCACCACCAACATCATCGGCGGCGTGACCACCGAAGGCAAAAAAACCGGCATGAAAGCCCTGTTGGCCGCGCAAAGCCAGCTTGGTGTAAAACCCCGCATTCTGGGTGTGCCCGGTCATGATAATGAGGCTGTAGCCTCTGAATTGTTAGCTATCGCGCAAAGCCTGCGCGGCTTCGCGTACCTAAGCGCCTATGGCTGTAAAACCGTGGCCGAAGCCATCGATTACCGTAAAAATTTCAGCCAGCGTGAAGCTATGTTGATCTGGCCAGACTTCCTGAGCTGGGACAGCGTGACCAACGCATCCGCCACAGCCTACGCAACGGCCCGTGCATTAGGCCTGCGCGCCAAGATTGATGAGCAAACCGGCTGGCACAAAACCCTGTCAAACGTCGGCGTCAACGGCGTGACCGGCATCAGCGCTGACGTGTATTGGGATTTGCAGGATACGGCCACCGACGCCAATCTGCTGAACCAAAACGACGTCACCACGTTGATCCGCAAAGATGGATTCCGTTTCTGGGGTTCCCGCACCTGCTCTGATGATCCGCTGTTCCAGTTTGAGAACTACACCCGCACCGCGCAGGTGTTGGCTGACACCATGGCCGAAGCGCAAATGTGGGCCGTTGATCAGCCGATGCACCCTTCCCTGGCCAAAGACATTATCGAAGGCATCAAGGCCAAATTCCGTGAGCTGAAATCCGGCGGCTACATTATCGACGGCGATTGCTGGATGGATGATGCGGCCAACGATAAAGACACGTTGAAGGCGGGCAAGCTGATCCTGGACTACAACTACACGCCCGTGCCGCCGCTGGAAAATCTGCTGCTGCGCCAGCGTATCACCGACCAGTATCTGATGAATTTCACTCAGAACGTGAACAGCTAAGGGGGACGCGATGGCCTTACCACGCAAACTGAAATTCCTAAACCTATTCAACGACGCCAACAACTATCAGGGCGTCGTTGAAGAAATCACCCTGCCGAAACTGACGCGAAAGCTTGAACAGTATCGCGGCGGTGGCATGAACGGCAGTGCCGGCGTTGATCTGGGGATCGATGATGGCGCGCTGGACGCAGAAATCACCCTTGGCGGCATTGAGGCCCAGCTTTATAAGCAGTGGGGGATCGCCAAGGTTGATGGCGTACTGCTGCGTTTTGTTGGCTCTTTCCAGCGCGATGACACCGGCGAAATTGTCGCCGTGGAAGTGGTCATGCGCGGTCGTTTTTCTGAGTTTGATTTTGGCAACTACAAGCAGGGTGACAACACGCAAACCAAACTCAGCGCCAAAAATACCTATTACAAGCTGACGATGGACGGCACTGTCCTGCTTGAAATCGACGTGGTGAACATGATCGAAATCGTGGATGGCGTCGACCGCCTGGCAGAACACCGCCGCGCTATCGGCCTGTAACCGCCCTGCTCACTTGCACAGGTGTTTCCATGCCCCGAGGGGCCAGTAAACCAGACAAAATGAAGGTTAAACAATGAAAATCGATAAAACTGTAAACACTGAAATTGATGATGGCCAGAGTAATGCCGTTACCGAATTGTTGAACAAACCGGTGATCCTGGACATCCCTGTCCTGCGCGGCACCACCCAGATCACCGAAGTAACCGTGAACAAACCCAACGCCGGTGCGTTGCGTGGCACCCGTTTGCAGGAGCTGATTGAAACTGACGTCAATTCACTGATCACCGTGTTACCGCGTATCACCTCCCCGGCCCTGACGGCTAACGAAGTCGCCAGCCTGGATCCGGCAGACCTGTATCAGTTGTCCCAAGCGTTGGCACTTTTTTTCTTACCGAGTTCGGTCAGATCCGATTTCCTAAACAGCTAACCGTCGAAGACCTGACGGCGGACATTGCCGCCGTTTTCCACTGGCCGCCAACCGTTACCGACCTGATGCCGCTGGCCGAGCTGTTGGAATGGCGGCACAGAGCCATTATCCGCAGCGGGGCAAGTGATGAGTGACAAAAACCTCCGATTGCAGGTTTTACTGAGTGCGGTCGATAAAATCACCCGCCCGTTTAAATCCATGCAGGCCAGCAATAAAGCGCTAGCCGCGTCGGTTAAAGCCACAAAAGACCAGCTAAAACAGCTTGATACTCAAGCCGGGAAAATTGACGGTTTCCGCAAGACCAAAAACCAGGTTGCCGCCGCCGCGCAGGCGCTGAACACGGCCCGCGATAAAGCGCGCGATCTGGCCATTGCATTGAAATCCACTGACGGCCCGACCGCCAAGCAGGCCCGCCAATTTCAGAAAGCCAGGGAAGAAGCGGCCAAGCTTCAACAGAAATTCGCTGATTTACGGCTTTCACTGCAAAACCAGCGCACCGCCCTGCAAAACAGCGGCGTGGCAACAAATCGATTGGGCGAGGCTCAGCGTTCTCTGCGGTCAAACATCACCGGGGTGACGGGTGCATTAGCCGCGCAGCAGAAACGATTAGACCAGCAGGCACAGCAACAAAAGCGGCTGAATGCCGCGCGCCATCAGTATGATGAAAGCAATCAGCGCAAAGTGATGGCCGCCGGGGTGGGCTATACGTCAATGGCTACCGGGCGCGCCATGGTCCGTGGACTGGTTGACGCCCTGCATGTGGGCTATGACTTCGATGCGATGATGAGTAAAACTCAGGCAGTGACGCGCATCCCAACCAAAGCCGATCCGCAAATGCAGTCATTGCGGCACCAGGCGCGAACCTTGCCGCTATCGTCAAAATTCACCGATCTCCAGGTGGCCGAGGGACAATATTTCCTTGGCAGAACAGGCTATTCACCCCAGCAAGTTTTAAAAGCGATGCCGGGGATGTTGAATCTGGCCGCTGCCGGTGACATTGACCTTGGCACCACCGCCGATATTGCGTCAAACATCCAAACCGCCATGGGGATCCCTGCGGAAAAAATGGACAGGGTGGCCGACGTGCTAACCGCCCTGTTTACCCGTAACAACGTTGATATTCCCATGCTGGGCGAATCACTGAAATATTCCGCCGGCGTGGGGCGTGAGTATGGGCAAAGCCTGGAAACCGTATCCGCTGCCACGGCAATTATGGGTAATGCTGGCATTCAGGGGAGCCAGGCGGGTACAGCGATGCGTGCCATTCTAAGCCGTATCGGTAACAGCCCCACGGTTAAAAAGCTGGGCGTAACAACCAAAGATAGAGACGGCAACATGCGTGATTTGGTCGATATTCTAAAAGATATCGACAAAAAAACGTCAAAAATGGGGAACGTCGATCGCGGCAAGATTTTTAAAGACATTGCCGGTATGTATGCCGTCACCGGATTTGGTGAGCTGATGCGGGCAGTGTCAGACGGCAAGCTGCAACAGATGCGCGGCGCGCCAGGTGAGTACGACGGGGAGGCCCTGCGGGTTTCCAATACCATGCTGGATAACATGAAAGGCGACATGACGATGTTACATGCCGCTCTGGAAAATATCAGCGTTGAATTATTTGAAAAAAATGACGCCTGGCTGCGCAAAACAGCAAAAGGCATCAGCAACTTTTTACATGGCATTGCTGAGTTCCTTAAAGCACATCCAAAAATCAGCGCCGCCCTCGTAAAGCTTGGCGCAGCGGCCGCCATTTCAACCACCGTTTTCGGTACGTTGGCCATCGCCGTTGTCGGTCTGTTGGGGCCGTTCGCCCTGCTCCGATTCAGCACACGCATGTTGGGGATCCGCCTGCTGCCCAACCTGTCACTCAGCATGCTGAAATTTGCCAGCACCACCCCGATCACCACAAAACAGGTTGGTAGTTTCGGCCGTTCACTGCTGGAAGCGGGAAAGAATGCACTGACCTTTTCTAAACAGCACCTTGGCAGCGCCGGGCGCGCCGTCGCGTCTTTCGCATCATCACCGCTACAGACTGCAACCAAAGGGATTAAGGGCATTGGCCGCGTCTTTACCTGGCTGGCTACGTCCCCGTTGCGGTTCTTGCGTTTCGCCCTGGGCAGCCTGGGGAGCATGTTCGGTATTTTGGTTAGCCCTCTTGGCCTGATCACTGCCGCTGTCGTCGGTGCAGGCCTGCTGATTTATAAATACTGGAAACCCATCAAAGCTTTCCTGGGTGGTGTAGTTGATGGGTTCAAAACTGCGACAGCCCCCATCAAAGACGCCTTCGCGCCACTGATGCCAATATTCACCTGGATTGGTGACAAAGTTAAAGCGCTGTGGGGCTGGTTTACCGACCTGCTCACGCCGATAAAGTCGACAAAAGAAGATTTGAATGGCGCGGCATCCTCGGGGAAAAAGTTCGGCGAATTTCTGGCAGCCAGCATTAAATTAGCACTTACACCGCTAAAATTACTCATAAAATCAATCAAGTGGGTACTGGGCAAACTGGATGAAGTTAAGGACAAATCGGAAAAAACACGCATCTTGGCGCAAACCAATCCCGCCGTTGCAGATGCAGCCCGCCGCGCTGGCGTAACTATGACGCCGGCAGCGCAGGGTAATTCTGCTGATGCCATACGCCGTCGTTACACCGGTGAACATGACAGCGGCGGCAGGATCCCCCTGGGGAAATTTGGCGTCGTGGGTGAGTATGGCCCGGAAATTGTCAACGGGCCGGCGAATGTCACCAGTCGCAAGAATACCGCCTCCATGGCGGCAGTCGCCGCGTTATTTATGGGTGGCCCTGCCACCGCTGCGGACGCCCCCTTGCATCCCTACAGCCTGCCGGGGAGTCAGTATCAACGAGGGGCCACTACATCACATCACCAGGGCGGAGCTACTTACATCGACATTCACGCCCCTATTCAGATTGTCGCTCAGGCCCACCACAACCCGCAGGACATTGCGCGGGAAGTTGCTCGGCAACTGGATGCACGGGAACGGCAGGCAAGATCCAGAGCGAACAGCAGTTTTAACGATATCGAGTGAGGACGATCATTATGATGATGGCATTAGGCATGTTCGTATTCATGCTGCAAACCGTTCCATACCAGGAGTTTCAGCACCAGATGGCCTGGCGGCATCCGACCAATAGCCGCGTCGGGCTTCGCCCACAAAGCCAGTTTCTGGGGCCGGATGATGAAACCATCACGCTAAGCGGCGTTTTGCTGCCGGCATTAACCGGGGGCCGTGTTTCCCTGATGGCTATCCAATTAATGGCGGAAACCGGCAAGGCCTGGTCATTGATTGAGGGGAGTGGCGCAATACATGGCATGTTCGTGATCGAGAGCCTGAGCCGTACCAAAACTGTATTCTTTGCGGATGGCTCCGCCCGTCGTATTGAGTTCACGATCACGCTCAAGCGCACGGATGAAGGACTAAAAGACATGTTCGGCGATTTGTCTCAGCAATTTGAAGACCTGGCCGAGCAGGTTTCCGATACCGTCGGCGGGTACCTGTCATGAGCCTGATCGATACGTTAGACAAATTCGGCGGCGACAATACCCCGGCGTACACACTTAGCATTGAGGGCGTTGATATCACCGGGAAGGTGAAAGAAAAATTAATCAACCTGACGCTAACGGATAACCGGGGCTTTGAGGCTGACCAGATAAATATTGAACTTGACGATAGCGAAGGCAATTTGAAGCTGCCCCGCCGTGGCGTCAGCCTGGCTGTTGCACTTGGCTGGAAAGATACCGGGGTGATCGATAAAGGGACGTTTGTCGTTGATGAAATCGGCCATGCTGGCGCACCTGACGTATTGACCATAACAGCCCGCAGTGCCGATTTTCGGCAAACATTGAATGTGCAACGCGATGCCTCCTACCATAAAAAAACCATAGGGGACATTGTCCGAACCATTGCCGGCCGCAATAAGTTGGCGGCAATCATCAATAAGAATGTGGCAAACATTCAGATCGAGCATATCGACCAAACTACCGAGTCAGACGGGAGTTTTATCACCCGACTGGCAAAAGAGAATGGCGCTGTGGCCGCCATAAAAAACGGCAATCTGCTGTTTTTTAAACAGGGGCAAAATATGACCGCCGGGGGAAAATCGATCCCGGCAATCATCATTAATCGTCAGTCAGGTGATAGCCATCAATTCACGCTAACCGATAGGGGAGCTTATACCGGCGTTGTGGCCAACTGGCTGAATACCCGCACTGCGCAAAGCGAACAGGTGAAGGTTAAACGCCGTCGGGTAAAAAAACCTGTGGTTGTCGATGAAAAACAGGGGGAATACCTGATCGGCAGTGATGAGAATGTATTGGTACTGCGCCATACCTACGCATCAAAATATAACGCACAGCGCGCGGCAAAGGCCAACTGGGAACGTATTCAGCGTGGTGTTGCGACCTTCTCTATTCAGCTTGCGCGTGGACGTGCAGACATTTACCCAGAAGCACCGGTCACTGTTTCAGGTTTCAAAAAAGAGATCGATGAGGCCAACTGGACGTTGGTTAAAGTGACTCACTCACTGAACAACAGCGGTTTTACTACCGCCCTCGATTTGGAGGTCAAGATTGATGATCTGGAAATGGAGTGATGCAAAACAGCAATAATTGTGCATAATTATTAGCAATACTGACCATAGTCAGGGCATCTCGGAGAACCCCGCCATGATGCATTGCCCGCTGTGCGGCCAAGCCGCACACACTCGCTCATCAAGCTATATCACCACAACCACCAAAGAACGTTATAACCAATGCACCAATATCAATTGCGGTTGCACGTTCGTGAGCCATGAAACCTTTACCCGTACCATTTCCCAACCGCAAACCGTGGATCCCGTCCAGCCTCACCCCAAAAGCAACGGACAAACCTCATTAATCTTTGGCTAATTAAGCTGCCCGCAGAAGTGGGCGGTTGCACAGCCTCGCTTATCCCGTGGTCTAAATGTGGACGATAAAAATAAAAAATACTTATAATTCAATGGAAAAAACAATAAAAAAGGGAGGCTTTCGCCTCCCTTAAAACTCCCCTGCCTGACCTGAATTAATGGTTGCGGATGTATTCGTCCATATCCGTTTTCAGGTTGTCAGATTTGGTACCAAAGATAGCCTGAACCCCCGAGCCTGCGACGACAACGCCGGCAGCACCCAGTTTTTTCAAGCCAGCCTGGTCAACCTTGCTCACATCCGCCACGCTAACGCGCAGTCGAGTGATACAGGCATCCAGGTTGGTGATGTTCTCTTTACCGCCGAAAGCCTGAACCAGTGCAGCAGACATTTCTGAACCGCCCTGGGCAACCTGCTCAGAAGCCGTGTCTTCGCGACCTGGTGTTTTCAGATCCAGTTTGGCAATCAGCACGCGGAAGATGGTGTAGTACACCAGACCGTAGATGATACCGACCACTGGGAACAGCCAGATTTTGCTGCTGTTACCACTCAGCACGATAAAGTCGATCAGACCGTGCGAGAAGCTGGTGCCGTCACGCATCCCCAACAGGATACAGATCGGGAACGCCAGGCCAGCCAGAATGGCGTGGATTGCGTACAGGATCGGCGCAACGAACATGAAGGAGAACTCGATCGGTTCGGTGATACCGGTCAGGAACGAGGTCAGCGCAGCGGAGATCATGATGCCGCCGACTTTTGCGCGGTTTTCCGGCTTGGCCGAGTGCCAGATGGCAATCGCCGCAGCAGGCAGACCGTACATTTTGAACAGGAAGCCACCGGACAGTTTACCCGCAGTCGGGTCACCCGCCATATAACGTGGGATGTCACCGTGGAACACCTGGCCCGCCGCGTTGGTGTATTCACCAATCTGCATTTGGAAAGGTACGTTCCAGATGTGGTGCAGACCGAACGGCACCAGCGCACGTTCAACCACGCCGTAGATACCAAATGCCACTACCGGGTTCTGATACGCAGCCCACTGGGAAAAGGTCTGGATAGCCGTACCGATAGGAGGCCAGATGAAGGACAGCACTACGCCCAGAACGATTGCCGCCAGGCCGGAGATGATCGGCACAAAGCGCTTACCGGCAAAGAAGCCCAGGTATTCCGGCAATTGAATGCGGAAGAAGCGGTTAAACATATAGGCCGCGATGGAGCCGGAGATAATCCCCCCGAGCACACCTGTATCCGCCAGGTGTTTGGCCGCGATTTCTTCAGCCGGCAGGTGCAGCACCAAAGGCGCCACTACCGCCATGGTTTTCACCATGATGCCGTAAGCCACTACTGCGGCTAACGCGGAGACACCGTCGTTATTGGTGAAGCCCAAGGCAACACCGATGGCGAAGATCAGCGGCATATTGGCGAAAACGGAACCGCCGGCTTCCGCCATCACGTGGGAGACTACCGCAGGTAGCCAGCTAAAGTTGGCGGAACCGACGCCCAGCAGGATACCTGCGATAGGCAATACGGACACCGGCAGCATTAGCGACTTACCTACTTTTTGCAGGTTTGCAAATGCGTTCTTGAACATAGTTGAGTGTGCTCCTGAGTAATAGTGCTTTGCTACTTTCCGCGATTCTTCGCGTTGCAAGGGGGGGAGAAAAACCCCTGCAATTCAGGGTGTCTGAGCACCCCTTGAATTTTTACGCAGAGTAAAATAAATAGGCTGCGCAATGTTTGATGGCAGTCACGTTTCAATGAACAAAACCGGGTATTTTTCTTAAATCGCCTATTTTTTGTCAAAAAAGAGGAAAAAACGCCCGCACCTCGCCCTGAAACGGGTGGGAACATTACCCGTTTCGGCGATTAATTACGAGCTTAAAAAAAATTCCAGATTCGATGACTACAGCTATAGCCTAGGCCAAAGATCAGAGTTCGATGTGAAATAAGCGTGAAAAGTTGGCGGTGGTGGTTTCGGCCAGCGTTTCCAGGCTCACGCCCTTCAATACCGCCATGTATTCAGCCACATCGCGCACGTAGGCAGGTTGGTTTTCTTTACCGCGATGCGGCACCGGAGCCAGATACGGCGAGTCGGTTTCCACCAGAATGCGGTCCAGCGGCACATAACGCGCCACATCACGCAGCTGCTCGGCGTTGCGGAAGGTCAGGATGCCGGAAAAGGAAATGTAGAACCCTAAGTCCAACAGGGCTTCAGCAGTGGCGCAATCTTCAGTGAAGCAGTGCAGTACGCCGCCACAGTCCTGGGCATTTTCTTCCCGCAGGATCGCCAACGTGTCTTCACGCGCATCACGGGTATGCACGATCACCGGTTTGTTCAGATCGCGACCGATGCGGATATGCTCACGGAACGACGCTTGCTGCAGTTCAAGATTGTCTTTCTGATAGAAATAATCCAGCCCGGTTTCCCCCAGCGCCACCACCTGCTCTGCCGCCGCCAAACGGCGCAGTTCCGCATAGTCGTAACCGCCTTCCAGATTGAGCGGATGCACACCGCAGGAGAAAGCCACGTCGTCGCGTTGGCCAATCAACTGCGTCATGGCCTGATAGCCCGGCAAGGTGGTAGCGACCGCCAGTACGTAACCGACATCGCGCGCCTTGGCTTTGGCCAGCGCGTCATCCACATTTTGGTGCAGGGTTTGGTAATCCAGGCCATCGAGGTGGCAATGAGAATCTACTAACAACATAATATTTAACTCTTTTACAGCGAATGAGGGTGAGAATAGCCGGTAGCGCCTAGCATCTGCTCCCAGCCAAGTAACTGTTCGGTCAGCAGCAGCTCACGGTTAACGCCGACCACGCTGAGCAACTGATGGCGGCAATTAAGCCATTGCTGCACGACTTGCTGCAGTGAATTGCTGCTCAAACGGCTGGCCAGTTGGTGCACCAAGGGTTGCTGATCCTGGTTGAGGGCAAAACTCGCCGCCCCCTGCTGCCACTTCATGGCGTCTACCAGCAATGCGCATAACCAGTGTAGCCGCTCGGCGACGTCTTCGTGATTCAACACCGGCAGCAAGGACAGCATGTCATGCTGCGGCAAAGCGGTGTTCAGGGCAGCACACAGCGCGCTACGCTGTTGCCAACGTTCCGGCTGCAACAACTGCTCGGCGGCCAGAGGAGCGCCATCGTGCAAACGCAATGCGGTCAGCAGATCGACCGGATTACCCGACGTTTGCCGGTTCAACCACTGCAGGCTGAGCTGTTCGTCCGGGCTGGCCAGGTGCCAGTACAAACAGCGGCTGCGCAACGTCGCCAACAGGCGTGAAGGCTCACGGCAACTCAACAGGAAATAGGTTTTTTCCGGTGGTTCTTCCAGGGTTTTCAACAACGCATTGGCGGCCGCCTCGGTCAGCAGCTCCGCCTGCGGCAACCAGATCACCTTGGCTCCGCCCTGCTGCGCATGGGAGTAAAGGATCTCAATCACCTGACGAATGGGCTCTACGCCCAGGCTGCTTTTGCCCTTTTCCGGCGTCAGCACGTGATAATCCGGGTGATTGCCCGCCAGCATTAACCGGCAGCTATGACATTCGCCGCAGCTTTTCTCACCGTTACGGCGCTGGCAAATCAGCCAGCGGCTCAGCCCGTAGGCCAGCGCCTCTTCGCCATTGCCTGCCGCCGCATGCAGCAGCAAAGCATGATGACCGCGATCGGCAGCATATTGCCCGACCAACTGCCGGTAAGGGGTATTCAGCCACGGGTACCAGTTCATTACGCGCCTTCCTGCTGCAGCCATTTGCTGAGGCTGTCACGAATCGCTGCCGTCACCTGCTCCAGCGATTGGGCCGCGTCAACGGTGACGATGGTCTCGTCCTGCGCCGCCAGTTCCAGATAGCGCGCGCGAGTGCGCTCAAAGAACGGTAGCGCTTCTTGTTCGATGCGATCCAATTCGCCGCGGGCGCGGGCGCGTTGCAACCCCACTAACGGCGGTAAATCCAGATAAAGCGTCAGGTCCGGTTGGAAATCGCCCAACACGGTGTCACGCAATGAAGCCATCAGTTGTTGATCGACACCACGACCACCGCCCTGATAGGCCTGCGAAGACAAATCGTGACGATCGCCAACCACCCAGGCACCGCGCGCCAACGCCGGTTTGATCACCGTTTCCACCAATTGCACGCGAGCTGCGTACAGCATCAGCACCTCGGCTTTGATGGTCGGTAGCTCACCGTCCACACCGCGCTTGAACAGGTCGCGCAGCTTTTCCGCCAACGGCGTGCCACCGGGTTCACGGGTAAAGACAATATCGTTGATGCCGTGCTGGCGCAGTACGTCGACCACGGTATCGCGAGCGGTAGTTTTGCCCGCGCCCTCTAGCCCTTCGATAACCACAAATTTACTTTTCATTCTTTTCCTTCAACGCCTGGCGATAGGCGCGCACCGCCTGATTATGGCTGGCCAGGTTAGTGGTAAATTGATGCCCACCTTTGCCGTCGGCAACAAAGTACAGATAAGGGGTTTTCGCCGGATTGGCGGCGGCGGCCAGCGAAGCCTTGCCAGGCATGGCAATCGGCGTTGGCGGCAGGCCGTTGATCACATAGGTGTTGTACGCCGTCGGCGTTTCCAAATCTTTGCGGGTGATATCGCCATTATAACTATTGCCCATGCCGTAAATCACCGTTGGATCGGTCTGCAAACGCATGCCAATGCGCAGGCGGTTAATAAAGACCGAAGCCACCTTGGTGCGTTCTTCCGGCACTGCGGTCTCTTTCTCAATGATCGAGGCCATGGTCAGCAGCTCTTCGGGCGTTTTGTACGGCAGGCTGGTGTCGCGACCTTGCCAGACCTCTTCCAGCGCCTTGGTCATTCGCAAATGAGCACGCTTTAACAACGCAATGTCGCTCATGCCCGCAGTGTACAGATAGGTATCTGGGTACAGGCGCCCTTCAGGGTTAGTCCCCTCCGGCAAGCCTAATGCCACGGCAATTTCCGTTTCGCTTTTGCCCGCCAGCGTATGTTTGAGGTATTTGGACTGTTGCAGCACCGCCAGCCAGTCACGCAGGCGAGAACCTTCGATAAAGCGCGCGCTGAACTGGGCTTCTTTGCCGCTGGCCAGCAGTTTGAGCATCTCGCGCACCGTCATGCCAGGCGTAAAGCGGTAGGTACCCGCCTTAAACTCCGCCAGTTGCGGCTCCACACGCAACAGCCACGGGAACCACATGCCGTTGCGGATCAGCTTGTCACGAACCAGCAGCCCTTCCAGCGCCACCCGTCCGGTGCCCGCCGGCAGTTTAAAAATGGCTTCCTGCTGGATCGCCAATGGCGTGTCCGCGAAACGTTCGACCTTCTGGTATGCCCAAAACAACAGGCCCGCTACCAGAACAACAATAATAGAAACGAACTTCAGCTTACTTTTCTTCATCAATCAGCCATCGTTAACAATGTGGGCGCAAAAAATCATAGAGTTGGCGCGAAGAGTAGTGCCAGGAGTGTGCCATGTTCACCGGCAGCAATGGCATTAGCGCATTGCTCACCAGCAATTCCTCGGCCTCGGCCAGCGTCTCCAGCGGCTCGCTGACGTAATGCAATGAATACTTACTGCCTGCCAGCAGCTCAATTACCCGGCGACGCATCAGTCCGGCCACGCCTGCCTGGCTCAGATCCGGCGTGAAGACCGCTTTCCCCTTTCGCCAGAACAAATTAGCCGCACAGCATTCCACCAGCATACCGGCAGTGTCAAGCACCAGCGCCTCGTCTGCGGCCGTCTGGTCAAGATGCGCGCGGATCAACACCTGCTCCAAACGATTCAGGTGTTTCAGCCCCGCCAGCAGCGGATGACGAGCCAGCGTTACCGGGCTAAGCGCCAGGCTGATGCCCTGTTCACGCCATTGCAAATAGTGCAGCGGATAGGCGCTGCGAGAAACAATCCGCGTGGGATGCTCACATCCTTTCGGACTGTAACCTCGCCCACCGCTGCCCCGCGTCAGTATCGCTTTGACCACGCCCTGCGGGATAGATTCTGCCGCGCGTACCATTTCATATTCCAAAGCCGCCCAGTCACAGGTCGGCAGCATCAACCGTTGCGCCGCTTGCTGCAAACGTTCGATATGCCAGGGCAACAGGTCAATTTTGCCCTCAACCACTCGTGCGGTAGTGAAACAGCCGTCGCCAAATTGCAAACCGCGATCGCTCGGCGCCAGCGCATCGTGTTGCTGCCCGTTTATCCAGTACATAGACTCCCCCTGAGCGCTTTGGTTTCCACTACAGAATAACAGGCGCCGACGCCATTAGCAGCAGTTGGCCGTTCGACAAAAGCATCGCCAAGCCGGGCCCCGGCAGGTCAGCGCCATAAAAAAAGCCCGGTTTAAAAAACCGGGCTTTTTTACCGTCCGCCAGCAGAGGTTATTACACCTTGCGGAAGATCAGAGAACCGTTGGTGCCGCCGAAACCGAAGGAGTTACACAGCGTGTACTGCATATCGCTCACCTGGCGTGCTTCGTGCGGAACGAAGTCCAGATCGCAACCTTCATCCGGATTATCCAGGTTGATGGTTGGCGGAACGGCCTGGTCACGCAATGCCAGTACGGTGAAGATCGACTCAATCGCGCCTGCCGCACCTAACAGGTGGCCGGTCATCGATTTGGTCGAGCTGACCATCACACGCTGCGCATCGCTGCCAAATACCGACTTCACCGCCTGCGTTTCGGCTTTGTCGCCAGCCGGCGTTGAGGTGCCGTGCGCATTGATATAGCCGATTTGTGACGTGGTCACACCTGCATCGAGCAACGCATTTTCCATTGCCAGCGCTGCGCCCGCACCGTTTTCAGGAGGAGACGTCATGTGATAAGCATCGCTGCTCATCCCAAAGCCGACAACTTCAGCATAAATCTTGGCACCGCGTTTTTTGGCGTGTTCGTACTCTTCCAGCACCATCATGCCGGCACCGTCACCCAGAACAAAACCGTCACGGTCCTTGTCCCAAGGGCGGCTGGCTGCCTGCGGATCTTCGTTGCGGGTCGACAGCGCGCGTGCTGCGCCAAAGCCGCCGACGCCCAACGGGGTACTGGCTTTTTCTGCCCCACCGGCCAGCATGACGTCAGCATCATTGTAAGCAATGATACGCGCGGCATGGCCGATGTTGTGCACACCTGAGGTACAGGCGGTGGCGATCGAAATGCTCGGGCCACGCATGCCGTACATGATAGTCAGGTGGCCTGCAATCATGTTAACAATGGTTGACGGCACAAAGAACGGACTGATTTTCCGTGGGCCACCGTTAACCAGTGAACTGTGGTTCTCTTCAATCAAACCCAGGCCGCCAATACCGGAGCCGATAGCGGCACCAATGCGGCTGGCGTTAGCCTCGGTGATATCCAGTTGTGCGTCCTGCATGGCTTGCATGCCGGCTGCGATACCGTACTGGATGAAGGCGTCCATCTTGCGCGCATCTTTGCGGGAGATGAAATCTTCTGAATTAAAATTCTTTACCAGGCCTGCAAACTTGGTCGCATAGGCAGAGGTATCGAAATGGTCGATCAGGCTGATGCCACTCTGACCGGCAAGAAGAGCGTTCCATGTGGACTCTACCGTATTGCCGACAGGAGACAACATGCCCAGTCCGGTCACAACTACTCGACGCTTAGACACGTTTGTCCTCCAAGGAGGGAAAAATATGACACTAGGGATAGAAAAAACTTAGGCGGTCGAGTGACCGCCTAGATATGTTCTCTTACTGCTGGCTAGCGTTGATGAAATCAATAGCTGCCTGAACAGTAGTGATTTTCTCAGCTTCTTCGTCTGGAATCTCGGTGTCGAACTCTTCTTCCAGAGCCATTACCAGCTCAACGGTGTCAAGAGAATCAGCACCCAGATCTTCAACGAAAGAAGCGTTATTTAAAACTTCTTCCTGTTTAACACCCAACTGCTCAACAATGATTTTCTTAACGCGTTCTTCGATAGTGCTCATACTCTTAAATTTCCTATCAAAACTCGCTTTCGCGATGGTTTTCGTAGTGTATAAAATGTTGAAAAAGATGCAACTAAATCCCGGCTGGTCAAACCACGATTTTACGCTATTTTGCGGTTTTTACCCCAAATAACGCAAATAGTTTTCGCATTTTTTAAATCATGTACATGCCGCCATTGACATGTAACGTTTCACCGGTGATGTAGCCAGCCTCATCAGAGGCTAAAAATGCAACAGCGCTGGCAATTTCTTTAGCATCCCCCAGCCGATTGGCTGGAACTGATGACAAAATGCCTGCGCGTTGATCATCTGTCAACGCCCGTGTCATGTCCGTCTCAATAAAGCCAGGTGCCACGACGTTGACCGTAATGCCACGCGAAGCAACTTCACGTGCCAAAGACTTACTAAAGCCAATCAGACCGGCTTTAGCCGCCGCGTAATTAGCCTGCCCTGCGTTCCCCATGGTACCGACGACGGAACCGATGGTGATGATCCGGCCAAACCGCTTTTTCATCATAGCTCGCATTACCGCTTTTGACAGACGGAATACGGAAGTCAGATTGGTGTTCAGGATATCCTGCCACTCGTCGTCCTTCATACGCATCAGGAGGTTATCACGCGTAATGCCGGCATTATTCACTAAAATGTCGATTTCGCCAAATTCAGCACGAATAGATGCCAGAACGCTGTCGATAGATTGAGCATCGACCACGTTCAATGCAAACCCTTTGCCGTTCGCACCCAGATAGCTGCTGATAGCCTCAGCGCCGCTTTCACTGGTGGCGGTGCCGATCACTTTTGCGCCGCGTGCCACAAACGTTTCTGCAATAGCCCGGCCAATACCCCGGCTCGCGCCGGTGACCAGAACAACTTTACCTTCGAAGCTCATTGTTTTCCTCTTTATTGTTCAAGCGCCGCTGTCAGGCTGGCAGCGTCATTCACCGCCGCCGCCGTCAGGGTATCAACAATACGTTTAGTCAGACCGGTCAGAACCTTGCCCGGACCAACCTCTAGCAGCGACGTAACGCCCTGTGCTGCCATAAACTCAACGCTCTCGGTCCAACGTACCGGGCTGTACAACTGACGCACCAGCGCGCTGCGGATCGCTTCTGGATCGCTTTCAGCACGGACGTCAACGTTATTCACCACCGGCACCTGCGGTGCGCTGAAGGTGATGTCTTGCAACGCCACGGCCAGTTTATCTGCAGCCGGCTTCATCAGTGCGCAGTGCGAAGGCACGCTCACCGGCAACGGCAGCGCGCGCTTGGCGCCGGCAGCTTTACAGGCTGCGCCTGCACGCTCAACCGCTTCTTTATTGCCGGCAATCACCACCTGGCCCGGGGAATTGAAGTTCACCGGAGAAACGACCTGCCCTTGGGCTGACTCTTCACAAGCTTTGGCGATAGCCGCGTTGTCCAGACCAATGATGGCGGACATCGCGCCAGTGCCTTCCGGCACCGCTTCCTGCATCAGTTTGCCGCGCAGCTCAACCAGGCGGATTGCCGCTTGGAAATCCAGCACGCCCGCACAGACCAAAGCCGAGTATTCACCCAGGCTGTGGCCGGCCATGATGGCAGGCATTTTGCCGCCCTGCTGCTGCCAGACGCGGAAGATCGCTACGGAAGCAGCCAGCAATGCCGGTTGCGTCTGCCAGGTTTTGTTCAGTTCTTCCGCTGGCCCTTGCTGAACCAGTTGCCACAGGTCGTAACCCAGCACGGAAGAAGCTTCGCTGAAAGTCGCTTCAACGATCGGATATTGAGCGGCCAAATCGGCCAGCATGCCCAGGGACTGTGAGCCCTGGCCTGGGAAAACAAAAGCAAATTGCGTCATTTTTTCTTCCTGTTAATCAGAAGCGAACCAGCGCCGAGCCCCAGGTAAAGCCGCCGCCGAAGGCTTCCAGCAGCACCAGTTGGCCGCGTTGGATCCGCCCATCGCGCACCGCTTCATCGAGCGCTGCGGGGACCGAGGCGGCAGAGGTGTTACCGTGACGATCGAGCGTCACCACCACTTTATCCATCCCCATACCCAGTTTTTTCGCCGTTGCGCTGATAATGCGCAGATTGGCCTGGTGCGGCACCAGCCAATCCAGCTGGCTGCGGTCCAGATTATTGGCCTGCAGCGTTTCGTCAACGATGTGAGCCAGTTCGGTAACCGCAACCTTGAAGACTTCATTGCCCGCCATGGTGACATAGGCCGGCTTGTCCTGATCCTGACGATCCTTGAACGGCAAGGTCAGCAGACCGCCGTAGGTGCCGTCCGCATGCAGGTGAGTCGACAGAATGCCCGGCTCTTCAGAAGCGCCCAACACCACTGCGCCCGCGCCATCACCAAACAGAATGATGGTGCCGCGATCTTCAGGATCCAGCGTGCGGGACAGCACGTCGGCACCAATCACCAGGGCACGTTTCACCGCGCCGTTCTTAACGTACTGATCGGCAACGCTCAACGCGTAAGTGAAACCGGCACAGGCAGCCGCCAAATCGAAAGCCGCACAATCTTTAATCCCCAGCAACTGCTGCACCTGGCAGGCAGAACTTGGGAATGCGTGGCTCGAAGTGGTGGTAGCCACAACGATCAGCCCGATATCTTCTTTAGCCACACCTGCCATTTCCAGCGCTTTTTCAGCAGCATGGAAGCCCATCGTCGCCACGGTTTCATCAGCAGCAGCGAGACGGCGTTCACGGATACCGGTACGCGTGACGATCCACTCGTCAGAGGTATCCACCATTTTTTCAAGGTCAGCGTTGGTGCGCACTTGTACGGGTAAATAACTCCCCGTACCGAGAATCTTTGTATACATGTACGATCAGTCACTCTTAGGTAATACAGCTTCAAGGCGCGCAGCAATCCTGTCAGGGACTTGCCGCTGCACCGCCTGCACAGCCTGTTCGATTGCAACTGCAAACGCGTGCGGGTTCGCAGCGCCGTGGCTCTTGATTACGGTGCTGCGCAATCCTAACAGACATGCGCCATTATACTGGTCGGGGTTCAGGTGGCCGAACCGCTTTACCACCCGTTTTTGCAACCAACGGCCCAACAATTTTAACCACCACGCCTGCTTGCCACCGTCTCCGGATGATTTCAGCAGCGATAAAAATACTCTTACCACCCCTTCCATGGTTTTCAGGGTGACGTTACCCACAAAGCCGTCGCAGACCATCACATCGGTTTTCCCGGTGAGAAGATCGTTGCCTTCCAGGTAACCAATATAGTTGATTGCCGGTGTATTTTTTAGCACGGCAGCCGCTTCGCGGATATTATCCAGACCTTTGGTTTCTTCTTCACCAATATTCAGCAGCGCCACGCGAGGTTGCGCAATCCCCACCACCTCTTCGGCCATCACCGCGCCCATCACCGCAAACTGCACCAGCATGGTGCTGTCGCATTCGACATTGGCGCCCAGATCCAGCACCACGGTTTTACCGCCCAGCTGATTCGGGATCACCGTCATCAGCGCCGGACGTTCAATACCGTCCAGCGGCTTGATCAGCATTTTCGCCAACCCCATCAGCGCGCCGGTATTGCCCGCGCTGACACAGCCCTGCGCATCACCGTTTTTGGTCAGTTCCAGCGCAATACGCATGGAAGTGCCACGGCTGGCACGAATCGCTTGTGAGGGTTTGGCGTCGCCGGCAATCACAGATTCAGCGGGCACGACTTGCAAACGTTCCAGAAGAACCGGATCGGCTTTGGCAAGTAAAGGAGAGAGGGTGTCGGGATTGCCGACCAGCAGAAGATGAAGCTGTAAATTAGAGGCCAGTGCCTGCAATGAAGCAGGCACTGTGACGCAGGGACCGAAGTCCCCGCCCATTGCATCTAACGCCAGGGTTAGACGAGTCAAGGTACCGCTACTTAGCCGATAACCTTGCGACCGCGGTAGAAACCGTCGGCAGTGATGTGGTGACGACGATGAGTTTCACCAGAAGTCGCATCAACAGACAAAGTGGTGGTGGTCAGAGCATCGTGTGAACGACGCATGCCACGTTTGGAACGGGTTGGTTTATTTTGTTGTACGGCCATGGACCTTACTCCTTAATTACTTACGCTTTAAACTGGCTAATACGGCAAATGGGTTTGGTTTCTCCGCCTCTGGAGGCAGTTTGCCAAAGACCATGTCCGCTTCGGACACTTCACAGTGTTCAGATTCATGTACCGGGACGACAGGCAGTGAAAGAATAATTTCGTCTTCAATCATTGCCAGCAGATCGACTTCGCCAAACTCATCGACTTCGATCGGCTCGTACGCTCCCGGTAATGCCTCAGCCTGCTCATCATTGACGACCGGGCTAAAACAATATGTTGTGTGAACATGGTGTTCAAACGGGACTCCGCAGCGTTGGCACATCAGCATTACCTGGACGTCCGCATGCCCTGTTATCACCGCGAGGCGCTGGTTATCAATATCGAAAGATAACGAGACCTCAACATCACTGTCCACACTGACCACAGAGGCAGCAACACGTGTAACCTGCTCAGGCGCATAGGAACCAACATAGTCCAGGCGTTTCTGAGCGGTACGTACCGCATCAATGGTCAAGGGTAATTTTACCTTTTGCATAGGGCGCGCATATTAACTTTGTAACGACTTAGAGTCAAAGAAAAAGGCCGTAAAACGGCACCTTTCACCAATATTCGCTTCCTCAGCGGCGGACAGTTTAAAATGCCCTCTCTATTTACGCTACGGTTTACGAAAAAAATTATGCAGAGACTGCTCCTCGCCTCCACCTCGACCTACCGCCAGATGCTGTTGGAAAAACTGCATCTGCCTTTTACCTGTGACGCGCCGCAGGTCGATGAAACCCCGCAGGCCGGGGAAACTGCCGAAGCGCTGGTCTTGCGGCTGGCGACGGCGAAAGCCCAGGCATTGGCCATCGCCTATCCCGATCATTTGATTATCGGTTCCGACCAGGTCTGCGTGATCGACGGTAAAATAACCGGAAAACCGCATACCGAAGAGAACGCCTGCGCGCAATTGCGCCAGGCCAGTGGCCAAAGGGTGACGTTTTATACCGGTCTGGCGCTGTACAACAGCCGTAGCCAACATCTGCAGGCGCTTTGCGAACCTTTCCATGTGCATTTCCGTGCGCTGAGCGACGCAGAAATCAGCGCTTATGTGCGTCTTGAACAGCCGCTCAACTGCGCGGGAAGTTTTAAAAGTGAAGGTCTGGGCATTGCGTTGTTCGATAAACTGGAGGGGCGAGATCCGAACGCGTTGATCGGTCTGCCGCTGATAGCCCTGCTGGAGATGCTGCGGGCTGAAGGCATCAACCCGCTGGTATAAAATAGTTTTACTTACTGGCCTTTGGCCTGCTTGCGCAATACCTGCAGGCAGTGGCGCAACTCCTGGTCCATCGGCGCTTCGATACGCAGGGTTTCGCCGGTGCCCGGGTGTTCGAACCGCAGTGCCGCGGCATGCAAGAACAGGCGTTTGAGCCCGGTACCTGCCAACTGGCGATCGAATTCCCGATCGCCATAGCGGTCGTCGAAGGCTATCGGGTGCCCTGCGTGCAAGGTGTGAACGCGGATCTGGTGGGTGCGTCCGGTAATCGGGCTGGCCTTGACCAACGTGGCGTGTTCAAAGCGCTCCTCTACCTTGAAGCGGGTTTCCGACGGCTTGCCTTCGCTGTTGACGCGCACGATACGTTCGCCACTTTGCAGAATGTTTTTCAGCAACGGGGCCTGTACGGCTTTGCAATGCGACTGCCATTGGCCACGTACCAGCGCCAGATAATCCTTCTGCATGCCTTTCAGCCGCAATTGCTCATGCAGCGAACGCAGTGCAGAACGCTTTTTCGCCACCAGCAACACGCCGGAAGTATCGCGATCCAGCCGGTGCACCAGTTCCAGGAAACGGGCTTCCGGGCGCAGCGCGCGCAGGCCTTCAATCACGCCAAAGCTCAGGCCGCTGCCACCGTGCACCGCGGTGCCTGAAGGCTTGTTCAGCAGCAGCAAATGATCGTCTTCATACAAAATGCAATCGGCCAGTGCTGCCACTTTGTCCAGCTTGGCGGAAACCGGCGCGTCTTCACGCTCGGCAACGCGGACCGGCGGTACGCGCACCACGTCACCGGCAGCCAGCTTGTATTCAGCCTTGATGCGCCCTTTATTAACCCGTACCTCGCCTTTGCGTACGATGCGGTAAATCATGCTCTTCGGCACGCCTTTCAGGCGAGCAAGCAGAAAGTTGTCGATTCGCTGACCGGCTTCGTCGTCAGAAATCGTGATTAATTGTACTGCAGGAATGTTCGTTTTCATGGAGCGGGATTCTAAATAGAGCGCGTAAATAGCGCCACTTCTTTTTCTGTGCTTAACTGTCTCTCTGACTGCAGGAGAAACCCTAGCGGACAATAAGGCAGCAAGCCGGTTTGAACGTTTGCGATTTCTTCCGCAGTTAAGGAAAAGTCACCTTGCTATAACAGTATCAGCAGTGGAATAATGCGTTTACTTTCCACGTTGATTCTCGTTAAACAGGGAAAACGGTGGAATTATAAAATTTGTCTGATGGCGCAAAAACGCAGCAATGGCGTAAGACGTAATGTGAAATCAAACAATTAGCGGGCTGCGGGTTGCAGCTTGGCCGGCAAATGGAATCAGATCTGTCGACGTAAATCAGAGGCTATTCCCCTAGTAAAAGTGCTGTTTTTCACAAAGAAATACAGGCTTACCGAGATAATGCGCCCCTATGCAGGCGACAACCGTGAGGTTGACGGCTTTGCGAGAAGACACGGGGTTTTCGGTTTTAATCCGGCCATGAGGTTATTTTGCCCGCAGCTTTGTCGATAATGTAAAAATAACGAGTAAGTTAAGATGAAAAGAATGTTGATTAACGCAACTCAGCAGGAAGAGTTGCGTGTTGCCCTCGTAGATGGACAGCGGCTGTATGATTTGGATATTGAAAGTCCGGGTCATGAACAGAAAAAAGCGAATATTTACAAAGGCAAAATCACTCGTATAGAACCAAGTCTTGAAGCAGCGTTCGTAGATTACGGCGCCGAACGACATGGTTTCCTCCCTCTTAAAGAAATCGCTCGCGAATACTTCCCAAGTAACTACTCCTCCCATGGTCGCCCGAACATCAAAGATGTGCTGCGCGAAGGCCAGGAAGTGATCGTTCAGGTTGATAAAGAAGAACGTGGCAACAAAGGCGCCGCCTTGACCACCTTCATCAGCCTGGCCGGCAGTTATTTGGTTCTGATGCCGAACAACCCACGTGCCGGTGGTATTTCACGCCGCATCGAAGGTGATGACCGCACTGAATTGAAAGAAGCGCTTTCTTCTCTGCAACTCCCAGATGGCATGGGCCTGATTGTTCGTACCGCAGGCGTTGGCAAATCAGCCGATGCATTGCAGTGGGATCTCTCTTTCCGCCTGAAGCACTGGGAAGCGATTAAAAAAGCCGCTGAAGGCCGCGCTGCGCCCTTCCTGATCCATCAGGAAAGCAACGTCATCGTACGTGCATTCCGCGACTATCTGCGCCCGGACATCGGCGAAATCCTGATCGACAATCCAAAAGTTCTCGATCTGGCCAAAGAGCACATCGCTGCCCTGGGCCGTCCGGATTTCAGCAGCAAAATCAAACTGTACAGCGGTGAAATCCCCCTGTTCAGCCACTACCAAATCGAATCTCAAATCGAATCCGCCTTCCAGCGTGAAGTTCGCCTGCCTTCCGGCGGTTCGATCGTTATCGACTCTACCGAAGCGCTGACCGCTATCGACATCAACTCCGCGCGTGCAACCCGCGGCGGCGATATCGAAGAAACTGCGTTCAATACCAATCTGGAAGCGGCAGACGAGATCGCTCGCCAGTTGCGCCTGCGTGACCTCGGCGGTCTGATCGTTATCGACTTTATCGATATGACCCCGGTTCGCCACCAGCGCGAAGTGGAAAACCGCCTGCGCGATGCCGTGCGTCAAGACCGTGCGCGTATCCAGATCGGCCGCATTTCCCGTTTCGGTCTGCTTGAGATGTCGCGTCAGCGCCTCAGCCCGTCACTGGGTGAATCCAGCCATCACGTTTGCCCGCGCTGTAACGGCACCGGCACCATCCGTGATAACGAATCTCTGGCGCTGTCCATTCTTCGTTTGATCGAAGAAGAAGCGCTGAAAGAAAACACCAAGGAAGTTCACGCTATCGTGCCGGTCCAGGTGGCTTCTTACCTGCTGAACGAAAAACGTGAATCGGTGAGCGCGATCGAGAAACGTCAGGGTGGCGTGAAAGCGATCATCGTGCCGAACGATCAGATGCAAACCCCGCACTACTCTGTGCTGCGCGTACGTAAGGGTGAAGAAACACCAACCCTGAGCTACCTGTTGCCGAAACTGCACGAAGAAGAGATGGCTCAGCCGTTGGAAGATGCGCCGATGGAGCGCAAACGCCCGGAACAGCCGGCTCTGGCCTCGTTCTCTCTGGCCGCCGATGCACCACCACCGGCTGAAGAAGCCGTTGTTACTCAGGCCGCTGTTGCAGCACCAGTAACCAAACAAGCTGCACCAGCCGCTGCCAAACCGGGCCTGTTGGGCCGTCTGTTCGGTGGTCTGAAAGCGCTGTTTGCCGGTGAAGAACAACCGGCTGTCGAAGCCAAACCTGTCGTCGAAGCGCCTAAAACCGAAAGCAACGGTGAAAACCGTCGCCAGGATCGTCGTGGTCAACGCCGTCAGGGTACCGGTCGTAAAGACCGCGGTGAACGCGGAGAACGTAGCGATCGTCCAGAACGCGGAGAACGCAAAGAGCGCGGTGAAGGCCGTGATAACCGCGATCGTGATAATCGTGAGCCGCGTGAAAATCGTGAACCACGCGATAACCGCGAAGGCCGTGAAACACGCGAAGTGCGTGACGAGCAGCGCCGCAACCGTCGCAATGCGCAGCAAACTACCGCTGCAGTTACCGATGAGCCACAGTCTGAAGAAGCCACCAAGGCACAGCGCGAAGAGCAGCAACAGCGCCGTGAACAGCGTGCCGAACGCCAACGCCGTCGTCAGGAAGAAAAGCGTCAGGCTCAGCAGGAAGTCGCCGCACTGGAAAGCACTGAGGCTGCTACTGCCAATACCGCCAGCGATGAAGATCACGAAGAACGTCAGATGCAGAATATGCAACGTCGTCAACGTCGTCCTCTGTCGCAGAAGGTTCGTGTGCTGTCTGCAGAAGAAGAACTGCATCGCGCAGCGGAAGAATTGCTGGCACCTAAAACGCCTGTAGCGAAAGCTCAGGACGCGAAACCTGCTCAGGCTGAAGACAGCGTTAAACTGCTGCCGGAAACCGTTGAAGCACAGGCTGAAGACGATGCACAAGGTGACAACCGCGCTAATGGCGAAAACGGCATGCCACGCCGCTCACGTCGTTCTCCACGTCACCTGCGCGTTAGCGGTCAGCGTCGTCGTCGTTACCGTGACGAGCGTTACCCAACTCAGTCGCCAATGCCACTGGCGGGCGCTTTTGCTTCACCAGAGATGGCGTCAGGCAAGGTCTGGGTGAGTTACCCTGTCACACAAACTGCGCAAGTGATTGAAGAAGCTGAAGTTCAGGCCGAAGCTAGTGAAATCGCTGCCGATAACGTCATGGCACCAGAAGCCGTCAGCGTGGCCGCTCCAGTGGTTGCCGCGGTTGCTGAACAGGCCATCGCCCCGGTTAACCAGCCGGAAGTTGTGGCAGTCGCGGCTGAAGCGGTTGAAGAAGCCCAACCGGTTATTGAAACCGCTGAGCCAATCATCGCTGCTCAGGCTGAAGACACTCCGGTAGCAGCTGAAACACCAGCGGTTGAAGAAACTGCAGTGGTTGAAGCAGCCGCCGTGGTCGAAGAAACTCCAGCCGTTGAAGCTGTACCCGCTGTTGAAACTGCTCCTGAGGTTGAAGAAACTCCAGTGGCAGAAGCAGCGCCGGTATCGGTGGTGGAAGAAACGGCAACCGTGGCAGAAGCCGTCATCGAGCCTGTTGCACCTGTGGTTGAAACTGCCCCGGTTCAGGAAACTGTAGCGCCGGCCGTTGTTGAAAAACAAGCGCCGGCAGTGCAACAGCAACCCGCACCGGTACAGGCTGATACGCTGTACAAGCATATCGCTACGGCGCCAATGACCAAGGCCCCTGCACCGGACTATGTGCCGGAGCAGCAGCAACACAGCGATTGGCAGCGCCCTTCCTTCGCCTTCGAAGGTAAAGGCTCAGCCGGTGGCCATGCGGCAGTAAATCAAGCGACCGCACCGGCAACCAAACCGCAGCCGGTTAACGAATAAGTTAATCTGCTTCGATAAAAAAACCCGCCATCCGGCGGGTTTTTTATTGCCCAAAAATAAATTCAGGCAATTTTCTTCAATTGCTTGATATCCAGCAAATCCAGCTTGCCGTCAATGTTGGCAACAAACTGCTTAAAATGCTCGGTAGCGTTGTGTTTTTCCAGCGCCTCAGCGCTTGCCCAGCGTTCAAAGAACACGAAGGTGCCTGGTTTTTCGAGGTCGCGGTGCAGATCATATTGCAGATTGCCCAGTTCCTGACGGCTTGGATCGATAATCTCATGCACCGCATCGCTGACGGCCGAAACAAACTCAGGTTTAGCCTGCAGGGTGGCAATAACTCGCACTTCCATTTTATTCTCCCATTCCAATGTGATTGTTGATAACCCGACAGTGATGACGCGGGGATCATTAAAATCCCTGCCACTATGCACCCGATAACCCATTGATTTCAACTTGCCGTGAACAAACAGATGCATCGCGGGCGCTTTCCGCTTATCCTTGTACCCCGGCGTGAATAAGCCCCCATTATTCGCTTTTACTCAGACCCGTATCTAACCGCCGGAGCCTTGTACCATGACCGCACAGCCTCAAGCCCTGAAAATCCGCCGCCCTGACGACTGGCATATTCATCTGCGTGACGATGATATGCTGAAAACGGTTTTGCCCTATACCAGTCAGGTGTTCGGCCGGGCGATTGTGATGCCGAACCTGGCTCCGCCAATTACTACCGTAGAAGCCGCCCGAGCGTATCGCGATCGCATTCTGGCAGCAGTCCCTCAGGGGCACAACTTTACCCCGCTGATGACCTGCTACCTGACCAATTCACTGGCCGCTGCAGAACTGGTTAATGGGTTTGAGCAAGGCGTTTTCACTGCGGCCAAGCTCTATCCTGCCAATGCCACGACCAACTCCAGCCATGGCGTCAGCGATGTGAAGGCCATTTACCCGCTGTTTGAGCAAATGCAAAAAATCGGCATGCCGCTGCTGATTCACGGTGAGGTGACCGATGCCGCCGTCGATATTTTCGATCGCGAGGCTCGCTTTATTGATCAGGTTATGGAGCCCATTCGTCGCCAGTTCCCGGAGTTGAAAATTGTCTTCGAGCACATCACCACCAAAGAAGCGGCGCAGTACGTGCAAGAAGGCAATCGATTCCTTGGCGCGACAATCACCCCGCAGCATCTGATGTTTAACCGCAACCACATGCTGGTGGGTGGCATTCGTCCGCACCTGTTCTGCCTGCCGATCCTCAAGCGTAATATTCACCAGGATGCGCTGCGCAAAGCCGTTGCCAGCGGTTCGGATCGTTTCTTCCTCGGTACCGACTCCGCCCCTCATGCCAAACACCGTAAGGAATCGAGCTGCGGCTGCGCTGGCGTATTCAATGCGCCTAACGCTATTCCGGCCTATGCCAGCGTGTTCGAGGAACTGGGCGCACTAGAGCACCTGGAAGCTTTCTGTTCCCTCAACGGGCCAGGCTTTTATGGTTTGCCGGTCAATACCGATTTCATCGAACTGCAGCGCGTGCCAACCACTCAGGCGGAAGAGATCGCCATGGGCAGCGAAACGGTGGTGCCTTTCCTGGCCGGAGAGACGTTGAAGTGGTCAGTGAAAGCATAATCTTCTTTTTTAACGCAGCCTATTGCTCCCGCACACGGTTAACTGTATAAATATCCAGTAAATCGCTTCGGGGGCAATTATGCGTGTTGAAGTCACTATAGATAAAACCAAACCGCTACCGGCAGGCGCCATTGAAGCGCTGACTGGCGAGCTGGGTAAACGGGTAAACCGCCAATTTCCAGATGCCGTGGTTCAGGTGCGTTATGCCGGTTCTAACGGGCTTTCAGTACTGGGCGGCCTGAAAACAGATAAAGACCTGATCGAGGAGATTCTCCAGGAAACCTGGGAGAGCGCCGACGATTGGTTTAGCGCAGAATAATACTGCAAGGTAGTTTTTGCCGGGGGTCGCTCTCCGGCTTTTTTGTATCTGAAGCCCGGCACCGCGCTTAAATTTCTGCTGGAAGAAAAGCCTTATCTGGTCTGTACTGAATGCTTTAACAGGAGATCTTTGACATGGCCCCGGACAAGGTTAAAACCGAAGAAGCGATGACCTTTGGCGAACTGCTGGCGCTGATTGCCGATCAAAAACGACGCCTGAGCGTACTTGAAGTGGCATTTTCCTACCTGGCCTTTGGTTTGGATGACAAAGCCAATCAGCTATTGATTCACAGCCTGAAGCTGGAATCGCAGAATCAAAATCGTGACGCCGAAACGCAAAAGCACTTTGCCCATTTGGCCACCGAGCTGGAAAAACGGCTGCACGCCGCCCCACCCCCTTCTGAAGTTGAATGACGACGAGATACCCGTCCGGTACGCATTGGCAAGTCACGCTGCAGAATAATCGTCCAATATAAATATTTATTTTAAAAAATAAGCAGGGAAAAGCTCCACCAGTGATACCAGATGCGTATACTGTAATGGCTCACATGATGATGGGCCGCATTGATCCTCGTTAGTCACTCACGGTAGTTACTACTCAATAAGGGGTCTTTATGGACAGAAATGATGAAGTAATTCAGACGCACCCGCTTGTTGGTTGGGATATCAGTACTGTCGACGCTTATGACGCCATGATGATACGCCTTCATTACCTGTCTTCACTAGACCAGACGCCCGAAGACGCCCAAGTAGACAGAACGCTTTGGCTAACCACAGATGTCGCACGTCAATTAATCAATATCTTAGAAGCCGGCATCGCCAAGATTGAAGCAACGGATTACCAGGACCTTGATCGTAGAAAACACTAATTCACCGCACCAAAAAACCTAAGGCGCCAGCGATTTTCTCTGGCGCCTTTTTCTTTGCCCACGGGCAGCGCAACGGGTGCATTGCGGCGCTCAACCTTTTATCATAACGAAATAAGAAACGTATAACAGAGAGGTTACGGCACGTGGAATATGACTTAATTGTTGTGGGCAGCGGTTCGGTAGGTGCAGCGGCAGGCTACTATGCGACCCGGGCCGGCTTGAAAGTGTTAATGATAGACAGCGCCATGCCCCCACACCGTAACGGCAGCCACCACGGTGATACCCGCATCATCCGCCATGCCTATGGCGAAGGCGAAAAATATGTCCCGCTCATTCTCCGCGCCCAGGCCTTATGGAATGCGTTGATAAAACAAACCGGCGAAGAGCTGTTTCAGGACTGCGGCGTGCTGAATATGGGACCGGAGCAGTCTGAATTCATCCGCAATGCGCAAAACAGCACGAAGAAATTCCGTCTTAATACACAAAATCTGAGCGCAGAACAGATTAACCAACGCTGGCCGGAATTCAATGCTCCGGAAGGTTACGTTGGCGTGTTTGAACCTGACGCCGGGTTCCTGCGTTCTGAAAAGGCGGTCGCCAGCCTGATCAAACTTGCCAAAGAAGCCGGTTGCAGCCAACTGTTCAATTGCCCGGTAACGGGGGTGCAACCTGTCGAGGGGGGTGTCGAAGTGGTCACCTCCGAAGGTCGTTTTCAAGGCCGCAAGGCCGTGGTCACCACCGGTACCTGGGTCAAAGCTTTGCTGCCGCAATTGCCGATTTCGCCGCTGCGCAAAGTATTTTCCTGGCATCAGGCCGATGGCCGCTACAGCATCAACAACCGTTTCCCGGCGTTCACCGCCGAAGCCCAGGACGGCAGCCATTATTACGGCTTCCCTGCCGATAACGACGGGCTGAAAATCGGCAAGCACGATGGCGGGCAACCGATGGAAACGCCGGATCAACGCAAGCCTTTTGGCAGTTTCACCAGTGACGGAACCGAGGTGTTTCACTTTTTACGCCAATTTTTGCCGGGTGTAGGGGTATGTTTACACGGTGAAGCATGCAGCTATGATATGAGTCCAGATGAAGATTTCATTATTGATACCCTGCCGGACTGCGATCGCTTGATGGTCATCAGCGGCCTGAGCGGGCATGGTTTCAAGTTTGCCAGCGTGCTGGGCGAGATCGCCGCCCTGTTTGCCGAGGATAAAACCTTACCGGTAGATATCTCTGCCTTTACGCTCAAACGCTTCAAATAACCCTCCTCCATGGACATAATCGCCTCCGCCAACACGCCTGGAGGCGGTTATGTCCCGCAGTTACACGCTGAATTCAGCGTATCAATTTGAAATATATTGGGAATAATATTTCAACGGAAATTTCTGGCGCAAGTATCCGGATTTCCGAATTGATCCCCCGTGGTGTAAGTTCTATTTTACAGCTGATATGCCCCTGGTAATTTCTCGCTCAACAAGGACGTCACCATGAAACTGCTTGTCGTGGACGAATGCTGCTTCACCCGGGTCGGTATCGATAACTATTTTACGGACAATGTTTTCAGCCAGGTAAAATGTTGCCACAGCCTGGAACAAGCCACTCCGCTACTGGATCACTACCGCCCAAGCCATATCCTGGTCAACCTGACCAAACACTGTCGTTACAGTGAGGATGATGCTCAACTGCAGGCTTTTATCGAGGCCACCCCATCCGCACTGCTGTTTATTTATCTGGACACGCCGTACCCTTACAGCGAAACGCCGATGCGCATCGCTGACCACGCTTTCCTGTTCAACAAAGCCACATTACCCGTAACCCTGCGCATGATGCGTGAAAAGCCGGTCTCACTGATGGATTGCAGCGTGGAGCACTCTCTGTTCAGCCCGCAGGAGCTGACGGTGATGAAACACTGGATGGCGGAAATGCCCAATTACCGTATCGCAAAAAAGCTGCAAATCAGCTCGCACACCGTTTATGTGCACAAGCGCCACATCACAGAGAAAATCAACGCCCGTAATCGGCTCGAATTTTATTCGCTGTATAACGTGCTGCGCTATTTTTATCCGCCGAGCGTTCCCGTCAGCGCTATGTCACCTTCGTTGATGGCGGTATAACCGAAGCCTGCTGCAAAGCAGGCCGTTTTCACACCAAGATCCCCCCGAGACCCGACTTTGCCTTCTCGGCAGTATTAACGCTGGCAGCAAAAATACTATAATCTGCCAGTCCTTATCTTTTGGCTGCTGAGAATGCTAAACAAAATACTGTCGGCGATCGTCAACAACGTCCGCGAACATCTGGTGCTGTATATCTGCCTGTGGCTGGTGCTGTTGGCGCTGGACGTCTATTTCTTCTTTATGCCTTAACCCCATGCCGCAGACTTTTTCCCGTTTGCGCTTTAGCCGATTCGGTTCGCCGGAACAGGTGATTGCCCTGGAAGACGCCGTCATTCCAGCGCTGCAGCCCGATCAACTGCTACTGCAGATGCGCTACGCACCGATAAATCCATCGGATTTGATCCCAATCTATGGCCAGTATGCGCACCGTACTCTCCTGCCTCAGGTTCCTGGCTACGAAGGGGTTGGGGTCGCGATTGATCCTCGCGGTCAACCTACCGACAGGCGCGTGCTGACAGTCATGGGCGATGGCAGTTGGCAAAGCTTTGTCACGATCGATAGCGCCAAAACCATTTGGGTACCGGACGACATCGACGACGCCAGTGCGGCGCAAATCTACATTAATCCGCTGACCTGCTGGGTCTTGCTGACACAATGGCTGCCGCTAAACGCGGGGGACATCCTGATGATTAACGGCGGCGGTTCGGCGATCAGCCTGCTGTTTTGTCAGTTGGCGGTTTTGCGCGGTATCAGGTTGGTGGTTGTAGTACGTAATGCCGCCCATCGCCAGGCGCTGTTGAATGCCGGTGCCTGGCGGGTTGTGGAAGGACAATTACTGCAACAATACCGGCTGCAACAGCTCACGGGCCATGCGGCGCGTGCCGCTATCGACTGCGTCGGCGGTGAAGACGGCTTGCATCTGGCACTTTCGGTCAGCGTGGCCGGTGATTTTGTCGCCCTGGGGTTGCTCGGCAACCGGCAGGTGGACTGGCAGTATCTTGCTCGCCAACTCAGGCTTCGAACCTCTTTGTTTCACCTGCGTAAATGGAATGCTCAGGCAACGCCGGTGCAGTGGCAGGCCGCATTCCAACAGCTGTTCCATCTGATGAGACGCGGCCAGTTGGTGTTGCAAAGTCCGGCGGCTATTTATCCGTTGCGGCAATATAAACAGGCGCTGCAACACGCCGCCGACAGCAAAACTCAGGGGAAAATCTTCTTTACTCCGGAGTAACCGGTTTGCCTGGCTGACCATCGCCGAGAATAACCGCCAATTTATGCCCCCCTTCGGTGGTCTCCAGGGCAATGCGGGTAATAATGGTCAGCGGCACCGACAGTAGCATCCCCACCGGCCCCATCAGCCAGCCCCAGAAGATCAACGACAGGAAGACCACCAGCGTCGATAACCCAAGTCCCCGCCCCATGACACGCGGCTCCAGCATGTTGCCAATCACCAGATTGATGGCGATAAAGCCTGCGGCCACCACCAGCGCATCACCGAAGCCGTTAAACAACAGCGCCTGGATCAGGGGAGGAACCGCAGCGATCACCGAGCCGATGTTGGGAATATAATTCAGCAAAAACGCCAGCAGCCCCCAAATAAAAGCAAAGCGCACGTCGACCGCAGCTAAAAATCCCCAGACGATAACGCCGGTTGCCAGGCTGATCGCCGTTTTGATCACCAGATAACGAGTGACGCCGTCCAACGCACGCCGAATATTGGCGATGCCTTCGCTGGGTTTATCCAGTGCCTGCTGCAGTTTGTAAGGCAACAGCTGCACTTCAAACAGCATAAATACCACGGTCATCAGCAGCAGAAAAATATTGGTCATGGCGCCCGAGAAACGGCTTAACAGGCGGGTGATCAAATTAATCGCCGAGCTGGGGTCAACATACTGCAGCATCGCTTCGGGGGAGATGGTGATGTTGAGGCGATCGGCGTAATGCTGCAGCTCACTCAATTTTTCCATCATCATGCCGCGGTACTGGGGGAGCGAACGGGCAAATTCGTTAAGCGAGGCGCCCAATATGCCGATAAACAACATCAACGCCACCACGACCAGCACCACCAGTAAAGTCACACCGAGCACGCGCGGTATCCGCCAGCGTTCCAACTGCACCACCAACGGGTTCAATACCATAGAGAGAAACACCGCCAGCAAGAATGGCACCACGACTTCCGCAGCCGCTTTGACGCCGGCGAGGATAATCACCAACATCGCCAGCATAATGGCCAAACGCAGGCTTCGATCGGTCAACAGGGTTCGACCCATGACATTTCCTTTGTGTTAATTGCGCTGACCCAGAGGGTCATCCGATGATGACTTATGTTAGCAAACTCTGATGTCATGCCGCAGGGGTATTGTGGCACGGATAAAATCCCTTTTTGCCGAACATTGACTGGAAATAATCGACAACCTTGACTAGCGATTTATTCGCCACAACAACTCGCGCTATTTACGTAAAATGACAAAAGCTGACAATAATAAATAAAATCATTATTTTTCAATTAATAACAAAATACACATATGCAAGAAAAAGTATTCACTTCAACGATTTCACTGATTAACCTGACGCAATCTCGGCCAAATTCACTGATTAATATTTTAAAGAAGTAACATAGTTAAATTTATTATTGATTTTATGTTTCTTAAAGTTTAATTATTGCAGCCAGAAAATGTGGAAAGTAAGGAAACACCATGCTTTGGAAAAATACCGCCAATCGCTTTGGTCATATCTCAGTGTTGATCCACTGGTTGGTTGCGCTGACGGTGTACGGCATGTTCGCCCTGGGCCTGTGGATGGTCACATTGGGTTATTACGATGTCTGGTATCACCAGGCGCCGGAAATTCATAAAAGCATCGGTACGCTGCTGTTCATCGTCATGGTGGTCCGGGTGATCTGGCGTTTTGTTTCGCCGCCGCCCAAACCGCTGGCCAGCTACGGTCGCTTTACCCGTGTGAGTGCCATTCTGGCCCATCTGGCGCTGTATGTGGTGCTGTTCAGTATCCTGATCAGCGGCTACCTGATTTCCACCGCCGACGGTCAGCCAATCAGCGTATTCGGCTGGTTCGATATCCCCGCAACCGTCACAGGCATGGCGGAGCAGGCCGACACCGCGGGTACCATCCACCTTTACCTGGCCTGGGTCGTCGTGGTGCTGTCAGTACTGCACGCTCTGGCTGCGCTTAAACATCACTTCGTTGATCGTGATGTTACTTTGAAACGGATGCTGGGTAGCAGCGCCGATTAACCTTTGGATTTATGGAGATTGCTATGTTGAAGAAAACCGTACTGGGCTTGACCGCAGGTGCACTGCTGCTGAGCGCCGGTTCCGCGCTGGCTGCCGACTACAAAATTGACAAACAGGGCCAGCACGCCTTTATCGAATTCCGCATCCAGCACCTGGGCTACAGCTGGCTGTACGGCACCTTCAAAGACTTTGACGGCGGCTTCACCTTCGACGAAAAAGATCCGTCCAAGGACAAGGTTAGCGTCACCATCAACACCGCCAGCGTCGACACCAACCATGCTGAGCGCGACAAACACCTGCGCAGCGCAGAATTCCTGAACGTGGAGAAGAACAAGCAGGCCAAGTTTGAATCTACCGAAGTGAAAAAGAACGGTGAAGGCTATGCGGTTGTCGGTAACCTGACGCTGAACGGCGTGACCAAGCCGGTAACGCTGGACGCCAAACTGATCGGTCAAGGCAATGACCCTTGGGGCGGTTACCGTGCCGGCTTCGAAGCTAACGGTAAAATCAAGCTGAAAGACTTCGGCATCACCACCGATCTCGGCCCGGCGTCTCAGGACGTAGAGCTGATTATTTCCGTGGAAGGCGTTCGCGCGAAGTAATGCAAAAGCGCGGCAAAGCTGCCGCGCTTCTGTTCAGGCTCAGTTGGCTGGGCCTTTATCCTCTTCCGGTTCCGGAATATACATCGTGGTCTGCAATAACCCTTTCGACTTATTGAAAATCTTGATGCCATTCTCACGGCCGGCGCGGCGTGCACGCTGCTCTTCACGCGGCAGCTTCAGCTCTTCGCGGCAGATCTCGCTGCAGCAACCTTCAAATTTGGCGGCGCAGCTCGGGCACTGAATAAACAGCAGGTGACAGCCGTCATTCTTGCAGTTGGTATGGGTATCGCAGGGCGCGCCACACTGGTGGCAGTTCGCGATAACATCGTCAGAAATCCGCTCGCCCATACGCTCGTCGAACACAAAGTTTTTACCGACGAACTTCAGCGGTAGCCCCTGCTCTTTCGCCTTGCGCGCGTACTCGATAATGCCGCCTTCCACGTGATAAACGTTTTTGAAGCCGTTATGCAGCATGTAAGCGCTGGCTTTTTCACAGCGGATACCGCCGGTGCAATACATAACAATATTTTTGTCTTTATTGTCTTGCAGCATCTCGACCGCCATCGGCAACTGGTCGCGGAAGGTATCTGAAGGCACTTCAATGGCGTTTTCGAAGTGGCCGACTTCATATTCGTAGTGGTTACGCATATCGACAAACAGCGTATTCGGATCGTCAATCATCTGGTTTACGCGATCGGCCTGTAAATACTCACCGACATTCGCTGGATTGAAGCTTTCATCATCGATGCCATCGGCGACGATGCGATCGCGCACTTTCAGGCGCAGCACCCAGAAGGATTTGCCGTCGTCTTCCAGTGCGATATTCAGACGCACCTGATCCAGCGCCGGATGCGAGGCAAACAACGCGGTTTTAAACGCCTCGAACTTGTTCTGCGGTACGCTGATTTGCGCATTGATGCCCTCTTTCGCCACGTAAATGCGGCCAAACACCTTCAGTTGGTCGAACTGGACGTAGAGGCTGTCGCGAAACGCTTTGGGATCGTCGAGGGTGAAGTATTTATAAAAAGAAACTGTGGTGCGCGGCTCGGTTTCCGCCAGCATGCGCGCCTTCAGTTCCTCGTTAGAAATTCGGTTATGTAACACTGGCATGGTGTACTTTCCTGTCTTTCGGAGGTGACTGATTTGGATGCGCGCCGGCCGCAGGCCCACGCGCGGCGCACATAATACCCGAAAATGGGGCTCAAAACAGCATTAACGCGCTGGGGATACCCAACGCAGGAAACTTGACGCTGTTCACAAATCCCGATAAGCCTTAAGGGGGGCTTATCGCCAATTTACCACGGACCAGGAGGACGTCATGAGTCAGCTATTTACCCCGATTACGCTGGGGAAACTGAGTTTGCCCAACCGTATAGTGATCGCACCGATGTGCCAATACTCCGCCGATAACGGCAAGGCCACCGAATGGCATACTGTGCATCTCGGCCATTTGGCATTGTCCGGCGCAGGCCTGTTGATTGTCGAGGCCACGTCGGTCGCCCCTGAAGGGCGCATCACCCCCAGCGATCTTGGGCTGTGGGACGACGCAACGGAACAGGCGCTGGCCGAAGTGGTACAGGCGGTAAAAAAACACGCTACCCTGCCACTGGGCATTCAGCTCGGCCACGCCGGGCGCAAAGCATCCTGTGCCGTTCCCTGGGCCGGAGGGGGCCAGTTGAACAGGGCCGACGGCGGCTGGCAGACGCTGTCGGCCTCCGACATCCCCTTCGCACCGGCTGACGCCAATCCTGCGGCGATGAGCCTTGAGCAAATCGAGCAATTGAAAGCGCAGTTTGTTACTGCCGCAAAACGCGCCGACCGACTGGGTTTTGAACTGATTGAGCTGCACGGTGCGCACGGCTACCTGTTGCACCAGTTCCTGTCACCGCTGTCCAACCATCGCAACGATCGGTATGGCGGCTCGTTGCAAAACCGCATGCGCCTGCTGCTGGAAATTTATAATGAGGTGCGCGCCGTGTTTCCGGCTCATAAAGCGCTTGGCGTACGTATTTCCGCCAGTGACTGGGTCGAAGGGGGCTGGGATGAACAGCAGTCGGTAGCCTTGGCAAAAGCGCTGAAGGAGCTGGGTTGCGACTACATCCATGTTTCCAGCGGTGGCCTTTCGCCATTGCAGAAAATTCCGGTGGGGCCAAATTACCAGGTACCGTTCGCCGAGACCATCAAGCGCGAAAGCGGGCTGCCAACCATTGCCGTGGGGTTAATCACCGAGCCGGAACAGGCGGAAGCGATTGTCGCCACCGGGCAAGCGGATATGGTGGCACTGGCGCGCGGTATCCTTTACAACCCACGTTGGCCATGGCACGCCGCCGCCAAACTGGGCGAGAAGGTCAGCGCGCCACCGCAATACTGGCGTTCTGAGCCGCACGTATTGAAGGGCTTGTTTAAAAACGACTGATGATTCTGGGGTGGATGCTCAGCATCTGCCCCGGCACTCGGTAAAACCGGAAATTACCATCCCCGCCAACAGGGCGATGCCCGCTACCAACAACAACGGATTAAACTGCAGATGAGCGCCTAAGCTGCCCAACAGTGCTCCGGTGACCAATAAACCCGCACTCAACCATGAAGCCAACATGATTCCCCCTAAAATAGTTGCGCGAAATTATACGCACTCCAGGTTTACCGACCTTAGCCTTTAGGGCGTTTTAGCCCAATTAATCGCCAAATATCCCCAATCCATCACTAAAAATTATGTTTTAATGCGGTGTTTTTTCACGTTGTGCGATAAAAGTGCCACAATACTCGGTTATAAACGGCAGAAAATGGATAGACGGCCAAACCTCTTCTGGATGTAAGCCATACTATCACTCTGTTATTATCATTAAATGACTGCTTCTAAGCTGAGAACACATGACTCAAGTTCCCTCTTTTAATCGCTCTTTACTGCATCCGCGTTACTGGCTTACCTGGTTCGGCATCGGTTTGCTCTATTTATTGGTCTTGCTGCCTTACCCGATTATCTATCGTCTTGGCACGCGACTTGGCCGCTTTTCCATGCGCTTTCTCAAGCGCCGCGTGGCGATTGCCCAACGTAACCTGGTGTTGTGTTTCCCGGATATGCCACAGGCCGAACGCGATGCGCTGGTGGTGCAGAATTTTGAATCTGTCGGCATGGGGCTGTTTGAAACCGGTATGGCGTGGTTTTGGCCGAACTGGCGTATCGAACGGTGGTTCAAGGTCAGCGGGCTGGAGCACATTCAAAAAGCGCGAGACAACCATCAGGGCGTTTTGTTGATCGGTCTGCATTTCCTGACGCTCGAACTGGGTGCCCGCATCTTTGGCATTCACAATCCGGGCATCGGCGTTTATCGGCCGCACGACAACAAGCTGATGGACTGGCTGCAAACCTGGGGCCGCATGCGCTCCAACAAATCCATGCTGGACCGCAAAGACGTGAAAGGCATGATCCGGGCGCTGAAACAAGGTGACATCATCTGGTACGCCCCCGATCACGACTACGGCCCGCGCAGCAGCGTGTTCGCCCCGTTGTTCGCCGTAGAGAAAGCCGCCACCACCACCGGCAGCTACGTGCTGGTGCGAATGGGCAAACCGGCCATTATTCCCTTTACCCCACGCCGCTTGCCGGACGCTAAAGGGTATGAGCTGATTATGCAGCCGGCGGTGGAAAACTTCCCGCTGGATAATGAGCTCGAAGCCGCCGCATTTATGAACAAAGTGGTGGAGAAAGAGATCCTGATGGCACCGGATCAATACATGTGGCTGCACCGCCGCTTCAAGACTCGTCCGGAAGGCGAGCCTTCGCTCTACTGACTTCTGACCCGCCGTTTGGCGGGTTAGTTTTTTATGCCGCAGATCTTGAGAAACGGCTGCAACGGTGGGATGGTAAAGCCCTCACCGTTAATCCTGGAGCCGTTATGTACATCGTTAGCCTGACCTACCACCGCCCGATAGAAGAAGTCGACAGCCACCTTGAGAGGCACATCGCCTGGTTGAAAAAATACTTCCAGGACGGCACCTTCATCGCCTCCGGTCGTAAAAACCCGCGCACCGGCGGAGTGATCCTGGTGAAAGGCATTGATCGTTCACAGTTGGAGACCATCGTGGCGCAAGATCCCTTTAACGCCGTGGCTCACTATGAGATCACCGACGTGACCCTCTCAACCACCTCCAGCGGTTTTGAACTGCTCGCCGGGCTTTAAACACGCTTTTTTCCGCGCGCACAGCGCGGAATACTGTCTATATTCTATTTTTAAAACTTTATTTCATTTTCAGAATATCCCCTGCCACATCGATTGATGCCACCTATAATTAAGCGCATACTTATCAGGCTAACTTTTTTGCTTTGCCCCATTGCCTGTGCACACGCGCAAAGCGCTCCCCCTTTTGCAGCAGGAATTTATGGCTTCGGCACCAGAACCCATCAACTGGAAACGTAACCTTTTCGTCACCTGGCTGGGGTGCTTTCTCACCGGGGCCGCATTCAGCCTGATCATGCCCTTCCTGCCGCTCTATGTGGAAACCCTTGGCGTTACCGGCCACGAAGCGCTGAACATGTGGTCAGGGCTGGTATTCAGCATCACCTTCCTGTTTTCGGCTATAGCTTCGCCATTCTGGGGCGGTCTGGCCGATCGCCGCGGGCGCAAGCTGATGCTGTTGCGATCGGCGCTAGGCATGTCGATTGTGATGCTTTTAATGGGCATGGCGCAGAATATCTGGCAGTTTTTGGCGTTGCGCGCAGTGTTGGGCCTGCTCGGCGGTTTTATTCCCAACGCCAATGCCCTGATTGCCACCCAGGTACCGCGCAACCGCAGCGGTTGGGCGCTGGGCACCCTGTCCACCGGCGGCGTCAGCGGGGCATTGATTGGCCCGTTGATCGGCGGTTTGCTGGCCGACCAGTACGGCTTACGGCCAGTGTTCTACATCACCGCCGGCGTACTGTTGGCCTGCTTTGTTTTAACGCTGCTGTACGTCAAAGAGCAATTCACCCCGGTACAGAAGAAAGACATGCTGCACGCTCGCCAGGTTTTCGCGGCGCTGAAAAGTCCCAAACTGATCCTCAGCCTGTTTGTGACCACCATGATTATTCAAATTGCCACAGGCTCCATTGCGCCGATTCTGACGCTGTACGTGCGCGATTTGGCCGGCAATATCCATAACCTGGCCTTTGTCAGCGGCCTTATCGCTTCAGTCCCCGGCGTCGCCGCGCTGATGAGCGCACCGCGGTTAGGCAAGCTGGGCGACCGAATTGGTCCGGAACGCATTCTGGTATTTATGCTGATCGTGTCGGTGCTGTTGCTGATCCCCATGGCCTTTGTGCAATCCCCATGGCAGCTCGGCGTGTTGCGCTTCCTGCTTGGTGCCGCCGATGGCGCGCTGTTGCCGGCGGTGCAAACGTTGCTGATCTATAACTGTACCAATCAGGTGGCAGGCCGGATCTTCAGCTATAACCAGTCATTCCGGGATATAGGCAACGTCAGCGGCCCGCTGATGGGCGCGGCGGTTTCCGCCAGTTACGGCTTCCGAGCCGTCTTCTGCGTGACCGCGATGGTGGTGCTGTTCAACGCAATTTACTCCTGGTGGTGTTTGCAACGTCGCCCGAGGCGAATGCGAGAAGACACCCTGCAAGAGGAGCAATAGCCGCATTTATCACCAGTTCTGTCCTCATAAAGGGTCGACGGCCTGTTTACCCTACTTTTCGTGTTGATACCCTCACTTCCTCTCGTCACGCTCACCACAAGAAAAACAATCATATAATTATTTGTTTTTAAACAAATAAACAACTTTTAGCGCAATAAATCGCCTGTCAATAACATTCCCTCTCCAACCAACATAAAAACCAGGAAAGGAGATGTTTGTCGACTTTTCATCTAAAAAATGGGATACAGGGACTAGACAAAACCATCATCCAGTTATCAAATGGTTAAATAATATCACGCCAGTTGTAAATCATTGGCCAAGTGAAAAAAGGCTAACGCGCTTTCCACGGTTAACGGGCGCTGCGGCAACGGTTTTGTCGGGTAATCCACATTGGGTGGATCACCTTCCTTAAATACACATACATACCACAGTATAAGCTGCATCATTGCGGCGCATTTTATTGGGAAGACGTTATGCAATCCTCTGTTAATAAACAAGAAAGCCGGACCTTCTTCGGCCATCCTTATCCGCTCGGATCCCTGTTCTTTACCGAAATGTGGGAGCGGTTCTCGTTTTACGGCATTCGCCCATTACTGATCCTGTTTATGGCCGCTACGGTGTACGACGGCGGTATGGGATTGGCACGTGAAAACGCCTCCGCGATTGTCGGCATTTTCGCCGGCAGCATGTACCTGGCTGCCCTGCCGGGCGGCTGGTTGGCGGATAACTGGCTTGGCCAGCAAAAAGCGGTGTGGTACGGCTCGATTCTGATCGCGCTCGGCCACCTGTCGATCGCACTGTCCGCCATCATGGGCAACAACCTGTTCTTTATCGGCCTGATGTTTATCGTACTCGGGTCCGGCCTGTTCAAAACCTGTATCTCGGTGATGGTCGGTACGCTGTATAAGAAAGGCGACAACCGCCGCGACGGTGGCTTCTCGCTGTTTTATATGGGTATCAACATGGGCTCGTTCATCGCCCCGCTGATCTCCGGTTGGTTGATCCGTTCCCACGGCTGGCATTGGGGTTTCGGCATCGGTGGGATCGGGATGTTGGTGGCGCTGGTGATCTTCCGCGTCTTTGCGGTTCCGGCGATGAAACGCTATGACAGCGAAGTCGGCCTGGACTCCACCTGGAATAACCCGGTCGCCAAGAAAAACGGTGTCGGGCGCTGGCTGCTGGCGTTAGCCGTCGGCGTGGCGGTGATTATCACCCTGATTGCCCAAGGCATCATCGTGATTAACCCGGTAGCGGTGGCCAGCATGCTGGTTTACGTGATTGCCGCCTCGGTGACCCTGTACTTCATTTATCTGTTCGTGTTTGCCGGCCTGAGCCGCAAAGAGCGTGCCCGCCTGCTGGTCTGCTTTATCCTGCTGGTGTCGGCCGCCTTCTTCTGGTCCGCGTTCGAACAGAAACCAACCTCGTTCAACCTGTTCGCCAACGACTACACCAACCGTATGATCGGCGATTTCGAGATCCCGGCGGTTTGGTTCCAGTCAATCAACGCCCTGTTTATTATCCTGCTGGCACCGGTATTTAGCTGGGCATGGCCGGCCCTGGCACGTAACAAGGTACGCCTGAGCAGCATCACCAAGTTCGTTATCGGCATTCTGTTCGCCGCGGCAGGCTTTGGCCTGATGATGCTGGCAGCGCAGAACGTTCTGAGCAACGGCGGTGCCGGTGTGTCTCCGATGTGGCTGGTGGGCAGTATCCTGATGCTGACGCTGGGCGAACTCTGCCTTAGCCCAATCGGCTTGGCGACCATGACCCTGTTAGCCCCGGAAAGAATGCGCGGTCAGATGATGGGCCTGTGGTTCTGTGCCAGCGCGCTGGGTAACCTGGCTGCCGGCCTGATCGGCGGCCATGTTAAGGCCGACCAACTGGAAATGCTGCCTAACCTGTTCGCACGCTGCTCGATTGCGCTGCTGATTTGTGCCGCGGTGCTGACCCTGTTGATCGTCCCTATCCGTCGCATGATGGAAAATACTCAAGGTAAAAGCGCGCAGAAACCGGCGACCAACGCCTGATAGCCTTTTCGCTTTACCCTTTCAGCCAGCGCCCGGTGCGCTGGTTTTTTTATTCCCCCCACGCCCGCTGTTGCAGCACCACCCGGTAACCGTCCGGATCCTCGAACGTCTGCCCATGGGCATCCCAATAAGGGTTGTATGCCGCAACGCGCCGAAAACCGGCGGTCAGCATGCGCTGGCATCCTGTAACCCACTCCTGTTCATCCGGTAAATAAAACACCAGCAAGTGATCCTGCGTCGGCGCCTGCCCCACCGCCACTCCCCGATGATGGGTAAACTCAAGGTGATAACCCCGCTGCGGGTGCCCGACCATTATGCCGTCAAAACCCTGATGATCGCGGAATTCACCCAACCGTTCGAAGCCCAGGCCCTGGCAGTACAGGGTCGCAATCTCCTGCAATCTGTCGGTCGGGCGCGCAATGCGCAACACCGCGTTAGCTATCGGCATTATTTTCTCCAAAACAGAATAACTTCATACAACGCCATTCCCGCCAGCATTGCCGCAACGAACTGCCAGCCGGCTAACGAGCCCGCACCGGCCAGTACCCAGGCTGGGCCGGGACAGATGCCCGCCATTCCCCACCCGATGCCAAACAACGCGCTGCCGGCCAATAAGCGACGGTCGATGCGGCGGGAAGACGGAAGTTGTACTGTTTCACCCAGCAAGGTACGCGGTCGGCGGCGAACCCAAAAGAACGCCGGTGCCGCCACCGCAATCGCTCCCACCATCACCAGGGCCAGTGACGGATCCCAGTGGCCGGTGACATCGAGAAAGGCCAGCACCTTGGCGGGATTGGCCATTCCGGCGACGATCAGACCAAGACCAAAGATGGCGCCACTCAGTAAGGCAAACACGGATCGGTACATGACGTTAAACTCCTCCCCACTGGCGGACGGCCCATACCGTAATAAACCCCAACAGCATAAATACCGCCGTGGCCATCAGTGAACGCGGAGACAATCTCGCCATGCCGCAAACACCGTGGCCGCTGGTACAGCCGCCGCCCAGGCGAGTCCCCAGCCCGACCAATACCCCGGCGGCGATCAGCCATAAACTGCTGCCGCTAACCGGCATGTCCGGTAAAGGCCTGACGATACGATACAACCAGGGCGAAACCAGCAACCCGACAAGAAATGCGAGCCGCCAGCCTTTCTCTTTGCCCAGCGGCGTCAGCAGGCCACCGGTAATGCCGCTGATGCCGGCGATGCGGCCATTAAACAGCAACAACAGCGCCACCGCGCTGCCGATAATCCCCCCGCCGACCAGCGCAGACAGCGGGGTAAAATGCAGCCAGTCGAGGGTCATGGCCTCTCCTCCCGTGCCGGGCAATAGAGTTGATATAAAGTATTAAGCAGCGCCAGCGCCTTCCGATCGCAAACGGCATAGTAGATTTGTTTGCCGTCGCGCCGCGTTGACACCAGTCCTTCCTGGCGCAGTACGCCAAGCTGTTGCGAAAGCGTCGGCTGGCGGATCTCCAGCGCCTGTGACAGCTCCCCCACCGACATCTCGCCCTGGCTGAGTTGACACAGCAGCAGCAAACGATCTTCATTGCCCAGCGTCCGCAGCAACGCCCCGGCCTGCGTTGCCGCCTGCCGCATACTGTCGATATTCATCGTCCCCCCAAACAATTTACTAAATTATATATTGTTTATTTATAGACTATAACGCCTCGCCGCACCAGAGGCTGGTGCGAAAGGTATCGGCGTGGCATGCTGCCATTATGATTTTCCGAGGACCGGGGATGCCCCAATAAATGCTGCTTTTTCATGACGCTGTGCCCGCGAACCGCTCGATTGTGCCGGTCGCCAAAGATTATCAGCACGGCGAGTTCGAGCCGCCGCATTACCACGATTGCGCACAGTTGATTCATAGCCTGAGCGGCGTAGTGCAGGTGAATACTCGTCTGGGCAGTTGGGTGGTGCCCCCCGGTCGCGGCGTCTGGCTGCCCGCTCGGGTAGAACACAGCCTACAGATCACCGGTAAAGTGGCGGCGAGAGCGCTGCTGGTGGATCCGCTGGCGCGCGCCGATCTGCCGGCAAGCTGCGAAGTGGTGCAGATATCACCGTTGCTGCGTGAATTGATTATCTGCGCGATGGACATTCCTGCGGATTACCCCACAGGAGGCCGTGAAGAGCGGATCATGGAGTTGATCCTGGATGAACTGCGCGTACTGCCTATTTTGCCGCTGAATTTGCCTGAGCCACGCAGCGATGCTTTGTTGACGCTGTGCCGACATATTCAGCAATCGCTGGCCCACCCCTGGGAGTTAGAGCAGGCGGCCCGCTACATCAACGTCAGCGGCCGCACGCTGTCACGACGTTTTCAACGAGAAACCGGGCTGCGTTTTGGCGACTGGGTGCGCCGCGCCCGTTTGCTGGCAGCATTGAATGCCCTGGCCGCCGGACATTCGGTGCTGGAAGTGGCGCTGGATTTGGGCTATGACAGCCCCAGTGCTTTCAGCGCCATGTTCCGCCGCCTGCTGGGCGTAGCGCCCAGTGCTTATTTCGCTAAATAACGCGCGGCCACGTTGAACAGCGCCTGCAGGGAAGCGCTGGCGGAATCGACATCGATGCCGACCCCGTAAGCCGCCTCACCGTGCGCCAGCGTGCAGCGAATATAGGCCACGGCACGGCTCTGGCTCTGGTGCCCCAGCGTATGTTCATGGTAGTCCTCTATCGCCATATTCAGACCAAAGCGCTGGCGCAGCGCATCCACCGCGCTGGACAACAAACCGTTCCCTACCCCCAGCAGCCTTTGCTGTTGCCCTTCGAACAACACCCTGGCACTGAAACTGTAAGCCTCGATGCTGTGGCTTTCGGTCTGATAGCTCAGCAACTGCAGCCGCGGTTGTTCAACCAAACCATAGCTGATTCTAAACAGCCGCCACAGCTCGGCGGTGGTCATCTCTTTGCCGCTGCCGTCGGTCGCCTGCTGCACCACCTTGCTGAAATCAATTTGCAGCCCACGCGGCAACGACAGCCCGTGGTTCTGCTCCAGCAGCCAGGCGGCGCCGCTTTTGCCCGACTGGCTGTTAACCCGGATCACCGCCTCATAGCTGCAGCCGACGTCCGCCGGATCGAGCGGTAAATAAGGCACCTGCCACAGGCCGTCCTGCCTCTGCTGTTGGGCGGCAAAGCCTTTTTTGATCGCATCCTGATGAGAGCCGGAAAAGGCGGTGAACACCAACTCACCGGCGTAAGGATGACGGGGATGCACAGGCAGTTGGTTGCACTGCTCGACCACCTCCACCACCTGCTTCAGTTGGCTGAAATCCAGCCCCGGGGCAACGCCCTGGGTATACAGGTTGAGCGCCAGCGTCACCAGATCAACGTTACCGGTACGTTCACCATTGCCGAACAGACAGCCCTCGACCCGATCGGCACCGGCCAGCATCGCCAGCTCGGCACAGGCCACTCCGGTGCCACGATCGTTGTGCGGATGCACGCTGATGGTCACCCGGTTGCGCTGACTGAAACGGCGGCAGAACCACTCAATCTGGTCGGCATAGACGTTCGGCGTACTGACCTCCACCGTGGCCGGCAGGTTGATGATCATCGGCCGCCCCGGCCCGGGCTGCCAGACATCGGCAACGGCCTCGCAGATTTCCAGCGCAAACTCCAGCTCGGTAAAACAGAAAGTCTCCGGCGAATATTCGAAGGTCCAGGCCGTTTCCGGCTGCTGCTCGCACTGCTGACGAATCCGCAGCGCGCCATTAACCGCCAGCGCTACCGTCGCCGCCTTGTCCTGTTTGAAGACGATTTCCCGGAACATCGGTGCGGTAGCGTTATACAGGTGCACGATAGCGCGCGGTGCGCCACGCAACGCTTCAAAGGTACGGTCGATCAAATCGTCTCGCGATTGGGTCAGCACCTGAATGCTGACGTCGTCCGGGATCAATTGCTCATCAATCAGCGAGCGGACAAAATCGAAGTCCGTTTGCGAGGCGGAAGGAAACGCCACCTCGATCTCTTTGAACCCGCACGCCAGAAGCATCTGGTAAAACTGGCGCTTACGGACGTTATCCATAGGTTCTGCCAGCGCCTGATTGCCGTCACGCAGATCGCTGGAGCACCAGCGCGGTGCCTGCTGCAAAGTGCGGCCGGGCCACTGGCGATCCGGTAAAGTCACGGGCGGGAACGGACGGTATTTGATGGAAGGGTCGGTTAACATGGCACTCTCCTGGCGGTAATAAGCAATGCCCTATTATTTCCCGCCGCGATCTCCCCTGCTCCCGCTTAGCAGACAACCATCGTCGCGAAACGGACAACAAAAAAATTTGCATCCTGCGCCAGTACGGCAACAATTAATTTTGACGTTTGCCATGGCGCTTCAGCGCCCCCAGCCCCTGAGCAAAGCTTTTCCTGACTGGAGAAAAATATGAGCCTGTATGCAACCCTGGAAGAAGCCGTTGAAGCGGCGCGCGAGGAGTTTATCGAGTCTGCCGAAGGCGGTAACGACGACGAACCGCCGGTGCCGCAACAATTCAATCTGCAAAAATACGTGATGCTGGATGGTGATATCATGTGGCAGGCCGAATTCTTTGAACAAGAAGGCGAATCGGTCGAGTGCCTGACGTTACGCAGCGGCGCCGCTGCTCAGGCTATTTTCGACGGGGATTATGACGAAGTCGAAATCAGCGCCGAATGGATTGAGGAAAATACGCTGCACGAGTGGGAAGAAGGAGACTTCCAGCTCGATCCGCCGTTGGATACCGAAGAGGGCCAAACAGCCGCCGACGAGTGGGATGAGCGTTGAATGATAACGGGCGGGAGCAGACAATCCCCCGCCCTTCACCCTATGATTTTCTGAGAGGCTGCATGATTATCCGCCAGGCACGTCCCGAAGATTTCCCCGCAATTTTGCAACTGCAAACACAAAACACCCCGGCAAACTTGAGCGACAGCCAAAAGCGCCAGGGGTTTATCGTCTCACGCATGAATGAGGCGCAGCTCACAAGCATTAACCAGGGGCTGGGCATTTTGGTAGCGGTTGAAGGTGAAGCCCTGGCCGGGTTTGTCTGCCTGATGCCGACGAATGCGCAACCGCACCCGCCGGTGGTGGATGCGATGCTGGACACGCTGGCCGGTCAATCATTCAAGGGACGGCCACTGAGTGAGCAGCGGGTGTTTCTGTATGGTCCGGTGTGCCTTGACAGCGCCTGGCGTGGCAAAGGCGTACTGAAGCAGCTCTACGCCGCCGTCAAGGCGCGTACCCGCAAGGAGTTCGACGTGGGTGCACTCTTTATCGACGACAGTAACCCGCATTCGTTGGCGGCTCATGTGCAGGGATTGCAGATGACGGCGCTGGCCCCGTTCCGCTGTGGCGATCAGGGTTACCAACTGGTGGTATTTGCCACCGGGGATTAGCTTACTCGTAGGGGCCGTGTTGGGCGTCAAACGGCAGCATAAAGGTATCTACCACCATCGACAGCGGCACATCAATGACCGTGATATACCGCCAGGGGCTGTCGCGCAGATCCCACTGAACGCCCGGATAATATTGATGGCCGTGCCCGGCTCCCGGCACCGTGCGACTGATAATGCTGCCGCAGCCGGTTAACGCCGTGACTCCTGCCACCACCACTACCAGACGAAGAAGAGAAGAGAGATTCACCAAAATGACTTTTGCCCCGGGTTGTTTTGAGGGGCCACAACGCCCGGCGCGAATTTTAACACAGTTTTTGCCTGCCAGTTTGTCAGCATTGCGTAAGCTAAAAGCCAAAAAAAACGGGGAACACGCCTTGCGCATTCCCCGTTTGGGTCACCCGATCAGCTTTTAACGCTGACCCACCGGATGAGCCCGTTCATTGTGTGGCAATTGCTGGTAGAACTCCCGCCAGGCGGCGCCCTGCGGCAATAACCAAACGCGCTGATGCAGACGCGACAGCGCGACAGGATCGCTCAGCAGCTCAAGACGTTTGCCTTTTACCAGCTTCTCCGGCCCCAGCTCCAACGCCTCGTTCACTCGCTGTTCACGATTACGCTCGATGGCACCGCGCAGGTGGTGACGCGCGGTAGCCAGCGCCGTCGCCAGTGCGTTGAAGGACGGATTGACCACCGCGTGCATAAAGCCATTGCTCAGTGCGCGTTCACGGTTTAGCTGCAGATATTCTTCCGTAGCCAGCAGTTCGCGAGGAGGAGAATACTCTTCCGGGATCAGGAACAGCTTGGCGCGCTTGCTCTTGATACCCAGCGTCGCACGGCTCGACAAGACCGAAACGAACGGCGACAGGATCAACGAGAAGACGATAGGCGACAACCACCACAGGAAGCGCAGATCCAGCCAGGCCATGCCGCCAGCCCAGACCAGACCCAGCAGCATCTGTGAGCCATGGCGTTTAAAGGCTTCGCCCCAAGGGGTATCATCGTCGTCACGCTGTGGCGAGTTCCATACCACTTCCCAACCCAGGAAGGCACTGACCACGAACACCGTGTGGAACAGCATGCGCACCGGCGCCAGCAGCACCGAGAACAGCATTTCCATCAGCATCGACAGGAACAGGCGCACGCCGCCGCCGTACTCCTTGGCACCCTTCGCCCAGATAAGCACAATGCTCAACAGTTTAGGCAGGAACAGCAGCACCAGCGTGGTAGAGAACAGCGCTATCGCCAATTCAGGACGCCACTGTGGCCACACCGGGAACAGCTGACGCGGCTGCAGGAAGTACTGCGGCTCCATCAGGGTATGCACCACCTGCAGCGCGGTAGACAGCGCCAGGAACATAAACCACAGCGGTGCCGACAGGTAGGACATCACGCCGGTCAGGAACACCGCACGGTGCACCGGGTGCATGCCCTTGACCAGAAACAGGCGGAAGTTCATCAGGTTACCGTGGCACCAGCGACGGTCACGCTTCAACTCATCCAGCAGGTTCGGTGGCAGTTCTTCATAGCTGCCCGGCAGATCGTAAGCAATCCACACGCCCCAACCGGCACGGCGCATCAGCGCGGCTTCCACAAAGTCATGGGACAAGATGGAACCGGCAAAAGACCCTTCGCCCGGCAGTGGCGCCAACGCACAGTGCTCGATAAACGGCTTCACGCGGATAATCGCGTTATGGCCCCAATAGTGCGATTCGCCCAGTTGCCAGAAATGCAGGCCGGCAGTAAACAGCGGCCCGTAAACCCGGGTGGCAAACTGCTGCACGCGAGCATACAGCGTGTCCATGCCCGAGGCTTTCGGCGCAGACTGAATGATCCCGGCGTTCGGGTTGGCTTCCATCAGGCGCACCAGACCGGTGAGACACTCACCGCTCATCACGCTGTCGGCATCCAGGATCACCATGTAGCTGTACTCGCCGCCCCAGCGACGGCAGAAGTCGTCGATGTTGCCGCTTTTGCGTTTAACGCGACGACGACGGCGACGGTAGAAGATACGGCCATGGCCATCTACGTCGCGACACAGCTCCATCCAGGCCTTCTGTTCCGCCATGCAGATATCCGGGTCGTAGCTGTCGCTCAGCACGTAGATATCGAAATGCTCGAGCTGGCCGGTGGCGGCGACGGACTCATAGGTCGCGCGCAGGCCGGCGAACACGCGTTCGACGTCTTCGTTACAGATTGGCATGATCAACGCGGTACGGTGCGTCGGATCGATCGGCTCATCGCCCTTGATGGTGGAAGAAATACTGTATTTGTCTTTGCCGATCAGCAACTGCAGGAAGCCCATCAGCGCAGTCCAGAAACCGGCCGAGACCCAACAGAACAGGATCGCGAACAAGATCAAAATGCCGGTTTGCAACACATAAGGCAGCAGTTGCAGCACCGACTGCATCAGATCCTGATCCAGCATGGCTATCGGGTCGATCAGCGCCCAGCCCTGGTACGGCAAAATGGTTTTCATGTACCAGGTGGCGATGCCGGTCTGCACCAACATCAGCACCAACAGCACATAACGACGCATCGAGCCGACCACACGCCAGCGATTTTCCGCCGCGGCTTCCTCTTTGGAGGCGTGACGGTTGTGCGGCGTGCGCCCCAGCAGAGAATCCCAGAAGCGCGCCACCGGGTTGGTGCGCCAGGCTTCCGGGAACATGCTGGTGCGTTTGATTGGCGGCGTAGCCTTGAGAATGCTGCGCCCTTCCACGTCGGTATCGAAATCTTTGTCGCTGACCGCATCCGGCCAGGCGTCTTCGATTCGTGTTTTGACCGAGGCCAGCGTGACGTCATCGGCAGACAGCGTATCGACGTTGGCATCGTCAGCGCCCATCTTGCGATGCAGCGCCTCAAAAGCCTGGGCGTCATCCGCCCCCGGCTGTGGTTTAAGCGCCTCTGACCGCTCAGCGGTCAGAGGCATTGCCGCAAGATAATCCTGGGCAAGTTGAGTAGGCTTATTCATTGGCAGGTAGCTGATAGCTCCAGGTTTCCGACAGGGTCTTATCACCATTGACCAGCGCAGCGCGCATTTCTACCGGCTTCTTGTCGTCTTTCACTTTCAGACGCAGCGTCAGGCGCCAGCCTTTGGTCACTGGATTATAGCGGACATTGTTTTCTACCATTTCACCGTTATCGCCGATGCTCACCTGAGAGGCGACCGGCGTAGCGCCGTCCAGACCTTTCAGAACCGGGCCCACGAAGTCGACCAGGAATGCCACGCTGCCGTCTGGCTCGCGGATCAGGTTGGACTGCTTCACGTCACCGGTTGAACGCATGGTCTGGCTGACGTAGGCAATGTCCTGCGAATGCAGTTTGTCTTCGTCACGGGTGAAATGCAGGCGATAGCTCAGCGCCAGTGGAGTTTTGGCATCCGGCAGAACGTCTGGCGTCCAGAAGGCAACGATGTTGTCATTGGTTTCATCCGCCGTCGGGATCTCCACCAGCTCAACCTTGCCCTTGCCCCAGTCGCCACGAGGCTCGATCCAGGCGCTTGGGCGCAGATCGTAGCGATCGTCCAGATCTTCGTAATCCTTGAAGTTACGGCCACGCTGCAGCAGACCGAAACCTTTAGGGTTTTCGACCTGATAAGTGCTGACGGACAGGTGCTTCGGATTATTCAACGGACGCCAGATCCACTCGCCGTTACCGGCATGGATAGACAGGCCGTTGGAGTCATGCAGCGCCGGACGGTAGTTCAGGGTTGGCGATGGCTGGCTCGGCCCGAACAGGTACATGCTGGTCAGCGGCGCCATGCCCAGTTTGCCGACTTTGTCGCGCAAGAACACTTTGGACTCGACGTCCACGGTGGTGTCGCGGCCCGGATAAACCACAAAACGGTAAGCCCCGGTAGCACGCGGTGAATCCAGCAGCGCGTAAATGACCAGATGCTTGTCGCCCTGCTTCGGACGTTCAACCCAGAATTCGCGGAAACGCGGGAATTCTTCGCCGGACGGCAGCGCAGTATCAATCGCCAGGCCACGAGCGGAAAGCCCGTACACCTGTCCTTTACCCACCACGCGGAAATAGCTCGCGCCCAGCAGGCTCATAATTTCGTCGTTTTTATCCGCACTGTTGATCGGATAAATCACCTTGAACCCGGCAAAACCGAGGTTTTTTACCGACTCCGGATCGTGTTTTACCGAACCGAAGTTGAAGTAGTCCGGGCTATACTTGATCTGTTTTACGCTGGTGGCGGTAACTTCATTGATTTTCACCGGCGTGTCGAAGTACATCCCCTGATGATAAAACTCAAGCTTGAAAGGGGTTTTCAGTTTGCTCCAGTAGGCTTTATCGTGATTGAACTGAATCTGCTGATAGTCCGCGAATTTCATCTCGCGGAATTGAGAAGGAAGGTTGCTCTTCGGGGCTTCGAAGCCTTTTCCTGCCAGATCCTGCGCCTGCTTGGCCACATCATCTATAGAAAAGGCCCATGCCTGCGAAGTAAACAGCGTGAACAATACGGTCGCACCTAACCAACGTACGCTCGCGGCGCGTGGTTTTTTGGATAATATATTAACTAGCACATCCCCCCCTATTCGTGTGCTCAAATCATTTAAATCCATATTAATGGATTATTCAGCTTTCCGACAACATGATAAATGGATGGTTCATGTTTATGGCTCATAGTTTAAGCAGCTGACTAAACACCAGCGTAGCAAGCCGCGCAACAAGACGCTATGGAAAAATGTGAAACGGTATAGTAGGGTTTGAGATTCGATTTAACCATTGCCGACTTATTAAGCGTGTTAATGACCATTCGATAAAATCACCAGCGGTAACCTATGACTAAAGGCAGCAACCAACGCGAGTTTTTCCTCGATTCGATCCGGGCTTATTTGATGTTGCTCGGCATCCCTTTTCATCTTTCTCTGATTTATTCAAGCCATGCCTGGGCGGTGAACAGCGCCAGCCCCTCCTTCTCGCTGACGGTGCTGAACGACTTCATCCATGCTTTCCGCATGCAGGTGTTCTTCGTGATTTCGGGCTACTTCTCTTACATGCTCTATGAGCGCTACGAGCGCCACCAGTGGCTGAAGGTCAGGCTTGAGCGGGTGGCGATCCCCCTGCTGAGCTCAATTCCCTTAATAACAGTGCCGCAGTTTTTCATGCTGAAATACTTCACGGACAAATTAAACGGTTGGGAAAATTTTTCGCTCTATCAGAAAATAAATGTAACAGTTTGGGAGCTGGTTTCTCACCTGTGGTTTTTATTAACCCTGTCATTGCTGACCACCCTGTGTTTTTATCTGTTCAAAAAAATCAAGGCACTTAAAAATAATACCGTTCCTTACCCGATAAATAAAATGACCGGATTAAGAAACATCTCACTGATCTTTCTTATTTATGCTTTATGCTATGCGGGCGCGCACCGTATTATTCTAATTGCTGCCCCGGGTTTACTCTCCAACGGCCTGTTCAATTTCGTGGTGATGGAGACGATGTTCTATCTTCCGTTCTTCATCCTGGGCGCTTATGCCTTTAAGTACGTGTGGCTGAAAGAGATTTTCCTCAAGCCGTCCCTCGGCGCGCTGCTCGGTTCGCTGTTGCTGTTCATTGCCTATATGCTGAATCAGAAGTTTTTGGCCCACAGCAGCTGTATGTTTGAGCTGGAAGTGCTGATCAAAACCCTGCTGGGGATCCTGATGGCCAACGTGATTTTCTCATTCGGACATAATCTGCTGAACTATCACTCGCCCCGCATCACTTATCTGGTGAATGCATCGCTGTTTATATATCTGGTCCACCATCCGCTGACCCTGATATATGGCGCTTTTGTGACGCCGCATATCAACAATAACCTGCTGGGTTTTCTGGCCGGATTGGTGTTTGTCTTCTCTTGCGCCTTCCTGTTATATGAACTGCACAAACGTATCCCGCTGTTCCGTTTCCTGTTCTCCGGTAAACCGCAATAATCCATCAAGAAGTACTCTCAGGGCGAATCTTCATCGCCCTGAGGCCTGCAAACGCCAACTTGCTAACCTTTTGAATATGTTACCCATCTTTTCAAAATGAGTATTTTCCTAATAATCATCCTAACCCTCTCATCACATTGCAAAATGACGATCACCTGTTACGCTCATTAAGCATACTTATAAGTTATTATTTGTTCTTTTTAGGGCTGGGTATTCATATGAGAGAAGCATGGGTCGACTATGCGAAAGGAATTGGTATCATTTTGGTGGTCTTTGGCCACGTAAACCGCGGTTTATACAGTGCTGGTATCCACCTTTCAGAATCATTCTACCAACTGACTGACAGCGTTATTTACAGTTTCCACATGCCGCTGTTCTTTTTTCTATCCGGTTTGTTTTTTGTTCAATCATTAGACCGAAAGGGCAAAAGTCGATTCATTATCAGTAAAATTGATACCATTGTGTATCCCTATATCATTTGGTCATTGCTACAAGGTACTGTCGAAGTTGTCCTGTCGCGCTATACCAACAATGCAGCCAGCCTAAAGGATCTGATAGGATTGTTTACACACCCTCGGGCACAATTTTGGTTTTTATATGCCTTATTTATGGTGTTTTTCATCGCCACACTATTGTATAATAAGAATAAATTCAACTACATCCTCCCTATTTTGATTGTTGTCAGTGCAGGATTGTATGTGTGCCAAGGCAGCCTCAGCAAATCCTATCATTTCGGTTATATAACCAGTTTCATGGTCTTCTTCCTTCTCGGGGCGTTGGCAATTCACTATTCCGCCGCCATTGCAAGAATCAACATCACAACCAGTCTTATCGCCGCGCTCGTCTTTGTTTTGCTTGAATGGGTATTTCATGGCTACTTAGGCCTAACGTATACCGATACAGGTCTGTACTCCATGATCCTGGCCATAGCGGCAATTATCTTTATCATTAGCCTGTCCGTTTTGCTGGCAAAGGCAGATATTGCCTGGTTACGGCGCTTGGGTGAGCTGAGCATGGTTATTTACCTCATGCACATTCTTGCCGCAAGTGGCCTACGTATTGTACTGGCTAAGTTTTTACATGTTAACAACTGGTCAGCACATGTTCTCGCTGGCACCTTATTTGGTCTTATTGTCCCGATGGTTGCTTATTACTTTATTCAAAAAATGCATCTCAACTTTCTACTGGAGCGACCGCGTTTTCATAACGTACAGCGTAAAGAAAAAACCCTCTGAATAACTGAATATATGAGGGCGATACCAACGCCCTCATCCTCTATTTTATCGTGATGATTGCTATCAAGTTCTTGCTACCAATGTCTGTCTGGAGCACAGATTGCTCACCCCCGTGGCGAAAGTTAAGGCAAAGTTATGCTGGAGCATATTGCCGCTAGTTGTTATAACGGCAATGCATAAGTGGAAATCCACATCCCTGCCTTACGGTAGCGATTGGGCTCAATGAACCCTAAGGAACGGCGTTGTCATCATCGCGACAAGGCTTGCAGCATCTCCCTTCCGTCACGACAGAGAGGATTTTTAATGACTGATAAAGACACTTCGGCTCAGGAAGCCGTGCCAGAAAACGCCACCCTGCTGAAAATTCTTGGCCGGTTGCTTTCCGCGCTGGATTCGTCGATCAGCGGTAAGGATCGCAGCATTCTGGTCGCCGAGCTCTCCAGCCTTAATCTTGACGGTATTTCAGAGTCAGAAAGAAAACTGGCTGCCGAGCTGATCAGACGGGCCCTGCAGTCACTCGACCATTTATAACGCCTCGCCTGCAAACCATTAAGCCTCCTGGAGGGGGTTTAATGGTTTTTCCTTACCTCGCCACAGCGACGCCCACCATTTATTGCCCAAGGGCAACCACAGCAAGCTGATAAATATAGATAAAAGCAAGAAGTTCACCGGTTTCCCCCCACTTCCACATGCTTCTCCGCTTAAATGACAATAAATACCAAATTGTTTTATGAATCAGCCTTGGCGTTTTACCTGAAAAACAGGCTATCATCAGGGAGTATCTGCGCTTGCGCGCAACGCCCTTCCCCCCAGCCTGCAGGAGAACGTCATTTTGGATGCCAGCACCATTAACAGTTTGTTCATCATCGGTGCCGTGTTGGTGGGAGCAAGTATTCTTCTCAGTTCATTTTCGTCACGTCTGGGTATTCCTATTCTGGTGATCTTCCTGGCCATTGGCATGCTGGCGGGGGTCGATGGACCCGGTGGGATCGTTTTCAGCAACTATCCGGTAGCCTATCTGGTCAGTAACCTGGCGCTGGCGGTGATCCTGCTGGACGGCGGCATGCGTACCCGCGTCAGCTCATTCCGCGTCGCGTTATGGCCGGCACTTTCTCTCGCCACCATCGGCGTGGTGATCACCGCCGGGCTCACCGGACTGGCCGCAGCCTGGCTGTTCAACCTCGATCTGCTGCAGGGCATGCTGATTGGCGCCATTATCGGCTCTACCGACGCCGCAGCCGTCTTCTCGCTGTTAGGCGGCAAAGGGCTTAATGAGCGCGTCAGCGCCACGCTGGAAATCGAATCCGGCAGCAACGACCCCATGGCAGTGTTCCTTACCATTACGCTGATTGCGATGATCTCCGCCGGCGAAACCACGCTGAGCTGGATGTTCCCTATTCATCTGCTGCAGCAGTTCGGGATGGGGATTGTCTTTGGTCTCGGCGGCGGTTGGCTGCTGCTGACGTTGATCAACCACATTAAGCTGGCCGAAGGCCTGTATCCGCTGCTGGCCGTCAGCGGCGGTATTCTGATTTTTGCCCTCACCACCGCACTGGACGGCAGCGGCATTCTGGCGGTGTACCTGTGCGGGCTGATGCTGGGCAATCGCCCGATCCGCAACCGACATGGCATTGTCCAAACCTTCGACGGGCTGGCCTGGCTGAGCCAGATCGGCATGTTCCTGGTGCTGGGGCTGCTGCTGAACCCGCATGAGCTGCTGCCCATCGCCATCCCTGCCCTGCTGCTGTCGCTGTGGATGATCCTGTTTGCCCGTCCACTGTCGGTATTTATCGGCTTGCTGCCGTTTCGCAGCTTTACCCTGCGCGAACGCAGCTTTATTTCCTGGGTCGGCCTGCGCGGCGCCGTACCGGTCATTCTGGCCGTCTTCCCAATGATGGCCGGGTTGCCCAATGCCCAGCTGTTCTTCAATGTGGCTTTCTTTGTGGTGTTGGTTTCCCTGTTGCTGCAGGGGACAACCCTGTCGTTCGCCGCGAAAAAAGCCAAGGTGATCGTCCCGCCGGCACTGGCGCCGATTTCGCGGGTTGGGCTGGATGTCCATCCGGAAAACCAGTGGGAGCAGTTTGTTTATCAGCTTTCGTCAGAAAACTGGTGCGTCGGTGCCGCATTGCGTGAACTGAAAATGCCGCCGGGTACGCGCATTGCCGCATTGTTCCGAGGAAAAGAACTGTTGCACCCCAGCGGCAGCACGCGACTGCGCGAAGATGACATTCTGTGCGTTATTGGTCATGAGCATGACCTGCCGGTGCTGGGCAAGCTGTTCAGCCAGGCACCGGTGGTTACGCTGGATGAACGCTTCTTCGGTGATTTTATCCTGCAGTCAGACGCCCGCCTGAGCGATATTTCACAGGTTTATGGTCTGAATCTGCACGAAGGCGTGGATGAACAGCAAACGCTCGGCCAATTCGTCATTCAACTGATTGGCGGCGAACCGGTGGTGGGCGATCAGATCGAATGGGATGGCCTGACCTGGACCATCGCCGAAATGGATGGCAATGCGATCAGTAAAGTCGGCGTAAGAATTGTTACTGATTGACCCCTCCGCAAAACCGGTCTGCTGTGCGGCCATGCCCGCAGCGGACCTTTCAAACAGACGGAACTTATACGTCTGGGAAGGTTCTTAAACTCTGGAATAACCCAAACCGGGCATTCAGCCCCGACGTTTTAACCTTTACTCTGGGAACACCGCATCGCGGTGATGGGTATCGATTTGAACAGTAAAACTCGATTTCTATCGGCCATGCTGGGGATTGCACTGACGGTCATAGTGCTGGACCTGGGCGTCGCCGATTTGGTCCATAGACTCTTAATTGGATAACGTTAACGTGGCACAGCAGCAAGACAAAGACATTCTCGGAAAAATACTGGTTACCGTTTCCGCACTCTGCCTGATAATCGTGGCGGCGTTGCTGATTTGGGGATTTGTACTGGATTAACCCCCCCAGCTGACGCAGTAACATCACAACACTACAACAACCGTTTTGTTACAAAACGCCGACATCACTTGCCAACCATTGCGCGTATGCTAGACGCAGTGAGTTATAAAAATAAACCCTCATACCCTTTAAGTGTTGGCCCGCCTGAAACGGGCTTTTTTTTGCCCGCAGCCCCCGAATTTTGAGCATAAAAAAACCGCCGAAGCGGTTCTTTAAAGGCGATGGCAATCAGATTTTGCAACCTTCGCAATCCGCCTCGTCCTCAAGGATCTCGGGGAGTTCTTTCACTTTCTGCGCCGCTTTTTCTTCTGCTTGCGCCAATTCGGCATCGATATCAAAATCGAAAATATCATCACTCATCGTAAATTCCTCAGGCTTATCTGACTTCAATGCGTGAGTATAATCGACAACCGCGCGAGCGGAAACCCTCAGTTAAGCACGGCCACCTGAGGCTGCTCATCCTGCGGCTTCTTTGAGTACGCCAAATCGTAGACATCATAGAAGTCGATCTCGCCTTTATTGGCGATGATTTCCTGCATGCGAGTTTTCGTCGCGGCACCGATCGTCGGTTCATCCAGCAGTGCTTTCACCGACTGCGGCGACAGCGCTCGGGTGAAATACCATTCGCCGTTATAACAAACGCGCAGATCCAGCACGCCAATATCTTCAAAACGATAGACCGGTTTGATTTCAATCAGCAGCATGGCGAACATGAACAGAACGAAAGCGGTGAAAGCCAAAAACGAGATGAAGCCCATGTAAGGAACCTGATACATCACGGCGATCACGGCAAAATAACCGGCAAACATGGCGAGACACAGATAACGGTGATCGCGAGCAAACTCGCTATTGAAGCGCAACTTGCCGTCACGTCCTTCCTGCCGATTGATCCGTTCGATTTCTTTTACCAAGATGCTTTTAATCGCGTCCATAGCTACAACCTTATGCCTTGGGGGGACATTATTGCTATCAATAATCATTCCTCAAACTAACACAGGTACAGTTTGCCCAGGTAGATCAGTTATGCAATTTAATATCGGTAACTGTTATACCTTCAGTAGCTAGCGCTGCAGCGAGTTTTTGCCTTGGGCAAACATAAACATCCGTTGGGCGATATCGTCGGCCTGTTTGATTTTTTGCTTTTGCGGTTCGTTACAGCGCTGAATAGCGCGCGCATAAGCAAGTTCATGCGCCTGATCGATCATCGCAATAATCTTGTCGCGCTCCTGTTGAGCCAGGTTGCCCAGCATGGTGGTGATGATTGCCTGATAGGCGTTGGAGGCGGCAGTCAGCGACTTCTCTCTGGCTTCGAGTGCCGCTACACGTTGCAATAACTCCTGCAGTTGCTCGGACTCAGACATGGCGATCTCCTGTTGCCGGGCAGCGAACCTGCCTGATTAGAGTCTAGCAAAGATCGATTGCAACAGAGGAAGATTAACAAAAGAAGAGAACCGGTTAGGGTAAAGCACACCCGAAAATCCCAACAAGGAGCCGATAGTGCAAATCAACCCGGGTGCGCTTTATGATAACTGGTCCGAAAAGGAAGCTGGCGCGCTATGCAGGACTCGAACCCGCGTCTATCAATTTTGTAGCCAAAAAAGCATTATAAAACCAACCACTCTGCCAACTGAGTTAATAGCGCATTCCTTTGCTTCGGGGCGTTATTATCCATATTAATGCTATGGATTCAACGCAAGTAGCTATGAACAACTGAATTTTAAGAGAAATCTTGTTTTTTCGCCTATACCTCCCTCAGCCACCAATTACTTTCACTCCGCGATAGTTAAACACCGGCACTTTTCTCTCGCCGTCTGCGGCATGTTTATTGTTAGTTAAAGCGCTGGATGCCACTATAGCGGCTTCTGGGATCAACGTTGCTGTTACGGATAACATTATGAAAGTCACTCCGCGCCGTTTGGCGTTTACTCTGGCCGGCGTCCTGCTGGTCATTACTGCCGTCGTTACACTGATCTCACTGCAAAGCCCCTCGCAGGCCCCCTATGTCACCGCGCCGGTTCGCCTTGGCGATATCGAAAACGCGGTATTGGCCACCGGTAAGCTGGATGCTTTCGAACGGGTCAACGTCGGTGCTCAGGTTTCCGGTCAGGTGAAGTCCCTGAAGGTCAAACTTGGCGACCGGGTCACCAAAGGCCAGCCGATTGCCGACATCGACGACCTGCCGCAACGTAACGACCTGCGTAACGCCGAAGCGGCGCTGAACGCGGCCAAAGCGGATTTGCAGGCCAAACAGGCACTGTTGAAGCAGGCAGAGTCCCGCTTTAAACGCCAGAAACGCATGTTGAACGATGAAGCCAGCTCGCGCGAAGATTTTGAATCGGCAGAGGCCACGCTTGCCGCCACCCGCGCCGAACTGATCGCGCTGAATGCACGTATTGTTCAGGCGCAAATTGAGGTGGACAAGAAGAAGGTTGATCTGAGTTATACCCGCATCCTGGCACCGATGGACGGCATTGTGATTGCCGTCATTACCCAGCAAGGCCAAACGGTAAACGCCAATCAGAGCGCCCCTACCATCGTCAAACTGGCGCAGCTGGATGTGATGACCATCAAGGCGCAGATTTCCGAAGCCGACATTACCCGCGTGACTCAAGGACAAAAAGCCTACTTCACTATTTTCTCCGAACCGGACAAAAAGTACGACGCCACGCTGCGCACCGTCGAATTGGCGCCTGAGTCCGTCATGAAAGACGACTCCCTCAGCGGCGGCGGTTCTGCCTCAGGCTCCGGCAGCGCCAACGCTTCGGTGTATTACAACGCGCTGCTCGACGTGCCCAATCCGGAAAACCGGCTGCGCATTGCCATGACGGCTCAGGTTTCATTGCTGTTGGGTGAGGCAAAAAATACGCTATTGGTTCCGATTCAGGCAGTGCATAAAAACGCGGACAAAAAACAGCAGGTACAAGTGCTGACCGGGGATAACCGGGTGGAAATGCGTGAGGTGACAACCGGTATTACCAATAACGTCGATATACAAATCCTGTCCGGATTAAAAGCGGGTGAAAACGTAGTGCTGGTGCAGGAAAGTGCCAAGCCAGGCGAAGAAGGTCTGGTACTGTGAACGCCATTATTGAACTGAAAGGCATTGGCCGCACCTATACCAACAGCAGCGAGCCATTAACCGTACTGAAAAACATCAATCTGAAGATTGCCGCCGGGGAGTTGGTCGCCATTATCGGTGCCTCAGGCTCGGGCAAATCAACGCTGATGAACATCATCGGTTGTCTGGATGTGCCGGATCAGGGGGACTATTTCATCAGCGGCCATAACGCCGCACACCTGTCGCCGGACGAATTGGCCAGACTGCGCCGCGAACACATTGGTTTTATCTTCCAGCGCTATCACCTGATGCCGGACATCAGCGCGTTGGGCAACGTCGAAATCCCGGCGATTTACGCCAACAGCAAGCGCGACCAACGTCGCCTGCGCGCGGCACAATTGTTGGCGCGCCTGGGGTTGGAAGGCCGTGAACACCACAAGCCCGGTCAACTGTCCGGTGGCCAGCAGCAACGCGTCAGCATTGCTCGTTCGTTAATCAACGGCGGTGAAATCATCCTGGCGGACGAACCGACCGGCGCGTTGGACTCCAAATCCGGCCAGGAAGTGTTGGCGATCCTCAGCGAACTCAACCAACGCGGTCATACGGTGGTGATCGTCACCCACGATATGAAAGTCGCCCAACACGCGCAGCGCATCATCGAACTGCAGGATGGTGAAATCGTTGCCGACAGCGGCCCTCAATCGCCGGTTCCTCCTCCGGTAATGAAAAAGAGCGCGCCGGTTGCACAAGGCTATTGGCAAAGTTTGCTCGACCGCACCCGGGAGTCACTGCAGATGGCGTTGAAAGCGATGAACGCCCATCGCTTGCGCACAGCGCTGACCATGACCGGCATCATTTTCGGCATCGCCGCCGTGGTCACGGTGGTCGCCTTGGGCGAAGGCGCCAAACAGCGCACGCTGGAAAGCATTAAAGATCTGGGCACTAACGTCGTCAGCATTTATCCCGGGCGCGATTTCTTTGACGACAGCACCGACAGCATCCGCACTCTGGTGCCGGCGGATGCCGATGCGCTGGCCAGCCAGAGCTTTGTCGACAGCGTCAGCCCTGAAGTCAGCGCCTCGGAGAGCATTCGCTATCGCAGCAAATCGGCCAATGCGACAATCAGCGGCGTGGGCCGCGATAACCTGCGCGTTAGCGGCCTCAAGCTGATACAGGGTCGAAACTTCCTGGATGACCGCAATGCGCTGCAGGAAGTGATCATTGATGAAAACGCGCGGCAGGCGTTATTCGGCGATTTCGGCGTTGAGCCTCTGGGCCAGATCGTGTTCCTCGGTGCAGTACCGGCCCGGGTGGTCGGCGTAGTCCAAAGTAACCAGGACTCGGCCCCCAACCGCATCAAAGTATGGATGCCCTATTCCACGGTGATGTATCGCATGGTGGGTAAATCGACGCTTAGCAGCATTAATGTCCGATTGAAAGAGGACGTCTCCAACGAAGCCGCCGTCGCCGCCATTAAACAGTTACTGACTCAACGTCATGGCGTGAAGGATTTTATGCTGTTCAATCTCGACAAATACCGAAAATCGATTGAACACACCTCGATGACGCTGACCCTGCTGATCCTGATGGTCGCCTCGATCTCCCTGATTATCGGCAGTCTGGGCGTGATGAATATCATGCTGGTATCAGTGACCGAACGCACGCATGAAATCGGCGTACGCATGGCCGTTGGCGCACGTCGCAGCGATATTATGCAGCAGTTTATGATCGAGGCCGTGCTGGTTTGCCTGATCGGTGGCGCATTGGGCATTTTGCTTTCGTTCGCTGCCGGCTCACTGTTTACCCTGCTGGCAGGGGGCATGCTCACCGCCATCTATTCCTGGCAGGCCGCCGCCGTGGCCTTCTGCTGCTCCACCCTGATTGGCATGATCTTCGGTTATCTCCCGGCCCGCAAAGCGGCGCGGATGGATCCGGTCATTTCTCTGGCCAGCGAGTAACTTATGAAAACCTTATCCCCTCTCGCATTATGCCTCGCGGCCTTGCTCAGTACCGGCTGCGGGAATGCGCTGAAAAGCGAGTATCAGTCCCCAAAGGTGCAGTATCCAGCCCACTGGCAGCAAAGCGCCGAAGCCACCACGCCAGTGCCCTTTAACTGGCGTGATTTCCACGATCCTCAGTTGGACCTATGGCTGCAGCAGGTGATGGCAGCCAACAACGATCTGGCCGCCGCCGCACTGCGCGTCTACCGTGCCCAACTGGCGGCACAGCGGGCCGACATCGGCACCGCGCCAAGTGTGAACGCAACGTTCAGCAGCGGAGCCAATACCGCCCTTTCAGGCTCCTCAGCCTGGAATAAAAGCAGCGGCGCCAATCTCGGCGTCAGCTATGAAGTCGATCTGTGGGGCAAATTGGCACGGCAACGTGACGCCGCGGAATGGGCCAGCCAGGCCACGCAGCAGGATTTGCAAAGTGCGCGCCTGGCTTTGCTCGCCAGCGCCAGCAAGAATTACTGGCGTATCGGCTTTATCAATCAGCGCATCCGCGTCAGTCAGCAAAGCATCGACTATTCCCAACAAACACTGGGGCTGGTCAAGGCACGCTACCGCGCGGGCAGCGTCTCTTCATTGGACGTGGTGGATGCCGAACAAAACCTGATAAATCAGGAAAGCAGCCATCTGGCACTGCTGCGTGAACGTCAGCAGGCACTGAACGAACAGACGGTACTGCTGGGTGCGCCACCGGGGAACAGCTTGGTTGAGCCCGATCGCCTGCCGACCGGCCCACTGCCGCAAATCAATGCCGGCATTCCGGCCAGCGTGCTAAGCCATCGGCCGGATATCAGCGCCAAAGAGTGGCGACTGCGTGAAACTCTGGCTAACGTGGACATCAAACGCACCCAGTACTACCCGGCCTTCAGCCTGACGGGCTCATTGGGTGTCAGCAGCACCGCATTGCTGGAGTTTTTGCGCAATCCGCTGGCAACGGTAGGTGCCGGACTGTCGCTGCCGTTCCTCGAATGGCGGCAAATGGACGTCGACATCAAAATCGCCCGCAGCGACTATGAACTGCAGGTGCTGGAATTCAAGCAGGCGCTGTATAAAGCCATGGCCGATATTGATGATGCCCTGTCATTACGTACGCAACTGATGGCACAGGAGAAACACCTGCAGACGGCATTGGTGCTGGCACGTAAATCTGAACGGTTGAATGAAAGCCGCTACCGGCAAGGCTCGGTGCCGATCAATTTCTGGCTGGATGCGCAAAATCGCCGTCGGTTGGCGGAACTGGCAGTAGATGAAAACCGGTTCGCTCAATACCAAAACCTGGCGCAACTCTATCTGGAGTTTGGTGGCTCCGCACAGTAACGCTTTAGCCTGACGTTCGCGTCGGGCTTTTTTATCCCACAGGCATTAATTTTGCCGGTTTTTGCCGCAGACCTTACCTATACTTGCCTCACCCCACCAGACAAAAAACCACCAATGTGCGCAATAGTTAATCTATTTATGCGCTATATCGGTGCAAATCCATAAGATAAACTGCTAAATTTGATCGCCGCAAGATATAACGTTAAGCTATAGATGCAAAATAATTAGTCACCTAAATGACATATTCCCGGTGAAAATTGACTTATTACGTGACTCGCATCACACAAAAAAGGCAGTGGCGGATTTGGCAAGAGAGCCATAAGATAAGCCACGCTGATAACTGGGCAGAAGAAGTGAACGAGGATTGCGAATTCACGTACGACTAAAATTGATTAAGGGATGATTATATGAAGTTAAGAAAAAAACGACATAAACCGATGCATATTAATGACATCACCATCATCGATGACAGCAAGCTGAAAAAAGCCATTACCGCAGCCGCTTTGGGTAACGCGATGGAATGGTTCGACTTCGGTGTATATGGCTTTGTGGCCTACGCCCTTGGGCAAGTATTTTTCCCTGGCGCCACCCCTGGCGTGCAGATGATTGCCGCATTGGCGACCTTTTCCGTTCCCTTCCTGGTACGTCCGTTAGGCGGTATTTTCTTTGGCGCGATGGGCGATAAGTTCGGTCGCCAGAAAGTGCTGTCCATCACCATTATTATCATGGCGGTGAGTACCTTCTGTATCGGCCTGATCCCCTCTTACGCCTCCATCGGCATCTGGGCACCGGTTCTGCTGTTGCTGGCCAAACTGGCACAGGGCTTCTCGGTAGGTGGCGAATACTCCGGCGCGGCAATCTTCGTTGCCGAATACTCGCCGGACAGAAAGCGCGGCTTTATGGGCAGTTGGCTCGATTTCGGCTCCATTGCCGGTTTCGTACTGGGTGCGGGCGTAGTGGTGCTGATTTCCAGTATCGTCGGTGAAACCAACTTCCTCGACTGGGGCTGGCGTATTCCGTTCTTTATCGCGGCACCTCTGGGGCTGATCGGTTTGTACCTGCGTCATGCGCTGGAAGAAACCCCGGCGTTCCAGCAGCACGTGGAAAAGATGGAGAAGGAAGATCGCAACGCCATCGAAAACCCGCCGAAGACCTCTTTTAAAGAGATCGCGGCCAAGCATTGGAAAAGCCTGTTGGTCTGCGTCGGTATCGTGATTTCTACCAACGTGACCTATTACATGTTGCTGACCTACATGCCGAGCTACCTGTCGCATAACCTGCACTACTCGGAAGATCACGGTGTACTGATCATTATCGCCATCATGATCGGCATGTTGTTCGTACAACCGGTCATCGGTCTGGCCAGCGACCGCATCGGCCGTAAGCCGTTTATTATCGGCGGTAGCGTCGGTCTGCTGGCACTGGCTATTCCGTGCTTTATTCTGATCAACAGTAATGTGATTGGTCTGATCTTCGTCGGCCTGTTGGTGCTGGCGGTGCTGCTGAACTCCTTCACCGGCGTGATGGCCTCCACCCTGCCGGCGATGTTCCCGACGCACATTCGTTACAGCGCGTTGGCGATTTCATTCAACATCTCGGTACTGGTTGCCGGTGCGACCCCAACGGTTGCAGCCTGGCTGGTCGAATCGACCGGGAACCTGTATATGCCGGCTTACTATCTGATGGTCGTCGCCGTCATCGGCCTGATCACCGGTCTGTACATGAAGGAAACGGCCAACAAACCGCTGCGCGGTGCCACCCCGGCCGCCTCGGATCGTTCGGAAGCCAAAGAACTGCTGCAGGAAAACTACGACAACATCGAACAAAAAGTCGAAGACATCAATGAGCAGATCGCCGAGCTGGAAAAGAAAAAACAGACGTTGATCGACCAGCATCCAAAACTGGACTAAACAGCGTTCTCGCGACAAGCCACCTCCGGGTGGCTTTTTTATTGTCGTAATCCGCTCAACGTCCTAACGCAAATTTGTATAACCTTCCTTCTCAGCCCCCGAGTACGAGCGTCGTTTTTCACTGCCAGCAATAATCGGAATAAAAACGGCCATAATACGATTTAGGCAAACTGAATTTTGGCACTATTAGCCTGATATTTTATCCTGACGACGATTAATGCTAGGCTTGAAATCAAGTTAACCCATTGAAGAAGATAGCCAATGAGTAGAATGGATATGCCGATCGTTATTGCCGTAGGCATCATGATTGCGATATGGATAGGCGCGTTATTTAACATTGGCGATATCGCACACACCCTGGCGCGTATCTTTCACTGGATAGAGAGCCTCCGCTAAAGCATTGCCCTTCCGGTTTAGCGCATAAAAAAACCGCCTTACGGCGGTTGGTAGTGCGTTTTGGGACTCAGTTGACCTGACACCAGTTACGCTGTTTGACGATGCCGCCGTCCGGTGAGGTATAACCGATGCAGCCCAGAATGCTGTCGAACAGCTTTTCATGAAACACCGGTGTTTTAGCCTGTTGCAGCGCCTTTAACTGGTTAAACGCCGCCTGGTGATCGGGCTGACTGAGGAATTTGTCAGATGCCCACACCATGATAGGCACGGTGCGTTGCTCTTTCGGCGCATGATCGCGCGGCGTACCGTGAAAATGCATATTTTCCGAGATCGACTCGCCGTGGTCAGATGCGTAAAACACGATAGCGTTGCGATTTCGCAACTGATTGAACGCCTGCTCAAGAACATAGTCGGTGTACAACAGGCTGTTATCGTAAGAGTTGATCATCGATTCCGTTGAACAAGTGTCATCAATGCCCTGGCACTCCGGCTGGTAGCGGGCGAAAGCCCGGGGATAGCGCTCGGTGTACATATAATGCGAGCCTTTGGTATGCAAAATGACCAAATGTTTGCCCTGCGGATGACGGTCCAGTGAATCCTTCAGTTCATCGATCAACGCAATATCATCAACGGGTTTGCCGGCATTGCGTTTTTCCGCCTGAATGCTTTCTCGAAGAGAATAGCTGTCCGCCTGGGTCTTATTATAAAACCAGGCCTCGCTTTGCATGGAAAACAACTCGGAGGAAAAACCCTGCTTTTTCAGCACCGAGAAAACGTTCATTTCCTTCAGTGTGCGCTGCGGCTCTTCCGAAGCTCCACCTTCTCTGACGAACATGCAACGCAGACTGAGCTTGGTCGACGTGTCGCAAGAATAACCTTGCAGCACCGCCAGGTTGGCTTCTTTGTCCAGATTCGGCGTATTGTCGCGCTGGTAGCCGTAGACTCCCATATGATCGCGCCTGGCGCTTTCGCCAATCACGAATACCACATAGAGATCGTTGACATCCTTTGGCGGCTGATAGGTGAAATGCGCCGCCGGATCGTACAAATTACGGCTGTCTTCCGCCTGGCTGTACGAGCTGTAAGTCAGCAAACCCAAGGCCGAGAGCCAGTTGGACGGCGAATAACTGCCGGCCACTACCCCGCCATAGCTGGCCATCATCTGATTATTTTCACGATCGTGTTGATCCTGCACCTGGCCCATCAACTGAAGCGGTAGCCAGCAGAACAGCCCTGCGGCCAACATAATGCCGCCTTTTTTACCCCATGCCAGCCGATTACCGCGCTTGAATGCGGCTTCGTGCATGGGGGCCAGCCAGATCAGCAGCAGCGGCAACAGGCTCACCAGTACCATCCACACGCCAAAATGCCAGCCGACCGACTCTTTGGACAAATCAACGTCGGTGGTCATTACCGCCGCCAGAATGCCGTAACCGATATCAACGTGGAACAGCACCATATAATAGCTGGCGGCAACCGAGCTTAGTACCAGCAGCGAGGCCAAAACCCGAAACAAACGGCGCCCCAAAAACGAGATCAGCAAGGTAATAAAGCACACCAGACAAAAGGCAGCGACGACTTCAATGCCAATCGACAGCAGGTTGTCGTTGTGGAGTTGTTGATAGCGTCGATAAAATATAGGGATATTGAGTAAAACACCGAGATAAAAAGCGATAAAGAAAGAGACCTGCAACTGGGTCCAACGTCGGAACTTCTGCATTTTTAATACCATTCCCGCCAAAGTGAGTTCATAGCCATCTGCCAGATACAGGTTGTTGTGAGAGTTTCTCTCCCCCTGCTGCTGGGTGGTTATCTGACAGGCAATTTAGGCAGGCGTTGCTAAGGGGGAGAAAAATAACGTTGTTATGATGTAACAATTCGTGTGTGACGCGGTTTTTATCCTTCCTGCGGCAGCAGTTATGCTCGCTACCGCAGAAAGGTGCCTTGCTCTTTATGGCGTCAGGGGTTGTTCACCGACCACAGCGCTTGGTGCTGATGCCGCGGCCTGATTTTCTTCGCGGTATTTCTGCTTATCCCAGGCACGGAAGAACGGGTAGTAAATCGCCATTGAAATCAGCAGATTGACCACCTGGATCACGGTTCCCGAAATATGGCCGCCGGTCGCCAGATAGCCACTGATGAAAATCGGCGTGGTAAATGGCAAGGCTATACCAACCGGTGGCGTCACCAAACCGGTTGCCATCGCGGTGTAGGTCACGATCACCAGCACCACCGGCGTCAAAATGAACGGCAGGAAGAAGTACGGGTTCATCACCAGCGGGATACCAAATACCATCGGCTCGCTGATGTTAAACAGGCAGCCCGGCGCGGCGATTTTTCCCAGCTGTTTCATCTGCGCGCTACGGCTGCGCACCAGCATGAAGATCACCAACCCCAACAGGGCGCCGGTTCCGCCGGGCGCTATCCATAAGTCGTAAAATTGCTGGGTAATAATGTGCGGGATAGGCTGGTTGTTCTGAAAAGCCACCAGATTTTCCGACATATTCGCCAACCACACCGGCTGAATGAACACCAGTACGATAGCATCGCCATGCAGCCCCAGCGTCCACAGCAGGCCAATCAGGATCACCGAGAAAATCATTCCCGGCAGCGTTCCGCCCACGTGGTGCATCGGGATACCGATCAGCGTGGCGATCATGGTGTTGATATCGCCGAACGGCGTGGCTTCGACGATCAAGCGCAGCAGAAGGATCACTGCCAGCACGCAAAACCCCGGGATCAACGCCAGGAAGGATTTCGCCACCGCCGGCGGCACCCCTTCCGGCATGTTGATCACCAGATTGCGGTTATGCACGAACCGGTAGATTTCCGTCGACAACAGCGCCACCACTATCGCCACGAACAATCCCTGGCTGCCGATAAAATTCATCGGCAGCACGCCTTTGACAATCTGCTCCGCAGCGCCCTTCACCGGCGCAAACAGCGTGTGCTGGGGAATGGTCATGATAAAAGCCACGAGCGAAACGGCACCGGTACTGAGCGGATCCATGCCGCGGTATTTTTCCGCCAGCCGGTAGGCAATGCCGAAGCTGGAGATAATCGCCATGATGTCGTAGGTCGCCTTGACCGGATACAACAGCTTGTCTCTCCACGCCGCTCCGAATACCTCCCCCATCAGGTTGGCATAGCTCGGGATCGGCAAGTAGGCGAAGATCAGGAAAAATGACCCGATCAACATAAACGGCATATTGAGAATAATGCCGTCTCGTACCGATAAAATGTGTTTTTGCCCGGCGATTTTTAACGCCGTCGGCAATACGTAACGTTCCAGAATGCTATTTAAACCCGCCATCATTCCCCCTGCCCGGCCAAGCCGGCTAGCATGATTATTATTATGGAATATCGACTTAGTTGAACTGCGGCAAATAGGCTTGGTTCAGGTTCAGCACCTCATCCAGCAAAGGTTGTGCGATACCGACGCCGCCAATCAGCGGATTCACCACCAGCGCCAACAGCGCACTCTGACGATCGCCATGCACCGCGGCCTCAATGGTCAAGCGTTCGAAATCTTTTACCTGCTGAGTCAACCCGTTCATGGCCAGCGGCAGCGGTCCGAAGCTCAGCGGGTGAGCGCCCTGTGCGTCGATCACGCAGTTGGTTTCAATTACCGCATCATCCGGCAAGCCCTGGATCGCGCCGTTATTGCGGGTGTTCACCACCAGCACCTTGCCGCTGTTATTGTGAATGGCGCGGATCAGTTCGACCGCAACTTCTGAATAGAAGGCACCGCCACGAAAGCTTAGCTGCTCCGGTTTTTTGTCCAGCGTCGGATCGGCATAGAGGGCAAATAACTCTGCCTCAACCTTCATCACCTGCTCAGCACGGGTTCCCTGCGCGGCGGCCGCTTCCAGCTCTTCGTCCAGCATGCTGGCCGTCTGATAGAAATAGCGGTGGTACGGGCAAGGGATCGCCCCCAGCGCCTGCAAAAATGCCGGCGGCCAAGGCAGATCCTTGATGTTGTTCATCGACAGCGTTTCGCCATTGCTCAGCATCTCCAGCACCTGGGCGGTCACATCCTTGCCGCTTTGCGTAACCTGATGCACCCACACCATATGATTCAGCCCGGCAAAGCGCAGGTCCACCTGATCGTAGGGAGCCTTCAGCATGTCGGCAATCATGTGGTGCATGGTGATCGGCACGTTGCACAAACCGATAATCTTCGCCTTGCTGTAACGGGAGACCGCTTCCGTGACAATACCGGCAGGATTTGTGAAATTGATGATCCAGGCGTCCGGCGCCACCGCTTCTACGGTACGCGCCACTTCCAGCATGACAGGAATGGTGCGCAGTGCCTTGGCGAAACCACCGACACCGGTGGTCTCTTGCCCCAGGCGCTGGTATTTCAACCCCAGACGCTCATCGGCAGCACGGGCGGCCAGTTGCCCGACCCGCAGCTGAGTCAGCACAAAGCTGGCACCACGAATGGCCGGTTCCAATGCGAAATGCACCGACACCACCACCTGCTCCAGCCCGTTGCGCTTGAGCATTCTTTTGGTCAGTTCGGCAATGATGCCCACTTTCTCGCGGCCGGACTCTACATCCACCAAGGCAAGTTCGGTTAATGGAACATCCTGATAGTGGGCGATCAGCCCCTCGACCAACTCCGGCGTGTAGCTGCTGCCCCCGCCAATTACGGTTATCTTAGTCATTGCTTTGCCCCTGCGGTAAACGGCGATAAAGCTCGATCATGTCGGTGGCCAGATCTTGAATCAGCATGGCGTTCATCAAATGATCCTGCGCATGCACCAGAATCAGACTGACCGGTATTTTCCCAACCCCTTCATCCATGCCAATCAGCTCCGTCTGCATGCCGTGCGCCCTCCCGATGCCGGCCTTGGCCTCTTCCAACTTAGCCTCTGCGGCCACGAACTCACCGCGACGTGCCAGCTGCAGTGCCGAAAGCAGCGAACTGCGCGCGCTACCGGCATGAACCAGCAACTCCATAACGCTAGTTTCCAAATCCACCTTCGCCTCCCCGGCCTGATTTCAGGCGTAGTGATCCCGCCGAGAGTCATGAAATAACCCACGGTCAATGAATAAATAAAAGGATATAAGGGGCCAAGCCCCTCAGGGTGTTATCAGGCCAACAAGCCGAGCGCCTTGTCCAGCACCTTGTCTCCACGCATGGTGCCGTAGTCCATCATGTCGATCACTGCGACAGTTTTACCCATTGGCGCAGCAAGTTCGCTAAGACGCGCATGTTCATATTTCACCTGCGGCCCCAGCAGCACAATGTCTGCACGCTCGACGATGCGCTCAAAATCCGCCACCGGCACGGCCTCAATCACGATATCCAGCGCCCGTTTTTGCGCCTCGGCTTTCATTTTTTGCACCAGCATGCTGGTCGACATGCCTGCTGCGCAGCATAAGACGATGGTTTGCATTTTCAGTATCCCGGTTGTTAGCCACTTGGCGATGCAAATATAAAACAGTTCCGTAACACGCTTGTAAATACCTTGATTCCATATGATTTGATTATGACTTTTGGCTAATCGTTTAAAAACAATGCATTAAACAATTTTCATCATGAAAATTTTTTTCAACACTGTGATCGGCGATCTGATTTTTCATAACCATAAAATTTAAAAATGGCCTTTTATGTTTAAAAACAGAGTGATAAATCATTGACCGATAAACAATGCGAAGAGTATCTCATTTTAAATCTGTACGGATTGAAAATTATTTTCATTAGCCTATTCTTATGGTTATCGCTTTATGCCGTGTGAAAAACAGGCTAGTTTGAAGCACAGATCGCCGGTTGGCATTACAGAAGGGACACTGCAGTCATGGATCTCGTTTACCACATTCAGTTTCGCCAGGATCCGTTCAGCCGCCAGGAAGCAAAAGTTGCCCGAGCCATACTGAACAACCCGGGGTTTACTTCAACAGCAACCATTGAGCAATTGGCAGAGCGAGCAGGTGTCAGCACCGAGATCGTCGCTCATTTTGCCCAATCCCTTGGCTGTCAGGATCTTAACGACTTTATCGCGCTAATGCGCACCCAGCCTGCGCTGGCAGCCACCCCGACAGAGGTAGCCCAACCCGTGCTCGGCGGCATGGATATCGCCTTTGCCTCCGCTGCCGGCATCGGCAAACTGCCTGGCGTCAGCTCCGCCACCCTCAGCCGTTTTGCTAAATCCATCGGTTGTGAAGATATTGGCGACATCGTCTATCAGATCCGTGCACGGCAGAACCAGTTCAGTCAGCAGGAAGCCAAAGTCGCACAGACCATTTTGGACGATATCGCCTTCGCTTCCTCCGCCACCATCGAATTGCTGGCCAGCCAGGCGGGGGTCAGCCCGGCCACCATTACCCGCTTTGCCAAAACCATTGGCTGCGACGATATTCGCGATCTGCGCATGAAACTGGCTCAGGCCAGCGTGAGCGGCTCACGCTATTTGACCGCTCAAGCCACGCCCAATGGCCCACCGCGTCTGTGGCTACAGCGCGTAAACGACGTAGAAACCACTTTGCATCAACAGCTGCAGCAAGTAGAACATGCAGCGCTGATCGATGCTTGCCAGCAACTAAGCCAATCCAAAAGCGTGCATATTTTTGGCGTAAACAGCATGGCGCTTTATGCCAATGAGCTGCAACAACGCCTGGTGGGTCTGGGTTACCCCGCTTTTGTCTGCCAGGAGCCTGCGCTGATGCGCATGACGGCCTCCACGCTCAGCACGCAACAGTGCGTGATCCTGCTGTCGATGAGTGGGGAAAACAGCGATTTGCTTAACGCCGCCAAACTGGCCGGTGCCACCGGCGCGTATCGTATCGCCCTGACCCCGGCCGGTACCACGTTGGCCGGGCTGGCGGATAAAGTGTTGCCGCTCAGCGGTGGCAGTACGGCACGCTATGGACTGATGCTGACCCTAGACCTGCTGCTGGCACAGCTATTGCCCGAAAGCCTGGGGACACAGACGGAAGATTGAGCCTCTGCCAGTGCACCGTTGAGGGGACTTTCAGCGCTAAACCCCAGCGCCGCAGCGTTGTCTGAGGTTTTTCCTAATTCGCGGTCTGGACTACAGCTGCCTATTGATAGGAATATTCCTACTACGTTATCGTTAACATTCCACTTAGCTATCAACCTAAGTGAAATTTGCACGACTTTATTTTTTTAATGGCTTCTCTGCCAGCTTCGGCTGGCACTTTAAATTTCACCAGCGGTAAAATTCTATGATCGATTACTCCCTTTACGGTCTCCACGATAGAGATATCGAGACATACCGTGAACAAATATACAGCCTGCTCGGCAAAGGCATTATTCAGGTGCTTTCCGCTAACAAACCCATCAGCAAGCAAAATATTCTCGCCTACCTCATCGCTGAAATCGAAAGGCAACCCGACGAGTACGGTCAGAAACTGCACAGAGCAGCAATCGAGGTTATTGGAATCAATGCTCGCTAAGGAGAAGCATGCGCAAATCGGATCTGTGCGCGATCATTTCCATCGCTGTCGTCGTGGCGGTGATGTGGGTGGCAAACTGCAGTGCGGATAGGCTTCCGCTACTGGGAAGTGGAGGCTAGGCTCTAACGCCTGGAACAGGCAGTATCCGGCGATCGGCACAGCGATCTACCAGCCGGATATGTCTTGATTGGGTTGCCAGCCATAGTTTCAGGCTGGACGCAGGGTTTAGGCTGAAAAAAAGCCGACAATGCGAGCTAACGGCATTCGCCGGTGATCGCATTTTTCCCTTGAGGGCAAACATCGGAGCTTTGCGGGATCACACCCAGAATCGATCCAAAAGACCCTGAACAGCCAGACAGCATGATAATCGCCAATAAAAATAATCCCCCTTTCATCCAACACTCCTTATCTATTGCACTCTTTGGTTATAGATCACTTCTTACCAAGCGTCTTTAAAACTGGCCTTTGCCCGACAACAGGATAACAGTGATAGCAGAAGAATATTATGATGTGATATGACGAAATGGAATTTCAGGCACAAAAAAACCGCCTTCCGGCGGTCACGACATTACTGCTTATTGCTTTGATTATTCTGGAATTTATTTTCCTGGTACCCGGGGCGGGACTTGAACCCGCACAGCCATAAGCCGAGGGATTTTAAATCCCTTGTGTCTACCGATTTCACCACCCGGGCTCGGGAAAATTGGAGGCGCGTTCCGGAGTCGAACCGGACTAGACGGATTTGCAATCCGCTACATAACCGCTTTGTTAACGCGCCTAAATTCTTGTTTGCCTTTATCAGGCTAAAGCTCGTGAAACACCAGCTTCATCAAATTTGGAGCGGGAAACGAGACTCGAACTCGCGACCCCGACCTTGGCAAGGTCGTGCTCTACCAACTGAGCTATTCCCGCATTAATCAGAACTTACTGATTTTTTTGCTATCTTTCGGCAAATCACTGCTGCCGTCTGATGCGATGCATTCTACTTACCTGACGTAATGAGTCAATAAAATTGTTGTCTCATTACGTTCGTTTGACGATTTTTGCATCGCTTTGATCAGGGTTCCAGCAAATCTTTCCGCGCAGCGTTCAAATATTGGAACATTGACCAGAAAGTCAGCACCGCCGCGATGTACAGCAAACCAAAAGACACGTACTCGACGGTACGATCGGGACGCCACAGCAGCCCGACCAGCGACATCATTTGCGCCATGGTTTTGACTTTGCCAATCCAGGACACCGCCACGCTGCTGCGTTTACCGATCTCCGCCATCCACTCACGCAGCGACGAGATGATAATTTCACGGGCAATCATGGTTGCTGCAGGCAAGGTAATCCACCAGGTGTGATAGTGTTCCGCCACCAGCACCAGCGCTACCGCCACCATCACTTTGTCCGCCACCGGGTCGAGGAACGCCCCGAAACGGGTCGTTTGCTTCCAGCGTCGGGCCAGGAAGCCGTCAAACCAGTCGGTTATGGCAGCAAACACAAAGATGACGGCGCAAACCATCGGAGCCCAGGTGAACGGCAGGTAAAATGCCAGAACAAAGAATGGGATCAGAACTACGCGAAACAGAGTAAGCCAAGTCGGTATATTCAATTGCATAATGCTAAGGTAACTATCTGGCTGGAGTGGGAATTAAGAGTATGTTGCTACATTGCCCTCAGTGTTTCAATGCATTGTAGATCTTTTCTGCCAATGCTTGTGAAATACCCGGCACTTTTGCAATTTCCTCAACGCTGGCGTTCAATAATGGTTGAAGTCCGCCCATATACTTCAACAGCACCTGTCGCCGTTTTGGCCCAACGCCGTCGATCAGTTCCAACGCGCTGGTATTCTTTACTTTTGCCCTTCTCTGCCGATGCCCGGTGATCGCATGGTTATGCGAATCATCGCGGATATGCTGGATCACATGCAGCGCCGGTGAATCCGACGGCAAGGCAATGCCCTCACCTTCCGGCACAAAGAACAGCGTCTCCAACCCGGCTTTGCGGTCGGCGCCTTTGGCGATGCCAATCAGCAAGGGTTTGTTTTTATCCCAGGTCACGTTCAGCGAATTGAATACGTCAATCGCCATACCAAGCTGACCTTTACCACCGTCGATAAAAATAACGTCGGGGATTTTTTTCTCTTCCAGGGCTTTGCCATAACGACGCTTCAACACCTGCGCCATCGCGGCATAATCATCCCCAGGGGTAATACCGGTGATATTATAGCGCCGATATTCAGAACGTAGCGGACCATTCGAGTCAAATACCACGCAGGAGGCCACAGTTTGCTCCCCCATGGTGTGGCTGATGTCGAAACACTCCATGCGGTTAATTTCGGTCAGATTGAGCACCTTCGCCAATTCTGCCAGCCGCTGATGGATCGTCGACTGCTGGGAAAGCTTGGTGGTTAGCGCCGTTGCTGCGTTGGTACGGGCCAGTTTAAGGTAGCGCGCGCGATCCCCTCGCGGTTTGCTCTGGATCTGGATTTTCCGGCCGGCCAGTTCTGAAAGCGACTCGGCCAGCAGGTCTTTTTCCGGCAGGGTGAAGTCCAACAGAATTTCCGCCGGCAAGGTGCGCATCTGGCTGCCCTGTAGATAGAACTGCCCGACAAAGGTTTGCACCACTTCGCTCATGTCGGTACCGCCCGGCACTTTCGGGAAGTAACTGCGGCTGCCCAACACTTTCCCCTGACGGATAAACAGCACGTGCAGGCAAGCCATGCCGGACTCGAAAGCTACGCCAATCACATCCAGATCGTCGCTGTTGCCGGAAACGAACTGACGTTCGGTCACCCTGCGTACCGCCTGGATCTGGTCGCGGATGCGCGCCGCTTCTTCAAAGTTCAATGCCTTGCTGGCGTTTTCCATCCTTTCGATCAATTGGTGCAGCACCTGCTGATCTTTACCGGACAGGAACAGGCGCACGTAATCCACCTGCTGCCGGTATTCCTCCTCACTCACCAACCCGGCGACGCAAGGCCCCAGGCAACGCCCAATCTGATATTGGAGGCAAGGACGCGAACGGTTGCGATACACGCTGTTCTCGCACTGGCGTATCGGGAACAATTTCTGCAACAGCGCCAGCGTTTCACGCACGGCATAAGAATTGGGGAAAGGCCCGAAATACTCCCCTTTGGCGTGTTTGGCGCCGCGATGAACCGCCAGCCGTGGGTGGCTATCCGCGCTCAGGAAGATCAACGGGTAAGATTTATCGTCTCGCAAAAGAACATTATATCGTGGCTGGTATAACTTTATGTAGTTATGTTCCAGTAATAGCGCTTCTGTTTCAGTATGAGTAACAGTTACGTCTATTTGAGCGATATTTTTAACCAACGTCTCCGTTTTCCTGCTGCCAACCTGTTGGCGGAAGTAACTGGCGAGACGTTTTTTCAGGTCTTTGGCTTTACCGACGTAGATAACCGTGCCAGTAGCGTCATACATACGGTAGACGCCAGGCTGGCTGGTTACGGTACTGAGAAATGCTTTGGCATCAAAACGGTCACTCACTGCTTAACAACGTCTCCGCATTGAACAATCCGTGTCGGATAGCCAGGTGTGTCAATTCGACGTCACCGCTGATATTCAGCTTGCTGAACATGCGGTAACGGTAACTGTTCACCGTTTTCGGGCTGAGACTCAGCTGTTCCGAGATCTCGTTAACTTTTTTGCCTTTGGTGATCATCAGCATGATCTGCAGTTCGCGCTCAGACAGGCAGCTGAACGGGGTTTCCGTCTGCGGCTCCAACTGGCTCAACGCCATCTGTTGTGCGATATCGGACGCGATATAACGCTGCCCGGCCTGCACCGTACGAATGGCATTCACCACATCCTGCGGCGCCGCACCCTTGCTGAGATAACCTGCGGCTCCGGCCTGCATCACCTTAGCCGGCAAGGGATTTTCAGTGTGAATAGTCAGCATGATGACTTTAACGTCGGGCGCATAGCGTACAATTTTGCGCGTGGCTTCCAGCCCGCCAATACCCGGCATGTTCATATCCATAAGAACGATATCTACAGCATTGCCACGGCACCATTTCACGGCGTCTTCACCGCACTGGGCCTCCCCGACAACTTTTATACCTTTGATATCTTCAAGAATGCGTCGTATCCCTGCGCGCACCAGTTCGTGGTCATCAACAAGAAGAACGCTAATCAAGGAAAAATCTCCAAAAAGAAGGGAGTAACGCAATCAGCCTTTGTTATAGCCTGCGATATTACTTGTTTTTCTGCCAAGAATGAACACAGATTAATACTTACTTCCGATTAACTTTGCGCAGTGGGCCAGATTTTTGAATTTTAGTCACTCAGGTCGCCTGATAAAACCCTTGTTTGCAGATAAAAAGCCGTCGATGTCAATATTACCCCGATTGAACCGGGCCCCATGGGACTGCGACAATCCCGAAGCGAAGGTAAAATCAGTGTAAGCAATCGCAACACGGATAATATTAACACTAACACAACAAGATTGTAATCCATTGAAATAGAACAACATAGCAAATTGGTTTTTATCTTCCTCAGCAAGAATCATTGCGCAAAGAAATTACTTGCTCCAGACGTCTATGAGACGCCAGGGTTGATGATTTAAATAACCCTGACAAGTTAACAATAACCCGACAGGCAAATACTTATTAACTCGTAAAAAATAACTTGTCTATTATTCCTCGGCGGCTCCGGTACCAAACTACCAACAGTCTATTCAATAATCACTAGTCAGTATGCACTATAATGTGGAAGTTGATAAAACCGCGATCGATGCCACGTTAGCCATACCTACACGGATATCGCGCTATCGGTACAGATGGATATCTGCATACTATGCTATACTCCGCGCCCAGTTAAATACGCATCTGCACGTCTGGTTGAATGAAACCGGTGCGGGTGCGCATCACAAAGCACATTGTTTCAGGCTTCGGCCTCAAAATCAGGAGAGAAAATGAGCAACGTTGACTTTACTACGTCTGCAAACCCGGAAACGCTGGCGACAGAAGTCGCCTGTCTTAAAGCCACGCTGACGCTGATCCTGAAATCGATCGGCCAGGCCGACGCCGGGAAAGTCATTATCAACATGGAACGCTTTATCGCGCAGATTGAAGATCCGACCCAGGCCGAAATCTTTAAAAACAGCATTCAGCAGATTAAGCACGCCTACCGCCAATAAGCTATCCCCTCCGGCCTGCCGTCACCGCGGGCCCGTTCCACCCCCAGCCTCCTGATGATTGATCACCCTGGTTATTTCAGGCAATGTGTTTTTATTTACGCCAGAGAGACATATGGGCATCGTGGTAAAAGCGCTGATTGGCGCACTGGTGGTGGTACTCATTGGCCTGCTTGCCAAAAGCCGCAGCTACTATATCGCCGGTCTGGTGCCGTTGTTCCCGACCTTCGCACTGATTGCCCATTACATCGTCGGCAGCGAACGCTCGATCGAAGCGTTGAGAACCACGCTGATTTTCGGCATGTGGGCCGTTTTACCCTATCTGGTGTATCTGATTTCGCTGTATTTCTTTATCAACAGCATGAGATTGTCCTGGGCGCTGGCCGCAGCGGTATTGTGTTGGATCGCGGCGGCCTGGCTTTTGATTACCCTGTGGGGATGGTGGCAGGGGCGTTGAGTGCCCCACCAGACTTACGGCCTGCCGGCCTGCAGAACAAACCCGCGCTGCATATCTCCCGCCACGCGGAAATAGCGGCTTTCGCCGGCACGCAACGTCATCGGTAACCGGCCGCTGGTATCGCGCCAGATGCACAGACTGTTTTCGATCATATCCTGCCCAATGCTGATTTCATTATTGCCGACCGGCACCCGGAATTCGGCCTTTTCTTTCGCCGCCAGCGACGCAGCAAACTCCCCGTTGATATAAACCCCGGTTCGGCAACTGCCAGCCAACATCCCACTGTCACGTACCACCACTATCGTGGCAAAAGGGGTCTGCGGCATATTCTGATAAAGCAACAGCCGGCTAGGAGGCGCTAATTCGGCCTGTTGTAGCGGAACAGACTGCGTGGCGCAGCCAGACAACAGCACGGTGGTAACAAGTAACGCGGCGTAATGCTTCATCCTGAGCTCCTGGGGAAAACCAACTTTTATAGTAGCAACACAATAGCCTGCGGCTATAGCGCCAGAGCATCATCAATGAAAAAATAGGATAACTTACCGTATACCCAAGCTAATCGTAAAGGCCATGCGCTTACCTTCACCGGCCGTGATGCTGTTCGGCCAAAACTGCCGGCTGACATAAGAAAATTCCGTAGTTAGAATACTGAAATGAATAAGATTTTTATAATCCCTTTAAAGTTTGACCATACGTTTTTGAATGTCTTCTCGAAAGGCACCGCCCACAAAATTAAAACCATCCTCAGTCACATAAACGCGTGAGTAACCATTCTCTGATAACGTCGTCACCATGTAACCCGCACTGATCATCTCTGTAGAAGGCGCATTCATCAGCGTGAGAAAGCCGCGCCCCCGGCACCATTGATAAAAACGAGTACGACCATAACCAAATGAATCCCCGACATCGGAAAGGTTTCTTAACCTGTCACAATCTTCTGATAATGAAGGTAAATCAGCACTGTCTTTAGGTACTTCAGATTTATTCGCCAAAATAAAACTCCCTTTAACATCTTCATCATCATGACAACTGCTTCTCGATCCTGAATCTAAAAAATTTACACATGAATTGCAATCGTATTACCGGCAAATTGAATAATAGTTTTATTTTCTATAATTCATAAAAAGCAATAGAAGAAACCCTATTCTAATTCATGACTCTTCAAATACCCTTGCGTTACCAATAATAAGAATTAATCTTTAGGTAAATATCTTAAAGAAATAGAATCAATACGCACCCAATGAAAGTTAGCAGGTACATTATAACAATGGGTACTATTTCATTATTAGAAATGACGTTTTCAGCCCTGCACTGTCGGTATTACATCAACCTCGCCTAAACAATAACTATTATCATTTCCAATTTTAACATCAGTTTATTACACTCATGCCCTCTCTCGCCTAGGAAGATTCTTAGCGTGTGAATACAGGATGAAAGGAAGAGTTAGGGATACCATGAAGACGTTTAGTTTTTTGATTATATTGCCATTAATGACATTGACTGCCTGTACCCAGTGGGAAAAGCCTGGCGCAAGCAGCACCACTCGCGAGGCCGACTATGCCGAATGCAAAGGGCGTGGTTATGAACGCTTTCCGCCCGATGTGGTGAGAGATTTTGAATTTAGCTACGAGAACCAATACCAGACCTGCGAGAAAAACAAGAAGGACTGCCCGGCAGGCTACCGTTACGATAAGCAGCCTTCGTTTAAAACAGTGCAGAACGATCGTAACGAAGATGCACGATCGGCAACCATTCAGGCATGTATGTATGGGAAAGGCTGGCACGAGAAAACCTATTATTGGCCACAGTAGCCGTAATAACAGCGGCGCGGCCGGCACATCGCCTCACGCGCCACTGAGTTCACTCATCATCACCGTGCGGCATGCCGGTCCTGGGTTTTCGCTTGTCCCCTTCCGGCTTTTTATCTTTTGCGGCCGATAGCGCCCGGCCAATCAACCACAACAATAGCGGCATCAACAGCAGGCACAGCCCCAGCGTGATCAATGCATTTATCATCCGTTATCCGCCCGATTTGTCCGGTCATCTTGCCTGAGTGTAGCAGGCTTATTGGTCAGTCTCGATGCCGTTCAATCGCGCCAGGGTTTCGACCCTTACCGGCGTCAGCGGTATCCGCGGAGCCGGTAGCGGCCAGCCAAGCAAATGACGCACCGCCGTCGCGCAAATCTTCCCCTGACAAGCCCCCATGCCACAGCGACTGCTCAGCTTGGCCGTCGTCCAGTCAGGAAAGCCGCTTAGCTGGCTTAAGGAAACATCTTCACAACGGCACACCAGGGTTTGCGGTTGCGCCAACGCTTTCAATGCGGGATCCAACGCAAAAGTCTGTGCCACGGCATCGGCAAATCGCCGCCATTGATCACGTTGCCGCATTAATCCCTTCGCCCGTTGTTGATTGCCGGTGGCGACATACCCGGCAATCGTCCCTTCCGTCAGCGCCAGCTCGCTGCCCCCTATTCCGGTACATTCACCGGCGGCATAAATTTTCGGCTGGCTGGTCTGCTGGTTATCGTCCACGGCAACGGCGTCATCATAAAGGCGGCAGCCCAGCAGCATCGCCAGTTCGACGTTCGCTACCAGGCCAAAACCGCAGGCCAGGCGTTCACAGGCCAGCGTCGCCACTCGAGTGCCAGTCTGCAGCCGTATCGCCGTCAACCGTTGATCACCTATTGCTTCCAGCACAAAGCTGCCAGGGCGGTAATGGCGGTTGATCAGGGTAAATGACTGGCGTAACTTGGCCGGCCAACGCCACAACCCGCCGGCAAACGCCGTCAGGCGCGTGGCGGAGGCCTGTTCTGCTACCCTCACCACTTCTCCTCCGGCCTTGATCACGCTGTTGGCCACCGCCAGCAGTAACGGGCCACTGCCGGCAATCGCCACCCGCTCCCCTTTGATCGGCAATCCCTGTTTGATCTGCGCCTGCAGCCCACCGGCACCGGTCACGCCAGGCAATGTCCAGCCGGGAAACGGCAATAGCAACTCACGCGCGCCACAGCACAAGATCAATGTTTGATAGTCCACCACTCCGCTGCCTGTCGCATCTTCGTAGAGCATTTTCTGCGGCCCACACTGAGCGATAATCTTCATCCCATTAAGCAAGGTCAGATTACTCGGGGCCTCCACACCCTGCCGATACCAATGTGCCAATGCCGGTAATACCACGTTGGGTCCGTCACGCCAGATCTGCCCGCCCGGCCGCAGGTTATCGTCAAGTACCAGCACTGACTGGCCACTTTCTGCCGCCGCGCGGGCCGCCGCTAGCCCGGCCGGGCCAGCACCGATAACCAGCACATCGCACACGAGGTCACTCATTCTCCGTCCTCTCAATCTGCATTCCCGGCTGACAGAGCGTCTGGCATGCCAGTCGCCGCAAGCCATTTACGGTCACGCGGCACTCCTGGCAGACCCCCATGCCGCAAAACGGCGTGCGCGCTTGTCCGCTGACCGAAACACGACAGCTGTCCTCACCCCTCAGACTGAGCGCCGCCGCCACGCTAACCCCTTCCGGAACCCAGAGGCTTTCACCGTTAAGGGTCACCCTCAGCTGATTCTGTTTTTGGCTCATACCGCTAACGCCTCCGTACTGAACATGCGTGCAGCCAAATAAGGCGTGTCGTCAATCGCCGGGCGATGATGGAGGATCTGCGCAGCAATCAGCTCAGCACTGCCCAACGCGGTGGTGACGCCTAACCCTTCGTGCCCCAGCGCCAGCCACAGCCAGCGGTGTTGCGGATGCGGGCCCAACAGCGGCAAACCGTCGGCGGAGGCGGCACGCTGGCCGGTCCAACAGCGAATGACGTTCATCTGTGCCAGCGTGGGCAGAAAAGCGTTGGCACGCGCCAACATTGCGGCCAGCAACGGCAAATCGATGTCACTGTCAGGAGCATCAAACTGGCGAGAAGAGCCGATCAGCAACTGGCCCGTTGGGCGCGCCTGAACGTTAAACGCCACCGAAGTCCCGTCGCTGGCGTGGGCGCTGGCCCCATAGCCCAATTCAACCAACTGATGATGGATCCTTTGCGGATAGCGATCGGTAATCGCCAACTGCCCTTTCTTGGCCCGCAGTAGGGGCTGTTCCAGCAACCCGTTGGCCTGCAGACCGCAGGCCAACACCACTACAGGTGCCGTCAGACATTCACCGCTCGCCAGCACGACGGCCCGATCTTCCAACGCACAAGCCTCCCCGGTAATGATTCTGATTGCCGATCCGGCGTCGCTCACCAGCCAGCGGGCCACATTAGGCGCATAAACAATGCCATCGCCCGGCACTCGCAGTCCGCCCGCCAAACCGGGGCGTAGCATAGGTTCCAGGCCCGCCACCTGTGCGGCGCTTTGCATTTCGCCGGTCACGCCATACTCCGCCATACGCTGGAGCTTGGCTTCGGCAATCGCCATTTCATCGTCCCGCTCTGCCAGCCACAGCGTACCGCAGCCACGCCAGGCGCAGTTTTCCGGCATTCTCGCCACCAAGCTGCGCCACAGCTGCAGCGAGTAGGCGCTTAAGGCCAGCTCGGCAGGGTTGTCGTCCATACACACCAAATGGCCCATGCCTGCGGCGGTCGCACCGGCGCGCTGATTATCCACCAGCAGCACCTGCAGCCCTTGTTGCGCCAGACGCCAGGCACAGGCGGCACCAATAATACCGGCCCCCACCACAATCGCTTCAGCAGGCCTGTCGGCAGCCATCAGCGGATACCCCAAACGAAAGGGTCACGCTCATCCAACAGCAGTTGGCTGTCAGCGCACACATAGGCTTGCCCACGGATAAACGGCGTCACGCGATCGCCGTTGCGTTGGTAATAACCGCTGAACTGACTGCCGATCACGCTCGCCTGACGCCAGATCTCACCCGGTTGCAGCTTGCCGTCAGCCGCCAGACAGGCCAGTTTTGCGCTGGTGCCCGTCCCGCACGGCGAGCGGTCATAGGCTTTACCCGGGCAAAGCACGAAGTTACGGCTGTCCGCCTGCGGATCGGCAGCGAACAGTTCAATATGGTCGATAACCCCGCCGTCTTCGCCATAAATCCCCGCAGACTCCAGCGCCACCCGCACCGCCCAACAAAAAGCGGTGAGCGCGTCCAGGTTTTGCGTATCGATCGCCAGCTGATGTTCACTGATAAGGAAAAACCAGTTCCCGCCCCAGGCAATATCACCCACCACCGGGCCATAACCGCTCACCTCCACCCTTACCTGTCGGCGGTAACGATAGGCCGGTACGTTTTCCACCGTCACGCTGCCATCCTCATGCAGCCTGGCATTGACCGTGCCGACAGGCGTTTCAATCAGGTGATCCCCCACGCCAATTCGCCCCAGATAGGCCAATGAGGCCACCAGGCCAATGGTGCCGTGGCCGCACATGCCCAAATAGCCGGCGTTGTTGAAAAAAATCACCCCGGCGGCGGCCTGTGGCGAACAGGGCTGGCAGAGTAGAGCCCCGACCAGGACATCATTGCCGCGCGGCTCCAGAATGATGGCACTGCGCCAGTCGTCATACTCTTGGGCGAATCGGATTTTGCGCTCCGCCATACTGCCGGTACCCAAATCGGGAAACCCATCGATGATCAACCGGGTGGGTTCACCGGCGGTATGGGAATCGATCGCCCGCAGCGCGGTGAAATGCGAAGAAAGTGCCATCGGAGCCTCCTGAGTTAATGAAATGTTACCGATGACATTAGCCTGACCGAATCTGCCGATCGCCGCTTGATGCATTTCGGCTCGGCGCATGCAGAAATCAGCACAGTCCTTAATTGGATATCCGGTTAGCGCCGAACAGAGAAAAGTGAGCAACCATAATAATGAGTTATTTATCAATTTGTTACTTTCATGCTATCTCTAGACCGGTGCGAAAGAGGTCATTTTTTCTGTATGGAATACGTCACGGAGGGAAAAAGTTTGCGGTGATCCGCATAATTGAAGGCTCCGCTTGAAAAGTTATAGGAAAGTTAATATTGATGAGGCGCGTTAAAGATGGCCGACCTGGCCACTCCAGATTCTGTGCCATTCAGCGGGAAAAGGTATTGCCATGCGATTAACTCAACACCACCAGGTTATCACTGACACCCGGCCCGCTTTCGATGAACAGGAAGATGATGCGTTCGCCGTTGAACAGCTTTCCCGCTGGTGTGATGGCCTGGCACAGCAACGGCCGAATACTCTGCGCGATCTGCTGAATTCACTGGCGTTGATCGCCCCGCTGCTCAATGCCATACCCAACGTGGTGTTCTTCATCAAAGACGTGCAAGCCCGTTATCTGTTCGCCAATCTGACGCTGGCCAAACGCTGTGGGTTTAAAACCGTCGCGCCGTTGCTGGGCAAAACCTCGGCGGACGTTTTCCCGGCCCAGCTCGGATCGGGGTATACCGAGCAGGATCTGCGCGTGCTGCGCCACGGGGAGCTGATCCAGGATCAACTGGAAATGCACTTGTATAACGGCCGCGAGACCGGTTGGTGTCTGACGCAAAAGCTGGCGCTGTACGACGCGCAGGGCAAAATCATCGGCATGGCCGGCATTTCGCACGATCTGCAGGAAGCCAAGGCCAATCACCCAGCCTATCAACGGCTGGCGGCCATCGATGTCTACATTCGCCAGCATTACGCCCGACCGATCGCACTTGAGGAACTGACGGCGCTCACGGCACTTTCTGTGGCGCAGATTGAACGTTACTGCAAACGTATTTTTCATCTCACCCCACGCCAGATGATCCACAAGGTGCGGCTGGAAAAAGCCACCGAACTGCTGGCCGGTGATATGCCTATTACCGACATCGCCTTGCAGTGCGGCTACACCGATCACAGCGCATTCAGCCGCCAATTCAAAGCCATGACCGGTTCAACACCGCGCGATTTCCGCACCACCATCACTCTTTAACGCGCTGATTTATATAATTAAAAAAATCGCCATGGTGCCTTATGCATCAGGCTCCCTCTCGTCTGCAGTCCCGCCTTACTGTGCCAATTTCGTCATGGCATTCGGCGAAAACCGTCAAGCCCCTGCGAACAATACAGGTCAATCTGTGATTGTATTTTACCAATAATTCACCATTGATTAACAAACTTGGACGACAGGAAAAACACTATGAGCCATAAAGCCATTAGCTGGAGCGGCGTATTCCCGGCGGTCAGCACCCAGTTCCGCAGCGATTTTTCTCTGGATCTCGACGCCACCCATACGGTGATCAAAAACCTGGTCAAAGACGGCGTTTCGGGCCTGGTGGTGTGCGGCACCGTGGGTGAAAACACCTCGCTGACCGTTCAGGAAAAACTGTCGGTGATTGAAGTGGCACGCGACGCAGCTCAGGGTCAGGTCCCGGTGATTGCCGGTATCGCCGAGTTCACCACCGCCTTTGCGCGCAATATGGCGCGCGAAGCCCAAAAGGTCGGCGTCGACGGTATCATGGTGATGCCGGCGTTAGTCTATTCAGCCAAACCCCATGAAACCGCAACGCATTTTCGCAGCGTCGCTACCGCCACCGATCTGCCGATCATGGTCTACAACAACCCGCCAATTTATAAAAACGACGTGACGCCGGACATCCTGACGTCATTGGTCGATTGCGAAAATATCGTCTGCTTCAAGGACTCCTCCGGCGACACCCGTCGCTTTATCGATTTGCGCAATGAAGTGGGCGATCGCTTTGTGCTGTTCGCCGGGTTGGATGACGTGGTGCTGGAAAGCATCGCCGTCGGCGCCGAAGGCTGGATCTCCGGCATGTCCAACGCCTTCCCGCGTGAAGGCGAAACCCTGTTCCGTCTGGCGAAGCAAAAACGCTTCGAGGAGGCGCTGGCATTGTACAGCTGGTTTATGCCGCTGCTGCATTTGGATGCGCGTCCCGATCTGGTGCAGTGCATCAAGCTGTGTGAAGAGTTGGTGGGTCGCGGCAGCGCCATTACCCGCCCGCCACGCCTGGCATTGCAGGGCGATACCCTGGCCGAGGTCACAGCAGTGGTCAATAAAGCGCTGGCCAACCGCCCTGCGCTGCCGGATGTCGGCCTCTGATCGCCACTCACGCCCGGCGACCTGCCGGGCTATGTCACTGACCCAACGGGGGAACCCATGCCCAACGCCCATACCATCAGCGGCCAACAGTTTATCGGCGGTCAACGCCGTGCCAGCGGCGAGGCCCAGCTTGTCAGCCTGCGCGCCGACAACGGCCTGCCGACCGGCCACGTTTTTTTCTCGGCCAGTCACGAAGAAGCCGCCGCCGCCGCCGATGCCGCCGCACAAGCATTCACGGCCTATTCTCAGCTCAGCGCCGAGCGTCGAGCCGACTTTCTTGAGGCCATTGCCGAGCAATTAGACGCTCTGGATGAGGATTTCTTCGGCTACGCCATGCAGGAAACCGCCCTGCCGTTAGCCCGACTGAGCGGTGAACGGGCCAGAACCAGCGGCCAGATGCGACTGTTTGCCACCCTGCTGCGCCGTGGTGATGTGCATGGCGTGCGCATAGACAGCGCATTACCTCAACGAACGCCGCTGCCCCGCCCGGATCTGCGGCAGTATCGCACCGCCCTCGGGCCCGTAGCGGTCTTTGGCGCCAGCAATTTCCCATTGGCATTCTCCACCGCCGGCGGAGACACTGCGGCCGCGTTGGCCGCAGGTTGTCCGGTGGTGTTCAAGGCGCACAGCGGCCATATGATCACGGCAGAACTGACCGCGCTAGCCATCGAACGGGCAAGAGAACAACAGCAGATCCCGGCAGGGGTTTTCAACATGATTTACGGGGAGCGCATTGGCGCGGAGCTGGTGCAGCATCCGGCCATTCAGGCAGTGGGTTTCACCGGATCGCTACGGGGCGGCCGGGCCTTGTTCGATTTGGCCCAGCGGCGCGCCCAACCGATCCCGGTATTTGCCGAGATGTCGAGCATCAACCCGCTGATCATTATGCCGCAGGCTTTAGCTCGCCGTGGGCAGCAGATCGCCCGCGAGCTGGTCGCATCCTTCACCCTAGGCTGCGGCCAGTTCTGCACCAAACCAGGGCTTATCATCGGGCAACACGGCGAAGCATTCAGCGAATTTGTGCGCGAACTGAGCGCGCAGGTCAACGCCGCACCTGCGCAAGCCATGCTCAATGCCGGCTCGCTGGCTAATTATCGCCACGGGTTAGCCTCCCTTGATGAGCAAAACGGTATCCGTCACCTGGCCGGTCACCGCGAACAGCGCCCGCATTTAGCCACGGCGCAGCTCTATCAAGCCGATCTCGATTTGCTGCTCAGCGGAAACCCGCTGCTGCAAGAGGAAGTGTTTGGCCCGGCAGCCATTCTGGTGGCAGTGGAAGATCATAGGCAGTTGGTCGCCGCACTGGACAGCCTGCAGGGGCAACTGACCGCCACGCTGCTGACAGAAAATGAGGATCTGACTGATGCAGAACCGCTGGCCCAACGGCTGACCCAAAAAGCGGGACGGGTCTTGTTCAACGGCTATCCGACCGGGGTAGAGGTCTGCGATGCCATGGTGCACGGCGGCCCTTATCCGGCCACCAGCGACGCACGCGGAACTTCGGTGGGTACGCTGGCTATTGAACGTTTTCTGCGCCCGGTCTGTTTGCAGAATTACCCTGCGGCGCTGCTGCCCCCGCAGCTGCAAGACAGCAATCCGCTGGGCCTGCTGCGGCTGGTTAACGGGATTTATACCCGTGATCCTCTTCGCTCACCTGCCAACGACTAACCAAATCGCATCTGTCTGCCACCTAATAACAAAAGGGTCATTCCATGACAACCCAAGGCAAATTCAAGAAGCAGCTTACGCTCACCGATCTGACGTTTATCGGCCTGGGCGCAATCTTTGGTTCCGGCTGGCTGTTCGCCGCCAGCCACGTCTCTTCCATTGCCGGCCCGGCCGGTATTTACTCCTGGCTGATCGGCGGTCTGGCCGTATTGCTGCTCGGCATTGTCTATTGTGAGCTGGGCGCAGCGCTGCCGCGCGCCGGCGGTATTATCCGCTACCCGGTGTTTTCCCACGGTGAACTGATGGGCTATCTACTGGGCTTTATTACCCTGATCGCGTTCTCCAGCCTGATCTCCATTGAGATCGTGGCCGCCCGCCAGTACGCCGCCGCCTGGTTTCCTTTTTTGAGCCAACCGGGATCCGGCGATCCGACGCTGATCGGCTGGCTGGTCCAACTGTTGCTGCTGTGTTTTTTCTTTGCGCTGAACTACTACAGCGTCAAAACCTTTGCCAAATCCAACAACCTGATCAGCGTGATTAAATTCGTGGTGCCGCTGTTGGTGATCGTCGTACTGTTCAGTTTCTTCAAACCCGAAAACTTCCATAGCCAGGGGTTTGCTCCCTTTGGCTCCGCCGGCGTCGAGGCCGCTATATCCGCCGGGGGGATTATTTTCGCCTACCTGGGCCTGACGCCGATTATCTCGGTTGCCAGCGAGGTGCAAAACCCGCAGCGCACCATTCCTATTGCGCTGATCCTGTCGGTCGTGTTGTCTACGCTCATTTACGTGCTGCTGCAGGTGGCTTTCCTCGGCAGTATTCCCAGCGAGATGCTGAGCGGCGGCTGGGCCGGGATCAGCCAGCAATTTTCGCTGCCCTACCGTGATATCGCCATCACCCTGGGCATGGGCTGGCTGGCTTTTCTGGTGGTGAGCGATGCGATTATCTCGCCGAGCGGCACCGGCAACATTTACATGAACGCCACACCACGGGTGGTATACGGTTGGGCGCGCGCCGGCACCTTCTTTAAAATATTCACTCGCGTCGACGGCGAGTCCGGCATTCCGCGTCCTGCTCTCTGGCTGACTTTCGGCTTGTCGATCTTCTGGACGCTGCCCTTCCCTTCATGGGAGAAGCTGATCGGTGTGGTTTCCGCCGCGCTGGTCCTGAGTTACGCCATTGCGCCGGTCACCGCCGCCGGCCTGCGCCGCAACGCCCCTGACCTGCCTCGGCCATTTTTCGTGCGCGGTTTCTGCGTGCTCGGCCCGGTGTCATTTATCATCTCGGCGCTGATCGTCTACTGGTCCGGTTGGAACACCGTGTCCTGGCTGCTCGGCCTGCAAATTCTGATGTTCGTGGTTTATATCCTGTTCAAAAACAAGGTGCCGACCCACGCCGTCAGCCTCAGGCAGCAGGTTTGGTCTTCGCTGTGGCTGATTGCCTTCTATGCGCTGATTATCATCGCTTCCTACCTCGGCAGTTTTGGCGGTATCAACGCTATTGGTCACCCATGGGACACCATCACCGTGGCGGTCATTGCGCTGGCGATTTACTACTGGGGCGCCTATACCTGTTTGCCTCGGGCGAATTTTGCCGGTGATGAAGAAGAGTAAACCCAGAGGAGATATTCGATGATGCCAACCCAGAGCCTGACGCTGGACCAAGCCTATGAACTCGCGCTACGCGCATTACGCAGCAACGGTTTTAGCGTTGAGCACGCCGAAGCCGTCGCGCAGAATGTGACCGCAGGTGAACGCGATGGCTGCGCCTCGCACGGTTTGTATCGGGTGCTTGGCTGCGTGCGTTCGCTGCTGGCGGGTAAAGTGTCCGCCGATGCCCGACCGACGCTACTCGATCAAGCCCCGGCGATTTTGCGGGTTGACGCCCACGGGGCCTTTTCGCTGTTGGCCTATCGCACGGCACTGCCGGCCTTTATCGAAAAGGTGCACACTAACGGCATCGCCGCGCTGGCCATTAATCATTGCGTGCATTACTCGGCATTATGGGCCGATATCGAACCTTTAACCGATCAAGGTCTGGTGGCGCTGGCCTGCACGCCCAGCCATGCCTGGGTCACGCCGGCAGGGGGAACCCGACCGCTGTTCGGCACTAACCCCATCGCCTTCGGCTGGCCACGACCACAGCGGCCCCCCTTTATTTTTGATATGGCCACCAGCGCCGCCGCGCGAGGCGAGATTGAACTGCATCGCCGTGCCGGTACCCCGCTGCCGCCAGGATGGGGCATCGACCGGCAAGGGCAGCCCTCAACCGATGCCGAAAGCGTGTTACAGGGCGCAATGCTGACCTTCGGCGGTCATAAGGGTTCAGCGCTGGCAGCAATGGTGGAACTGATTGCCGGGCCCCTGATCGGCGACATGACCAGCAAGGAGTCGCTGGCCTACGACCGGCAGACAGGCTCTTCGCCCTACGGCGGCGAGCTGATCATCGCCATGGATCCCGAACGTTTTCTGGGGCCGGATAAAGCGATGCATTTGGCCAGGGCAGAAGCCCTGTTTGCTGATATAAGCGAACAAGGCGCGCGCATCCCGGGGGAACGGCGCTTTCAACAGCGGCAACACAGTGAGCAGCACGGCGTCACCCTACCGCAGACGCTGTATGAGGAGATTATGGCGCTGTGCCGCTAAAGCAAAATGAGGCAGGCCCGCAGCGTTAAACTGCGGGCTTGATTTGAAAGGATTACCGAACGACCATCACCGAAATATTGGCATGGCGAACAATGGCCGCCGCATTGGAACCCAGCAGGTAGGTTTTCACGCTCGGACGGCGCGAGCCGATAATGATCAGATCGGCTTCGATCTCCTCTGCCAGTTCCAGTACCTGATCGCGCGGCGAACCGAAGCTGACGGTGTAATCCAGCCGCTCCAGCGGAAGGTCGATTTCCGCCATGATCTGCTTCAGCTTATCCACCGCCTTCACTTCCGCCTTGTTCTCAAACTCTTTGATGCCGAAAGAGTAAGCGGTCACGAATGCCGAGGCGTCCGGCAACGCATGGAAAAAGTGCACTTTGGCACCGGACATTTTCGCCAGGTACACCACATGCTCCAGCGCATGCTCGGTCAACAGATCTTCTTCAATATCTATCGGCACTAATATGGTCTTGTACATATCACATCCCTTCTATGTAACCGTGGTGCCCACAGGGTACTGCCGGGAAGGATAAGGGTGAACCGCTTTGTCACGCTTTTGTGATCGGCGGTAAATACTGAGTGGGATATTTCCTTATTTAACAAAATATAAACACAACCTGTCTAACGGCTAGCCGAATAATTATTTCAAAGTCGATTAAATCAGCTGTAAATACACCGCTTTTGCGGTGGCGGCGGTTTTATTGGCCACCGACAGCTTTTTAATCGAGTTACCGATGTGGAAATTTACGGTGCGCTCACTCAGCCCCATTAACAACGCCGTTTCTTCCGAAGTTTTTCCTTCGCTGCACCAGCGTAAAATATCTTTCTCACGCAGCGTCAGCACATCCTTTATCGCCTCGTCGTTTACCGATATTAATGCTTCGCGCAGCGTCTTGTGGGCGATCTGCGCCAGCCACAGAAAGAAAGTTTCGTTACGAGCCCCGGCCTGCGGGGACTGAGCGGGGATACTCTTACCGGCAAAAGTAAGGATGCCCAGCCGACCGTAGCAATCCTTGACGGACTGTGACCATCCCTCGCGGATGCCGTACTGCGCCATGCGCCACCACAGCTCCGGTTTGTCCCGATAGAACGGCTCGTCCCAATAGAATTGCAGCGTAGAGTGATGGGCCTGCTCGATCATCGGATCCTGCAAATAGATCCGCAGTTTGCGGTAATCTTCCAGATACTGCGCGGGATAGTTACCCTCAATCAACATTTTGGGTCGGCTGGCCGGGTAGCAGGAAAAGACCGTATAAGAGAAGTACTCGAAACCCAGCGCCTGGGCGCAAGGTGCCAGACGGCTTAAAAAAAGATCGCGGTCAGACAGGCTGCTAAGCAGATCATCCATCAAAGGCTGAAAATGAGTGTCCATAACGCGGGTTCTCCAGAGTACAGCGCCGCAATCATTAAGTGAGGTTAACTATAGTGGAGGGCTCAAAACGACAACAGCCGTTTCATATAATAAAAAATACCATGGCTATAACAAAAACAGCTATTCCCCTGCCATTATTAATAAATAACGACTTTATATTTCACCGGCGCCACGAATTACGCGAATAACATAAAGCCTATTTATTGTAAACCTGTCACTTCTACCGTTAGACAGTCACACCGCCGCCAATTACCTTCGCCATAGGCACCTGGTGCTTTTTAAATCCGAATAAAATATAAGCATTTGCGAATTTTGCAAAGCAGAAGAATACTCACGGGGATTTTTATGGCAGAGAATAATACGGCAATAAATTCGGTCGCCGTGATTGGCGCCGGAACCATGGGCAGAGGCATTGCCTATCTTTTGGCACTGAACGGCATACGAACCCTGCTTTATAATCGTAACGGTAATCATCTTAACCAGGCTCGGGATTATATTGTCGGCGACCTGGATAAAAAAATCGACAACGGAAAAATAAGCCAACAGAAAAAGGGCGAGATCCTGGCCAATCTGGTTTTCTCGCCAGTTTTCGACGCCATTGCCGACAGTGACCTGGTGATTGAAACCATAGCGGAACATGAACCCACCAAGCATGAGATCCTCGCGGCCATTGCCGCCACGGTAAAAAAAGAGGCGATTATCGCCACCAATACCTCTTCGCTGTCGCTGAATAAACTGGCCGCAGGGATAGAAAACAACTCGCGCTTTATCGGCCTTCATTTCTTCAACCCGGCACCGCTGATGAAGCTGATCGAAATTATCCCGTCCTATTTTACCGCCCGGGCCACCACCTTACGCTGCCAGCAGTTGGTCACGGCGATAGGCAAAAAATTTGTGGTCTGCAAAGCCACGCCGGGCTTTATCGTCAATCGCATGGCGCGACCTTTTTATCTGGAAGGTTTTCGCCTGCTGGAGGAAAACGTGGCGCTGGCACCGCAAATCGACCGCGCACTGAAGGCCGGAGGCCACTTTCGCATGGGGCCTTTGGAGCTGACTGATTTTATCGGTCAGGACATTAATTATCAGGTCAGCAGCCAGATTTGGCAGGACATGCAGTATGACCCCCGCTATACCCCCGGCCATTTGCAACGTTCGCTGGTGGATGCCGGGCTGTTGGGGAAGAAAAACGGGCGCTCTTTTTTTTCCCCCTCGGCTGACGCAGCCAACCCACCGGCTACCGGCGGCGGTACGCTGAGCTCGCTGCATTTTTTTGGCGAACATCCGCTGTTTGATCTGCTGCAACAGCACGCCTTCGCGACCTGGGCGCCCCTGGCAATAACACGTCAGCCGGAACACCCGGTTCTGGGCCGTTTTATCCAGGTGAATGACAGTCTGGCAGTCAAAATCACCGACGGGCGAACGGCCAATCAGCTTGCCGAGCTGGCGGGTCTCGATACCTTCGTGGTCGACGTTGCACTGAACTATGCCAACACCGCTTTTCTGGTGGCGGCCCACAGCCAACAGGCTACTGAGGCGAATAAAGCGCTGTTCCTCACGCTGCTGCAAACGGTGATCCCGCAGGTGGAGTTTGTTAAAGATTCCCCAGGCCTGATTGTCGCCCGGGTTCTGAGCAGCCTGATCAATGAGTCGGTGATCATGGTGGAGAGCGGGGTTTGTAGCCGAGAAGACATCGATATCGCCGCCGTGGCCGGCGTCAACTATGCCGACGGCATTTTTGCCTGGCTGGCGCAGCTCGGGCAGAAAAACGTGAAATCGACGCTGGATAATATGGCGCAACTGCTGCATTCCGCCCGCTATTACCCGCACTACTCGTTGCTCCACGCTACCAGGCCCGAGCTGACCGTCGCGCCATGAGGAAAAATAATGACGATTAAAGACGATGGGGTCTATCTGATCGACGGTACGCGCACGGCGATCGGTGCATATGGCGGCAGTCTGGCATTAACCCGTCCGGACGACATGGCGGCCTCGATTATTCGGGCGTTGCTGCAACGACACCCGGAAAGCGAGCCGGATATCGATGAGGTGGTGCTGGGCTGCGCCAATCAGGCCGGTGAAGACAACCGTAACGTCGCACGCATGGCGGCGTTGTTGTCCGGTTTGGATCAGGGAGTACCGGCGATTACCCTTAACCGGCTGTGCGCCTCCGGGCTGGACGCCGTGATTTATGCCGGCGCAAAAATCAAAAGCGGCCTTAGCGATCTGGTGTTGGCGGGCGGTGTCGAAAGCATGAGCCGCGCGCCCTATGTAATGGGCAAAAGCGAAACGCCTTTCGACAAGGGGATCAAACTGTTCGATACCACGCTGGGCTGGCGTTTTGTCAATCCGCAGTTGGCACAACGCTATGGCAGCGATCCATTGGGTATCACGGCCGAAAACGTCGCGCAGCAATACCGCATATCCCGCGAGGATCAGGATAATTTTGCCCTGGCGTCGCAGCAGAAGGCCTGGCGGGCTATCGAAAATGGCCGATTGGCCAGGGAGATCACCGCGCTGGATGTGCAGATCGATCGCAAAACCCGCCAATCCTTCGCTCAAGATGAGTTCCCGCGCCAAACCACGTTGCAAAAACTGCAGGCGCTGAAACCGGCCTTCACCGCCGAAGGCTCGGTCACCGCCGGGAATGCCTCCGGTATCAATGACGGCGCCGCCGTGCTGTTGCTGGCCAGCGGTCGCTATGTCAAGCGCAAGTCACTCCAGCCGCTGGCGGAAATTGGCGACAGCGCCAGCGCCGGCGTTGCCCCCTCGTTGATGGGGATTGGGCCAATCGCCGCGACCGAGCGCCTGCTGACGCGAACCGGTTTTACGCTGAACGATTTCGACATCATTGAAATTAATGAGGCGTTTGCCGCGCAGGTGTTGGCGACGCTGCAAAGCTGGCACATCGACTTCGACGATGCGCGAGTCAATCCGAACGGCGGTGCCATCGCCCTCGGGCATCCGCTGGGCATGTCCGGCGCGCGACTGGTGCTTTCCAGCGCGCTGGAGTTGCATACCCGGCAATTAAACAATGCGCTGGTGACAATGTGTGTCGGTGTCGGCCAGGGTGTTTCACTGGTGATTAAAGCCCTCTAATGCAAGGAATTCCGTATGAGCGTATTGAACATTCTTGAAGAAAAACTGGCCGAAACCAAAAAACAGGGCCGGTTCCGCGAGTTCCTCAACCTGGAACGCAGCGTACTGGATAAACCCTGGGCCACCAGCCACGGGCAACAGGGTGAGCGTCGTCTGAACGTCTGGTGCTCCAATGACTATCTGGCGATGAGCCATCACCCCAAGGTTATTCTGGCCACCACCGAGGCGGTAAACCGTGTCGGGCTGGGTACCTGCGGGGCACGCAGTATTTCCGGCACTTCGATCTACCACAGCGAGTTGGAAACCTTGCTGGCCACGGCCTACGGCAAGGAGTCCGCGCTGTTGTTCACCACCGGCTTTGGGGCTAATGACGCCACACTCTCGACGCTGTGCGACGCCATTCCCAACCTGATCGTTTTTTCTGATGAGCTGAACCATGCTTCGATGATTTACGGCATTCGCTACAGCAAAGCAGAGAAGAAAATCTTTCGCCACAATGACGTTGCGCACCTGGCCGAGCTGCTGCAGGAAGCCGATCCGCAGCGTCCCAAGCTGATCGCCTTCGAATCGCTCTATTCGATGGACGGCGACTTTGCCCCGCTGGCGCAGATTGTCGCGCTGGCGGAGAAACATCAGGCGCTGACTTATCTGGACGAAATCCACTCCGCCGGCGTTTACGGCCAGCGGGGCCTGGGTTATGCCGAACAACTGGGCCTGCTGGACAAGATCACCATCATTCAGGGGGGCTTTGGTAAGTCCTACGGCGCTGCCGGTGGCTATATCGCTGCGCCGCGCGTGGTGGTCGAAGCCGTGCGCAGTTGGGCACCGGCGTTCGTCTTCAGCACCTCCTCCCCCGCGCCGGTGGTGGCGGCGGCGCTGGCCAGCTTCAAATACAACCTGGAGCATGACAACCAACGCAAACATCTGCTGGCGATTATCGATCACCTGAAATCCGGCCTGCGCACCGCCGGTATTCCACTGGTCTCGGAGGACAGCCATATTCTGCCGGTGCTGGTCGGCGATCCACACAGGAACAAACACATCAGCAAACAACTGCTCGATGAGTACGATATTTACGTGCAACCGGTCAATGCCCCGACGGTGCCGGCCGGCAGCGAGCGTTTGCGGGTTACGCCGACCTCGGCCCATACTCATGAGGATGTGGAGTATTTCCTGGCGGCGCTGAGCAAAGTCTGGGCCGCCAATACGTTACGGAGAGCAGGATGAAGTTGACGGACTATAACGGCCATTTTCTTACGCTGTGCCTGATGGCTACCGGCACCTTTGCCATCGGTACCGATGCGTTTATCGTCGCCGGCATACTTGACGAGATTTCCGGCACCTTTGCCGTCAGCCCCGCGCAGGCGGGGCAGTTAATCTCGGTCTTCGCCCTGGCCTATATGGTGTTCGCTCCGCTGACCGCCTGGCTGCTGGGCAACCTCAACCGCAAACATATCTTGCAGCTGGCTCTGCTGTTGTTTATCGCCGGTAACCTGGTTTGCGCCTACGCCAACAGCTTTTTGCAAATCTCTGCCGGGCGCGTACTGGCGGCGCTGGGGGCGGCTTGCTACACGCCGCAGGCCGCCGCCGCCGCGGTCGGATTAGTATCGGAAAAACGCCGCGGGCTGGCGATATCGATTGTGTATGGCGGCATGACGCTGGCTATCGCGCTGGGCATTCCCTTTGGCACCTTCCTGGCCAAGCTGATCGGCTGGCGGGAGATCTTCCTGCTGATCGCCCTGTTAGGTGCCGTTGCGCTACTGGGGCTTTCACTGGCGCTGAACGCCATCGCCGCGCCGGGGAAACATACGCTGAAAGAGCGGTTGGCCCCGCTACGGCAAAAGGCAGTGCTGACCACGCTGCTGATCACTTTCTTCGCCGTCTGCTCCGAACATATTGTTTACAGCTATGTGAGCGTATTGCTGAAGAATACTCAGTTGGGCCCGGAGGCGATTTTGCCCATCGCGCTGCTGATATTCGGTATTGGGGCCGTCATCGGCAATTTCGTTTCCGGTTTATTGACCGATACCTTCGGCAGTAAATTTGTCCTGCTGTTTTCCGTGTCGATTCAAACCCTCTCGCTGTTCCTGCTGGCCTTTTACGTCACTTCCCCCTGGTGGGTGCTGGCAATATTTCTGGTGTGGGGGATTACCGGCTGGATGTATCTGGTACCTATTCAGCACCACTTGTTGTCGCTGTCCAAACGTTTTGGCGCGCTGACGGTGTCGCTGAACAGCTCGGTATTGTATGCCGGCATTGCGGCGGGGGGCATGCTCGGCGGCCTGACGCTGTATACCTTGCCTGCCTATTACCTGCCGCTGTTTTCATTGCCGCTGGGGGCCATCGCCCTGCTGCTGACGCTCGTGTTCTTCCAGGGAGAAAAAGCCCATGACTGACCTGCCGCCACCGGTGCTGTATGAGCAACAGGACGGCATCGCCGTGATTACCCTGAACCGGCCGGAAAAAAAGAACGCCATCAATTTGGCGATGGCTCGCCTGATCCAACGCTATCTGCAACAGGCCGAGCAGGATGACAAGGTTCGGGTGATCCTGTTGACCGGGCAGCCGCAGGTGTTCTCCGCCGGGATGGACGTCAAAGCATTTCAACAGGGCGAACTTCCGGTGGTCGAGCCGGAAGGCTTTGCCGGCCTGGTGCATGCGCAGCTCACCAAGGTGATTATCGCCGCCGTGGACGGTATCGCCTTCGGTGGAGGGTTTGAAATAGCGCTGGCCTGCGACCTGATCGTAGCCGGGCGAGATGCGCAATTCAGTTTCCCGGAGACCGGGCTGGGGCTGATTGCAGCACAAGGAGGATGTTCACGCCTGCCGGCGCGCATCTCCCCCTATATCGCCCTCGACTGGTTGCTGACCGGCCGCTTGATAGGCGCGGAGGAGGCCTGGCGGCACGGGGTTATTTCACGTATCAGCGAGGGAAGCGCTCTGGAGGACGCACGGCTGATCGCCCAGCAAATTGCCCAGAAAAACCCGTTGGCTACCCAGGCGGTAAAAGCCATAGTTCGTCATGGAATGGCGCAACATGAGGCCCCCAGCTTTGATTACCAACAAAGTTGGGTCGATCAGGTGCGGTTGGCGGCAAAAGGCTTTTAAGAGCATTCTGAAGGAATGGCAATCATTCGCAGTCTAATTTTTAATCACTACAAGACCGTGTTTGAGAAGCCATTGACCCCGCTGTGCGGGGATTTTTTTGCCTGGTTAACTTTTCTCTGAGGGAAAAGGCTGCATAAACAAAAAGGTACAAGGTTTGCTCTGGTGCTGATTGATTAACGGCACCAGGCGTCTGAAATGTTCGGTTTGACAGTGCACGTCCAACGCCGCCCGGTCGGGCCACTCCTCGACGAAAATAAAATGCCCCGGATCCTGATGGTCAATAAACAACTCATAAGAGAGGCAGAGTGCCTCCTGACGGGTTTTTTCTACCAATTCCTGATACAGCGGCATCACCGTTTCAATGCGGTCGAGCTTGATAAAATCTTCAGCAATCACCTTTAGCATGGCGTCTTTTCCCTTTCAGTTTATCTGTCATCCTGGGCCACTCTACCTTTGAAGAACAGACTTTGCCTTTATTAATCGTAGTGATAATTCAAAGTTTGTCATTCAGTGATTACGCGCACAGATATTCATCAGCAGGCTTGAATCACGACCGGCCATGTGTGAATTTCAGGTTAACCAATTGTCAATTTTTGGTTTCTATCAACAGATTTACCGTGGCTGCATAGGCCAGGATGGCGTTCATCGCCGTTTTTTTTGCCATTAAAGGCCTGACCATTAGTCCTTTAGGCCTTTAGTGAAAGCCAAGACCGACGATGAATGTTCCGCAGTGGCAATGGGTGCAGGCAAACTGCCGGTATTACGCCGGCCCCAGTCGTTCAACCTGTTTGAGAGGGTAACCCGTGAGTAATACGACCAACACCAGTTCCGCGCTCAATTCGGCGATTAAAAAAACGTGGCGCAGATTGATCCCCCTGATGTTCTCTCTGTATTTCGTCGCCTTTATCGATCGGGTAAACGTGGGCTTTGCCAAGGAGGCGATGTCGGTGGATATTGCCCTGTCGCAATCCGCCTTCGCATTGGGCGCTGGCATTTTCTTCGCGGCTTACGCCATCTTCGGGATCCCGGCCAATCTGATGATGAACAAGCTGGGGGCGAAAGTCTGGCTTAGCGCCACCACGGCGGTGTGGGGGGCATTGTCCGCCTGTACCGGTTTCGTCAGCAACGAATATCAATTTATTGCCCTGCGCTTCCTGCTGGGATTGGCGGAGGCCGGCTTCTACCCCGGTATTCTGTTGCTGGCCTCCCTTTATTTCCCCAACAAGGTCCGGGCTTCGGTGATTGGTATTTTTGTGCTTGGCGTTCCCGCGGCCTTGACGCTCGGCTCGCCCATTTCGGGTGCGCTGCTCGAAATGCACGGTGTGCTGGGGCGGCCAGGCTGGTTCTGGATGTTTGTTCTGGAAGGCTTACCGGCCGTCGTGTTGGGGATCTTCGCCTATTTCTATCTTGACGACAGCCCGGCCAAGGCGCGATTTCTTAACCCGGAAGAGAAGCAGGCATTGGTGGCACAGTTGGCCCTGGAGCAAAAAAATACCGAGGCCAGCAGCGTGAGAGAGGCGTTGAAAAATACCAAGGTTTGGCACCTGGCTTTTATTTACGGCACCATTCAGGTCGGCGTGTATGGCCTGTTGTTTTTTCTGCCCTCGCAGGTGGCCTCGCTGATGGGTACCACTATCGGGTTTAAGGCATCGCTGGTAGCGGCAATTCCCTGGGCCGTTTCTGCATTTGGGGTCTATTACATCCCGCGTTATGCCGACCGCAAAACCTCCCGCCGCTTGCCCATCGCCATCGGCTGTATGGTGATTGCCGCACTGGGTTTGGTTGTCTCGTCCTATGCCGGTCCGACTATTGCCATTATTGCGCTGTGCTTTTGCGCCGTCAGCTTCCTGGCGGTACAGCCGATATTCTGGACCTTACCGGCGCAGATACTTTCAGGCCCGGCGCTGGCGGCCGGCATCGGTTTTTGCACCACGCTGGGCGCACTGTTCAGTTTCCTGGCACCGCTAATCCGCACCGAGGCAGAACTGCGCTTCGATAGCCCGCATGCAGGCCTGATCGTACTGGCAATTTTCTCTTTGCTGTGCGCCGCGCTGATTTTTGCACTCAAAGGGTGGGCTACGCAGAGCGCCGAACGTCAAGCTCAGGTTAGTGGATAAGCCTGGGCTGAAGCCCATTCGATTTAGCTTATATTGAAGCGGTGAATGAGACACTGACCCTACATTTTTTGAGGGTCATCCATGGAGACATTAACCGCTATTATCACCCAATACAGCCCGGAGCCCGGCTTCCTGTTGCTGCTGATTTTTCTGTTTGCGTTGGGCAAGTCGGTCATTTTCGTTTCTTCGGTTCTGCCGCCCGCATCGGTGACGTTGATGCTGGGCATTGTCGCCGGCAAGCCGGTGCTGGCCGACGCTCATGTCTGGGCGGCGATAACCCTGGGTGCCCTGCTCGGCTCCGTTTTGTCTTTCCATTGCGGCGCATGGCTGCAAAAGCGCCAAAGCGGGAACTGGCTACCGGCCAGATACCACGGCGCATTAAACAAGGCGCAATCCGCGTTAGAGAACAACGGCATCCCGCTGCTGTTTATATCGCGCTTTCTGGCCGTGATGCGCTATACCGTGCCATTGGTTGCCGGCATGATCGCCCTGCCGCGCAAACAGGTCTATTGTGCCAGTGCGCTGTCTGCCGGGGTGTGGGCCGTGGCCCTGATGTCCGTCGGTCAGCTGTTTTAACGGCGGCTCCGGATCATTGGGGACGAAATTCCAGCGCGGCATTCTTAACCACAGCGTAAACCGCCGGTGTCGGGGGTTTGGGAAAGCTGGCATTTGCGGTTGCCACTACAGCCGCACGGCAAAGCGCGGGGTCACCGCCTTCAGCCCGGACATCCAACAGCATGCCATCCGGAGCCAACTTGAGTCGTAATGAGCATTCCTTGCCGGCGTAAACGCTGTCATAGTGAAAATGATTTTGTATAGCCGCGGTGATCTGCATGAGATATCGGTTGATCTCTTGCCCAGGTGCTGCTGGCGCCGTTTTACCTTCCAATCCAGCAAAAAGGTCATCGACTTCGCCTCCAGCTACCTCAGGTTTAGCCGCAGTGTCCGTCCCCGAGCAGCCTGCTAACAACAGCGTTGCAATAACAAGCAATACTGCCGACAGGCGAGTTTCGGATCCTGAATGAATTTTTCTCATGATTCCCTTCCTTTTAAAACAGACCTATTCGTTGATGGGGTATCGCAGGCGATACCAATCCGCTTGCCCGTAGCCTGTTCAGAATGCAAAAAGCCCACGCAAGTGGGCTTTATAGTAAATCAGTTCTGGCGGGTTGCGCGCTTCATTTCCCGCTCGCCCGGCGTTTGTGTTTTGACGGACAAAGGCGCGACAAACTCCTTCCACTCTTTGCCGCCCGAAGGATCTGCAGAGGCTTTGTTACGCGACTCATAGTCGTCTTGTTGACCCGCACAGCCTGACAGTACCATCACACCCAGAGCCATTATTAGCGCTTTACGCATCTCTATCTCCCTATAGATAAAATTTTTGCAAATGATAACAAATCTCAACTCTTAGCGTTAGCCGAAAGCCGGGTGTGAATTATAATAAGAAAATATTATCATTGGCGTGATGCCCCACTTCCTTATAAGCCGTGAGTTTCTGATAGCCCATGTATCAATACCCTGAACATCTGACCGGAGAGGTCGCCAACCTGCCGCAGAGCTGCGGGGTTTATTTCTTTCACGGCGACAACGGCGCCCATCCCCTCTACATAGGTAAGAGCGTCAACATTCGCCGCCGTGTTCAGTCTCATCTGCGCAATCCGCGCGAAGCTCGGTTGTTGGCCGCCACCCGCCGCATAACCTGCATCGAAACCGTGGGGGAGATTGGTGCACTGCTGCTTGAATCCTCCCTGGTTAAACAGCAAAGCCCGCTCTACAACAAGCGGCTGCGTAAAATCCGCCGGCTATGCGCGCTGCAGGTGCAGGACTCCCAAACGCGTATCGTATACAGCGATGCGCTAGACTTTTCCCGAACGCCTAACTTATACGGCCTGTTCCTGCGGCGTGCGGCGGCCGTCGATTTTCTGATCGACATTGCCGATCGGGAACAGCTCTGCCTGACGTACCTGGATATTGAAAAAGGACGCCCCGGACAACCCTGCTTTCGCCATCAATTAGGCAAATGCGCGGGCGTATGCTGTGGCAAAGAGACCCCGCAAGCGCACCAGAGCAGACTGCTTGGCGCCCTGGAGCAGGCCCAGGTGCGGCACTGGCCATTCCCCGGCAGGATCGCCATCGAGGAACGACAAGGCCAACTTAAAGCCTTCCACGTCATCAGCAACTGGTTCTACCTCGGTACTGCACCGTCGCTGTCTGCCGCCGAAAAGCTCAGTTTCCCGGCCGATGAGTTCGACCGAGACTGTTATCGCATTCTTTGTCGAAGACTGTTCCATGAAAGCCGTGAGCACATTCACCTGATTGATCCCCCGGCCTCCTATTAGCTGCCCGCCCTCCACCGGTTGGGGCTGTGACGGACAAACGGGCTGTACTCTGGTGCCTGGGGTTTTAATGTGAGGTCATCATTAAAATCTTCTTGTCTGTTAAAAGGAATAACCGGCCATTCACTGAAATTTACGAGTCTGCCTTCGAAATCCTTTACTTTTTCATCAAGAAATTGCTGCTGTTTTTCTTTCCCTGAGCCATCAAGCCCGCCGCGTACACCGTGGATCAAATACGGTTCTAGCAGGGTGTAACCTATATAGTGCAGGGCATGGATCGGCGGCCATAACATTAAACGCATGTCACCATCACGTCCGTTAAACGCGCAGGCATTTGCAGAAGCACCGGCAGACACTGTAAGTAGAGCCCGCTTTCCCTTCATCACTCCATTTTCATGCCGGTGTAAGCTGTCGTAGAGTCCGCCATAAACAAATACCCGGTCCATCCATCCTTTCAAGATTGCCGGCATACCAAACCACCAGAAGGGAAAATGCAGCAGTAACAGATCCGCGTTTTTCAGTAAAAAAATATGTCTCATAACGTCATCGGGCAACTTATGCCTATTCCAGTGATGCCGTTGTTCTCGCAGGGGATCAAACCTCTCGAATCCCTGCTTGTCAGGGTAAAAGTTTTTCCCTTCACGCGGTTCGAAATTTTCACCGTATAAATTTACCGACTGCACGCTAGCGCCCTGCTTTTCGAATGTCCTGGCGGCTATGGAGGCCAGATGCGTGTTGAATGAATCCGATTCGGGATGAGCAGTGATAATCAGTACGTTCATGATAATTCTCCGTAAGGGTTTTCCACTGTCATCATGTTTTCTTTAAACTCAGGATTCAATTACGCACCTTCAGGTAACCACACATGGCATATCCAGGTAATGTTTACTCAGATAAGTGTTCTGCACGTGATGCGCTGGCGCTGATCTCCGGCAAATGGGTAATGCTTATTCTGCCTGCTTTGGCGGAGCACCCTATGCGAAACGGGGAATTGATGAGGAAAATTGAGGGCATTTCTCAAAAGGTTCTGACTCAGACCCTGCGCCAACTTGAGCGGCATGGTTTAGTGACCAGGATTGATCATGGTGAGAAACCTGCCTGCGTGGAATACAGCCTGACCGGGGTTGCTGGCTCACTGGTAAACACACTGGCTGCCCTTGACCGGTGGGCCGAAATTAACTTTCCCGAACTTGATGCTGCAAGAATCAGGTACGATCGAGAAAGCGACAATGCTTAGCCACGCAGACGAGGTCAGAAGCAGAACTCATACCCGTCGGTGCCGACATTGCCAAAAGTGATGCAGGGAGATTGCGCAAACATAGGTTGCTGCCAATGGTGACTGGCGAAAAAACGCGTAATCATCGAAATCTTCCGGCCTTATGCTTTAAGGCACACATGGGGGAGAGGGTTAATTCAAGCAAGAGTCCCATTATCAATTTTACGGGAAATTGGCGGGATGAAGCCGAAAAAAACAGGCGGGGACGGACGCAGCTTGCGCCAGATCACTCAACTGAACATTCACACTAAATTGATGCGTTTTTTGCGAAGCACGTCTCAAATCTGTGCGTTTGAGAAAAACCGAAAAATAAAAATCACGGCTAACCGCATGATTTGTTGGTGGGTCGTACAGGGTTCGAACCTGTGACCAATTGATTAAGAGTCAACTGCTCTACCAGCTGAGCTAACGACCCAACGGAGTAAATTATTCTCCTCTGCCCCCTCGATGTCAAACGCTTACACTCATTAGTTTTTCTCATGCGATATTTTCAAGACCCTGTTATATCAACAAGATAAGTCAGATCAGGGCTATTAATCTGCTACAGCGAGGAGTAATCTTCCGCCCCCAAGACGTCCGATTTGCCTCCTCGGTGTAAAGCACAATCGACTTTTATCCCTCGCATAAATGTTGTAAACATGTTGCACAAAGGTGGCGTTATTGCACTACCTTACTAAAGCCGGGCCAACCGGATAATCGTATAAAAAAGAGCCACTTCAGAGCTCGCTATTTCACTCATGACAGGTAAAACAGGACATCATCAGATGGTAGATCACTCTAAAATAGCCGCAGACGCTGCCCCCGCGTCAGAAGATCATCTACGGAGAAACCTAACCAACCGACATATTCAACTGATCGCCATCGGTGGCGCCATCGGTACGGGTCTGTTTATGGGCTCCGGCAAAACCATCAGCCTGGCCGGCCCCTCCATCATCTTCGTGTACATGATCATCGGCTTTATGCTGTTCTTCGTGATGCGCGCGATGGGCGAGCTGCTGCTATCCAATCTGGAATACAAATCTTTCAGCGATTTCGCCGCCGACCTGCTCGGCCCCTGGGCCGGTTTCTTTACCGGCTGGACCTACTGGTTTTGCTGGGTGGTCACAGGCATTGCCGACGTGGTGGCGATCACCGCCTATGCCCAGTTCTGGTTCCCGGGATTGTCGCAATGGATCGCCTCGTTGCTGTGCGTCTTGCTGTTGCTGGGCCTTAACCTGGCGACGGTGAAGATGTTTGGCGAAATGGAGTTCTGGTTTGCGATGATCAAAATCGTCGCCATTGTCGGGCTGATCGTCGCCGGGCTGGTCATGATCGCCATGCAGTTCCAGTCGCCTACCGGTACCGTCGCCTCGTTCTCGCACCTGTGGAATGACGGTGGCATGTTCCCGAAAGGCATCAGCGGTTTCTTCGCCGGTTTCCAGATTGCGGTGTTCGCCTTTGTCGGTATCGAACTGGTCGGTACCACCGCGGCTGAAACCAAAGATCCGGAAAAAGTGCTGCCGCGCGCCATCAACTCGATTCCGATCCGCATCATCATGTTCTACGTGTTCGCCCTGATCGTGATCATGTCGGTTACGCCATGGAGTTCAGTGGTCGCCGACAAGAGCCCGTTCGTGGAACTGTTCGTGCTGATTGGCCTGCCGGCGGCCGCCAGCGTGATTAACTTTGTGGTGCTGACCTCCGCCGCCTCTTCCGCCAACAGCGGGGTGTTTTCCACCAGCCGCATGCTGTTCGGTCTGGCACAGGAAGGCGATGCACCCAAATCGTTCGCCAATCTGTCCAAGCGGGCAGTGCCGGCTAACGGGCTGACCTTCTCCTGTATCTGCCTGCTGGGCGGTGTGGTGCTGATTTACCTGATCCCGAACGTCATGACCGTGTTCACGCTGGTGACCACCGTCTCGGCGATCCTGTTCATGTTTGTCTGGACCATCATCCTGTGTTCGTACCTGGTCTATCGCAAGCAGCGTCCGGCGCTGCACCAGAAATCGATTTACAAGATGCCGGCCGGCAAGTTGATGTGCTGGGTCTGTATGGCGTTCTTCGTGTTTGTGTTGGTGCTGCTGACGCTGCGCGATGACACCCGCCAGGCGCTGATCGTCACGCCGTTGTGGTTTGTGATCCTGGGTCTGTCTTACGTATTCCTGCGTAAGAAGAAAGCTGCCTAACGCCACAGGGGGATAGTTCGCTATCCCCCTGAATCCCCCCTATCCTGGCGCCTAGCGTGGGCGTATCCCGTCGATAATCACCCTCTGTACGTTCTCTACCGTCTGCTGAAAAAACGCTTCGTCTTCTAACGTTTTTCCGGTTACCGCCTCTATCTGGACCCAAAAATCGGCGTAGTGCTGGGTGGTCGCCCACAGCATAAAAATCAGGTGATGTGGCTCTATCGGCGCAATATGACCTTCGGCAATCCAACGCTCAATCATGGCGGACTTCTCGTCCACCAGCGTCTTCAACCCACCCTGCAATTCCTGTTTCAGCAAGGGCGCACCCTGGATCATTTCCAGGCAAAACAGCCGTGAAGCCTGCGGATGATGGCGGGAGACTTCAAGCTTCAGCCGTATATATTCACGAATGGCCTGCAACGGCTCCTGATCGGCGCGCAGCGCTTTCAGCGGCGCCAGCCAGACATCGAGAATGCCTTTCAGCACCGCCACGTAAAGCTCTTCTTTGGAAGGGAAATAGTACAACAGGTTGGTTTTGGAAACGTCGGCGCGTTCCGCCACCTGATCCAGACTGGTGCCGTGAATACCGTACAGCGAGAAGAACTCCAGCGCCGCATCCATGATGGTACTGCGTTTTGCAGCTACCGCACGCGAGCGGCGCGTGGGCGGTTTAACGGCTTGTGGCTTCACTGCGGCTCCTTGGCACTATCTGATTCTGGCCAGCATAGCAAAGCCATTGGATGAAACCCACGCTTTTGCCTACCCCTTCCGAAGGATTATTTGCACCTTTAATGAGCAAGCGCGCCTGTTTTTTGTGCAGCTAATTTTGACCAAATGGTCTGTTTTGGACCATCCACTCAATAACCGGGTGCCAAAAAAAATCATAACAAATTGATAAATAACCCATTTTAAAACATGGCATCGGGTTTGCTTTGGTTCAGGCAAGCAGCCTGTGATTGTCCCCTTCACTGACCCGAGGTATTCAAATGAAAATTGGCGTATTTATTCCGATCGGCAACAACGGCTGGCTGATTTCCAGCAATGCCCCACAGTACAAACCCACGTTTGAACTCAATAAAACCATCGTGCAGAAAGCCGAGCACTACAACTTTGATTTCGCCCTGTCGATGATCAAACTGCGCGGCTTCGGCGGCAAAACCGAATTCTGGGACCACAACCTGGAGTCTTTCACCCTGATGGCCGGGTTGGCTGCCGTGACCTCACGCATCAAGATCTACGCCACCGCCGCCACTCTGACCATGCCGCCGGCCATCGTAGCGCGTATGGCTTCCACCATTGATTCTATTTCCGGCGGGCGCTTTGGCCTGAACGTGGTGACCGGTTGGCAGAAACCGGAATACGAGCAGATGGGCATGTGGCCGGGTGACGAGTACTTTGGTCGTCGCTACGACTATCTGGCGGAATACGTCAGAGTGCTGCGCGATCTGTGGGGCACCGGAAAATCCGATTTCAAGGGCGAGTTTTTCCAGATGGATGACTGTCGCGTCAGCCCGCAACCCCAAGCGGACATCAAGGTGATTTGCGCCGGTCAAAGCGATGCGGGCATGGCTTTTTCGGCCAAATACGCCGACTACAACTTCTGCTTCGGCAAAGGCGTCAACACCCCCACCGCTTTCGCGCCGACCGCTGCCCGGTTGAAAACTGCCGCCGACGCCGAAGGCCGCAGCGTGGCCTGCTACGTGCTGTTTATGATTATTGCGGATGAAACCGACGAGGCTGCCCGCGCCAAATGGGAAAGCTATAAAGCCGGGACCGATACCGAAGCCCTGGCCTGGCTCACCGAACAGAGCGGCAAAGACACAAAATCCGGTGCCGATACCAATGTGCGCCAAATGGCCGACCCCACTTCCGCCGTCAACATCAACATGGGCACGCTGGTCGGCTCCTACGCCCAGGTGGCGCGCATGATGGATGAAATCGCCACCGTGCCCGGCACCGAAGGCGTGCTGCTGACCTTCGATGACTTCGTGCAAGGCGTAGAAGACTTCGGCGAACGCATTCAACCCCTGATGAAAAGCCGGGCTGACGTTTGCCCGCAAACCGCAGCAAGCCGTGAGGTGGCATGATGAAAATTGTTGAAACACAAGCTGTGGTACGCCGCCAGTCACCGCAAGGCGCAACGACGGTCACCCTGCCCGCCCGGCCGGAGGCCATCGCCTTTGCTCCGCAGGAAACCGCGTTAATCGTGGTCGATATGCAAAATGCCTACGCCTCGCAGGGAGGATATTTGGATCTGGCCGGGTTCGACGTTTCGACCACCGCGCCGGTGATAGCCAACATCAAGCGCGCCATCACTGCCGCGCGCGCCGCGGGCATTAAGGTGATCTTTTTCCAGAACGGCTGGGACAACCAGTACGTCGAAGCCGGCGGTGAAGGTTCACCTAACTGGCACAAGTCCAACGCGCTGAAAACCATGCGCCAGCGCCCGGAACTGATGGGCAAGCTGCTGGCCAAAGGCGATTGGGACTACGACCTGGTGGATGAACTGCAACCACAACCGGGCGATATCCTGCTGCCGAAACCGCGCTACAGCGGCTTTTTCAACACCCAGCTCGACAGCCTGCTGCGCTCTTACGGCATTCACCATTTGGTGTTTACCGGCATCGCCACCAACGTCTGCGTCGAGTCCACGCTGCGCGACGGCTTTTTCCTCGAGTATTTCGGCGTTGTGCTGGCCGACGCCACCCACCAGGCCGGCCCGGCGTTCGCCCAGCAGGCGGCGCTGTATAACATCGAAACCTTTTTCGGCTGGGTGTCGGACGTCGACAGTTTCTGTGACGTTCTCGCTGCCCCGCTTAGCCAGACGGCATGAATTTTGCCTGTTTAAACCCAAAAGAACCTTCACCAGGAGCGCGACAATGCCAAAAACAGTGATCACTCCGCCGGGCACAGGTAAACCGCTGGCTCCCTTTGTTCCGGGCACCCTGGCCGACGGCGTGGTGTACGTCTCGGGTACGCTGGCCTTCGATAAAGACAATAACGTCGTTCACGTGGGTGATGCCGCGGCACAAACACGCCACGTGCTGGAGACCATCAAAAGCGTGATCGAAACCGCCGGTGGCAGCATGAACGACGTGACCTTTAACTCGATCTTCCTTACCGACTGGCAAAACTATGCCGCTATCAATCAGGTGTATGCCGAGTATTTCCCCGGCGATAAACCGGCCCGCTACTGCATTCAGTGCGGGTTGGTGAAGCCGGACGCCTTGATTGAAATCGCCTCCGTGGCCCATATCGGCCGCTAAGCCATTGAGGATCGAGCATGTACTTTGAGATTTTAGGAAAAGATACGCCACTGGCGCCGACGCTGGTGCTGTCCGCAGGCCTCGGCGGCTCGGGTAGCTTCTGGCAACCGCAGATTGACGCGCTAACCCGGCATTTCCGGGTAGTAATTTACGATCACTATGGCACCGGCCGCAGCAAAGGCGTGGTACCGGACGGCTATAGCATGGCCGATATGGCGGATGAGGTAGCGCGGCTACTGCACTCGCTCAGCATTGAACGCTGTTGTTTCGTTGGTCACGCACTTGGCGGCATGATTGGCCTGCAGTTGGCACTCACCCAGCCGCAGCTGGTTGAAAAACTGGTGGTGGTCAACGGCTGGCCGGCGCTGGACAGCCAGACCCGACGCTGCTTCCATGTCCGACAGGACCTGCTGCTCAACAGCGGCGTCGAAGCCTATGTGCGCGCTCAACCTTTATTTCTGTTCCCCGCTTATTGGCTGTCGCAGCACGAAGCCTTGCTAGGTGAAGAGTTGCAGCACCAAACCGCGCATTTTCAGGGCACAGAAAACCTGCTGCGCCGCCTGAATGCGTTGATCAACACCGATTTTCGCCCTCACCTGGCGGACATCACCACGCCGACCCTGGTGCTGTGCTCTCGTGACGATCTGCTGGTGCCCTATCACTGCTCGCATCAGCTGGCGGAAAGCCTGCCCAATGGCGAGCTGGCGCAGATGACCTATGGCGGCCACGCCATGAGCGTGACCGACAGCGAGAATTTTAACCGCATTCTGCTGAGCTGGCTGCTGCAAGCGCCGAACGCCAACAGCCACATAGCCCCCTGACCCGGAGAGACCTTATGCAAAGCCAAACAGGGTTTGCCGATGCACCGCTGCAAACGCCATCCGTAACAAAACAGGACTTCCGCGATGCCATGGCACGCCTGGGATCGGCGGTGAATATCATTACCACCGACGGCCCCGCAGGCCGCGCAGGTTTTACCGCCTCGGCGGTATGCAGCGTCACCGACACGCCCCCCACGTTGCTGGTGTGCCTGAACCGCTCAGCGTCGGTGCATTCGGTGTTCAAGCAAAACCAAACGCTGTGCGTCAATACGCTGGCGGCAGAGCACGAATCGTTGTCGAATCTGTTCGGCGGCAAAACGCCGATGGACATGCGATTCTCCGCCGCTCGCTGGTCTACGCTGGTGACCGGCGCCCCGATTTTGCACGGCGCGCTGGCTTCTTTCGATTGCCAAATCAGCCAGATTGTCAGCGTCGGCACCCACGACATTCTGTTCTGTCAGGCGGTGGCATTGGCGCGTAATGACCACAGCCACGGCCTGGCCTATTTCGACCGGCGTTATCACTCGCTGTTGAAACAATGATCGGCGCGCAGCCGCAACGCTCGCATCTGTACCCCTAACCTGCACCTCAATATTTTGGAGATGACGATGGCGAATACCTGGTTTCCCCAATGGCGCATCAAGCAAGGCAATCTGGACGGTGCGGTTGTTGCGCCCGATGAACGGCTGCCGGTGAGCCAAACGCTGGTGATGGGGTTGCAACATGCGGTGGCGATGTTTGGCGCTACGGTGTTGATGCCATTGCTGATAGGCTTTGACGCCAATCTGGCCATTCTGATGTCCGGCATCGGCACGCTACTGTTCTTTCTGGTGGTCGGCGGCCGGGTGCCGAGCTATCTCGGCTCGAGCGCGGCATTTGTCGGGCTGGTCATCACCCTGACCGGTTACAGCGGCCAGGGCGCCAATCCCAATATTGCCCTGGCGCTCGGTGGCATCATCGCCTGCGGGCTGGTGTATCTGCTGATCGGTTTCGTGGTGATGAGCGTTGGCACCCGTTGGATAGAGCGGCTGATGCCGCCGGTAGTGACGGGGGCGGTGGTCATGGCTATCGGCCTCAACCTGGCGCCCATTGCGGTGCGCAGCGTTTCAGCCTCCCATTTTGACAGTTGGATGGCGGTGGTCACTATCTTGTGTATCGGTTCGGTGGCGGTTTTTACCCGCGGGCTGATACAGCGGTTGCTGATCCTGGTTGGCCTGATCGCCGCCTATTTGATTTACGTCGTGGCGACCAACGGTTTCGGCCTCGGCAAACCGGTAGATTACAGCGCACTGAGCCTGGCCCCTTGGTTCGGTCTGCCGCAATTCACCGCACCGGTATTTAACCTGCATGCCATGCTGCTGATTGCCCCGGTGGCGATCATTTTGGTGGCGGAAAACCTCGGGCATGTGAAAGCGGTAGCGGGCATGACCGGCCGGGATCTTGACCCTTATATCGGTCGCGCCTTCGTCGGCGACGGATTGGCGACAATGCTTTCCGGCTCTGTCGGGGGCACCGGAGTGACGACCTATGCCGAAAATATCGGGGTGATGGCGGTCACCAAAATCTACTCCACGCTGGTGTTTGTCGCCGCCGCAGCGGTGGCGATTGTGCTGGGGTTTTCACCCAAGTTCGGTGCGTTGATCCACACTATTCCCGGTCCGGTACTGGGCGGTGCTTCGATCGTGGTGTTCGGTTTGATTGCCGTAGCCGGGGCACGCATCTGGGTGCAGAACAACGTGGATCTGGGGGACAACGGCAATCTGATTATGGTGGCGGTAACCCTGGTGCTGGGCGCGGGGGATTTTGCGCTGACCCTCGGCAACTTCACTATGGGCGGGATTGGCACCGCCACTTTCGGTGCCATTATCCTCAATGCGCTATTGCGCAACCGTAAAATCTTGCCGCTGGCAGACAGCGCTACCCGTTAGCACCGCGGCCCGGCTTGCCGGGCCTTATTCAGCCAACGCCGCCGCTTTTTCTTTACGTCGAATACGCATTTCGCTGACCAGCACGCCCAAGACGATCAACGCGCACCCCAGTAGCGCTACGCCCGGCAAACGCTCGCCTGCAATGCGCCCCACCAGCCCGGCCCACACCGGCTCGCCGGCATAAATAACCGTGGCACGCGTCGGCGAAACGCTTCGTTGCGCCCAGTTCATCGTCACCTGAATGATGGCGCTGGCCAGCCCCAATCCCACCGCGCTGTAGAGCAGGTAATTGCTGTAAGGCGGCACCGATTCGCCGGTCGGTACCATCATCAGGAACGCCGCCAGCGAGGCGGTCGCCAATTGCACCACCGTCACCCGCTTAACGTTGACCTTGCCCGCATAGGCGCCAATCAAAATGATCTCGGCAGCCATCCCCAGCGTGCCAACCAACGTCAGGATCTCGCCGATGCTAAGCGCCATATCGGTACTGCTTGGCGCGGCCAAGAGCATCAGGCCGCTGAAGGCCAATAACACGCCGACCCAGGCCATCACGCCGGGGAAACGCCCGAGCACCAGCCACTGCAACAACGGCACCATCGGCACATACATGGCGGTGATGAACGCCGATTGACTGCTGCTGATGGTTTGCAGGCCCACGGTTTGCAGGCCGTAACCGAACATGATGGCGATACCGATAAACACGCCCGCTTTCAGCTCATACCAGGTCAATCCGCGTAAGCTGCGCAGGGAGAACAACATCAGCACCAGCGTAGCCGCAGCGAAACGCAAACCCACAAAGAAAAACGGCCCGCTGACCTGCATGGCAAGATGCACCGCGAGAAAGGTTCCGCCCCAGATCATGGTGATGAAAATCAACACCGCTTCCTGGCGCTTTATGCTGGGAATGAAGGTGGAAATAAAGGATTTTTTTACTGCAGACACCGGCTTGCCCTTCCTGCTGGGTGCAATATAATGCACAGATCCTGCCAGTATGAGGTAAAGCCCTGGGATGAGCAATACAGTGAACAGCGGTAAACTTGAAGCCCCCAAGGTGCTGCAATACCTGAGCAGCAACCTGCGCGGTTTTCGCCAGCAGGCGGGGCTAAGCCAGGTCATGCTGGCGGAAAAATCCGGCGTCAGCCGCCGCATGCTGGCCGGCATTGAGGCCGGCGATCGCAACGTCAGCCTGGCGGTGTTGGACAAATTGGCCGAGGCATTGAATATCGCCTTCACCGATCTGATCCAGGCCCCCGAAGCGCGCGGCAGCCATTTGGTCGGCGAACTGGCCTGGCAAGGCGTTCAACCGGCAAGCCAGGCGCTGTTCGCCGCCAGCGTACCGGCTCGTCAGCGGGTTGAGCTTTGGGAATGGACGCTGATGCCTGGCGAACACTACGACTCGGTGCCGGACGCCGAAGGCTGGAGTGAAATAATCTATGTGATCACCGGCAGCCTGACGTTGGTGCTGGAGCAACACACCCTGACGCTGGACGCCGGCCAAACCCAGGTGTTCAACAGCGATCAGCGCTATGCGTACGCCAACCGCACCGATAGCCCTCTGCGCTTTATCCGTAACGTCACCTTCTAGCCCGCGTATTCAGCGGGTTGTCGCCTGCCTGTCGTACAGATGTCATACGCCTGTCGTGGCGGTCCGCGGCCTCAACTCCTACACTTGGCCTCAATGAAGGTTCATTTTTGGAGCGTGCAATGCAAACTTACCGCATCCGGCAATTACGGCTGGAAAAAGGCTGGTCTCAGGAACAATTGGCCAGCATTGCCGGGCTCAGCACCCGTACCGTTCAGCGCCTTGAAAATGGCGAGCAGGCCAGTCTGGAAACCCTGTCTGCGATAGCCGCGGCGCTGGAATTGCGGATCGGCGATCTTAACCAGCCGCCGCCACAGGAAAACAGCGACAGCAGCCAAGCCGAGCAGGCGATTCGCCGACAGGTGGAAGAAGAAGGCAGGCTACTGCGCATGATGGTGAGGTTCGCATTCATCGCGGTGCTGTTGTTCGCCATTAACTGGTTTACTCATCCGCAATATCTCTGGTCGCTGTGGGCCATGGCCGGTATGAGTATCGCAGTGATTATGCGCGCAACGCGCACCCTGCTGTTACGCGACTTCTTCAGCCGTTGGCAACGCCAGCGCCTGGAACAAAAGCTCAAGCGTCTGAACTGAGTTTCAGCCAGTCCGCCAGCCGGGCCAGCGCGCTGCCCGGCCTGATTTCTTGCGGTGTCAGCAGACAATAACCGCTGCCGTCCGACGTAAAACCAAAGGGGGCGCTCAGTAGCCCGCCGTCCACGTCATCCCGCACCTGCTGCCAGGGGCCGATAGCGACGCCTATCCCCGCCACCGCCGCCTGCAAACTGAAGTAAAAGTGATCGAAGCGCTGCTCTGGCCAGCCTTCCAGCGACACACTCTGCTGCTGAGCCCAATGCCGCCAGGCATCAGGCCGTGTGGCGGAGTGCAGCAGCACCGCATCGCGGCTCAGCTGCGGCTGACCAGCGTGGAAGGCGATAAAACGCGGCAGCATTTCAGGCTTGCATACCGGCCCGACTTGCTCGTTGAACAGCCACTGGCTGTGCAGTTTATCTCCCCAATCAAAATCGTTGCGCCGTAGGGCGGCGCTGATGCCGTCGTGGAAGGAAAATGGCCCACCGCCAGCGACCAACTGCAGATGGATGTCCGGGTGCGCCAACTGAAACGCAGGCAGACGGGGTATCAGCCAACGCATCAATAGCGTCGGCTCACAGGACAATACCAGCGGTGCATCCTGCGCCTGTTGCCGCAGCTTTTGCGCAGTCTGTTCCAGGATGCCGAATGCCTGTTGCGACGCCTGAAACAAAGTCCGCCCGGCGGGCGTCAGATATACCCGCCGATGACGGCGTTCAAACAACGCAATACCCAGCTCATCCTCCAGCGCCCTGACCGCACGGCTAACCGCCCCGTGCGTCAGGTTTAAACTGTTCGCCGCCTGGGTGAAACTTTCCAGCCTGGCCGCCGCTTCAAAACATCGCAATCCGCCCAATGACAGTGGCCGGTTTATTTTGCGTGAGTTTTTCTCACCGAAATCGTCAGTTTTCATCGTTTGTCACCGTCGGCCATTCCCTTTATAAATCAGCCACTCTCTTCTGATTCATTTACAGGATTACTATGACCGAACTCATCGCTGTCGTCACCATCACTTTACTTGCCGTCATTAGCCCAGGGCCTGATTTCGCCATGGTGTCGCGCAACAGCCTGTTGCTTTCCCGTCGTGCCGGTGTGGTGACCGCCTGCGGTATCGGCGCCGGAGTGCTGATCCACGTGAGCTACACCCTGATCGGCGTCGGCGTGCTGATCCAGCAATCGCTGTGGCTATTCACCCTGTTGAAGATGATTGGCGCTGCCTACCTGATTTACCTGGGTGTCAGCATGCTGCGTAATGCCGGTGCTCCCACGGTGTCTGCCGGCGCGGCCCCTACCGCCGCCAGCGATTTCGCCGCGCTGAAAACCGGCTTTTTAACCAATGCGCTGAACCCGAAAACCACCATTTTTGTCGTCAGCCTGTTTATGCAGGTGGTGAATCCGCAAACGTCGCTGGCGGTGCAAATCGGCTACGGCTTGTTTATCGCCCTGGCTCATATCCTGTGGTTCAGCGCCGTTGCACTGTTGTTTTCCGCGCCGGGCATCAATGCGCGACTGCTGCGCCTGCGCAAAGGCATAGACAAGGTATTCGGTGGCCTGCTGATTACCTTCGGTGCACTGCTGGCGATAGCCGGGATGAGATAAGGCCACAAGGCTAAGTTCCGCATTCACTCCTATGCTTAGGAAGCATCTTTTTCATCCACCACAGCGGAGAACGGAACATGGCGAAAATTCTGGTTCTGTATTACTCAATGTACGGACATATTGAAACCCTGGCGAACGCGGTAGCGGAAGGCGCACGCAAGGTCAGTGGCGTCGAAGTCACCCTGAAACGGGTCCCGGAAACCATCCCGGCTGAGGCCTTTGCCAAAGCCGGCGGCAAGCAAAATCAACAGGCTCCTGTCGCCAGCCCGCAGGAGCTGGCCGACTACGACGGCATCATCTTCGGTACCCCAACCCGCTTTGGCAACATGGCCGGCCAAATGCGTACCTTCCTCGATCAAACCGGCGGGCTCTGGGCTTCCGGCGCGCTGTACGGCAAAGTGGGCAGCGTCTTTTCCTCCACCGGCACCGGCGGCGGCCAGGAGCACACCATCAGCTCCACCTGGACCACGCTGGCGCACCACGGTTTTATTATTGTGCCTATCGGTTACGGCACGCCTGAACTGTTTGACGTTTCCCAGCCTCGCGGCGGCACGCCTTACGGCGCAACTACCCTCGCCGGTGGCGACGGTTCGCGCCAGCCCAGCGCGGAAGAACTGGCCATTGCCCGCTACCAGGGCGAACACGTGGCGAAAATCACCGCCAAGCTGAAAAGTTAGCCATCACCAGCCCGACGGGGCCGCGGATTCCTTCGGCCCCATCTTGTTGCCAACCCCCGGCAAGGTTAAAATGCCGCTCAGCCTGCCATTCACTACCTGAACGTCACGGTCGAAATTCGTTCTGCCCGCCAATCACCGGCCTGCGCCCTGATGACGGGCGTTCTGTTTTTGCGCATAGCGAAGGGAAATAAGTCAGTGTCTAAAGATTTTGATGAACTAATAAGAGACATGGATCTTATTATTGAAAATGTAGACAGTTTCAAGGCTATGGCCCCGCGCGCACCCGAGCCCCCCGCACTACCGCCTGCGGTTCATCACTACGATTCGTTCTGCGAGAATGTGGCGCTGAAAGTGGTGTTGAAGGTGCTGCTCTCGTCGGTGGATAAGATCGTCAAAGTGCAGATTGCCAATAAGGTCGAGCAGGAAATTGCTCAAATAGAACAGCAGGTGGTACGCGCCGGCGGTGGGCCGGTGTCCCCCGAGGATCTGGCGCAAATGACGCAATACGTGCGTCGCACCGTGAATACCCTGTTGGAATAATCGCCATTGCGATTAAAAAACGTGCCAACCCTTTCAGGCGATATAAATTTTTACGTTATTTTTATATCGCCTGCCTTATTCTTTCTGGCTTAAACAATAAATTGACTCATTGCCGTCAGGCAGCTCGAGCGCAAGTATTATGGTCAAGAATAAGCAGATATTGGTCGTTATTCATCTTTGCAGTTTTTTAGTTTTCCTTTACAGCCTGTCAATGATCCCGCCCCTGCTGGTAGCGCTGCTCTATAAAGAAAAAAGCGTTTTCTCCTTTTTCTATACCCTGGTGATTGCCGGATCGCTCGGCGGATTAGGCTGGTTCAGTACCCGTCAGGCCAAAGTGCAATTGCGCACTCAGGACGGCTTTCTGATTATCGTCATGTTCTGGCTGCTGTTTTCAATGATCAGCGCCCTGCCGCTGTGGCTGGATGACACGCTGAACGTCAGCCTGACGGACGCGATGTTCGAGGGCGTGTCCGGCATCACCACCACCGGCGCTTCGGTACTTAACGATGTCTCCGGCATACCTAAATCCTTTCTCTACTACCGTTCCCAACTCAACTTTATCGGCGGCCTCGGCGTCATAGTGTTAGCCGTGGCCGTGCTGCCGCTGCTGGGTATCGGCGGCGCCAAACTTTATCAGTCGGAAATGCCCGGACCATTCAAAGAGGAACGATTGACGCCACGGCTGGCCGATACTTCGAAAAACCTGTGGCTGATCTATCTCGGACTGGGGCTGGCCTGTACGGTCGCTTTCCGCATCGCGGGCATGCCGTGGTTCGATGCCCTTTGCCATGGGATTTCCACCGTATCGCTCGGGGGATTCTCCACCCGCAATGAGAGTCTCGGCTATTACGACAGCTCGGCGGTCGAAATGGTCGGCGGTATGTTCTCCATTCTGGCGGCGGTGAACTTCACCCTGTATTTCGTCGCCGTCGGCCGTCGCAGCCTGAAACCCCTGTATAAAAACCCGGAGCTGCGCTTCTTCCTGCTGGTGCTGTCAATTATCGTGGCGATTGTCTGCCTCGAGCTCTACCGCTCCGGTATGTACGGCGCCAAAGACTCCTTCGTGCACGGCTTCTTCCTCACCAGTTCGATGATGACCGACAACGGCCTGGCCACTGCCGACTACGCCAAAATGCCTTCTCACACCATTATGCTGCTGTTGGCAGCGAGCTTTTTCGGCGGCTGTGTGGGCTCGACCTGTGGCGGCATCAAGGCGCTGCGTTTTCTGATCATGTACAAACAGAGCCGGCATGAGATCAATCAGCTGGTTCATCCCAACGCCGTTTACACCATTAAAGTGGGCAATGCGCCGATTCACGATCGGGTATTGCGGTCGGTCTGGAGCTTTTTCTTTCTGTACGTTTTTTTCAGCTGCTTCTTCATCTGGCTGCTGAATCTGATGGGCTATGATCTGGTGACCTCTTTCGCCACCGTTGCCGCCTGCATCAATAACATGGGGTTAGGCTTCGGCGAAACCGCGGCGGGGTTTGGCACGCTCAGCGATGCGGCAAAATGGCTGATGTGCGCGGCGATGTTGCTAGGCCGCCTTGAGATCTACCCCATGCTGATATTGTGCTCGCGTGCCTTTTGGCGTTTTTAAGGCTTTGCTGCCCACCCGTTACCGGCTTTTTAAACCCGCTTTGCTGTGCCCACGCTGACACATTCGTAACGTGAATGTGTTGCATTGTTGTATTCGTTTCATTGCGATAAGTTACAAATACTGTAAATACATACAGTATCATTAAAACTTATTGAGGATATGAATATGCGATTTAACAAGATGTTAGCCCTGGCAGCCCTGCTGTTTACCGCCCAGGCCTCCGCCGAAGCATTGGAATCTATCGACAACTGCGCGGTCGGTTGTCCCACCGGCGGCAGCAGTAACGTGTCCATCGTTCGCCATGCTTACACGCTGAACAACAACAGCACCACCAAGTTCGCCAACTGGGTGGCCTATCACATCACCAAAGACACGCCGGCCAGCGGGAAAACGCGCAACTGGAAGACCGATCCGGCACTGAACCCGGCAGATACATTGGTACCGGCAGATTACACCGGTGCCAACGCGGCACTGAAGGTTGACCGCGGGCACCAGGCGCCGCTGGCCTCACTGGCAGGCGTCTCGGACTGGGAGTCGCTGAACTACCTTTCCAATATCACCCCGCAGATGGCCGATCTTAACCAGGGCTCTTGGGCACGGCTGGAAGATCAGGAACGCAAGCTGATTGACCGGGCGGACATCAGTTCGGTGTATACCGTGACCGGCCCGCTGTACGAACGCAATATGGGAAAATTGCCGGGCACTCAAAAAGCCCACACCATTCCCAGCGCTTACTGGAAGGTCATCTTTATCAATAACAGCCCGGAAGTGAACCACTATGCGGCGTTTCTGTTTGACCAAAACACCCCGAAAAATGCCGATTTCTGCCAGTATCGTGTCACGGTGAATGAAATCGAGAAACGCACCGGGCTGATTATCTGGGCTGGTCTGCCCGACGACGTACAGGCTTCGTTGAAAGCCAAGCCGGGCGTGCTGCCAGAGCTGATGGGTTGCAAGAGCTAAAATAATGACCAGGAACCCGCTACGGCGGGTTTTTATTGGTCAAAATAATGACAGCATCTGCAATTTAAATATAAACATTACTTATTAATACGCCCTGTTATACCCGCCCTGATAGCGTAAATAATGTTATTTACCCTCATTAATTATCTTCAAATACCCGCAACGATACCGTTCACGCCGCCGCTAAGCGGCCACAGCGTCGGCTTTTTTTATTCTTTCTGTGCTTTTTTATTCACGCGTCTGAGCAAGTTTATTGCCGAAAAGTTATCGGCAAGTTAATATCCCGCCAAATTATTAGATGCAGAACTGTAAGCAATGGATTTATCCCATTGTTGATTATTTTTTATCTCTCTTTACCCCTTCTCTTTTGCCTGCTTGGGCAATAACACCTGTTTTGTGAGAAAAACACATGGAAAATTTGTTATCAGACGATGGTGAGTTACCGATCAAAAATGGAACCGGTTTCAGTCGACGAGAAGTGCTGCTGGGGCTGGCCTCAACCCTGCTGGCGACGTCATTGCTCAGTTACCCTTTCCTCAGCCTGGCAGAACAACATACCGCGGCGACCAACCCGCTGCAGTTTGCCCGTTTCTTCAAGATATCCCAGACATTGAGCGAACATGAGGATATCGATCAGGGAATGTCAGCGCGTATTTTTACGGCCTTACATAATCAGAATGACCAGTTCACCACGCAGGTTGAGCAGCTTGGTGGGCTATTGCAGTCGGGCCAAAGCGCAAAACAGCTGCAACAACTGGCCATTCAGGCCGGCTTGCAGCCCCTGGTGACCGCCATTATCACCGCATGGTATACCGGCACCGTCGGCCACGGCCAAACGGCTGAACTGATTGCCTATAAAGACGCGTTGATGTATCGCCCCGCCAGCGACGCGCTGATCGTTCCCACCTACTGCGGCAATGGCCCGTTGTGGTGGACCGCGCCCCCTCCAGCGGTCAACGCTTCCCTGTGATCTGAGAGTCTTCTGATGAAAAAACCTGAATTTACTGCCGATGGCAACGCCTCGGCCGATATCGTGATCGTGGGCTCCGGCATTGTTGGCGGCATGATGGCCGATCAATTAGTCAGCCAGGGTTATTCTGTGCTGGTGCTGGAAGCAGGTCTGCGTATTGAACGCGCCCAGGCCGTAGAAAACTGGCGCAATATGCCTTTTGATAATCGCGCCGGCTCCGATTACCAAGGGTTGTACCCGCAATCCGAGTTCGCCACCGCTCCCCTCTATTTTCCTGAAAACAACTATGTCGCCCTGAGCGGCCCGAGCGCAGGGAGCTTCAAACAAGGGTATCTGCGTACCGTCGGCGGCACCACCTGGCACTGGGCTGCGTCTTGCTGGCGCCACCTGCCCAGCGATTTCCAAATGAAAACCCTGTACGGCGTTGGCCGCGACTGGCCGATATCCTATGATGAACTCGAGCCTTACTATTGCCGGGCCGAAGAGGAAATTGGCGTGGCGGGCCCCAACGATCCGCAGCAGCAGTCGCCGGTTGAACGCAGCAAACCCTACCCGATGGATATGGTGCCCTGGGCGCATGGCGATATTCGTTTTGCCGAAGTGGTTAACCCGCACGGCTACCGTTCAGTCCCGATCCCACAGGGGCGCAGTATTCATCCGTGGAAGGGCCGTCCAACCTGCTGCGGCAACAACAACTGCCAGCCGATTTGCCCCATCGGCGCCATGTACAACGGCATTCATCATGTTGAACGCGCTGAAATGAAAGGTGCGGTGGTACTGGCGGAAGCGGTGGTCTACAAGATTGATACCGATGAGCAGAATCGGGTCACTGCGGTGCATTGGCTCGACAGCAAGAAGCAGTCTCACCAGGCGACGGCCAAGGCTTTCGCACTGGCCTGTAACGGCATAGAAACGCCGCGCCTGCTGCTGATGGCGGCTAATGAGCGCAACCCGAACGGCATCGCCAACGCTTCCGACCAGGTTGGCCGCAACATGATGGACCACTCCGGTTTTCACTGTACTTTCCTGGCAAAAGAGCCGCTGTGGCTGGGACGTGGCCCGGCGCAGAGCAGCTGTCTGGTCGGCCCGCGTGACGGTGAGTTCCGCAAAGACTACTCGGCCAACAAGATGATCCTCAATAACATCAACCGGGTCGTGCCTGCCACCCAAAAGGCGCTGGAACAAGGCTTGGTCGGTAAAGAATTGGATGCCGAAATACGCCGCCGCGCCGCCTACGGCGTCGATTTGTCCATCAGTCTGGAACCGTTACCAGACCCAAATAACCGCCTGACGCTGAGTGAAACCCGCAAGGATGCCCACGGCTTGCCCTGCCCGGACATCCATTACGATGTCGGCGATTACGTACGCAAAGGCGCAGAGGCCGCACATAAGCAATTGGAACATATCGGCCAGCTGTTCGACGCCGAAGAGTTCAACATCACCACCAGTCTGAATGCCAATAACCACATCATGGGCGGCACTATCATGGGCGATAACCCCGCAGACTCGGTGGTCGATGGCAACTGCCGCACCCATGACCATGCCAACCTTTGGTTGCCGGGCGGCGGCGCAATTCCTTCCGCCAGCGTGGTGAACAGCACCTTGACCATGGCGGCACTGGGGATCAAGGCCGCCGATGACATTGCGCGGGCACTGGCGGTGAAACCATGAAAAAGCAGGCGAAACTGACGCTATTGTCCCTGCTGTTGCTCGGCGGCAGCGCCGTGCAAGCGGCGGATAACGAAGAATTAAACGGTGCGGTGTTGATTAAAAAAGGCGAGCAGGTTGCTATCGCCTCAGACTGCCAGGCCTGCCATACCAAACCCGGAGGCGGCACCCCGTTTGCCGGCGGCTATGGCATCAGTTCCCCCATGGGGGTGATTTACGCAACCAACATCACCCCATCAAACGCTGACGGCATTGGCAGTTATAGCGAAGAGCAGTTTGCTCGTGCCGTCAGGGACGGGATCCGTGCCGATGGCACCCACCTCTACCCCGCTATGCCCTATACCTCATATACCCGATTGAGCGATGCGGACATCAAGGCGCTGTATGCCTACTTTATGCACGGCGTGAAGCCGGTCGATCAGAAAAATACGCTGACCGATCTGCCCTTCCCGTTCAACCTGCGCTTTAGCATGGCCGCCTGGAATCTGCTGTTCCTCAAAGACGGCCGTTTTGCACCTGATGCGACCAAAAGCGAGCAATGGAACCGGGGGGCTTATCTGGTTAACGGGCCTGGGCACTGCGACACTTGCCACACCCCGCGCAACCTGCTGATGGCTGAGGACGGCAGCCAGTCGCTGGCTGGCGGGATGGTTGGCAGCTGGTACGCTCCCAATATCACTTCAGACCCGATCAGCGGTATCGGCGGCTGGAGCGAACAGCAACTGGCGCAGTATTTGAAAACCGGCCGGGTGGTCGGCAAAAATCAGGCGGCGGGCGGCATGGCGGAAGCCATCGAAAACAGCCTGCAATATTTTTCCGATGACGATCTGGCGGCTATTGCCGTTTACCTGAAAAGCACCACGCCGATCAGAGACGCCAAGGATAGCCAGGCGGCCGACAGCTACGGTAAACCATTGAACGTTGAGCCTCAGCTGCGCGGGTTGCAGCCTGCCAATGCCAACAACACCGTTACCGACGGCGCGGCCTTGTTCAGCGGCAACTGCGCCAGTTGCCACCAGCCGGACGGCAGCGGCAGTAAAAACCAGGCTTACCCTTCGCTGTTCAATAATACCGCCACCGGTTCAAGCAACCCGGCCAACCTGATTTCGGCCATACTGTTCGGCGTAGAGCGAAAGGTGGGCGATCAGCACGTGCTGATGCCGAACTTTGGCCCGCTGTCGTACGTCAATCCGTTGAACGACCAGCAGATCGCCGCTATCAGCAATTACGTGCTGCAGCAGTACGGCAATCCCGCGGTTAAGGTTAGCGCTGCGGACGTGACCGTATTGCGCCTGGGTGGCCCGGTGCCGCTGCTGGCGATGCTGCAGCCTTATATGGCCCCGGCAATCGGCATTGCGGTGGTGGCGTTGATCTTGATGGCATGGCTGTTGGGGAGAAAACGGCGCTGAATTGATGTCTGCAGGCTGGGGAGCTATCCCCGGCTTGCAGACATTGCCGCATTCCCACAGGGATAGTTCGCAGATCGATTCTGAAAAGAACGGGGTTATTGCGTTTGATTTTCCACACGGGTAATGCCGTGTTTCTTCATCACTTCTTCCATGGTCAGATTTTCATCATCCGGCGTTTCGTCAATCACAACATCCTGCGGGCGGACATAAGGTTTGGTTGCGCGTTTGAACATCCACCACCAAACGAACACCAGAAAGGCACCGGACTTCAGAAAGATCATGGTCCATAACGCTATTTGATACCAGCTCATCTTTATCTCCATGAAAGCGTTAAACGCGAGCGAATGGACCTATTTTAACCCTTGGCTTGATCGGATCAATAGTAAACGGCAGATCCCTCCGGGTTCAGGCCACTGTTATAGGGATTTCTATCATGATCTGCTCTACCTGCCGCTAAAACCCCCTTCAACCATCTCAGAAACCCTGCCCACAGCCTGATCGTGTTTTTGCCCGCATTTTGTCATAGTGAAAACCATGCAGGATCCTTTTCACCGGTTTTCCCTGCAAAAAGAGTGAATTACCCTTTCTCGGCGCAATGTTTTTATATAGCTAAAACGTCTAACCAAACCACTTAAAACAGCCTTTTTGACCATAAAAATGTAAATTGCCCCGATTTTTCTATATACTCGCGGAGTTTAATTTCTTGGGCAGCCTGTTTGCCCCTCTTTTTATGGAGTTGTTTTAACGGACTATCCCATTCCCTAACGGACTAGCAAGAAGGTATTCTATGAGCCAAAACGACACTGAAATTGTGGCACGTCGTAGCCATATCAATCCTCCGGTATTTTTTATATCTGCCGCTTTAATCATCGTCCTGGTGGCCTTCGCCGCCTTCTATCCTGAGTTAGCCGATCGTAAGTTCAAGACGCTGCAACAGGGTATTTTCACTAACGCCAGCTGGTTTTACATTCTGGCGGTCGCCCTGATCCTGCTGAGCGTGACCTATCTGGGTTTATCGCGTTACGGCAATATCAAGCTCGGGCCGGATCACGCCCAGCCGGACTTCAGCTATGTTTCCTGGTTTGCCATGCTGTTTTCCGCCGGTATGGGCATTGGTCTGATGTTCTTTGGCGTCGCCGAACCGGTGATGCACTATCTTTCTCCCCCGACCGGGACACCGGAAACAGTGGAAGCGGCTAAACAGGCCATGCGCCTAACCTTCTTCCACTGGGGCCTGCATGCCTGGGCGATTTATGCCATCGTGGCGCTGATCCTGGCATTCTTCAGCTATCGCCATGGCCTGCCCTTGACGCTGCGTTCCGCGCTTTATCCGATTATCGGCGATCGCATATACGGGCCGATTGGTCATGCGGTGGATATTTTTGCGGTTATAGGTACCGTGTTTGGCGTCGCGACTTCACTGGGTTACGGCGTGTTGCAGGTTAACGCCGGCCTCAACCACCTGTTCGGTTTGCCGATCAATGCAACGGTGCAGGTGGTGCTGATCGTGGTGATCACCGGGCTGGCGACGCTGTCGGTGGTGTCCGGGTTAGATAAGGGCATCCGCATTCTGTCCGAACTGAACCTCGGCCTGGCGGTGCTGCTGCTGGTCCTGGTGGGTACGCTCGGCCCAACCGTCCTGTTGCTGAAATCCTTTGTGGAAAATACCGGCGGCTATCTTTCCGATATCGTCAATAAAACCTTTAACCTGTATGCCTACGAGCCCAAATCCAGCAACTGGCTGGGGGGCTGGACACTGCTGTATTGGGGTTGGTGGCTATCCTGGTCGCCGTTCGTCGGCATGTTTATCGCCCGCGTTTCACGCGGACGCACCATTCGTGAGTTCGTTACCGGCGTGTTGTTCGTTCCGGCGGGCTTTACGCTGCTGTGGATGACCGTTTTCGGCAACAGCGCCATTAATTTGATCATGAACGAAGGGGCGCGCGATCTGGCCAATACGGTGCAAAACGACGTAGCCCTGGCGTTGTTCAACTTCCTGGAGCACTTCCCATTCTCTAATATTCTGTCGTTTATCGCCATGGCGATGGTCGTGGTGTTCTTCGTCACGTCGGCAGACTCCGGGGCGATGGTAGTTGATACGCTGGCTTCGGGCGGTTCGGATCAAACACCCATATGGCAGCGGATATTCTGGGCGTCCCTGATGGGGCTGGTGGCGATTGCGTTGTTGATTGCCGGCGGTTTAAGCGCATTGCAAACCGTGACCATCGCCAGCGCCCTGCCGTTCTCGATGATCCTGCTGGTGTCGATCTACGGGCTATTAAAGGCCTTGCGGATCGACGCCCACAAACGCGACAGCCAGACGACGACCACCATTGCACCGACCGCCGCACGCAACCCGATCTCATGGCAACGGCGTTTGCGCAATATTGCCTATTTCCCGAAGCGTTCTCAGGTAAAGCGCTTTGTCGGTGAAGTGGTCCAACCGGCGATGACGCTGGTGGAAGCCGAATTGGCCAAGCAAAACACCACCTCCTCGATTGACGATACCCAGGACGATCGGATCCGTTTCGAAGTCGATTTAGGGGAAGATCTGAACTTTGTCTATGAAGTGCGGCTGCGCGCTTACATTCAACCGGCCTTTGCTCTGGCGGGGTTGAAAGATGAGGAACGCGACGAGGAACATAAATACTATCGCGGTGAGGTACACCTGAAGGAAGGGGGCCAGGATTACGATGTGATGGGCTGGACGCAAGAACAGATCATTCACGATATTCTCGACCAGTACGAGAAACACCTGCACTTCCTGCATTTGGTTCGTTAGCGGTTGCTTTGCCAGACAAACCGTCCCAGCCGGGGCGGTTTTTTTATCGGTTCACGGCGGCGACTGCCGTGTTTCAAAGCCAACAAAAAACCCCGCGCTCAGAGAGCACGGGGTCATAATTTATGGCGGAGGAGCAGAGATTCGAACTCTGGAACGGTTTCCCGTCGACGGTTTTCAAGACCGTTGCCTTCAGCCACTCGGCCACCCCTCCGCAACGAGGCGAACTATAAACAGAGCTGATCCGCTTGTAAAGCCCAAGGCCGTTCAACCGAACGAAAAACCAGCACCTGACGCGTGAGCGTTGAAGAAACCGCCAACTCCGGCTCAAGGTTGCAGCAATGATAACTAAGGGTAAAGATTGGTAAACAAACTTTAATCAAACGCTTACGCTGCCTATCATCGTCACTAATTTTGTGATGACCTGACTAAGAGAGATCATTATGGACCGTATTGTCGTCTCATCCTCCTCGCGCGACTCATTGCTGAGTACGCATAAGGTTTTGCGTAACACCTATTTTCTGCTTTCACTGACGCTGGCTTTCTCGGCGCTCACCGCAACCGCCAGCACCATGCTGGGGCTACCGGCGCCGGGCCTGCTGCTGATGCTGGTCGGTTTCTACGGGCTGATGTTCCTGACCCACAAGCTGGCTAACAGCCCTGCCGGCATCCTGGCGGCCTTCGCACTGACCGGTTTTATGGGTTATGCCCTGGGCCCCATCCTCAGTTCATTTATTAATACCGGAGCCGGCGACCTGATCATGCTGGCGCTGGGAGGCACCGCGGTGGTGTTCTTCTGCTGTTCAGCCTACGTGCTGACCACCCGCAAGGATATGTCGTTCCTGTCCGGTATGATGATGGCAGGGTTTGTGGTGCTGCTGGTGGCGGTTATCGCCAATCTGTTCCTGCAGATCCCTGCCCTGCACCTGGCGATTAGCGCACTGTTTATCCTGTTCTCCGCCGGTGCCATCCTGTGGGAAACCAGCAACATTATTCACGGCGGCGAGACTAACTACATCCGCGCCACCGTCAGCCTGTACGTCTCGTTGTACAACATGTTCATCAGCCTGTTGAGCATTCTGGGCTTCGCGCGCAGCAACTGACTCGGCGTCTAAGTGATACCCAAAGCCCCGCTCCGGCGGGGCTTTATTTTTTGCGGCGGTAAAAGTTTGCTAAACTGACGGCCGTTCTGAATTACCCGTTACCGAGGCAGTATGTTGGAGTATCAAGGTCAGGTTATTGAAACTGACGCACAGGGTTACCTGAAAAACAGCGCCGACTGGCACGAGGCCCTGGCGCCGCTGCTGGCCGAGCAGGAAGAAATCACGCTAACCGAGGCGCATTGGGAAGTGGTGCGCTTCGTGCGCGGCTTTTACCTGGAATTTAATACTTCACCGGCGATCCGCATGTTGGTCAAAGCCATGGCCCAGAAGTACGGCGAAGAGAAAGGCAACAGCCGCTACCTCTATCGGCTGTTCCCCAAAGGCCCGGCCAAGCAGGCAACGAAAATTGCCGGTCTGCCGAAACCGGTAAAATGCATCTGAGACGCTAATAGCGAATGCTGAAGCCTTGATAATCTGCCGTACCGCGCGGTTCCACCAGCACGCGATCGACACGTGCGCTACGCGGGCCGCCGCTCTTCAGCCATTCCACCAGCTTATCCACCTGCGGTTGTTCGCCGCAGGCCACCACCTCGACGCTGCCGTCATCAAGATTGCGCGCATATCCGCTTAACCCCAACGCCGTCGCCTGATGCTGGGTGTTGTAGCGAAACCCTACCCCTTGCACCACGCCATAGACATACGCAGCAATGCAAACTTGTGTCATAATCGGCCCCTTATCGAATTTCGTTTATGGCATTTTCTGTGCGTTCGCACGGCAATGTCACTCTTTTTACCTAGCTGGCAGCATTCTTAATTATGACCGTACGCCTGTTTCTCGCCAAAGGACGTGAAAAGTCCTTACTCCGTCGCCACCCATGGGTCTTCTCCGGTGCCGTTCAACGTATTGAAGGTAAAGCCCTGTCCGGCGAAACCATCGATATTCACGACGCCCAGGGCAAATGGCTGGCGCGCGGCGCCTACTCGCCTGAGTCGCAAATCCGTGCCCGTGTCTGGACTTTCCAGCAGGATGAAGACGTTAACATCGAATTCTTCATCCGCCGTTTACAGCAGGCGCAAAGCTGGCGTGATTGGGTAGCGAAGCGCGATGGGTTGGACGGTTACCGTCTGATCGCCGGTGAGTCCGACGGCATGCCGGGCATCACTATCGATCGCTTCCAGAATTTCCTGGTGTTGCAATTGCTGTCTGCCGGCGCCGAGTATCAGCGTGCTGCGCTGATTACCGCCTTGCAGCATTGTTACCCGGAATGCGCCATCTACGATCGTTCAGACGTCGCGGTGCGTAAAAAAGAAGGCTTGCCGTTGGCGCAAGGGCCGGTACTGGGTGATCTGCCCCCTGCTCTGTTGCCGATCACCGAACATGGCATGAAGCTGCTGGTGGACATTCAGCAGGGCCACAAGACCGGTTTTTACCTCGACCAACGCGACAGCCGCCTGGCTGCCCGCAACTATTCCGCCGGCCGCCGCGTGCTTAACTGCTTCTCTTATACCGGCGCATTCGCGGTATCTGCATTGATGGGCGGTTGTTCCCAGGTGATCAGCGTAGATACGTCGCAGGCAGCGTTGGATATCGCCAAACAAAACGTTGAACTTAACGGGCTGGATCTAAGCAAAGCCGAGTTTGTGCGCGATGACTTGTTCCAACTGCTACGCACCTACCGTACGCAGGGTGAAAAATTCGATCTGATCATTATGGATCCGCCAAAGTTCGTCGAGAATAAAAACCAACTGGCCAGCGCCTGCCGGGGTTACAAAGATATCAACATGTTGGCACTGCAGTTGCTGAACCCGGGCGGTATTTTGCTGAGCTTCTCCTGCTCCGGACTGATGCCAACCGACTTGTTCCAGAAAATTTTGGCCGATGCCGCTGTAGATGCCGGGCGTGATGTACAATTTATAGAGCAGTATCGTCAGGCTGCCGATCACCCGGTTATCGCGACTTATCCAGAAGGGCTGTATTTGAAAGGGTTTGCGTGTCGGGTGATGTAACTTGAAATACGCTGCTTTGCCCTCATATAGAGAACAAGGCACTGTTTCTCAGGAGGTCATCATGATTGCCAGCAAATTCGGTATCGGACAACAGGTTCGGCATAAGCTGCTGGGGTACTTGGGGGTGGTGATTGATATCGACCCTGAATACTCTATGGAACAGCCTAAAGCCGATGAAATAGCGGCGAATACCGATCTGCGTTTCGCCCCTTGGTACCACGTGGTGATGGAAGACGAAGAAGGCCAACCGGTGCATACCTATCTGGCGGAAGCACAGCTGGATGGCGAAGCCCAGGACGCCCACCCTGAACAACCTTCACTGGACGAGTTGGCGGAATCTATCCGTCACCAGCTCCAAGCCCCGCGCCTGCGCAACTGATTCGCCAGGCCTGAGAAACACCCAATAAGGGCCTGGCATTTGTCAGGCCTTTTCTTTTACCGGCTTTTAGCGCTCCAGACCCAGACGAGGGATCTCGATTTTGGGGCAACGATCCATCACCACCTTCAATCCTGCCTCACGTGCCAACGCCTCGGCCTGCTCATTGATAACGCCAATTTGCAGCCATAACGCCTTGGCGCCAATCGCAATCGCCTCTTGCGCTACGCCATACGCCGCCTCTGAATTACGGAATACATCAACCATGTCCACCGGATGCGGAATGTCTTTCAGCGTGGCATAGGCCTGCTGGCCAAGCAGTGTTTGCCCGGACAGCTTGGGGCTGACCGGCGTTACCTGATATCCCTGAGACAGCAAATACGCCATCACACCATAGCTCGGCCGCGCCGGATTATCGCTGGCACCCACCAGCGCAATGGTTTTCACCTGCTTGAGCAGGTCGGCAATCTCGTGGTCTTGCATGTTCGGCTCCCAATCATCAACGGGGGATTTCCCTGTTCCCAGTGTACTCTATCGGCTTTAAATCGACTAAACGCAGCCACGTGGAAACTCCCGGCCACTTTTGCGGTCTGATGCTGTCACTGCCAGCATATTCGGCCTGAATAAATGTCCAAATGAAAATAAATATGTACATTTGTAAACCAAACCGTAATGCTGAAAAATTTTGACACAGTCTATGGCGTGTTCAACACTAATAGCGATGCCACTTATAAGGAGATAACCATGAAATTTGGTCTGATGGTTGCGGGGCTGCTCAGCATCAGTATCAGCATGCCTGCCGTGGCTACGACCCTGAAACTCTCCCCGGACATCGATCTGCTGGTGGTCGACGGCAAGAAAATGACAGGAGCGTTGTTAAAAGGTGCCGACAGCCTGGAGCTGGATGGCGGGCAACATCAGTTGCTGTTTAAAGTGGCGAAGTCTGTACGCTCAGGGCAGCACGAGCAAACTGCCTATACCTCCCCACCGCTTATCGCGACCTTCAGTACGCAGAATGTCAGCTCCGTTGCCATTGAGCTGCCGCGTATTGAAAATGTACGGGATGGCCAAAGATTCGATAAAACGCTCAACTATCAAGTGATTGATAAGAACGGTAACGCGCTGGCGATGAAACACGACGTGCTGCACGCCGACGGTGCCACGCTCAGCGTCGATTTGGAAAAAGTCATGGCGGACTACAACAGTCAAAACCGCCCGGCCTCGGTGCCGGCTTTCACCCAGGTGCGTGCGGCCACGCCTTCCTCTCCCCTCGCCAGTGCCGCTTTAAACTCCCCCACGGTAACTTTAAAGGGTGAAAACGTTTCCGAACAGATGCTGCAATACTGGTTCCAGCAGGCGGACAAAGAGACGCAGAAGCGTTTCCTCCATTGGGCGAATAAACAGCCCGTGCGTTAAGATTGCCGGCGCCTTTATTTAAAGGCGCGCTTTCTTCGCATTTTCAGGTGTAAACGCTAGGCAGTGAAAAACAGTTTCAGTAATCTGTCGCACATCCCCTGATTAGCGAAGGACATCGAGATGGAATTTACTACCCGCACTATCGCCGCGCGCAAACACATTGCGCTGGTGGCGCACGATCACCGTAAACAAGCCCTGCTTGCCTGGGTTGAAGAAAACAAATCTGTCCTTGAACACCATCAACTGTATGCCACCGGCACTACCGGTAACCTGATCCAGCGTGCCAGCGGCATTCCGGTGCAGAGCATGTTAAGCGGCCCGATGGGAGGCGATCAGCAGGTTGGCGCGCTGATTGCCGAAGGCAAAATCGATATGCTGATCTTCTTTTGGGATCCGCTCAATGCGGTTCCCCACGATCCGGATGTGAAAGCCCTGCTGCGTCTGGCGACGGTTTGGAACATTCCCGTCGCCACCAACCGCTCAACGGCGGATTTCCTGATCGATTCTTCGCTCTTCAAACGTGAAGTGGAAATCGCCATTCCTGACTATCAGCGCTATTTGCAGGATCGCCTGAAGTAACGCTCGCGGCCTGGTTTCCGCCAGGCCTTAAGCTTAAGGCTTCTTCTGTGCAGGAACGCCGAGATCCTGCAGTTGTTCAACAAAGACCGACGGACGTTCACGATCCTGCAGTAACCAGACCTGATGCTTGGCGCGAGTCAGCGCGACATACAGTAGTCGCCGCTCCTCGGCATCCGGGAAATCTTCCGGCTGCGGCAACAAAACATCCTCCAATACCGACTCACGCGCAACCGCCGGAAAACCGTCGCTGCCTTGGTGCAAACCGGCGATGATTACGTACTCCGCCTGCTGCCCTTTACTGGCGTGAATGGTCATAAACTCGAGGGTCAGTTTTGGCCAGCGGGTCGCCGCCTTTGCCAGCGCCTGCGGTTTCAAATGGTGGTAGCGCGCCAGCACCAGAATGCGCTCATCCGGCTTGGCATAACCGCTCAGCTTGTCCAACAGATTTTCAAGCTGCTCATTCGGTAATAAAACCACCGATTTCTTATTGCCCTTGCTCAGGCTGTTCAACGGTTTTTTCAGCTGATGCGGGTTCTGTTGCACAAAACGGTTCGCGATCTCACCGATACGATCGTTGAAACGGTAAGTGGTATCGAGTGCACATTGGGCACCTTCGCCAAAGTTTTCGGCAAAGGCGGTGGTCAACGTCAGCTCGGCCCCGCTGAAGCGGTAAATGGCCTGCCAATCGTCACCCACCGCAAACAGGCAGGTTTGTTTATTTTGTTTACGCAACGCCGCCAGCAATTGCGCACGCTGGGGTGAAATGTCCTGAAACTCGTCCACCAGGATGTGCTTCCACGGGCTGACGAACCGACCTTTCTCCAAAATATTGACCGCCTGATGGATCAGGCCTGAGAAGTCCACCGCCCCTTCCTCTTTCAGCGCTCCTTTCCAGGCCTTGAGCAAAGGCGCCATCAAGCGAATGCGTTTTGAGAACAGGTCACGGATCTCTTCATCCGCCTGTTCGATCATTTCCGCCTGGCTACCGCCGTGCATGCGCATCAGGCCCAACCAGCGTTCTAGCCTGCCGGCCAGCCGCTCCGCCAGGCGCTTGTCCTGCCAAAAATCGCCTTCGGGCACTTCCCATTCCAACTCTTCTATCAACCATTGACGCCAGCCTTTGGCCTGGGCTTTTTTTTCTGCGCACTGCTGCTGCCAATGGGCAATCAGCAAAGCTCGCCGGGCCTTGCTGTCGGTTTCCAGTTTACTGATTGCCGGCACCTTGCGGTTGCCCTGTTGGATAATCTGCAGCGCCAGCGCATGGAAGGTTTTGGCCTGGATGGCCACGCCGCCCAGCCGCTCCTGAATACGTTCGTTCATCTCTTCCGCCGCCTGGCGACCGAATGCCAACAGCAGTATTTGTCCGGGTTCAGCCTCCTGACGACGCAGCAGCCAACCTGCGCGCGCCACCAATACCGAGGTTTTTCCGCTGCCCGCGCCGGCCAATACCAACACCGAGTCTTCACCGTTAACTACGGCGCGACTTTGCGAATCGTTCAGCGGTGAGCTTTCTATGCTCTGGAAGAAATCCTGATGCGTCTCCAGCATCCGTTCGGTCCACTGCCGGTTACGCTGATCCACGCTTGGCAACCCGTGCTGCAGCCATTGGCGGCAGAGTTGATAATCTTCCCGACAGTTGTCAAATCCCTCCAGCCGTGCAACCGGCATTGGCAAAGCACCGAAAGACTGGCGAATCTGTTGCTGCAATTTGCCCAGTTCGGATTTCTTAAACCACTTATCCTGCTGCTCAATACGCTGAATATGTTCGACCTGTTGCTGCAAAACGCCGGCGCTGACTTCGCTCATCTCCGCGCTCCATTGCTGCCAGGCCTGCTGGAGATAATGATAGAAACGCTGAGTTTCCTGCCATTCAGTCCCGTGCAGGCGCACCACTTTTTCATCCGGCAGCTCAAACTCCAGCTCACCCCAGACAATGCCACGCTTGCATCTAACCTGAATCAACTGATTGAAAGGAATCAGATATTCATGCTTTTCACCGCTCACCTCGACCCCGGCGTGCAGCAACCGCACACGGTTATAAGGATGCTGAGCCAGGTGTTTCCCCAGCGATGTCGCTTTAAGTTCCATATCTTCGCGCCATGACTATGTTGAGATTAAATAACGGATATCTGCCAGTTTACCTGCGATAAGCAGTGGCACTCTAGCGCTAAAAAAAGGGTAGAATAGATTTTGCGTTTTGATAGCAAACGCAACCGCATCGCGGTTTGGCCATCATTAGAGCAGAATGACGACTATGCGTACTGTACTGAATATTCTTAATTTTGTGTTGGGCGGCTTTTTCACCACCCTGGGCTGGTTGATCGCAACGGTGTTTAGCGTAGTGCTGATCATCACCCTGCCACTGACCCGCTCCTGCTGGGAGATCACCAAGCTGTCGCTGCTGCCGTTCGGCAACGAAGCGATTCACGTTAATGAACTGTATCCCGAAAAAAGTAATGTGCTGCTTTCCGCCAGTGGCTCGCTGCTGAATATTGTCTGGTTGATCCTGTTCGGCTGGTGGCTCTGCCTGTCGCATATCGCCGCCGGTATTGTGCAGTGTGTAACTATTATTGGCATTCCGGTGGGCATTGCCAATTTCAAAATCGCCGCCATTGCCCTGTGGCCGGTTGGGCGGCGCGTTGTCTCAGTAGAAATGGCGCAACAGGCCAGAACTGAAAATGCCCGTCGTCAGTATCAGCAGCGTTAATTTTTTCTCCGCCCGAGGAGTTTTTTGTGCTCTCTTTTGCACCAGCAATACGTCGTTATGCCTACAACAGCAACCTGCTTTATGACCTGCGTATTTTTATTGCGCTGGCCGGCGCAGCCGCCGTTCCCTGGTGGCTCGGTATTCCGAAACTCACCATTCCCCTGACGCTGGGGGTGGTGGCTGCGGCGTTGACCGATTTGGACGACCGCCTGACCGGCAGACTTCGCAACTTGCTGATCACGCTGGTGTGCTTTTTTGTTGCCTCCGCCTCCATTGAACTGCTGTTTCCTTACCCCTGGCTGTTCGCTCTCGGCCTGACGACCTCCACCTGCTGCTTTATTTTGTTAGGTGCTCTGGGGCAACGTTACGCCACCATTGCATTTGGCGCCTTGCTGATCGCGGTTTACACCATGCTCGGCGCCTCGATGTATGACGCCTGGTATCAGCAGCCTATGCTGCTGATCATCGGTGCGCTGTGGTACAACCTGCTGACGTTGATAGGTCATTTGATCTTCCCTATCCGTCCTTTACAGGAAAACCTGGCGCGTTGTTACGACCAGTTGGCCAATTATCTGGACGCCAAAGCCAACCTGTTTGATCCCGACGCCGAACAGGATGCAGACCTGCCCTGGATGGACGTTGCCATGGCCAACAGCACGCTGGTGACCATCCTTAATCAAACCAAGGCTTCATTGCTGACGCGGTTAAAAGGCGATCGCGGCCAGCGAGGCACCCGCCGGACACTGCATTATTACTTCGTTGCGCAGGACATCCATGAACGTGCCAGCTCCGCACACGTTCAATACCAGGCGCTAAGCCGACAATTCCGTCATAGCGATATCCTGTTCCGCTTTCAGCGCTTGCTCAGCATGCAGGCTCGCGCTTGCCAACAGTTGGCCCAGTCGATTTTGATGCGGCAAAAGTATCAGCACAACCTTCGCTTCGAACCAGCCTTTGGCCGCATTGATGAAGCTTTAGCTCGCATTACGCTTACCTCGGAAAATCGGGAATTAACCAAGGCGCTTTCGCACCTGTTGAAAAATTTGCGCGCGATTGACGCACAGCTGGCAAATATTGAATCCGAACAGGCATTGGCCAACGGCCAGGTGGAAGAGAACAGCCTGTCGGATGATCGGCTCACCGGCTGGAGCGATATTCGCTTGCGCATCAGCCGCCATCTGACGCCGCAATCGGCCTTGTTCCGCCATGCCATTCGCATGTCTGTGGTGCTGTGTATTGGTTATGCCTTTATTCAATTTACCGGCATGCAGCATGGCTATTGGATCCTGTTAACCAGCCTGTTTGTTTGCCAACCCAACTACAACGCCACCCGCCGCAGGCTGGCATTGAGGATAATCGGCACACTGGCCGGTATTCTTGTCGGGCTGCCCATCCTCTATTTTGTGCCCTCGGTGGAAGGTCAACTGGTGCTGATTGTGATTAGCGGCGTTTTGTTTTTCGCTTTTCGCACCGTGCAATATGCACATGCCACGATGTTTATCACCCTGTTGGTATTGCTGTGCTTTAACCTGCTGGGCGAAGGTTTCGAAGTCGCCGCGCCACGCGTTTATGACACGCTGCTGGGCTGCGCCATCGCCTGGGCCGCAGTCAGCTTTATCTGGCCAGACTGGAAGTTCCGGCAATTACCCACGGTGGTCAGCAAGACGCTGAACGCCAATTGCCGTTATCTGGATGCCATTTTAGTGCAATACCATCAGGGGAAAGACAACGGCCTTGCCTATCGTATCGCTCGTCGGGATGCGCACAACAGTGACGCGGAGCTGGCATCGGTGATTTCAAATATGTCTGCCGATCCCAAGGCCAATAAAGACGTTCAGGATGCAGCTTTCCGTCTGCTGTGTTTGAACCACACCTTATTGAGTTATATCTCTGCGTTGGGGGCACACCGTGAACGCCTGAATAATACTGCGACCCTGGATCTGCTGAATGATGCTGTCTGTTATGTCGATGGTGCCCTGCATCAAGAAGAACAGGACAGTGGGCGCATCACTCAGGCGTTGGAAAGCCTGGCTGAACGAATTCAACACGCGGCGCCGGAACCGGAAAGCAAAGATCAATTGGTGTTGCAGCAGATTGGGCTGGTGATTGAGCTCTTGCCGGAACTCACGATGCTGAATGCGCAAATAGGTAAATCGGCATAATCATTCGGGGCCTTTCGTCAGGCCCCGGACTCTTGGGTTATGGCCGTGGCTAAGCAACATCATGGTACGCTCAAACCAGTGTGTCAGCTCGCTACGTAATTCCGAAGGCAAAGCGGCGTGATGATAGCCGGCAATGGCCCCGCCCAACGAAAGCAGCACCCGCAACCCTAAATTTTTTTGCTGCTGCAATAACCGAAGATAACTGCGCTTGGCCCCGTTTAAGCGCAAATCATAAACATTACGAATACCGACTCGCCACAGCAAACGTTCCATGTTGATGTCGATATTCGGTAAGGTTTTTAACCGACTCTGGTTGTCCGCTTTAACCTCTAGCTCCCGGCGCGCTTCACGAATGGCCTGCCAGGCTAACCCAACCAACTCATCCCTATCACGCCACAAGGTCTCATCTACCCAGTAATAGCGCATAGTGATTGGCACACCGCGTTTGGAGTAAACCATATTGACCATGCCGCGTGAGCGAAAGACCGATTCCAGCCCCTCCGTAGCGCGGAGATAAAGTTCTCCTTCAGCGATAACCGCGAACATGATGCCGTCGGCCAGTACCCCATAGCCCCCGAACTGCGAGCGAGTAGCGATAGTGCCTAATGCGCAAAAACAAGCCTTGGCTTGTGCGATCCTTCCCGTTGATTTCCCTTTCATAACGTTCTCCTGGTGTGAGTTTCCGTTCTATCATTTCTCGTATCAATGAAATAAAACTAACGCGAACAAGTAATTAGAAAAATACGCACTATCCATGAGCATGCCAATCACAAAAGTCTGCCGTATAAAAAATGATCGCAATTATGCGAGGTGCTACGAAGATTTGGGTTGATCTTACTGACAACTGGATGTACTGTATAAACATACAGTGACACTACGGGCGGGATACTTTATGCGTACTCAATCACTCTACAAAACCCATTTCAGCCACACCTCTTTTGCGGTGAACAATGCTGCAGAAAACACAGATGCCGGCAACAAAGATGGCCTTATCAGTGAACTTGTTTACAACGAGCATCAGCCCGCAGTGGCGCAACTGCTGCTGCCTTTGCTACAGCAACTGGGCATGCAGTCTCGCTGGTTGTTATGGCTGACCCCACAGCAAAAGCTGAGCAAAAGGTGGCTGCAGCAGTCCGGCCTGCCGGTTGGGAAAGTGGTGCAGCTGAGCCAAATCAGTCCGCTGGACACGGTCGAAGCGATGGAAAAAGCGTTACTGACGGGAAATTACAGTGTCGTACTCGGCTGGCTACCCGATCTTACAGAAGAAGATCGTCTAAAATTAAGACGTGCGGCAGAATTAGGTAACGCTTATGGGTTCATTATGCGTCCTCAGCGTGACATAAACCCGATTCACGGACAGTGTTCCACCCTAAAAATTCACTCTTCTTTGTATCATTAAGTAAATTTAGGATTTTTCCCATCATTTTCATCGTTCTGCAAGGGAACCTTTATGGGATCAGGGGAAAAGCGAGTGCGGCTGCGGTTCCGCGGCCCAAAACGAAGGCTAAATTGCTCGTTTTTTTGCCGGTTAATGTTAGTAAATATGTACGATTCCGCGTTTTTTTTTAGAGCTTTATCACATCACACTTGTAACTTTCGCGCCACGTTGTAGACTTTACATCGCCAAGGTTGCTCTATAACGCCAGATAAACTGGCCGAGTAACAAACGAGGGCTCAAACCTTGGCGAAGGAATTTAACCAAGGGCTTAAAACAGCTTTAAAGCTCATTGCCTATTTGGATGATAACGAGGCGCAAAATGAAAAAGACAGCTATCGCATTAGCAGTGGCACTGGCTGGTTTCGCTACCGTAGCGCAAGCCGCCCCAAAAGATAATACCTGGTACACCGGTGCTAAACTGGGCTGGTCCCAGTACCATGACACTGGTTTCTACGGCAACGGTTACCAGAATGGTATCGGCAATGGTCCGACCCATAAAGATCAACTGGGTGCTGGCGCGTTCCTGGGTTACCAGGCGAACCAATACCTGGGCTTCGAGCTGGGCTATGACTGGCTTGGCCGTATGCCTTACAAAGGCAGCGTGAACAACGGTGCTTTCAAAGCACAGGGCGTTCAACTGGCAGCTAAACTGAGCTACCCAATCATCGACGATCTGGACATCTACACTCGTCTGGGTGGTATGGTATGGCGTGCAGATTCCAAAGCTAACTACGGCAATGGCACTCGTCTGAGCGACCACGACACTGGCGTTTCTCCGCTGGCTGCAGTGGGTGTTGAGTACGCACTGACCAAAAACTGGGCTACTCGCCTGGACTACCAATTCGTTAGCAACATCGGTGATGCAGGTACTGTCGGCGCACGTCCAGACAACACCATGCTGAGCCTGGGTGTTTCTTACCGTTTCGGTCAGGATGATGTTGTTGCTCCAGCACCAGCTCCGGCTCCAGCTCCAGTTGTTGAAACCAAGCGTTTCACTCTGAAGTCTGACGTGCTGTTCAACTTCAACAAATCCACTCTGAAAGCAGAAGGCCAACAGGCTCTGGACCAGCTGTACACTCAGCTGAGCTCCATGGATCCTAAAGATGGTTCTGTTGTAGTTCTGGGTTACACCGACGCCGTTGGTTCTGACCAGTACAACCAGAAACTGTCTGAAAAACGCGCTCAAAGCGTTGTTGATTACCTGGTATCTAAAGGTATTCCTTCAGACAAAATCTCTGCACGTGGTATGGGCGAAGCTGATTCCGTCACTGGTAACACCTGTGGCTACAAAGCTGGCCGTGCTACCAAAGCACAGATCGATTGCCTGGCACCAGATCGTCGCGTAGAGATCGAAGTTAAAGGTATCAAAGACGTTGTAACTCAGCCACAAGGCTAAGCTACCACTCTTAGTAAAAAACCCCGCTATGCGGGGTTTTTTTTCGTTCTAAATCAGCGTAACTGGCAATGTTGCCCCCTTTCACAGGACGGGGACTGACGAGCTGACTTACTGTTCGTCTTTACCGAGAATGGCTTTTAAATCCTGTTTCAGCGATGACATCTGACTGGCATACTTCTCTTTACGTTCCGCATCTTCAATCAGCTGGACCACGGTTTCTGACAAAGTCACACCACGGCGACGAGCCAGACCGGCCAAACGCTGCCAAACCAAAAACTCCAGATCGATAGATTTTTTACGCGTATGTTGGTGTTCTGCGTTAAAATGACGTTTACGCCGCGCGCGGATTGTTTGCTTCATCCGGTTATCCAGCTCCGGATTCATATGGTGGCTGATCCACGTCAGTACTTTAACCGGCTCATTTTCCAGCTTCAGCAGCTCGTCAATGGCTTCCTGAGCAAGGCTGTTTTCGATGTGGCGGGTAATAGTTTCCCCTTCCCGGTGCTTCTTCACCAGGTACTTCCATTTCCAACCGCTCTCCAGATTTTCCAGTTGCTGATATTTCATCGTGAGCTCTTCAGTGACCGCGTAACTTTAATTAAGCATAACAGCTTTACGCCGAATTTCCCCGGCAATTACCCCGTTTTTAGACTGTTTTTTGCACAGTCATCGCACGATGTCAAACTCCCTGACACCAACTACGACTCTGCATGTATCAAGCTGTCATTATTCTTGTATAATCGCCCTTTCCCTTTTTGACGATTGCATCTAACACTTTGACCAATAACCGACTTGAATGGCAATCACTGTTGCCGGACGTTACGCCTTATCAAGCGATATTTGATACCGCCGCGCAGTTGGCGCCCGTGTCCTTTGCTTCCATTCAGCCTCGGCTGGAAAATGCACTGACGCTGTTTTGCCATCCACAGTCGCCATCGCGTTTCATGTTGTTGAAAGCGCAGGAAACGCGTGAGTATCTGGCATTGATTGCCCAGGCAGTTGAACAACTGCAACCGCAGAATACCGCGTTTAAGGGCAGTCACTATGTGATCCAGGGCAGCAAAGTCAGCGTTGAACCCGCCAGTCAGGGTGATGAAGCCTTTGCGGCCGGTGGCGCCTGCGTATTTCAGGAATGGATTGAGCCGGAACAGCTGTTTGGCTGCGTCAGGATCCACAACAATGAAATCAGCTTGCAACCTGGCCTGGTGCATAAAGCCAATGGTGGCGTGCTGATCCTGTCGGCACGCTCCCTGCTGGCTCAGCCGTTACTGTGGCTGCGGTTGAAGCAAATGATCACTCAGCGCCAGTTCCATTGGGTTTCCCCGGATGAAACGCGACCGCTGCCGATTGCCATTCCCCCGATGCCGTTGGAATTACGGCTAATCGTTGTGGGCGATCGCCACGGCCTGGCCGATTTCCATGATATCGAGCCGGAGCTGAGCGAGCAGGCGGTCTACGGCGAATACGAAGAAGATCTGCAACTCACCGAAATCGATGACATGGTGCAGTGGTGTGGCTACGTCAACGCCCTTATCGACGAGAAGCAATTACCATCGCTGGCCGCCGATGCCTGGTACCCGTTAATGGTTCAAGCCGTGCGTCACAGCGGCGATCAAGGCAATCTGCCGCTCTCCCCTCTGTGGATCAGCCAACAACTTTCTGAAGCAGCGCTGTATGCCGAGGAAGAGAGCATCACCGCCAAAGCATTCGAAGCCGCGTTGAATGCCCGCGAGTGGCGTGAAAGCTACCTCGCAGAGCGGATGCAGGATGAAATTGAGCTGGGCCAAATCCTGATTGAAACCGAAGGTGAAGTTGTCGGCCAGATCAACGGCCTGTCGGTGCTGGAATATCCCGGTCACCCGCGCAGCTTTGGCGAGCCTTCTCGTATCAGCTGTGTCGTGCATCTTGGCGATGGCGAATTTACCGACGTCGAACGCAAGGCCGAACTCGGCGGTAATCTGCATGCCAAAGGCATGATGATTATGCAGGCGTTCCTGATTTCAGAACTGGAACTGGACCAGCCGCTGCCCTTCTCGGCTTCAATCGTGTTTGAGCAATCTTACGGCGAAGTGGATGGCGACAGCGCCTCACTGGCTGAGCTGTGCGCACTCATCAGCGCGCTGTCATCGCAGCCGATCACCCAACAGATCGCCGTCACCGGCTCCGTCGACCAATTCGGCAATGTGCAGCCTATTGGCGGCGTCAACGAGAAGATCGAAGGCTTTTTTGAAGTTTGCCAACGTCGCGGTTTGACAGGCAAGCAGGGCATCATCATGCCCGCCACCAACGTGCGCCACCTGTGTCTACGCCAGGACGTAGTCGATGCGGTGCGCGAGGGGCAATTCCATCTGTGGGCCGTCGACAGCGCCGCAGAGGCCTTGCCATTACTCACCGGTTATCCTTACTCTGATGAGCAGCAACCTAATCTGTTGGCTGCCATTCAGGAACGGATTGCCCAGGTGAATCCGCAGGAACGCCGGCGCTGGCCGTGGCCACTTCGTTGGCTCAACTGGTTCAACCACGGCTGATCGGACTTGTTCAGCGTACACGTGTAAGCTAATCTGCGCCCTTCATTAAAATAAGGTTTACTGAGAACATGGTAGAAAAACGCGACTCCTATACGAAAGAAGACCTCGAAGCATCCGGCCGTGGCGAGCTGTTTGGCGCCGGCGGCCCGCCGTTGCCGGCAGGTAACATGTTGATGATGGACCGCGTGGTCAAGATGACCGAAGACGGTGGCACCCACAACAAAGGTTATGTGGAAGCGGAACTGGATATCAATCCGGACCTATGGTTCTTCGGTTGCCACTTTATCGGCGATCCGGTGATGCCGGGCTGCCTGGGTCTGGATGCCATGTGGCAGCTGGTAGGCTTCTACCTCGGCTGGCTGGGTGGCGAAGGTAAAGGCCGCGCGCTGGGCGTGGGTGAAGTTAAATTCACCGGCCAGGTATTGCCGACCGCGAAGAAGGTCACCTACCGTATCAACTTCAAACGCGTGATCATCCGTAAGCTGATTATGGGTGTGGCTGATGGTGAAGTTCTGGTCGATGGCCAGGTGATTTACACCGCCAGCGATCTTAAAGTGGGCCTGTTCAAGGACACTGCTGCGTTCTAATCGCAGTCACGGCGGCCCTTCCCGGTCGCCGTTTATTTTCCCGCCATTATTGTGCTCTGAGCTTTTAAACCTCAGGTTCATGGCGGCTAAATAGTTACTACAATTATTGTAGTTACCAGGAGGTATGCCATGCAGAAAACCCGTTTTGACAACGTGCCATGCCCCGTAGCCCGTTCTCTGGATCGCGTAGGTGAATGGTGGAGCATCCTGATACTGCGTGATACTTTTCAGGGCCTGTCGCGGTTTGATGAGTTTCGGCAAAGCCTGGGGCTTTCACCCACCATATTGACCCGCCGCCTGAAATACCTGGTGGAAAGCGGCATTCTGCATAAGCAGCGATATCAAATCCGGCCAGTGCGGTATGAGTATCTGCTCACCGAACGCGGCAAAGATTTCTTCCCGGTGATTGCGGCCCTACTCCATTGGGGAAATACCCATCTGGCCGATGACGGCATTAGCGCGGAACTGGTCGATCGCCGCACAGGGCAGCCAATACGCCTAGAACTGATCGACAGCATTACCCAGCAGCCTATCGCGCTGCATAATATTACCTTAGCGCCAGGGCCGGCGGCGACCGACGGTATGCGCCAACGCGCGGCCCTGATGCAGCAGAACCTTTCTGCATTCCCCTCAGAATCATCCAAGGAGTCACTATGAACAGTCGTCGTATAGTCATTACCGGCATGGGCGCCGTTTCGCCACTGGGATGCGGCGTAGAGGCTATCTGGCAGCGTTTGCTGAATGGCCAGTCCGGCATTCGTCCGCTCCCGGCAGAGATCGTTGCTGACCTGCAGGTAAAAATCGGTGGGCAGGTGCCTTCGTTGGAACAGGATCCCGAGGCGGGTTTCGACCCCGACAGCGCTGTACCGCCAAAAGACCAAAAGAAAATGGACCGCTTTATTCTGCTGGCGATGGCGGCGGCCGATGAGGCCATTCGTCAGGCAGGTTGGACAGCGGATACGGAAGATAAGCAGGAGCGAACCGCAACCGTGATTGCCTCAGGTATTGGTGGTTTCCCGGCGATTGCTCACGCAGTGCGTACCACCGACAGCCGGGGTGCCAAACGCCTTTCGCCATTTACCATTCCCTCTTTCCTGGTCAATCTGGCGGCCGGTCATGTGTCGATTAAGCACCAGTTCAAAGGCCCGATTGGTGCCCCCGTTACTGCGTGTGCCGCAGGGGTTCAGGCCATCGGCGATGCCGTGCGCATGATTCGTAACGATGAGGCCGATATCGCGCTGTGTGGCGGTACAGAAGCCGCAATCGATACCGTCAGCCTCGGGGGCTTTGCCGCAGCGCGCGCCATGTCCACGACGTCACCTGAAGAGGCAGAAAAAGCCTCTCGGCCTTTCGACAGCGCGCGTAACGGTTTTGTCATGGGGGAAGGTGCCGGCATGCTGGTTATTGAAACGCTGGAACATGCGCTGGCACGCGGCGCCACGCCGCTGGCAGAAATTGTCGGCTACGGTACCAGCGCCGATGCCTACCACATGACCTCCGGTGCTGAAGACGGCGACGGTGCCTATCGCGCAATGAAAATTGCGCTGAAGCAGGCCGGTGTCGCACCGGAGCAAATCCAGCACTTGAATGCCCACGCCACCTCAACACCCGTCGGTGATTTAGGCGAGATCAATGCCATTAAACACCTGTTCGGCACCGGGGGCGGCGTAGCCATCACTTCGACCAAATCGGCTACGGGGCATTTACTCGGCGCTGCGGGCGGGCTGGAAACCATATTTACGGCGCTGGCCCTGCGCGATCAGATCGCACCGGCCACGCTGAATCTGGATAATCCGGACCCGGCAGCCGAGGGGTTGCATTTGGTGGCCAATAAAGCACAACCAATGACCATCGACTACGCGCTGTCGAACGGCTTTGGCTTTGGCGGCGTGAATGCGAGTATCTTGCTGAAACGCTGGCAGGGGTAAGGCTGTTTAAACAAAAACCTCCGCCTGGAGCGGAGGTTATTCCTTTTTTTTGACAGGGAGCCGCTTAAGCGGTCACAGCCCTGTCCTCCATGGCTTCTCGCCAACCTCCCAGCCATTGAGACCGGGCGTCCACAGATGATTGGTAGGGACAATATTCCCTCGAACGCCCTAAAATACCTGCCTGATAACCTCTAGAATGCGCCCTTTCCAGACGATCGCGTTTCTGTCTCTTCATGCCTCGTTTCCCTCATATTTGGTCTGGTGGAAAGAAAACAATGGCTGCTTTTTGTGCAGCCACGTATAAGCAATAGCGCTAAATGAAGGGAAGATCAATGCGCAAAATTCACGCCAATGTCATATTTGTGAGCTACACACGCAGAATTTGCTAAGTGGCTGATATGCCGGGAAAGAGGTTAACCAATTGAAATAAAATAAAAATCCCTCCCGACGAAAAGTTTTAATATTTTTCATCGGAAGGGATTAGACCTTTTTAGTCCAAATTATGACTAAAAACGACCGGCCTGTGAGGCGATGGACTGTGCCTCTTGCTGCCAGCCTTGCGCCAACGTACGGACCAGCGCATCGTAACCATCCTCGCCCTGTTTCAGCTCCAGGCTGAATGGCCGTTTGGTCAGCTTGCCTTGATGACTCAGCACCCATTCGCCACGAATAATCGCCTTGCCATCAAAACGACCATGGAAACCGCTGACCGTCACGTTCAACACGTCCTGATCGCTGCTCATCGGCTGGGAGGACACGACCCAACCCGGTAATGCACTGCTCAGGTTGGTGACCAGCGTTTGCTGCAGTTGCTGATCGAGCGGGCTGGCCCACAGGTTATTCTGGGCAATGACGTACTGCACATCATTGGTCTGATAAACCACGCCGTTCTGCGCCAGATAATCCGCCACGGTGACGTGTTCCAACCACAGTTGGCGAGAAGTCTCACCGCCGCTCACCTGTGTCGGCGCCCCCAGCGCCGGCAGTTGGTAGTAGGTTTTCTGTGGGGTGCTGCTACAGGCGCTGAGTACCAACGCCAGGGCTACCGGAATCCATTTCATCATTTGTTGGCCTTCTTCGGCTGAGGATCGTTACTGCCCGCGGCTTCAAACACCAGCGCGTTGCTCTTTTCGTTCAAGGTACGCAACACGGGCTGCAGTTCACGCAGCACCTGATCGAGGCGTTGCATATCGCCGACCATCTTGTTGTAGGCCGGTGAACCTGGCTGGAAGCCTTTCATGCTGCGATTCAGTTCCTGCAGCGTTTTTTGCATATCCTGCGGCAGCGCCTTCATCTCTTTGCTGGCGATGATGTCGTTCAACGATTGCATGGTCTGCTGCGTCGACTTCATGGTCTTCTGGCTTTCCGCCAGGGTTTTGGTCGCTTCATTGATCATCGGATTCAATGGCATCGAGTTGATCTTATCCAACGTCTGCATCAGTTTCTGTTGGATCTGCGCCAAACCGCCGCTGGTGGTCGGCATCAACGGATAACCGAACAGCTCACGCGGCCCCTTCCAGGCTTTCTCTTGCGGATAGAAATCCAGATCGATATACAGGGAGCCGGTTAGCAGGTTGGCGGACTTCAGAGAAGCGCGCATACCGCGTGATTCAGCATCTTTCAGGTGGCCTTCAATATCGAAATTACCGCCCAACTGCTTCTGGAAACGATCCGGTTCAATGCGGATCAGCACCGGAATACGGTAATCGTTATCCAGCCGCTGCATCATACCCTCTTTGTAGAATGGCACTTGCGCCACGGTCCCCAAACGGATACCGCGGAACTCGACAGGCGCTCCCGGCTGCAGGCCGCGAATCGAATCCGAGAAGAACATCAGGTAATCTTTGTGCACGGTGTACAGCGAATCCTGGATGCTGCGTTGGTTATCAAACAGCTGATATTCCGTCTTCTCTTTCACCTGCTCGCCACGATCCCAACCGTCCGGCACGTCAAAACTGACGCCGCCGCTGAACAGCGTAGCCAGAGATCCCATTTCTACCCGCATGCCCTGCGCGGACATGTCGAAGGCCACGCCGCTGTCTTTCCAGAAGCGAACGTTGCTGGTCACCAGTTGGTCGTAAGGAGCGGAGACAAACAGCTGATAGCGCATGGCGCGCATCTTGGGATCAAAATAGCTGGTCTCTACCGAGCCGACACGGTAACCACGGAACAGCACCGGATCGCCGGCATTCAGCTGGCCGGACTTTTCGCTGTCCAGGACGATGCGCAACCCTTTGGCATCCGGGGAAGCCAACGGCGGTGCATCCAGCAGTTGGTAATCGTTTTTCTCTTTGCCTTTTTTGCCCGGCTGCAGCTCGATGTAAGCACCAGACAGCAAGGTACCCAGACCGGAAATGCCTTCACGGCCAATCTGCGGTTTCACCACCCAGAAGGCGGTATCCTCGCGCAGCAATTTCTCCATGCCGGAGTTTAGCCGGGCCTGCACCACCACCTTGCTCAGGTCGTCGCTCAGGTTCACGGTCTCCACCACGCCGACGTCGACGCTGCGGCTGGTGATTTTGGTTTTACCCGCTTCCAGGCCTTCGGCTGTGGTGGTGACCAGCGTCACCTGCGGCCCCTGGTGGCTGAAATGGTAAAACAGGATCCAGGCGCCGATCAGCGCAGTGACGATGGGGATAATCCACACCGGCGACCAGCGCTTGATCTTTTCAACGTCCGCGACGCTATGATTATTTTCCGTCACCTTGCGGCTCCTTTTTTATTGTTTCATTTACGCGATCCCAGGACAGTCGGGGATCAAACGTCATGGCAGCAAACATAGTGAGGATCACCACCATGGCGAACAGCAGCGCGCCAGTAGCAGGATAAATGCTCATCAATTGTCCCATCCGTACCAACGCCGAAAGTACGGCGATTACAAACACATCGATCATCGACCAGCGGCCGACGAATTCAACCACTTCATAAATCAGGTGCATCCTTTCGCTGTCGGCCCGGGGTTTATGCTTGCCGTTGGCATCCCAGCACAACCAGCCAATCGCCAACATTTTCAACGAAGGCACCATGATGCTGGCGATAAAGATCACCATCGCCACCGGATAAGATCCTTCGCCCCACAGCAGTATCACCCCGGCCATGATGGTAGAAGTAATTTTATTGCCCAGCGCCTCGGTGACCATAATAGGCAGCAGATTAGCCGGAATATACAGCATGATCGAGGTGACAAGCAGTGCCAATGTCCATTGCACACTGTGGCGGCGACGGACATAACCTTTGGTGTGGCAACGCGGGCAATGGGTCATCTCCGCCGGCAGAATCGCCGTACAGCATTGGCAAGAGCGCAAGCCCTGGCGCAACCCGATGTGCCCTACTTTCATGGGGCGGTCGAGCCGCGGCGCCGGTTCAATGTCATTCCATAGCCAGCGGCGATCCACACACTGGAAGGCGCGCACCTGCAGCAGGCAAAACAGGCAGTAAGGCACAAAGCTGCTGCCGATGCCGATATCGCCATAGGCCATCAGCTTAACGAAGCTGACCAGCACCCCCGCGAGGAAAATTTCGACCATGCACCAGGTTTTAAACTGGAACAGCATCTTGGCCATCCACTCTTTCAGGCCAAGGGGCATGCGCACTCTGGCACACAGCACAATGATCGCCACCATGCAGAATGCCGGGATCAACTGCACGAACACCATAAACAGCGTAGCCATGCTGGCGTAATCTTCCGCCACCATCACCTGCGGGATCTGGATCAGTTTGATTTCGTTACCGAGACCGGCAACGCGCATATTGATAAACGGGAAAATATTCGCCAGCAGCAGCATAAACAATGCGCTGAGGGCATAGCCGATTGGCCGCTTGCGGGGTTCCTGCCAGCGGGAGCTGAGGGTCGTTTTACAACGCGGGCATACCGCTTTCGAACCGTATGCCAGCGGCGGCAACGCCACCAACATGTCGCATTGTGGACACAGCATCAGATTGTCCTGTTGCTGTGTTGCGTGACTGTGCTGCTCGTGATTCTCGTGGGAACACACCATAATCCTCCTTAACAACGTCGCTCACCGGTACGACAATACCGCCCGCAGCAGCGCGCGGACGGTATCTCAACGGTTAGCCGTTCTTCATCGCTTCCAACTCTTCCCAACGGGCGAAGGCTTCTTCCAATGTCCCTTCGGCGGTGGCCAGCGCGGTCAGCACCTGCTGTGTTTCGCTGTGAGGACGCGTGAAGAAGTCAGCATCGCTCATTTGCGCCTGCAGCGCTTCAATTTCCGCTTCCAGTTGTTCAAGGCGTTGCGGCAACTGTTCCAGCTCGCGTAACAAGTTATAGCTCAGTTTAGCCGCCGGTTTCTTGGACTGTTCAGCCTTTTTCTCCGCCGCCGGCTTGTTCTGTTCCGCCGCGACCTGACGGATAGGTTTTGCCGTTGCGCGCTGGTGGTGCGCATCGTAATAACCGCCTACGAAGGTGCTGATCTCGCCGTTGCCTTCAAAGATCCAGCACTCGGTCACGGAGTTGTCGACGAATTGACGATCGTGGCTTACCAACAGCACGGTGCCCTGATAGCCGTCGATCAGCTCTTCCAGCAACTCCAGCGTTTCGACGTCAAGATCGTTGGTTGGTTCATCGAGAATCAACAAGTTACTTGGCTTCAGGAACAGCTTGGCCAGCAACAGACGGTTACGCTCACCGCCGGACAACGCTTTCACCGGAGTCATGGCGCGTTTCGGATGGAACAGGAAGTCCTGCAAATAGCCGAGCACGTGGCGAGAGCGGCCGTTGACCATCACTTCCTGCTTGCCTTCTGCCAGGTTGTCCATCACCGTACGTTCCGGATCCAGTTCGGCGCGGTGCTGATCGAAATAGGCCACTTCAAGCTTGGTGCCGCAGTGTACGCGACCGCTGTCGGCCTTTAACTGGCCAAGCATCAGCTTCAGCAAGGTCGTTTTGCCGCAGCCGTTCGGCCCCACCAGGGCAATCTTGTCGCCGCGCTGCACCTGGGCGGAGAAATTGCGCACCAGCACTTTGCCGCCGACCTGATAATTGACGTCTTCCATCTCGAACACAATCTTGCCGGAGCGTACCGCTTCTTCAACCTGCATTTTGGCGGTGCCCATCACCTCACGACGTTCTGAACGCTCGTTACGTAACGCCTTCAGCGCACGTACGCGGCCTTCGTTACGCGTACGACGCGCCTTGATGCCCTGACGGATCCACACTTCTTCCTGCGCCAGTTTGCGGTCGAATTCAGCGTTTTGCAGCTCTTCTACCCGCAGCGCTTCTTCTTTGCTCAGCAGATACAGATCATAATTGCCCGGCCAGGACACCAGCTTGCCACGGTCGAGATCGACAATGCGCGTCGCCATGTTGCGGATAAAGGAACGGTCGTGGGAAATGAACACGATGCTGCCCTGGAACTCTTTCAGGAAGCCTTCCAGCCAGTCAATGGTGGTAATGTCCAGGTGGTTGGTCGGTTCGTCCAGCAGCAATACGCGTGGAGAACTGACCAGCGCGCGCCCCAGCGCCGCTTTACGCAGCCAACCGCCGGAAAGCGAGGAAAGCTCCGCGTCCCCGTTCAGGCCCAGCTGCAACAGCACTTCGCTGATGCGGCTGTCGAGTTGCCAAAGCCCCTGGTGATCGAGGATCTCCATAATCTGCGCCATACGCGTCAGGTTTTTTTCGCTCGGATCGGTTTCCACCAGGTGCGAAATCGCGTGATAGGCCTTCAGGTGTTCCGCCTGTTCGGCCACGCCTTCGGCCACGAAATCGAAGACTGTCCCGCCGATATTGCGCGGTGGATCCTGTTGCAGACGCGCAACGATCAGATCTTGCTCGTAAATCACCCGACCATCGTCCAGCGGAATTTCTTTACCGAGGATCTTCAGCAGCGTTGATTTACCGGCACCATTACGCCCAACCAGACAGACGCGTTCGTTGTCTTCAATATGAATTTCGGTGTTATCTAAAAGCGGCGCATCGCTGAATGACAGCCAGGCACCGGACATGCTAATTAACGACATAGTAATTATTTTCCTTCGCCGGCGTGGGTAACCAGCCAGCAGTTATGAATTTGACGGTTACGGGCAAAGTCCTGCGACTGCGTCTGGGCGGTAATTTCTTTCGCCTCCAGACCCAGCGCGCTCAGGCCGGCCATATCCATCTGGAAACCGCGCTTGTTGTTCGAGAACATGATGGTCCCGTTACGACGCAGCAACCGTTTCAAATCTTGCATCAGCACCAGGTGATCGCGCTGAACGTCAAAAGTGTTCTCCATCCGCTTGGAGTTGGAGAAGGTCGGAGGATCGATAAAGATCACGTCGAATTGTTCGTCGGCATTTTGCAGCCATGACAGGCAATCTGCATGGATCAATCTGTGCTGTTTGCCGGTCAGGCCGTTAACGCGCAGATTTTTCTCCGCCCATTCCAGATAGGTACGCGACATATCCACCGTGGTGGTGCTGCGCGCGCCCCCCAACCCGGCGTGCACGCTGGCGGTGCCGGTATAGGCGAACAGGTTGAGGAAATCCTTGCCCTTGCTCATATCACCCAGCATGCGGCGAGCAATGCGGTGGTCGAGGAACAGGCCGGTATCGAGATAGTCCGTCAGGTTAACCCACAGCTTGGCATTGAACTCTTCCACCAGCAGGAACTCGCCCTTCTGCGCCAGTTTTTCATACTGGTTTTTGCCTTTCTGGCGCTCACGGGTTTTCAGGATCAGCTGATTGGACGGCAATTCCAGCACCGCCAGCGTGGCATTGATCACATCGAACAGGCGTTGACGTGCTTTCTGCGCATCGATGGTTTTCGGCGGCGCATACTCTTGTACCACCACCTTGCTGCCGTAGCGGTCCACCGCCACGTTGTATTCCGGCAGGTCAGCGTCATACAGGCGATAACACTCAATGCCCTGCTGTTTGGCCCACTTGTCGAGCTTCTTCAGGTTTTTGCGCAGGCGGTTGGCAAAATCTTCCGCCACCTGAATGCCGCCGGAGCCCTGTGGGTTCTCCGCCAGTTGGTAATTTTTCTGCACGCAGTCCAACGGACCGTTTTTGGCCTTGAACTGGCGCTCGGCACGCAGCTGCAGGCAACTCAGCAGCTCCGGCGAAGCGCTGAACAATGACAACTGCCAGCCGCCGAATGCGCTCTTCATGATCCGGCCCAGCATATTGTGCAAGGCGATCAGCGCCGGTTCACTTTCCAGACGCTCGCCGTACGGCGGGTTGCAAACCACGGTGCCGGTCGGGCCTTCCGGCAGCGGGTTAGTCAGTTTGGCTACGTCGTTGACGTTAAAGGTAATCAGTTCGGCAACGCCTGCACGACGGGCATTGCCGCGCGCCATTTCAATCACCCGACGATCGATATCAGAACCGAAGAAACGCGAGGTGGTTTCTTGCAAGCCACGGCGTGCGCGCACCTGCGCTTCGGTGATCACTTCGCGCCACAGGTCGACGTTGTGACCATTCCAGGCGGTAAAGCCCCAATGTTGACGGTGCAGACCTGGCGCGCGATCGGAAGCGATCATCGCCGCTTCGATCAATAGCGTTCCCGAGCCACACATAGGATCGAGCATCGGCGTTCCCGGCTGCCAGCCGGAACGCTGCACAATCGCCGCCGCCAGGCTTTCCTTCAGCGGCGCCTGACCGGTCAGATCGCGGTAACCGCGCTGATGCAGACCTTCACCGCTCAGATCGAGCGCTACGCTGGCCATATCACGCTGCAGGAACACATTGACGCGAATATCCGGCTGCTGTTTGGCCACCGTCGGGCGCTGATCGATCTTGCGCGTAAAGCTGTCGACGATGGCGTCCTTGACCTTCAATGCGCCATATTGGCTGTTGCGGATCTCTTCGTTCACGCCGCTGAAGTGAACGGCGAAGGTTTTATCCACGCCGAAAATGCTGGTCCAGTCGATCGCCTGCACACCCAGATACAGATCCAGATCGCTGTGCACGCGGAATTCATTCAGCGGCAGCAAAATACGTGAGGCCAGACGGCTCCACAGCAAGCTTTGGTACAGAAGACGATCGTCACCCTGAAAATGTACCCCACCCTGCACTACTTTACAGGCGTGAGCGCCCAGCGCTTCCAGTTCGCTTTTTAACAGTTCTTCCAGTCCACGCGCCGTGCTGGCAAACAGAGAGTTCATATCGTACTTATCACCAAAAAGAAAATTGTTGCGCATTATAGCTAATCCAGACCGCTTGTCATAAAGTTGCTCCCTTCTATTTAATAATCGCACGGGGATAAGGGTGATTACGCTTTCGAAACTTTACGTTCATCCGGTGAAATCACTTCGTGGTTTGCAGCTTTCGCACGCGCAGGCTTCCAGCAGTGGATTGGCTTTCGACCGTAACTTTATGATCACCGAACCGGATGGCACCTTTATTACCGCACGCCAATATCCGCAAATGGTGATGTTCACCCCGGCTCTGCTGCCCGATGGGCTATTTCTGACCGCGCCGGACGGAGAAAGCGCTGCCATCCGCTTCAGCGATTTCGCCCCTGAGGCGCAACCGACCGAAGTCTGGGGCAACCATTTCACCGCCTTAATTGCGCCGGCAGCGATTAACAATTGGCTGAGCGGTTATTTCCAGCGTGAAGTGCAGTTGCGTTGGCTTGGCCCCGAGCTGACCCGTCGCGTGAAAAAACACCCGGAAATCCCCCTTTCTTTCGCCGACGGCTACCCTTATTTGCTGATCAACGAAGCCTCATTCAACGATTTGCAGCAGCGTTGCCCAGGTAGCATCAAGCTCGAGCAGTTCCGCCCCAATCTGGTGGTGACCGGTGCTGCAGCCTGGGCCGAAGACGGTTGGCAGGTGATCCGCGTCGGTGACGTGATGTTTGATCTGGTCAAACCCTGTAGCCGCTGCGTGTTGACCACCGTCAGCACCGAACGTGGCCGCAAGCACCCGAGCGGCGAACCCCTGAGCACCCTGCAGAAGTTCCGCACGGCGGACAACGGCGATATCGATTTTGGCCAGAATATGGTGGCGCGCAGCAGTGGTATTATCCGCGTCGGTGATACGGTGGAAGTGTTATCCAACAAACCACCGCGCCCTTATGGCGCAGGAAAAGTGGTTGAGAGCGTGCAGGCGCCGCAGGACAGTGAACATAGCGTCACTATCGAATACGCGGGAACGGTGTTTACCGGCAATAATCAGCAGATCTTGCTGGAGCAGTTGGAACAGCAAGGGCTGCGCGTGCCTTATTCATGCCGTGCGGGAATTTGCGGAAGTTGTCGCATCACCTTGGTCAGTGGCGAAGTGGCACCGCTGAAGAAAAGTGCGGTCGCCAACAATGGCACCATCCTTTGCTGCAGCTGTATTCCAAAAAGCGATTTGACGCTGGCGTAATCGCCGTTATACCGCCCTGTCGTAAGCCGGGGCGGAAGCCTCGTATTGCGCACAGGGTTTAAGGCGATCGTGCATCACTTTGATGGCATCGCCAAGAACCATGGTACGGCCGGCCACGGAGAGTTGGTTTTGCGCCAGCAGGCAAAGGCTGGCGTTGTCGCCGGCTTCCACCACCAGCAGGCGGGCTTCAACGCCGCTCTCCATCACCTTCACCGCCGCCAACTCACCGTTTTTCGGCTGCAATGGATAATGTTGCTGCGAGAAATGCCAGCTTTTCGGCATCAGCGGCTTGAGGAAGCGATAGGCTACCAGGGCATTTAATACCAGTTCGGCGCGTTGCTCGTGGCTGAGCTTTATCTGTTTGCACTGCTCTTCATAATTAAAATAAAGCGCAGCGTCGTCCACACAGAAAGAGCATTCGTCGAAAGCATCCGGCGTTAACATTTTGGCAGGAAAACGCGAGCGGAAGATCATCCCATTGGCTAAATCCAGCATTAGCCGATCGTGTTCGGCGTCAAAATACCAACGCCAATTATCGTCAGGTTTTATCTTCATGTCTTATCCTTCTCGCTGCCCATGCCACGCCGTATTTACCCTAAAAGGTGATTTTATCACCACTCAAGTCGCTTAAACATCGGATAATTCCGCGAACGATATTTATGCTAGTGGACAAAATATAGACGAGCCGGGGGAAGAAATAAACCCCCGGCTGAAAATGAAAGGAAAAATATTAGATGTAGTTAACGATATCTTTAATCAGCCGCGGACCTTTGAAGATAAATCCGGAATAAATTTGCACCAACGAAGCCCCGGCTGCCATTTTTTCCCGCGCGGCCATCAGGGAATCAATTCCGCCCACCCCGATAATCGGCAGACGCCCTTGCAGCTCAAGTGACAAACGGCGGATCACTTCAGTGCTGCTCGCCTGCAACGGACGACCACTCAGGCCCCCCATTTGCTCGCAATAATTCAGCCCCTGGATCAATTTACGATCCAGCGTGGTATTGGTCGCGATCACGCCATCTATATTATGGCGCACCAAACTGTCGGCTATTTGGATCAATTCTTCTTCTGAAAGATCCGGCGCGATCTTTACCGCCACCGGCACATATTTGTGATGGCGCGCATGCAATTCCTGCTGCTTATTTTTAATGGCGGCCAAAAGATCGTCTAACGCTTCACCGTACTGTAAGGATCGTAACCCCGGCGTATTGGGTGACGAAATGTTAATCGCGATATAACCGGCATACGGATAAACTTTATCCATACAGATCAGATAATCGTCTTTTCCTTGCTCGACCGGGGTGTCTTTATTCTTGCCGATATTAATCCCCAGAATACCGCCGAAATGAGATTTCTTAACGTTTTCAACCAGATTATCCACGCCCTGGTTATTAAAGCCCATTCGGTTGATCAGGCCTTCTGCTTCCACGATGCGGAACAGACGCGGCTTGTCGTTGCCCGACTGCGGGCGTGGCGTCACGGTGCCGACTTCGACAAAGCCGAAACCCATGGCGCCGAATGCGTCGATACACTCGCCGTCTTTATCCAGACCGGCGGCCAAACCCAAAGGATTTTTAAAAGAGAGCCCCATGCAGCTTACCGGCTTGGTCGGCACAGACTGGCGAATAACAAATTCTAACGGGGTGCCGGTGACGCGGCGGAGCTGATGAAAAGTCAATTCATGCGCACGCTCGGGATCGAGCTGGAACAACGCTTTTCTGATGAGGGGGTAGTACATGTACTCTCCTGATTTCCCGGTTGCAAACCGGGGGCGTATTATCCGGTATCCCTTGGCCAATTGGAATTGATTAAAAGCAAAAAAAGCGTTTTTAACGCAATCGTTTCCCCCGATAGGGAGCCAAAGCCCCGCCAATCCGCATTTACGCATATCAAAATCAAAAAATGAGATTTAAGTAACCCGCCCCTTTGCTGATAGGTTTAAAACACTTCTCGACAATTTTCTAATTAAACCTAACTTTTAGTTATAAGGAGTGGTAATGCGCGTTATATCACTGTCCGGCAGCCCTCGCATCCCATCACGTTCAGCGGCCCTGCTTTCCTTGAGTAAGAATTGGTTGCAGCAACAGGGCGTGGAGGTGATCTCCTACACCCTGCACGACTTTGACGCAGAAGACTTGCTGTACGCCAATTTCAATAGCCCGGCGATAAAAGCCTTTACCGAACAACTGGCTTTGGCCGACGGCCTGCTGGTCTCTACCCCGGTGTATAAGGCCTCGTTTTCCGGCGCGCTGAAAACCCTGCTGGATCTGCTGCCGGAACGTGCGCTGGACCATAAGGTGGTGTTACCCCTGGCCACCGGTGGCTCCATTGGCCATATGCTGGCGGTGGACTATGCCCTGAAACCGGTGCTGGCGGCATTGAAAGCGCAGGAAGTGCTGCATGGAGTGTTCGCCGATGACAGCCAGGTGGTGCTGGACGGTGAGGAAATTACCCTGTCCGAAGGTTTGGCTTCCCGGCTGGAAGAAGCCCTGGAAAGCTTCTACCTGGCGCTCGGCCGCCGTAAGCCACCGCAGGCACGGCTCTCCCCTTCCCTGTTCTCACGTCAAACTGCCTGACAGCACGCTCTATATAAGGAAAGAGGATGACACGACTTTCATCATTTGGCCGTTGGCTTGGCACTGGCGCCTTAGCCGGCATCATCTCACTGGCGTGGATCAATTCCGCCAGCGCACAGGATCCGGCGCAGTTTCGTATCGGTTATCAAAAAGGATCGGTCAGTCTGGTACTGGCAAAATCCCACCGCCTGCTGGAACAGCGTTTCCCCACCACCAAAATCAGTTGGATCGAATTCCCCGCCGGCCCGCAGATGCTTGAGGCGCTGAACGTCGGCAGTATCGATCTGGGCAGCACCGGCGATATTCCTCCGATCTTTGCCCAGGCCGCCGGGGCGGATCTGCTGTATGTCGGCGTAGAGCCACCAAAACCCAAGGCGGAAGTGATCCTGGTGCCGGAGAATAGCCCGATCAAAACCGTCGCTGATTTGAAAGGCCACAAGGTCGCCTTCCAGAAAGGCTCCAGTTCCCACAACCTGCTGCTGCGATCGCTGCAAAAAGCCGGACTGAAGTTTACCGATATTCAACCCATTTATCTGACGCCGGCCGATGCCCGCGCCGCCTTCCAGCAGGGCAACGTCGATGCCTGGACCATCTGGGACCCGTACTATTCCGCTGCCTTGCTGCAGGGCGGCGTGCGGGTGCTGGGTGACGGCACCGATTTGAATCAAACCGGCTCCTTCTATCTGGCGGTACGCACTTATACCGAAGCTAACGGGCCGTTCATTCAGCAGGTGCTTGATGAGTTGACCAAAGCTGATGCGCTGACCCAAAGCGACCGAGCGCAAAGCGTCACGCTACTGGCAAACGCCATGGGCCTGCCGGAAAAAGTGATCTCGTCTTATTTGGATCACCGTCCACCGACCGCCATCAAGCCTCTGGACGCGCGCACCATTGCCGCTCAGCAGCAAACCGCCGATCTGTTTTACGCCAACCGTCTGGTGCCGGTGAAAGTCGATATTTCGCAACGCATCTGGCGCCCGAGCGCACAATAATTTTGGAGAACTGACGATGAGCCTGAACGTATTCTGGTTTTTACCGACCCATGGCGACGGCCACTATCTCGGCAGCACGGAGGGCGCACGCAGCGTCGATTACGGCTATTTGCAGCAAATTGCCCAAGCGGCCGATCGGCTGGGATTCGGCGGCGTGTTGATCCCCACCGGCCGTTCTTGTGAAGACTCCTGGTTAGTGGCCGCCTCGCTGATCCCGGTCACTCAACGGTTGAAATTCCTGGTGGCCTTACGCCCCGGCATTATTTCACCCACCCTGGCGGCTCGCCAGGCGGCAACGCTCGATCGCCTTTCCAATGGCCGGGCGTTGTTCAACCTGGTCACCGGCGGCGATCCCGAAGAATTGGCGGCGGAAGGGCTGCATCTGAATCACGAAGAACGTTACGAGGCTTCGGCAGAGTTCACCCACGTTTGGCGTAAGGTGCTGGAAGGGGAAACCGTCGATTTCGATGGCAAGCATATTCAGGTGAAGGGGGCAAAACTGCTGTACCCGCCGGTGCAACAACCGCGTCCGCCACTGTATTTCGGTGGATCCTCTGCCGCTGCGCAGGATCTGGCCGCCGAACAGGTTGAAATGTATCTCACCTGGGGAGAACCCCCGGCGCAGGTGAAAGAAAAAATAGCCGAGGTCCGCGCCAAAGCTGCGGCCAAAGGTCGCAAGGTGCGCTTCGGCATTCGCCTGCACGTGATCGTGCGTGAAACTACGGAAGAAGCCTGGCGTGCAGCAGACCGACTGATTGCCAATCTGGATGAAAAAACCATCGCCGATGCACAAAAGGCATTTGCCCGCTTCGACTCTGTAGGGCAACGGCGCATGGCGGCGCTGCACGGCGGCAAAAAAGACAATCTGGAGATCAGCCCCAATCTGTGGGCCGGGGTGGGCCTGGTCCGTGGCGGGGCCGGTACTGCCCTGGTCGGCGACGGCCCGACGGTGGCGGCGCGCATGCAGGAATATGCCGATCTGGGCATCGATACCTTTATCCTGTCCGGCTACCCGCATCTGGAAGAAGCCTATCGCGTCGGCGAACTGCTGTTCCCCCATCTTGACCTGGTGGAAAACCCAATCCCCACTCAGCGCAAACCGGTCAAGGCCCAGGGAGAAGTGGTGGCCAATATTTATATTCCGCAAAAAGCGTCGCAAAGCTGAGGAGCCCCCTTATGGCGAAGGGTACACAACGCATATTGCACCGGCTGGCCCCCTGGGCATTGCCGGTAGCGCTGGTGGTTATCTGGCAAATCTCCGTTGAGGCGGGCTGGTTGTCAAACCGTATTCTGCCGGCACCGAGCGCGGTCGTTACCGCCTTCTGGACGCTCACCAAAAGCGGCGAGTTGTGGCAACACCTGACGATCAGCAGTTGGCGCGCACTGATCGGTTTTAGCATCGGCGGCAGCATTGGGCTGGCGCTGGGCTTTATCACCGGTCTGTCACGTTGGGGCGAGCGCCTGTTGGACAGCTCCGTGCAGATGATCCGCAACGTACCGCACCTGGCGCTGATCCCGCTGGTGATCCTGTGGTTCGGTATCGATGAGTCCGCCAAGATTTTTCTGGTGGCGTTAGGCACCCTGTTCCCCATTTATTTGAATACCTATCACGGTATCAAGAATATCGATCACGGCCTGCTTGAAATGGCACGCAGCTACGGCCTGAGTGGTTTCCAGCTGTTTGCTCAGGTGGTTTTGCCGGGCGCTCTGCCGTCGATCATGGTCGGCGTGCGTTTCGCGTTGGGCTTTATGTGGCTGACGCTGATCGTGGCCGAAACCATTTCCGCCAATTCAGGTATCGGTTATCTGGCGATGAACGCACGTGAATTCTTGCAGACCGACGTGGTGGTGGTGGCGATTGTGCTTTATGCCCTGCTCGGCAAGCTGGCGGACGTCAGCGCACAGTTGCTGGAACGCGTCTGGTTGCGCTGGCACCCGGCCTATCAACTGAAACAAGGAGAAGCGCTATGACGACTCCCGCTCGAATTCCCCAAGGGACGCCGGTCACACTGGAGTCCCTTGCCAAGCGCTATGGCAACCGCACCGTGCTGGACAATATTCAATTGCGCATCAGCGCGGGACAGTTTGTCGCCGTGGTCGGGCGCAGTGGCTGCGGTAAAAGCACGCTGCTACGTCTGATGGCAGGACTGGAAAAAGCCACCAGCGGCGCCTTGCTGAGCGGGAATGCGCCCCTTGCCAGCGCCAGAGACGATACTCGCTTGATGTTTCAGGACGCCCGCCTGCTACCGTGGAAAAAGGTGATCGACAATGTGGGCCTTGGCCTGCGCGGCAACTGGCGTGCCGATGCGTTGCAAGCGCTGGAAGCCGTCGGGCTGGCCGACCGCGCCAACGAGTGGCCGGCGGCCTTGTCCGGAGGACAAAAACAGCGAGTGGCCTTGGCACGCGCGCTGATCCACCGTCCACGCCTGTTGCTGTTGGACGAACCTTTGGGGGCGCTTGACGCCTTGACGCGGATTGAAATGCAGGGATTGATTGAAGGGTTATGGCAACAGCACGGTTTCACCGTATTGCTGGTGACGCACGACGTCAGTGAAGCCATTGCGCTGGCGGATCGCGTGATTTTGATTGAGGAAGGCCGTATCGGCTTGGATCTGACCGTCGACCTGCCGCGCCCACGGCGCAAAGGGTCGGTCAAACTGGCAGAGCTGGAAGCCGAGGTGCTGGACAGAGTATTGTCTCCGCCCTCCCCCTTAAACCAGGCCACACGCCGTGCAGCAAATTAAAAAAGGACGGCATGCCGTCCCATTTTAGACTTACGCGTCGAGCGCCTTGGTGATTTTCTCGAACAGGTCGCCGGACAAATTCTCCAGCCCTTTCAACTGTTCAAGCGCTTTGCGCATTAACGCCTGGCGCGAAGCATCGTAGCGTTTCAAGCGGATCAAAGGTTCGATCAGGCGAGCCGCAATCTGCGGGTTACGCTGGTTCAAATCGCTGAGGATTTCCACCAGGAACTGATAGCCACTGCCGTCCGCCGCATGGAACGCCGCAGGGTTGGCGGAAGCAAAGCCCCCAATCAATGAGCGTGTGCGGTTTGGATTGCTCAGGCTGAATGAACGGTGTTTCAGCAACCCACGCACTTTGGTCAGCACGTCCGCCGCCGGGCTGGTCGCCTGCAGCACAAACCACTTGTCCATCACCAGGCCATCCTGGTGCCAGCGTTCGTCAAAGGCCGACAGCAGCGCGTCGCGGCAAGGCAATTGCGCCGCCACCGCAGCGGCCAGTGCCGCCAGCGAATCGGTCATATTATCCGCCTGACGATACTGCTCCGTGACCAATCGGTCGGCCAGCGCTTCATCGCCAAAGGCCAGATAGCCCAGGCACACGTTGCGCAGCGCGCGCTTCGCGATGTCGGCATGTTCAACCCGGTAGCCGTCGGTCTTGTTGGCGTGATAAACCGCCAGCCACTCATCGGCCATTTCCTTCGCCAGACAGCGGACGATCGCTTCGTGCACCACGGCGATCGCTTCAGGATCGATGGTGGCAAACAGCTCAGCAATTTCACTTTCTGAAGGCAACGTCAGGATCTGCGCAGCCAGCGCCGGATCCAACTTCTCGTCCAACAGTACGGCGCGGAAAGCATCAACAACGTGCAGCGGCAGCGACAACGGCTGTTGCTGCTGATGTTTGGCGACGTTCAGTTTGATGTAGGTCGCCAACAGGCTCTGTGCCGCATCCCAACGGGCAAACTCATTGCGCGCATGCTGCATCAGGAAGGTCAGTTGCTGATCGCTGTACGGATAATCCAGTTTAACCGGCGCGGAGAACTCACGTAGCAGGGACGGTACCGGCTTGTGCGCCACGCCATCGAACACGAAGGTCTGCTCCGCTTCGGTGACGTTCAGCACGTTATTGATCGCCGATCCGTTTCTCTGCAAGGCAATCACGTTACCTTGCGCATCGTACAGTTCGATATCCAGCGGAATATGCAGCGGCAGTTTTTCCGGCTGATCGGCGGTCGGCGCGGTTTTCTGGCTGACGTGCAAACGGTACTGTTGGTGCTCGGCGTCGTATTCGTCACGTACCGTCAGCAGCGGCGTACCGGATTGGCTGTACCAGCGACGGAACAGTGACAGGTCAACGTTGGACGCATCCTCCATCGCCTGAACGAAATCATCGCAGGTTGCCGCACTGCCGTCATGGCGTTCGAAGTACAGCTGGATCCCCTTCTGGAACTGTTCTTCGCCCAGCAGCGTATGCATCATACGGATCACTTCAGAACCTTTCTCGTACACCGTCAGGGTGTAGAAGTTGTTCATTTCGATCACTTTGTCCGGACGAATAGCATGCGCCATTGGGCTGGCATCTTCGGCGAACTGCGCACCGCGCATAACGCGCACGTTATCGATACGGTTGACCGGACGTGAGCCCAAATCGGAGCTGAACTCCTGATCGCGGAATACCGTCAGCCCTTCTTTCAGGCTGAGCTGGAACCAGTCCCGGCAGGTCACGCGGTTGCCGGTCCAGTTGTGGAAATATTCGTGGCCAATCACCGCTTCGATATTCAGGTAATCCTTGTCGGTGGCGGTTTCGGCTTTCGCCAGCACGTATTTGGAGTTAAAAATATTTAACCCTTTGTTCTCCATCGCCCCCATGTTGAAGAAGTCGACCGCGACAATCATATAAATGTCGAGATCGTACTCCAGGCCAAAACGGGTTTCGTCCCATTTCATCGAGTTCTTCAGCGAGGTCATGGCCCAGTCGGCGCGATCCAGGTTGCCGCGATCAACGAACAACTCCAGCGCCACTTCGCGACCGGAACGGGTGGTAAAGCTGTCGCGCAGTACGTCGAAATCACCGGCCACCAGCGCAAACAGATAACAAGGTTTTGGGAAAGGATCTTGCCACTGCACCCAGTGACGCCCATCTTCCAGTTCGCCCTGACCTACGCGGTTGCCGTTTGACAACAGGAACGGGTAACGCGCCTTGTCGGCCACGATGCGAGTGGTAAAACGCGCCAGCACGTCCGGGCGGTCGAGATAATAAGTAATGTGGCGGAAACCTTCAGCTTCACATTGGGTACACAGCGCTTCGCCGGACAGATACAGCCCTTCCAGCGCGGTGTTTTTAGCCGGATGGATATCATTGACAATGGTCATGGTAAATTGTGCCGGCAATTGCTCGATAACCAGTTTGTTATCCTGCAACTGATAGGCTGTCCACGGCTGGCCGTCGATCTCAATGCTCACCAGCGTCAGATCTTCACCGTTCAACACCAGCGCCGCATCGGCAGCGCCCTGGCGTTTGATTTTGCTGACGGCAGTGACGCGAGTGCTCTCTGCGTCCAACTCAAAATTCAGGTCAATATCAGTGATGGTGTAATCTGGCGCGCGATAATCGTGGCGATACTTCGCCTGTGGCAGTTGTGTCATAAAAACCCTTTGACGTCTCAGTGAGTTACAGGTGCCAGGCTTTCATCTTTGGTGTATTTCGCCATGGAAAAAGAGCAGAAATTTCGATGAGCCCGATTGTAAATAAACTGTATCACAGCTAAAAAAAAAACCCAGAGATGCCGGGCCGCCGGAGCGGAGAAATCGGAGGTGGATCGTAATCCTGTCGAAGAATTGCCCACGCCATCAGGTTCCTTCACCTGATGCGGCATGAAAATCAGCATTAAATGCTAAAGATGCCCTGCGGGGTCGCACGTATTCCAGATGAGAACATTGACGTCAAAAGTACGAACTTACCCTATCTCACGGGGCAGTCTTTCCCGTTCGACGGCACTTTGCAGGCAATCCCACCGGTTGGGTATAGCCAAGACAGGTTGGGAGACTCAGTGATATAATTAGCAGATCGGGCTCAAGGACGCATAGCGCATATGAAAGTAAAATATCTGATCTATTTTTTTACCTTTGCCCTGATGTCCTCATTTGCCCTGTTTATTTCCGATGAGCTAGCCGAGGCCAATACCGACTACCGCGACAACCGACTTAATCTGTACAAAATTACCCGTGCCAAAGAGATTTCAGCGGCTTTTCAGGCCACGTTATTGGCGCACCGTTTAAAGCGCTTGAGCCTGGTTGATCCGCATATCACCCCGCAACAGTGGCAGGATGCCGACCGCGTAGCGCGCGAAAAAATTGCCCAGTTTCGGCCACACCTCGACAGTAAAATATCGCAGCAACTCGGCATTCGACAAAAAATCGCCGCGCTTTCCATGCTCAATCTGATGGAACAACTGCTGAATAATGACAACCTGCAGCTTTCTCACGTGAACGATGTCAACGCCAACCTGTTTAACATCAACAGCGCCTACTATATTTCTCAGGCCAGCAAAAGTTATTACCGTTATAGCTACGATAACCGCATGGTCGATGCCGACTCGTTTTTGTTTCTGGAAGCCATGCGGTTGAATAATCGGCTGAATATGTCTGTCACCGAACTGATCGACCAGGTCATTGATGTCAATACCAACCAGCGGGAGCGCAAAGATGCTTATCTGAAAGCCGTTCAGCTCACCGGGGTATTGAGTGCGTTAAACAGCCGGCTGATTTTTATGAAGCTGACCTATAACGATGTGCAAACCACCGCCCTGGTCAATGAGATCCTGGCGCAGCTGTCCGCCAACCAGACCAGATTCATTTCCGAAGGGTTGTATAATGCCATTAATACCCATACCCCCTATCCCGCCGACTCGATTTACCAATATGTTAAAAACCTGAGCGAACTCTCACAGCGGCTTTATCAGCGTACCTTTGAAATGGAAATTGCGGCGTCAAAGCATAAGATTTACCACAGTCAAACCGCTATTTACGGCATGATTTCCCTTGCCGGTCTGATTGCGCTGTTTATTTTTCTGCCAACGCTGGTGTATTGCTCAAATATCAGCCGCTGGCTGACGAAAACCCATAACAATATTTTGCGGCTATCACGTGGCAATATGAATATCGACCGCAACGAGGTGTTTTACGCTCAGGAATTGATGGCCATCAGCGACGCCATTAAGCAGCTCAAGCAGTATCAGTTGGTAAAAGTGACGCTGGAAAATGAAAAACATCTGCTGATCAAAGAACTGGAGGCGTCCTCGTTCCTTGATCCTTTAACCAACATCTATAACCGCCGTAAGTTCTTCCTCGAATGCGAATCGTTGGCCGCAGGCAGCTATCCATTGGCCTTTTGCCTGATTGATATTGATAATTTCAAAAGCCTTAATGACACCTACGGCCATCATGTGGGTGACCTGGTGCTGGTGGCATTCGGCAAACTGCTGCAAAGCACCTTCCGGTCCAGCGATATTTTCTGTCGCTATGGTGGTGAAGAATTTGCCGTGATCCTCGGTAACTGTACGCTGGAGAATGCGCGGGAAGTGATGTCACAGCTACGCGAACGCACTCATAGGTTCAGCCTGACATTAACCGATGGCCAAAACGTCCGCTTCACCACCAGTTGCGGCATTGCCCAGGTACGCGATATCCGTTTGTTGCCAACGGCGATCAAGCAGGCGGATGAAGCGCTCTATTTTTGCAAGAAAAACGGCAAAGACCGGATAGGCATTCATACCCAGAACGGTTTTATCTGAATTGTTGTTTAAAATAATTAACATTATAATTTTTATGACTAATTAGGCTAAGTCATTCACCTTACAGGCTTATCTGACTTTTCTGTCGGTATCCTGATGGCAAGCAGAGATAAAGGCACGTTTAATCCTCGACCGGCTCCGATGAATTGTGGTGTGATGCAGCTTCAATAACAGGATAATCCGGGTATACTCCCCCCACTTTTTTATGATTATCCGGATTTGGACACGCGCCTGACGAGGATGCAGTAACGCGCTATGACTCAATACGCCTCCCCGATTTTGACATCACTGCTTGATACTGATGCTTATAAGCTTCATATGCAGCAAGCAGTGTTCCATCGCTATCCTGCTATCAGCGTGGCGGCGGAATTCCGCTGCCGCGGTGACGAGCTGCTTGGCGAATATGCCGACGAGATCCGTACCCAGATCGCACTGATGAGCCAATTGGCGCTGACAGACGCTGAGTTCAACTATCTTTCCGGGCTGCCTTTCTTCCGCGAAGATTACCTGAACTGGCTGCGTGAGTTTCGCTACGATCCGCAACAGGTTCAGATTGAAAATCATACAGGCAAGTTGCACATCCGCATTGCCGGTCCCTGGCGTGAAGTGATCATGTGGGAAGTCCCTCTGCTGGCCGTGATCAGTGAGGTGGTGCACCGTCACCGCTCCCCGGAGGTCACGCCTGAGATGGCCGTCGCTCATCTGCGCAGCAAACTCGAGCATTTTAAAGCCATGAGCGCTGACGTCGATATTTCTCGCTTCAAACTGATGGACTTCGGCACCCGCCGTCGTTTCTCGCAGAGCGTGCAGCAGGCGATTGTCAGCACCTTGAAAGACGAATTTCCTTATCTGGTCGGCACCAGCAACTACGATCTGGCCCACCAGCTTGCTCTGGCGCCCGTGGGTACTCAGGCTCATGAATGGTTCCAGGCGCACCAGCAGATCAGCCCGGTATTGGCCAACAGCCAACGCGCAGCGCTGCAAGCCTGGCTGGATGAATACCCGGACCAGCTCGGCATCGCGCTGACCGACTGCATCACCATGGACGCCTTCCTGCGTGATTTCGGTCCGCAGTTCGCCCAGCGTTATCAGGGCCTGCGCCATGATTCGGGCGATCCGTTCGAATGGGGCGAGAAAGCCATTGCGCATTATCAGAAGCTGGGCATCGACCCCATGAGCAAAACGCTGGTGTTCTCCGACAATCTGGAGTTGGACAAGGCGATGGCGCTCTACCGTCGTTTTCACCAGCGCGTCAATCTGGTATTTGGTATCGGCACCCGTCTGACTTGCGATATTCCTGGGGTTAAACCGCTGAACATCGTGATCAAGCTGGTCGAATGCAAAGGCAAGCCGGTAGCTAAACTTTCCGACAGCCCGGGCAAGACCATCTGCCAGGATCAAGCCTTTGTGAAAGCCTTGCGCAAGGCCTTCGATTTACCGCTGGTGAAGAAAGCCAGCTAAGCCCAACTGCCCTGCCAACGCGAAAAAGCCGGCTGAAGACCTCATGCCGGCTTTTTTCTTCTTTATAAGAGACTTCGCCGTGCTCCCTTTTCGCCCAGAGCCAAGAAATGTTGCATCAATCCGGCGATTTCTGCTTGTGCTCTGCACCGCGGCAAGTAACATAGCAACATCCCCATATTCTTGGGTTGTAAGCTATTTCTAAACCAAATTATTAAGAGAGAAATCTATGAGCGTAGTGCCTGTAGTCGACGTACTGCAAGGCCGTGCTGCGGTTGACAGTGAAGTCACCGTGCGCGGTTGGGTGCGTACCCGGAGAGATTCTAAAGCTGGTATCTCCTTCCTGGCCGTCTATGACGGTTCCTGCTTTGATCCGTTACAGGCCGTCGTTAATAATTCTCTGCCGAATTATCAGGATGAAGTGCTGCATCTGACCACCGGCTGCTCGATTGAAGTGACCGGCAAAGTGGTCGCCTCTCCTGGCGAAGGTCAGAGTTTCGAACTGCAGGCGACCGAGATTAAAGTGGTCGGTTGGGTTGACGATCCTGACACTTACCCGATGGCAGCCAAGCGCCACAGCATCGAATACCTGCGCGAAGTGGCGCACCTGCGCCCACGCACCAACCTGATCGGTGCCGTGGCTCGCGTGCGTCACACTCTGGCGCAGGCGATTCACCGTTTTTATCACGAGAACGGCTTCTTCTGGGTTTCCACTCCGCTGATCACCGCTTCCGATACCGAAGGCGCCGGCGAAATGTTCCGCGTTTCCACGCTGGATCTGGAAAACCTGCCGCGCACCGATAAAGGCGCTGTCGATTTCAGCCAGGACTTTTTCGGTAAAGAAGCGTTCCTGACCGTTTCCGGCCAGTTGAACGGCGAAACCTATGCCTGTGCGTTGTCGAAAATTTACACCTTCGGCCCGACTTTCCGCGCCGAAAACTCCAACACCAGCCGTCACCTGGCCGAGTTTTGGATGATCGAGCCGGAAGTTGCCTTTGCTGACCTCGAGGATATCGCGGAACTGGCAGAGAAAATGCTGAAGTATGTATTCCAGGCCGTATTGAACGAGCGTATGGATGACATGCAGTTCTTCGCAGAACGCGTAGATAAAGATGCGATTGACCGCCTGAAGCGTTTTGTTTCTTCCGACTTCGCTCAGGTTGATTACACCGAAGCGGTGGAAATTCTGATCGCCTCTGGCCAGACTTTCGAAAACCCGGTTTCCTGGGGTATCGATCTGTCTTCCGAGCATGAGCGTTACCTGGCCGAGAAACACTTTAAAGCGCCGGTAGTGGTGAAAAACTACCCGAAAGACATCAAAGCTTTCTATATGCGGATGAACGACGACGGCAAAACCGTTGCGGCGATGGACGTGCTGGCCCCGGGCATTGGCGAGATCATCGGCGGTGCTCAGCGTGAAGAACGTCTGGACGTGTTGGATCAGCGCCTGGAAGCCATGGGCCTGAATAAAGAAGATTATTGGTGGTACCGCGATCTGCGTCGTTATGGCACCGTGCCACACGCCGGCTTCGGTTTAGGTTTTGAGCGTTTAATCGCCTACGTAACCGGTGTGCAAAACGTGCGCGACGTGATCCCTTTCCCACGCACACCACGTAATGCAACCTTTTAATTAATCAGATAATACATTTTCTAGTTAATTTAGTTACAAAACCAAGGCCAGCTTAGCTGGCCTTTCGCATTTTTTAATATTGACGAGCGTCACAAAGTTCCGTGAATATTACATTTGGTTACAAATACTTTCTTTTTGAAACCTCATTAGGACATTGGTAGCATTTTCGTTCTAGATTAACCTGCCCGTGAATGGAACACTGCGTGCAGACACAGGACGACACCAATCTATCAACAATAGTTCCAAAAGAATTATTGGCGGCAGTGGCAAAGGTGTCCGAATAACACCAATGAGGGTAATATAATGATGAAGCGCAATATTCTTGCAGTGGTAATCCCAGCTCTGTTAGCCGCTGGTGCAGCTAACGCTGCTGAAATCTACAACAAAGACGGCAACAAACTGGATCTGTACGGTAAAGTTGACGGTCTGCACTACTTCTCAGACGACAAAGGCAATGACGGCGATCAGACCTATGTTCGTTTCGGCTTCAAAGGTGAAACCCAGATTTCTGACCAACTGACCGGTTACGGCCAGTGGGAATACAACGTTCAGGCTAACCACGACGAAGCACAAGGTACCGAAGGCACCAAGACTCGTCTGGGCTTCGCAGGTCTGAAATTTGCTGACTACGGTTCATTCGACTACGGTCGTAACTACGGCGTACTGTACGACGTAGAAGGCTGGACAGATATGCTGCCAGAGTTCGGTGGCGATACTTATACCTACACCGACAACTTCATGACTGGCCGTACCAACGGCGTTGCTACTTACCGTAACAACAACTTCTTCGGTCTGGTTGACGGTCTGAACTTCGCTGTTCAGTACCAAGGTAAGAACGAAAACGACGGTCGCGCTCTGAAGAAACAGAATGGCGACGGTTGGGGCCTGTCTTCTACCTATGACATCGGCGAAGGCGTAAGCTTCGGTGCTGCATATGCATCTTCTGACCGTACTGACAAGCAAACTAACGACTCCACTGCTGGCGGCGACAAAGCTGACGCATGGACCGTTGGTGCTAAATACGACGCGAACAACGTCTACCTGGCAGCCATGTACTCTGAAACCCGTAACATGACTCCATACGGTGATTTCGATGCAGGTATCGCTAACAAAACTCAGAACTTCGAAGTGACTGCGCAATACCAGTTCGACTTCGGTCTGCGTCCAGAAGTTTCTTACCTGCAGTCTAAAGGTAAAAACCTGGCTGGCCACACCAACCACGGTTCTAGCTTCAGCGGCGGCGATGCCGACCTGGTTAAATATGTTTCTGTTGGTACCACTTACTACTTCAACAAAAACATGTCTACCTATGTTGATTACAAAATCAACCTGCTGGACGACAACGAGTTCACTAAAGCCACTGGCACCGCTACCGATGATATCGTAGGTGTTGGTCTGGTTTACCAGTTCTAAGTTGTCTCACTTAACGACGGTTCACCGTCGAGTAAGTTAAAAAAACAGGGCTTCGGCCCTGTTTTTGTTTTTGCGCTACGCGTAAATTTTTATCCTGCCAATGCCCCCTTCTTCCTCATTTTTTATGCCGAATCTGCGCCCTTCACAAGATCGCTGTGTTTTTCTCGCAAACGATTGGCAAAGCGCATAACTGGCGCTACCCTGATGCTTCTGTCTGCTTAACTCCGAGCCATGGAAGCACCTGACATGTTTGAAAAAATCACTGCTGCACCTGCCGATCCGATTCTGGGTCTGACCGACATTTTCCGCGCCGACGCACGCCCGAACAAAATCAATTTGGGCATTGGCGTTTACAAAGACGAAACCGGCAAAACGCCGGTGCTGACCAGCGTGAAAAAAGCCGAGCAGTATCTGCTGGAAAATGAAGCCACCAAAAACTATCTCGGCATTGAGGGCATCCCCGCTTTCGCCAACTGCACGCAAGAGCTGCTGTTCGGCAAACAAAGCCCAATCATTGCCAACAAGCGTGCGCGCACCGCGCAAACGCCTGGTGGTACCGGCGGCCTGCGTGTGGCAGCTGACTTCATCGCCAACCAGACCAGCGCTAAACGCATCTGGATCAGCAACCCAAGCTGGCCGAACCATAAAAACGTCTTCGGCGCCGTCGGCCTGGAAGTGCTGGAATATGCCTACTACGATGCGGCTAATCATGCGCTGGACTTCGATGGCCTGTTGAACAGCCTGAAACAGGCTCAGGCAGGCGATGTGGTCCTGTTCCATGGTTGCTGCCATAACCCAACCGGTATCGATCCTACGCCAGAGCAGTGGGCTCAGTTAGCCGAGCTGTCTGTGGCTAACGGCTGGCTGCCGCTGTTCGACTTTGCTTACCAGGGCTTTGCGAAAGGTCTGGAAGAAGATGCACAGGGCCTGCGTATTTTCGCCGCCAAGCATCAGGAACTGATCGTGGCCAGCTCGTACTCGAAGAATTTCGGCCTATACAACGAACGTGTCGGCGCCTGTACTCTGGTTGCCGCAGATGCGGATACCGCTGATCGCGCCTTCAGCCAGGTGAAAGCCGCCATTCGCGCCAACTACTCCAACCCGCCGTCACACGGTGCCGCGGTGGTTGCGACCATCCTGGGTGATGATGCGCTGCGCGCGCTTTGGGAGCAGGAGCTGACCGATATGCGTCAACGCATTCACCGCATGCGTCAGCTGTTCGTGAATACTCTGCAGGAGAAAGGCGCAGAGCAGGACTTCAGCTTTATCATCAACCAGAACGGCATGTTCTCGTTCAGCGGGTTGACCAAAGAACAGGTACTGCGCCTGCGTGACGAATTTGGCGTTTACGCCGTTAACTCCGGCCGGGTTAACGTCGCAGGCATGACGCCAGACAATATGGCGCCGCTGTGTGAAGCCATCGTCGCCGTGCTGTAAAGCTTAGGGTTCCAAATAAGCAAAAGGGGCGCTCAATGCGCCCCTTAGTTATTTCTGCCGGGAAATAACCTTACCAGATGGCCGGTTCTTCTCGCAGGAACGGATTGGTTTCACGCTCTTGACCGAAGGTAGACATCGGCCCATGACCCGGGATAAACGCCATGTCATCCCCCTGTGGCAGGAGCTTGGTGCGGATCGAGTTGATTAATGCCTGGTGATCGCCACGGGGGAAGTCGCTGCGACCCACGCCACCGTTAAACAATACGTCACCCACCAGCGCCAACCGCGCCTGCTCATTAATAAACACGATATGGCCAGGAGTATGACCCGGGCAATGCAGTACCTTGAGCGTCATCTCGCCCACCTGCACGCTGTCCCCTTCTTCCAGCCAGCGAGTTGGCGTCAGAGGCGCACACTCTTCCAGACCAAACATCCGGCTTTGCGCAGGCAGACCATCCAACCAGAAAGCGTCCTCCTTGTCCGGACCGTAGATCGGTACCTGATAGTGTTCCGCCAGCTCAGCCGCTGCCCCTACGTGATCGAGATGGCCGTGCGTCAACAGGATCTGCGTGACCGTCACGCCCTGTTTAGCAATTTCGGTCTTTAACTTTTCCGCTTCGCCGCCGGGATCAACCAGCGCCGCCTGTTGGGTACTCTCACACCAGATCAGGCTGCAATTCTGACTAAAAGCGGTAACGGGAATAATTTGGTATTTCATAAGGCTCCAACGACAACAGCGCCACACCCTGACGGGCTGGCGCTACTCACTTATGGTACACAGCGATTACCAGGTCCGCACCGGGCCGGTATCGATGTGTACAAAGTTGCTACGTGGGTAATATCCTACACCACCGGCGCTCATTTTTAACGCCGCTTTGCGGATATTGCTCAACTGGATGCCTTCGATATGGAAGTCCATCGCCTGGCCCTTGGTATGATAGCTGTGCTTGGCCACACCGCGGCTGCGTTCACGCAGCTCATTGTTGGTATCCAGGGAACGATAACCTGAAACCAACTGTACCGGTTTGTTGGTGCCCAACAGCCCCTGCAGGCGATAGAGGTGATCAAATAGGCGAGGATCGATCGATTTGACTTTATTGGCTCGATAATCACGGAAGAGATGATTAAGACGAACTAATTCGTCTTTATTATATCCCTTGCCGTCGAAGAATTCGGCTTTCAAGGATTCGCCCGTATGCATATTATTGACGACAAGAATACGCGGGCGCGAAGTAGAAAGACTGGCAAAGGCTTGCCCAGGGAGCAGCGCTATGCCCACAGCGGCGCTACCTAACGCCAGCCACTTACGGCGATGATGATCAATTTTGTCCATGTTTCTGTTAAACCCGGCAAGAATATCAAAATATATGCACAAAACAGCGCACTGCCTGAACCATAACCGCCCACACTGATTGAGTCAACCCGTGATATCCCGCGGTTTGCAGGCACTCACGGAATGAGTGCCTGCATCATGGCCCGATATTCTGACCGTTATTTATTTATAATTACTGCATTTATTGCATTAATTTTTCGGCCTGAGCCAAAATTTGTGCACCCGATCTCACCGTATCATCGTAATTGTAAATATCTGTACGGAATTGTGGCTTTCCATCATCAGAGACCCAGGCGGTTAAATAATACAATTTAACCGGAATATGTTGGCGGATATTTACGTAGGTGGTATTTCCCTGTTTTAGGGTCGAGGAAACGCGGGTATTGTTCCAGCCCGCATCCTGCAACAGCATATTCGCTAAATCCGAAGCCTTGTTGACACGCACGCAACCCGAGCTAAGGGCACGAATGTCTTTCTGGAACAGGTTATGGTTCGGCGTGTCGTGCAAGTAGATAGCGTCCGAACTCGGCATGTTGAATTTGAAACGCCCCAGCGAGTTGGTCGCCCCCGGAGCCTGGCGGATCCGGTATGGGAAGTTACGGGCCGACACCATATTCCAGTCGATCATGGCCGGATTGATCACCTCAGCATCGTTGCTCCAGCCGGAAAGCACGGTATAACCGTGTTTTTGGAAGTAGCTGCCGTCTCGCATCGCCTTCGGCACAATATCTTCGCGCACCAGCGTGGTCGGCACGTTCCACGGTGGGTTAACCACCACATTGTTCAGCGCACTGTTCATCAACGGCGTCTTGCGGCTGGGCCGCCCAACGATCACCCGTGAAGAAAGCACCTCATTGCCGTTCAGATAATAGGTCAACGAGTAGTTGGGAATATTGACCATAATTCCGGTGTCGACGCGGCCGGGAAGAATGCGTAAACGCTGGATGTTCAGCGCCAACAGCGATGCTCGCATTCGCGGCGTCACGTTAAGCCATTCGCGGGTGCGTACGCCAATCACGCCATCGGCGCTCAACCCCTGCCATTTCTGGAAGCGCTTAACGCCTTCAACCAAATCGGCGGTATAGCGATTGTCCGTGACCGTGACCGGACTCTCCTGCTGCTGACTAAACGGCGATTGTGGTGACGGCGCCAGGTCTTTTACCGGCGCGGCGGCCGGGCTGACTACCGCGCTCTGAGCCTCGCGATTTTTCTCTTCATCTACCGATAAGCCACCGTCATCCGGCTCATTGCGCGAACCGGTCAACACCGCTGGCGGCTCTTGCGCCTCTACCGGCGCGGCGGAAGTGGTCAGCATACCGTTGCGCGCCAGGATCTCGCGCAAGGCAGGAATATCATCGCTCAGTTGATCGGGGCGCAAACTCGGGCCATTCGCCATCTGTGGCCATGGGCGCCCATCGGCCAGCCTGTCGCGTAATGCCTGATGCATCTTGGCGTATTGCGGGTGCTGCGGTGCCAGCGAGGTGACATAGGGCACCGTTTTACCCTGACGCACCGCCAACTGCCACTGGTTAATCACCGTATTGGGCGGCAAACCGAGCTTGTAGGGAATGTTGCTGTACAGCCAGCTGTTGCCATTGGCGCCGATCGACGAAACGAACTGCAAATACCCCAACATCGCATCAGACAGTACGACATCGCGGGCCACACCGGTAATGGCGGGATTGGTCAGCAATTTCACCCATTGCGTAAACTGCGGCTGCACGCCAGACATCGCCAACTCGGCCAGCTGCTGCTGAAATTGCTGGACCGCTTCGCGATCCTGCCACATCAGCTGCATCCGGTTCGCTGCGTACAAAGGAGCAAGCGTTGAAAGATAATGTGGCGTAATGCCTTTTGGCAACGCCGCGAGCAATTCCGAACGACTTTGCGCAACTGACATACCGGAAGACGCCACCGGGAATGCAGGAACGGTTGCCCATACGGGTAACGACGACGCAAGACCACATGCCATTGCGCAACTCAACGCCAAACGTCGTACCTTGTTTCCATTTCTAAGCAACATCCATTGCCCCCTGTATGCTCACAAAAAATACAACCAAGACAGCTTATTAGTTTCAGTATACGAACAGAAAAGCCATTTTGCCCTTTGGCACTAATGAATAACTGTAATTCATTAAGCTACCCGTTTAAAAGCGGATAAAAAAGCAGGACTATCATCCATGCGTACAAAAAAATAGCCACCCCAGGGCGGCTATTTTCAGATTATTAGCGGGCTTTTCTACGCTTATGGCGTTTCAGCCGCGGCGACACCCAGTGCCGCAGGCGGTTCGTTAGCGAAACCGCGCAGCCCCACAACGTGTACATGTTCGTGGTTCTGGAACACCTTACGCACCAGCTTATACGTGGTCCCTTTTTCCGGGCTGATGTTTTCCGGTGCGGCGATGATCAGCTGCATTTCCAGGCGGTCGCACAGCTCGAACAGGGTCGCGATGGATTTGGCATCCAGTCGCGCCGCTTCGTCGAGGAACAACAGACGGCATGGGGAGATATCTTTACCGCGCAGGCGGCGAGACTCTTCTTCCCAACTCTGTACCACCATCACCAGAATCGACATCCCGGTACCGATCGCTTCACCGGTAGACAACGCGCCGCTCTCGGCACGCAGCCAGCCGTCGGAGCCGCGGAATACTTCCACTTCCAGCTCCAGATAGTTACGGTAATCCAGCAGCTCTTCACCAATGGTCTGCGGCGTGCGCTGGCCCATATCAATCTGCGGGTTCAGGCGCTGGTAAAGCTTGGCCAGCGCTTCCGAGAAGGTCAGGCGGTTGCTGTTAAACAGATCCTGATGCTGTTCCTGCTGCTCAGAGAGCACGTCCAACAGGGTCGCATGCGCTTCACGCACGTTGACGTTCAATCGCACGCTTTTCACCTGACCGAAGGAAACCGCCTGCAGGCCCTGGTTGAGCATGCGGATACGGTTCTGTTCGCGCTGGATGGTTTTGCGAATGATGTTCGCCACGCTCTTGGAACTGATCGCCAGCTTCTGCTCACGGGCGGTCAGTTCTTCGGTCAGACGGCCCAGCTCGATTTCCATCTGTTCGATAGCCTCGACCGGGTCATCGGTACGAATGATGTCCTGGCGAATTCGCTCGCGCAGATGCTGGTACACCGCGATATAGAACTGGATCTTGCGTTCAGGACGCTTAGGATCCTCCGACAGGCGCAGCACGTCGCGCAGGTGTTCGTTGTCCGACACCGCCAGACGCAGCGCACCGAGCGCCTTATCCGACATCGAGCGCAGCTCGTCGCCGTCCATATAGGCCAGTTCGCGACGGTGCAGACGACGTTCAACCCCGTTGTCTTTCACCATGCGCATCACTGCGCACCAGCCCGCCTTGGCGGTCACTACCTGCTCACGCAACTGATGGTAATCACGCTCAAGCTTACGCAGTTTCTTCTGCAAGCTATCCATTTCCGCTTCGCAGAAGGTCAGCTGTTTTTCCAACTGGTTACGGCGCGCGCGGTTGTTGCTCAGGCCGGCGTGCAGTTCATCACGGCGTGCACGGGCACGAGCTTCAGCATTGGCATCCGCCTGTACGCCGATGTCCACCAGCTCCTGGCTCAGTTCCTTCAGCATATCGCGCTTGGCGTCATACGAGCTTTTCAGCGACGCCAGCACCTGGCTGTACTGAGTAAACTGGGTCTGGTACTGACGTAACTGCTCGCGAGCACGGGTACGTTCCGCTTCCGCATGTTCAAGGCGTTGGCGCAGCTTGTCGTTCAAATCGTTGTTGGCGTTTTGCATGCCGGCAGAGTCGGTATAACCGAAGTGCGCGCGACGCTGCACCACTTCGATCAAGGCAAAGGCCTGCTGTTTAGCCTGACGCTGTACGCTCTGCGCCTGAATGTAATCCTGCTGTAACTGCTCATGCTGCTGCGGATCGCTTTGCAGCACCGACAGCAGCGGCTCCAGCTTGGTCAGGGAAACGCCGTGCTGCTGAATGTGACGCGCGGCATCCTGCGCCTCTTCCAGCTCTTCACGGATCTCTTCCACGCGATCTTGCAGTGTTTCATCGTTTAACAATGAAACCAGCGGCATCAGCCGGTTCAGTGCGGAAATGCCCTCTTTCGCCTGATCGTATTGCTGACGTTGCTGTTGATTTTGCGCTTCATGATTGTTCAGCGCGCGCTCAACTTCCCCACGTCGAGAAGTGAGGGTACGAATTTCCGCTTCCGGATCGGCGTCAAACGCCACCGCCAGATGGGAACCGATGAAACGGCTGAAGGCCTGATGCGAACGCTGGGTCTTTTGCACGTCGAATGACAGCGTAGCGTAACGCTCGGCCAGCGTTTCACGCTCGGCGTTCAGCACTTCCAGGCGGTTTTCGCGGGCGGCGCGACCAAACAGCGGCACTTCCGGATAACGGGAGTAACGCCATTGACGATCGGCGGTTTTCACCAACACCGCACGGTCTTGCTCTTCAACGGCGAACACGCTGTCATCGAACGACTGCGGATCCCCTTCGATCAGATAGAGATCTTCCGGGCAGTCTTCCAACCCTTCCAGCATCTCGCGCACCAGCGACAGATCCGGCACCACGATCGCGTGACGCGACGGGCCATACAATGCGGAGAAGTAAGGCGCATCGTCGATGGTGACGTCGTCATAAATTTCGGAGAGCAGCACGCCGCCAAAACGTTCGGCCAGCGTAACCAGGCGTTGATCTTCGGCACCGCCCGGCTGGCTTAGGCGTTCGATCTGCGCTTCAACCGCACGCTTGCTGGCAGCCACTTCGTCGCGCTCAACGGTGGTTTCGCGTTCGCGCTCCAGCAACTGCTGCATGTACTCAGTCACCTGCTGGCTGCTTTCCAGCGGTTCACCGCTCTGCTCGCTGAGTTGGCTCAGGGCATCCTGCGCCGCTAACCAGACAGGGGCACGGGTGGTGAGCTCACGAATGCGTTGCTGAATTTGCTCCAGTTCCTGGCGCATTTCCATCCGGCGTTCGCCGGCCTCGCTGACGCTTTGCGACAGCGACTCCAGACGCTCTTCCAGCTCTTGTTGCAGAGCATCGAGTTCGTCCGGCTGATACTGCTGACCATGGCGCTTGCAAAACTCCTGCAGCAGACGCTCGGCATCCTGCTGGGAGCGCAGGCGCTGCTCCAGCTCGCTCAGGCGCATGCGCAATGGCTGCACGCGTTCGGCAAGGTGTTGCTGCGATGGCCAGTCGCGCAGCAATTCGCGCGCGCACTGCCAGGCTTCGCTGCGGCTGACCTGGCCGGCAATTTTCCCCACCAGCTGATAAGCCTGTTCAAATTGACCGTGCGCGGCGTCGGCCACGCTCAGTTTCTGCTCGAGCATCAGCAGGGCTTCCGTCGCCTCTTGCTCGCGCGCCTGGAAAGTATCCAGCCACTGTTCGGCATTTTCGGCGGTCAGCTCCGGCAGTTGGCACAGTGCGCGAGCACGCTCCAATGCCTGCAACGCCTGCTGATATTGGATGGCGCGGGTCTGTTGCACGTCCAACGCCTGCTGGTAGTCGGCGAGTTGGCTTTTCAGCTCATCCACTTCCAGCTCGGCCGCCTCGGCGCGCGCTTCGTTTTCGGCCTGCTGTTCGCTGGCCTCCGCCACCACTTCGTTCTGTTCTTCCAGACGGTAGGTCAGCTCTTCCAGATCGCCTTCATAGCGCTCGATCTTTTCCTGCTGACGCATCGCCGTTTGCACCAGGTTAAGGTGATCGCTGGCGGCCTGATAATCGGTTTCCAGATCGGATTCTGCCCCACTCTGTTCCGCCAGTTCGCGCGCCATTTCCACATGGCGATACTGCTCCGCAGCCAGCTGTTTGCGGCTGCCCAACAGATCGCTGCGCAGTGCCAGCGCGCCGTCCAGATGAATGCGCCGCTCATTGGCATGGCGCATATAGTCCGCCGCCACGTAGGAGGTGGCTTCTGAAATCAGGTGCTTGAACAGGTCGCGATCGGTTTGGGTCACGCGGATCGCTTCCAGCGTCATGCGGTTTTCACGCAGCGCCGCTTCCATGTCCTGGAAGGCCTTGCGCACGCCGCTGTTTTCCGGCAACAGGTAGTCGCGCAATGAGCGGGTGATGGCGCTGGAAATACCGCCGTACAGCGAAGCTTCGATCAGGCGGTAGAACTTGCTGCGATCGGACGATGAACGCAAGCGTTTCGGGATCACGCCCAGATCGAACATTAATGAGTGGTAGTCGGTGATCGAGTTGAACTGCTTGAACTGCACACCTTCCATCTCTTCAACGCGCTCTTTCAACTCCTGCAGTGTCAGCACGCGCGCCTGGCGCTCGCCCACCGTTTGGGTCAAAAGTTCGGTCGGCTGTACCGCCGTTGGCAGGCCCTGGATGGTGAATGGCTTGATGTCAACTTTACGGTCACGGCCGGCCACCTGCTGCAGGCGCACCCCCACCACGACACGCTGGTGGCGTGAGTTGATCACATCGAGGGTGGAATAACACACCCCGGCACGCAGCTTACCGTGCAGACCCTTGTCGCGCGAACCGCTGGTGGCGCCAGCTTCGGTGGTGTTACGGAAGTGCAACAGCGTCAAGTCGGGGATAAGCGCAGTGACGAATGCCGCCATGGTGGTGGATTTCCCTGCCCCGTTACCGCCGGACAGCGTGGTCACCAGCTCATCGAGATCAAAGGTGCGGGCGAAGAAGCCGTTCCAGTTGACCAGCGTCAGCGAGCGAAATTTACCGCGTTCAATCATTCCTGTTCATCCTCTGCACTGTCCGGTGTGTTATCAAGCTGCGAATCTTCAGCATCGCTTTCATCATTCAGCGACAGGCTGTTTTCAACCGGCATCGCTTCGCCGTCACGGATCATACGTAACTGCGCTTCACGCGGATCGTCACCGCTGCGCACATCGGCGCCAAAGCGGAACACCGCCTCGGTGATACGGAACTTGCTGCTGTCATTGCCCATGAAGTAGATCATGCCCAGACGACGCAGGCGGTTCAGTGAAGTGCGCACTTTTTCGTGCAGCTTCTGGCGATCGAGATCCGAACCGGTAGATCGCTGATTAACGAACTTCAGCAATTTGGTTTCGTCCGCCAGGCTCAGCAACTCGTCGTACAGCTCCTGATGGCTGAAAATCCCCTCGTGCGCCAGACGCTCCGGGCTGAGGTAGAGATAGCACAGGATTTTCCCCACCATCATGTCTAGTTCGGATAACACCGAACGCGGGATCAGGGTGGTGGAGCGCGGACGCAGGTAGAAGAATCCTTCCGGTGCGCGGATCAGTTCCACGCTGTAACGGGCGTAAAACTCTTCCAGTTCATCCTGGAAATCCATTAAGAAGGCGTGGTTGTCCAGCTCATCGATACCGATGTGACGACCCGCACGCAGGTGGCTGTCCAGCGCAGGGAACAACGCGTTAGACAATGCCTTGGCCAGCTTGACTGGCATTACTTGTTCAATATTTGTCGATGACATGGGCCTGGACCTTGGCTCCGTAATCATTGATTGCCTGCCATTGTGCCGGCAACCCTGAAAAATCTGCTTCAGCCACACCGAGGCGCACTGCCTGGTCGACCACTATACGTGCCACGTCGAAATGACGAGCACGCGGATATTGCGCCAGATAATCGCGCATCACCGCCCCTAAATTGAGCGGCATCTGTTGCTCTTGATAAATCTTCAATGCCTGTTCGATCATGGCCGCCAACTGCTCACGGATTTCGCTGAACTCTTCGAACTCCAGATCCGGCGGCAGCTCTCCGGTCACTTCCTCGCTGCGCAACGCCAGTTCTTCGTCACGCATATCCAGCAGACGGTCGGCATTGGCATGGGTCAGTGTCCATGGGTTGTCGAAATAGTTCTGTACCGACTGGCGCAAACGCTGGGCGAACACCCGGTTCTTGTCCATGTCGATCGCGGTACGGATAAATTTGTGCACGTGACGGTCGTAGCCAATCCACAGGTCGATTGCCTGCTGGCCCCAACTGATGATGCGGTCGAGCTTGCTTTGCAAGTCGAACACCAGCTTATCGACGAAGCCCAGTTCCGCGCCGCCCAGCGTAGCATCCTGAATGCGCAGCAGGTTGGCCTGCAGCTTGTCGCCTGCCGCTTCCAGCGTATCCTGCAGTTCACGCAGGGTGCCTGAAGTTTCGGACAGCAGCATCTCACAACTGGAAATGGCCGCCCGCCAGTCTTGATTCAGCAACGCGGCGATGTCATCTTTTACGCCCTGCTGCTGTTCATCCATCACCCGTTGGGTCATGTCGATGCTGTCGAAGATTTCCGCTACCGAATATTTCAGTGGGGCAAACACATTGCGGTGCCAGTGGAAATCATCACCGCCCTCTTCCGCGGCGTCGGCGGCGCGTTTCAGCTCCTGCGCCACGATCGACAGCTGCATCGACAGACGCAGCGTGGAGAATTCGCGCTGACGAATATAGTAATCGGTAATGCCGATCCCCAGCGGCGTCAAACGGTAAATTGCGTTACCGTCCGCCAGTTCGCTGGTGAAGCGGTTTAACAGGCGCTGGCGCACCATGTCGTTAATCGCATTGTTGGCGCGAACCGCCACCGTTTCATGCGTCTGTTCGAAACCCTTGCTGACATGGCGAAATGCATCAACCAGCTCACCTTCGCTCATCTCGCCGTCCAGCCGCTCGCCGTTCAATGTGGCAATAGCAAGCAAAAACGCGAGACGCTCCGTAGGGAGCGAAATAGAGAAATCATTTTTCCGTGCCCAGGCGACCAGTTCGGGTACTGTCTGGGAAAATTCACTCATAGTTCGTCCTTCAGGTTTGGTTTATGCGCCATGACGTGAATATAGCGCCCCAAACTCACGTACGGCTCCTGCCGGCAATAGTGCTGTTCAAGCGCCAGTAACTCTTCAAATTTTTGCGTCTGTAACTGCCTGCTCTGCAGGTAATCGTGGAACACCCGCACGCCGGTTTTCCCGCTGATGCGCATGCCCAATTGTTCCAGCCAGCCGTATACCTGCGGCGGGCTGTGCGGATATTGCGGTGACAACGAACGCTTTCTGCGTCTTCTGACCTCGGGATTCACCAGTTGGAAATTACCCAACACCACGTTACGCATCAAGAGGCCATTGGCGTTAAAGAACATCAATGACAGTGCGCCGCCCGGTTGCAGGCAGTCGAACAACGCCCGCAATGCCGCTTCAGGTTCGGCAATCCATTCAAGCACAGCATGAAACAATACCAGATCAACCGGCTGTTCCAAATGTTGGCCAATATCCTGTGCTGAACTTTGTATGAATTGCATGTTCTGGCTCACACCTTTCTGCTCAGCCAGTAACGCGGCGCGTTGGATCATCTCACCAGAAAGATCGCACAACAACACCTGATGTCCTAATTCTGCCAATTGGCAGGCCATATGGCCTTCGCCGCCGCCGGCATCCAGAATGCGCAGCGGCCGCTGCGGCAACTGGGCCAACAGCGTGGTCAGATCCTGCCAGACTACCGCCTGACGAATTTTCCCTTTGGTGGTGCCGTAAATATTACGCGCAAACTTTTCAGCAATATCGTCAAAATTGCGATCCTGCATGGACAACGGCTCCGCTGATCTTATTCTGTTGGGGGCAAAGCGCCAGCCCATTCAAACCTGCTATTTTGGCACAGACTGGCTTAGAATGAATCTTCTTGCGGCCTGAATGTGCCCGGATGTCGTTTTTTCGCCCAAAAGGACCTGATTTTTGATGCTGTTTAACCTGAAAAAGTTCATTGGCGCCATTTTAATGCCGTTACCTGCGTTGCTGCTGTTGATGGGACTGGCGCTGTTGCTGCTGTGGTTCACTCGTTGGCAAAAAAGCGGCAGGGTCATTTTGACGTTGAGCTGGCTGTTTTTACTGCTTTTCAGCCTGCAGCCGGTGGCCGACAGGCTGCTGCGCCCAATCGAATCGGAGTATGTCACCTATCGCGGCACTGACCCGGTAAAGTATATCGTGGTGCTGGGCGGCGGTTATACCTTTAATCCCGATTGGGCCCCCAGTTCCAATCTGATCGGCAACAGCCTGCCGCGCGTCACGGAAGGCGTACGCCTGTATCTCGCGCATCCCGGGGCGAAAATGGTGTTCACCGGCGCCGGGGGCCCGAATACTCTGAGTAACGCGGCGACGGCGGCGAAGGTAGCGGAAAGCCTGGGAGTGCCAGGCAGCGACATGGTGCTGCTGGATCGCCCGATGGATACCGAGCAAGAGGCGTTGCAGGTGTCGAAACTGGTTGGGCAGCAGCCCTTTATTCTGGTGACCTCGGCTAACCATTTGCCAAGGGCGATGCGCTTTTTTGAAGCCAAGGGGCTGCACCCCATCCCGGCGCCAGCCAATCAGTTGGCCATCAGTTCACGCCTGAATATCTGGGATCGCGTGGTGCCGTCGGCGATGTTCCTTGGCCACAGCGAACGCGCCTGGTATGAAACGCTCGGCAGCCTGTGGCAATGGCTGAAAGGTGCCGATGACGTTTCTGTCGACTGAATAGCATTAACCGGCAAGCCAGGGCAGCAGCTGTTTGGAAGCATAATCGAACGGTTGCCGATCCAGCTTGCCGGTATGAATCAACCGCCCCACAGCCTCCCACACCACATACAACCAGCGCCGCACCAGGAAAGATTCCGCTACCGGCGCACGTTGCAAATAATAAAACAGCAGTTGGCTGGGCATGCCCGCTTCACACAGCCTGAAAAGCTCATATTCCCGCGGCGCCCACAGCATCATTCCAGGGTTCAACATCGCCAGTAATTGATCGCTTTTGGGATCTTTTAACATGCTGCGTAACGACAAGTTGCCGTGCACCAGCACGCAGGGATCGTCGAATCCGACAAAAAAATGGGTCAATGCTTCACGTGTGCGATACAGCAAGCGACGGTCGGCCATCGTCAGCTGCGCCGAATTGAGGTTGCCGATCGTCGACCACAGCACCTCAACCCGCTGTTGATACCAACAAAACCAGTCGTTTTCCTGAGTGCTGTCGACCGTGCCGACGCAGCCGTGGCTGTCGATACGGTGCCAGGCCAACACGCCGTCGACCACCTGCTCCATCAACGAATTCCAGCGGTCCGGCGTGCGCGTCGGCGCTTCTGCGGATACGCCCCGCAAACGCTCTATCAGCAAGATCTCTTTATAGGGTGACTGCTGGGTATAGACCACGCCATACACCGTCGGCAAACGAATATCGCCTTCGCGCGCCAGCATCGACAACTTATAAGCCTCCTGCTGGGCAATGCCCTGGCAGACAAAGCTTTTCGCCATCAGCGGAATAGCATGCCCCTGTTGGTCGTACAGTGAATACATGTGCGCATAAGGCTGCTCGCTGACGCGTTCCAGTCGGCTGATAGACTCACCCAGCACAATACTCAGTTCAGCGCGTAACTGCTCCATAAGGAAATAGCCTCAAGAGGTAGGAAGAGACGCAACTATCATCGAACGCTAAGCAGATAAATTCTTCAACGCAGATCAACAAAATGGGGATAGAAGAAGGGAAATAATAATGCCGCCGGCGCGCCGTGTGGCGCACCGGCGTTCAATGATCAGCTTTTCATGCTGTCACGGACACGCTGCAAGTCTTCCGGCGTATCAACCCCCACGCTCGGCATTGCCTTGGCAACCGCCACGTGGATTTTTTCGCCGTACCACAGCACCCGCAACTGCTCCAGCAGCTCAATTTGTTCCAGCTGGCTTGGCGCCCAGGTGACATAACGGCGTACAAAGCCGGCGCGATAGGCGTAAATGCCGATATGCCGCAACAGGCTGTCGCCGATACTCTCTTTGGATTGCGCGAAACGTTCACGATCCCACGGAATGGTGGCGCGTGAAAAGTAGAGCGCATAGCCCTGCGCATCCATCACCACTTTGACCGCATTGGGGTTGAAAGCTTCTTCCGCGCTGTCAATCGGCACCGCCAGAGTAGCCATGCCGGCCTGGCTTCCCGCCAGGTTTTCAGCCACCTGCCGCACAATGACCGGAGGAATAAGAGGTTCATCACCCTGGACGTTAACGATGATTTCGTCATCATTAAAGCCATAATGCTCAATCACCTCAGCCAAACGCTCGGTGCCGGAATTATGATCGGCCCGCGTCATGCAAACCTCACCGCCAGCCGCTTTAACCGCCTCAGCCACCGCAGGATGGTCGGTCGCTACAATGACGCGGCTGGCGCCGGACTCGCGCGCACGTTCCATGACGTGCACCACCATCGGCTTACCGTGAATATCGGCCAGCGGTTTGCCAGGCAAACGGGTAGAAGCATAACGAGCTGGAATAATAGCGATGAAACTCATGCGTGTTTCTCATCCAATGACAGCGCCCGCGCCTCATTTTCCAGCAGAACCGGAATGCCATCACGCAGCGGATAGGCCAGGCCATCCACTTTGCACACCAGTTCCTGGTTTTCTTTATTGAAATAGAGCTTACCGTTGCAGACCGGACAGGCAACGATTTCGAGTAAACGGTGGTCCATGCTTCCTCCAGGGTGGAGATCTTACGTAAGGAAAGTGGGTGAGGATAGCATAACGCTATGCGTCAGGTTAATCACCGGCTGCCTTGCCATCGCGTTTTAATCGGCTCCGGGGATTGAACTGGCTGCGGCGCAGGCGTAGAATTTTGTGATTCAGATCACAAAAAGACATTTAGCATGATCAAGCGTATTCACAAGATCATCGCCCTGTTTGCCAACTTCAGCAACTGAGGCCCCCTTGTAACGAGCGGCGCTGGAATTCGTTTTACCCACGCCAACAACGCCGTTCGTTATTCCACATCCCAACCCTCGCCCCATAGGGTAGCCAGCGCTGCCGGAACATCCCCCAGAATGACCTGGTTCGCGCCGTGCCATTTTGCACTGCGGGTAATAGCTTGCCGAATATCCTGCGTGCGCTGTGCACCAAAGCGAACTTTGGTTTGCGGATGAAAACTGATGATTTCAAAGATCCCCTGCCGGCGATGCATTTTTGCATCAATACGACCAATCAGTTCACCACGGTGCAGCACAGGCAACGTAAAATACCCATACTGCCGCTTTTCTTTCGGCGTGTAGCATTCCAACCGATAATCAAAATCGAACAACTCCAGGGCACGGCGACGGTCCCAAACCACCGGATCGAAAGGAGAAAGCAAGGTAGTTACGCTTGATTTCAGCTTCCCTTGCTCCGCCAGGTGCAGTTCTTTGGCCAGCGAATGGTGTACGTAAAACTCTCCGTCCAATCCGTCGATCAACACCGGCAGCACTTCCCCCTGCTGCTGTAACCCGGCCAGGAGTGCCTTCGGCGCCACTCGCTTCAGTCGGTAGTAATCTGCCAGCCATTCAGCCTTGAATATCCCAAGGAAGCGACAGGTACGCGTCAGCATTTCATGCCGCGCATGATCGGCTGCTAGCACGTGCCTGCTATCATCCCAATGGGGCATTAGCTTTTCCGTTAGATCATAAACGCGGTGGAAATTGCGTCGCTCGGCCACCATAAGTTTGCCGGCGGTAAACAGGATCTCAAGATGCCGCTTTTCCGGTTTCCAATCCCACCAACCGCTATTCCCCTTCTTCTCGGCGCTAAAATCAGCCGAACGTACCGGCCCGCGGTCTTCTATATGTTGCAGCAATGCGTCGATTGCCGTGCGATGTTCCTGCATCCACTCTTCGGAATACTTCCAGCCCATGCCCTGAGGCTGCAGCATGCGATGGCGCAGCAGGCCAAAATCTTCGATGGGTAAAAAGCAGGCTTCATGTGCCCAGTACTCAAACAGACGGCGGCCAGCCAGTGCCTGTTCCAGCCATTCGGGCTGATAATCGCCCAAGCGGCTGAACAGCACCAGATAAGGGCTGCGCGCGACAACGCTGATGGTATCGATTTGCAGGAGACCCATACGCTGAATGGCGGCAACCACATCGTCGGGCTTGGCTTTACGTTTTATCGGGGTTAACAGCCCCTGTGCGGCAAGGTGGAGCGCACGGGCGGCAGTAAGAGAAATAACGGGGGTGTTCATCCTGATATCCGAAGTGATTGAACAATCGCTTGATAATAGTGGATATCGGGGAATTTATCTTCGCCAGTGCTTGGGGTGGCGGCACCGGCACTGGCGAGGAAGGGGTGGGTCAGAACGCGATAACGTCTGCCGCTGACAGCCCGTGGGAGCTGCGATAGATCGAGAACTCAACGTTCTGACCTTCGTTCAATGATTTATTTTTAGTATTGGCGATAGAACGACGGCTTACATAAATTTCGTCGCTACCGTCTACCGGTGAAATAAAACCATAGCCTGCGGCTTGATCAAACCATTTCACACGGCCCATTTGTAACACAGTATTTTTAAACATAACTTATATCCTTTTACTTGAGCATCCTTAACAACGTCATTTTTATTATTGTTGGACGCTACCAGCCCATCCTAAAGTTTTTCGTAACAAACCTCTCGTGAGCAAAAAATAAAAAACCCGCACTATGGCGGGCTTGTTGAACTTAATATCTTCCGCAATGAATCAGCATTAACGCATCATCATGGTTGTATTAAGATCGTTTACGTTATTCCCTGTTTACTTACAGAGCAACAACGTTGGCGGCAGCCGGCCCGCGCGGGCTGTCCTGGATGGTATACTCAACACGCTGGCCTTCAGCCAGGGTTTTGAAACCGTCGGTCGCGATTGCAGAGAAATGTACGAATACATCTTTTCCACCGTCGTTCTGTTCAATAAAACCAAAACCTTTGCTTTCGTTGAACCACTTCACCTGACCAGTCTTCTTAGACATTACACATTTACCTTTTAAATATATATACAAAACCTGCCATAAGGCAATTTAGGCCGTTTTTAGAAACATTACTTATGGGAGGTACTTAGAAGGTTCGTCTTTGAAGCGGAATCAGATGATAACGTTTTTGGAGGAACTGCTTAACTCTATACTCGAACATAAATAGGTCTGAATCACAGGCCGGATTGCATTTACTCATAAATCTGTCTTTTGCACAAGGGGTTTATTGCCTTATTTTTATCTTTCCTGAGATTTTGTTTTTATGTCTATGATTATGCGTGAATTAATTTATCTTTTTTTATGTAAAACTCTTGGCGTTATTGCCTTCTGGACGGCCAGCACTTTTGCTATTCTCGGTTCAAATGAGAGCTAACGCATAAAAATCTAATATGCTTGCCCAAGCTATAACAAAACCCAATCGACATGGCTAAACTTGAGGTGAAAACAAGGCGGATGGCCTTTCGGTCAGCACTTTTGCCGTCAAAAACAATATTTTTCAGATTATACTGAATCAAGGAGCTATGCGCATGACCGCCCAGCAGTTCATCTCACCGAATGAAATCCGCGCCAGATTCTCCCACGCCATGTCAGAGATGTACCAAAAAGAGGTCCCTCTGTACGGTGATTTGCTCGAACTGGTGGCGGAAACCAACCGACAGGTTCTGCGCGAAGATGCCGCATTGGCTCATCAACTACAAATTACCGGCGAAATCGAACGGCTGGCCATGGAGCGCCACGGGGCTATCCGGGTGGGTACTGCGCAAGAATTGGCGAACCTGCGGCGGTTGTTTAACGTTATGGGTATGTCGCCGGTCGGTTATTATGATCTGGCAGTAGCAGGCGTTCCGGTCCACTCCACCGCATTTCGTGCGGTGCATGAAGACGCGTTGCAAATCAGCCCCTTTCGGGTCTTCACCTCACTATTGCGGTTAGAGCTGATTGATAACCCTGAACTGCGCCAACTGGCCCAACAACTGCTGGCGCGCCGCAAGATCTTTACCGAACGAGCGCTGGAACTGATCGTGTTGCAAGAAGCCCAGGGGGGGCTGGACGATAGCCAAGCGGATGAATTTGTCGAGCAAGCGTTGGAAACCTTCCGTTGGCACAGCCGGGCGACGGTCAGCGCAGCCGAATATCAGCAGTTGCACGACCAACACCGTTTAATTGCTGACGTGGTGGCGTTCAAAGGCCCGCACATCAACCACCTGACGCCGCGCACACTTAATATCGACCTGGTTCAACAGGCTATGCCTGGCCGGGGCATCACCCCCAAAGCGGTGATTGAAGGGCCACCGCCGCGTCGCCGCCCTATCCTGCTGCGCCAAACCAGCTTTAAAGCGCTGGAGGAAAACGTCGATTTCGTCGAGCATAACGGCAGCGCCGTTCATGGGCACCATACCGCCCGCTTCGGCGAAATAGAACAGCGCGGCGTTGCGCTGACGACGAAAGGTCGCGCACTCTACGATCGTCTGCTGCAGGCGACTAACGATGCACTGCAGGCACCGCCCAACGAGAAAAACGCAGACCGCTACAATCAACTGCTGGCGCAAAATTTTCAGGCGTTTCCGGATGATTATGCCACCCTGCGTGAGCAGCAGTTGGCCTGGTTCCGCTATTTTCCGACCGAGTGCGGGCTGGCAGCCAAAGACTCATTGGATCAGCACAGCACGCTGGAACAGTTGATCGCCAAGGAATATATCCGCTTCCAGCCATTGGTGTATGAAGATTTCTTGCCGGTCAGCGCCGCCGGTATTTTCCAGTCGAATCTCGGCGATACCAGCCATGCGCAATACAATGCGACATCAAGCAAAGCGGCATTTGAATTGGCTTTGGGAGCAGGGGTGATCGATGAGCTATCGCTGTATCAGCAAACACAACAACGCTCGATAGACGCCTGCGCGCAAGCTTTGGGGCTGCACGCGCTGGCGGTTTGAATTATTGCTTCAGCAAGGCTTCGATGTCTTGCAGCAGTTGCTCGGCCTGCTCGGGGGGAAGTACCGCATCAACCGGTAAATACCACCAGTTGGGCTGGGCAAAAGCCCGGCATTTGACCGCATCTTTTTCAGTCATCAACAGCGTTTGCCCTGGGGTTACCAGCGCCGCCAGCGGGTCATGTTGGTATTCCTGATGATCGGCAAACGCCACTTCTCTTTCAACGTCCACACCCAGTTTTTCCAACGTGGCGAAGAAGCGCGGCGGATGGCCAATACCGGCCATCGCCACCACATGCGGCAATTCAACCACGGGCCGGCGTTCGCCACTGGCAACGTTCACCGCTTCGCGTGCCTGCAACCGCATGGCAATTTCACCCGGTTGGGCCACGCCACCGTTGGTAATCAATGCATCAACGCTGTTCAAACGCGAAACGCGTTCTCGCATCGGGCCAGCAGGCAACCACCAACCGTTCCCGAAGCGGCGTACGCCGTCGATCACGACCAATTCAAAATCGCGTTGCAAGGCGTAATGCTGCAAACCGTCATCGGTAATCACGACATCAAGTCGGTGCTGCTTGAGCAGCGCCTGAACCGCTTCGGCACGGTTCGGTGAGATGGCGACTGGCGCGGCGGTACGTTGATAAATCAGGACCGGTTCATCCCCTGCCTGTTGGGTGGTGGTACTCGCATTGAGCAACAGAGGATAAGACTCTGCTTTACCACCATAACCGCGAGAAACGACACCGACCCGGTAGCCACGCTGCTGCAACTGCTCCACCAGCCAGATCACCATCGGGGTTTTGCCATTGCCACCGGCGGTGAGATTTCCCACCACCACTACCGGTACCGGCGCGCGCCAGCTTTTACGCAGGCCGCAACGGTAGCTGAGCCGAATCAGGCCGCTGACCAGGCCATACAGCCAGGACAGCGGTAACAGCAGCAGATAAATCAGCGAGCTGCCTGACCAAATGCGCTCAATCATTATTGACCAAACTGCATGCGATGCAGTTGGGCGTAGGCCCCCTGCTTTTCGATCAAGGCAGAATGCTCACCACGCTCAACGATACGACCATCCTCAACCACCAGGATTTCATCGGCTTTCTCAATCGTCGACAGACGGTGCGCAATCACTAATGAAGTACGGTTTTTCTGCAATTCATCCAATGCGGCCTGAATAGCACGCTCTGATTCAGTGTCCAGTGCCGAGGTGGCTTCATCGAGGATCAGAATAGGACAATCGCGCAGCAAGGCACGGGCGATGGCGATACGCTGGCGCTGACCACCGGACAGCATTACGCCATTCTCCCCTATCACCGTATCCAGGCCATTTTCCATTTTCTCAATGAAATCCATGGCGTAGGCCATGCGCGCGGCCTTCTCTATCTCTTCGCGGGTATAGCGTTCTTCACGCGCGTAAGCGATGTTATTGGCGATAGTGTCATTGAACAAATGCACATTTTGCGAAACCAGGGCTACCTGATCGCGCAACGACGCAAGCGTATATTCGCGCAGATCGTGACCATCCATCAGGATCTCGCCTTCCTGAACGTCATAAAAACGGGTCAGTAGATTGGCGATGGTCGACTTGCCCGATCCGGAACGGCCCACCAACGCCACTGTTTTACCTTCTGAAATGCTCAGGTTGATATCACGCAGCGCTGGCGTTTCTTTGCCTGGATAGTAGAAAGTGACATTGCGGAATTCGATGTCACCTTTCGCACGAGTCACTTCGCGGGTACCGGTGTCTTTTTCCTGCTCCATGTCCAGAATCGAGAACAGCGTCTGGCAGGCGGCCATCCCACGCTGGAACTGAGCGTTGACGTTAGTCAGGGACTTCAACGGGCGCATCAGGGCGATCATCGAAGAGAACACTACGGTAATGGTACCGGCAGTCAGGGTAGCCATCACGCTTGGGAAGCTGGCGGCATACAACACAAAGGCCAACGCCAACGAAGCGATCAACTGAATGATAGGGTCAGAAATGGATGAAGCAGACACCAGCTTCATGCCCTGTTGACGCATGCGGTTGCTGACCGAATTGAAGCGATCGGTTTCAACCTGCTGGCCGCCAAAAATCAGAACTTCCTTGTGGCCCTTCAGCATCTGCTCGGCGCTGGTAGTTACCTGTCCCATGGTGTTCTGCATGTTTTTACTGATATTACGGAAGCGCTTGGAAACGATGCGGATCGCAATAGAGACAATCGGGGCCAGTACGATCAGGATCACCGAAAGCTGCCAGCTGTAATAGAACATCATGGTGAACAGCGCGATGATCGACGCCCCTTCACGCACCACGGTCACCAGCGCGCTGGACGAGGATGAAGCGACCTGCTCGGAATCATAAGTGATGCGAGACAGTAATGTACCGGTGGATTGCTGGTCGAAGAAGGACACCGGCATTCTCATCATGTGGCCAAACAGACGACGACGCATGTGCATCACCACCATGCCGGAGACCCATGAAATACAATAGCTGGAAACGAAGCCCGTCGCCCCGCGAACCACCATCAGACCAATAACGGCCAATGGCATCCACAGCAGGATACTGCTTTCCGTTTTCCCAAAACCGTCATCCAATAAAGGTTTAAGCAAAGACAGCATAAAGGCGTCGCTGGCTGCGTTCATTACCAACGCAATGGCGGCCACGATCAGCCCGGTCTTAAAAGGTGTGATCATCGGCCAGAGGCGACGGAAAGTCTGCCAGGTGGAGAGATCTTTATCATTCATCATGCAAATACCAGCATCGGAAGAAATAGCGGCCCATTTTACTCATTATCACCCTCTACGCCAAACCGCTGATGGTACCAACGGGGCATTATTTGTTCACGAAAGCCTTTAATTTGCCAATCGTTGTCGAAAAAAAGTACGGATAACTGACCGGAGCGCGATGTATCGCGCCATATGATGCCATTTTCCCGATATCTGGCGACGACTTTAACCGCCGGTAATCGCCATTTATTGTAACGCGAAGCTGAAGCAATTGCCGCCTTTGGCGCTACGGCACGCAAAAATGGCGGAGTAGATGAGGTCTTACTGCCATGATGGGGAACCTGTAATATCGTAGCGCGCAACAAATGGCGCTGATACCGTACCAATTGTGCTTCCGACCTTTTCTCTGCATCACCGGTCAGCAACAGGCTGTATTTGCCATCATCGATACGAATGACGCACGAGTCGTCATTTCCCGCGGCCTTTACTGCCTTCGGTGGCCACAGCACCTGGAACTGCAGCGATTGCCATTGCCAGCTTTCCCCTGCGACACAGGGCAAGTGGCCGGCACCAAGCCGCGGACTCCTCACTGTCGCCAACGGGAATGCCTGCTGTATTTCTTCAAGACCACCAATATGGTCCAAATGATCGTGGCTGATGATAATTTGATCCACCGGCAGCCCACGCCAGTTAAGAAAGGGGACAATGTTACGCGTGGCCGCACTGCCCGTCCCCCAACGGGGTCCAGTATCGTACAATATCGCGCGGCCATTCTTTTCAACCACCATGGCCAAGCCATGACCAATATCGAGCATATCTACGCGCCAACGGTATGACGGAGCTTTCTCCCGCCACAGCACGCAGCACATCGCCAGCGTTACCAGTACCGAGACATAACGCAGCCACCAGTGAAAACGCCAGAAAATCACCATCAACCAGCCCACAATGCTGACAACCAGCGATGTCTCGCCAAGGTCAAGCCACCCCTCCTGCAGGTAATATAATGGGGTGAAAACCCAAGTTAGTGTGAGGTCTGCTGCCCACCACAATCCGGTACTCAACGGAGGGAAAATCCCCAGTACCACGGCGAGAAGGATCAGCGGAACCGTCACCAGGGAAACCAAGGGTACGGCCCAAAGATTGGCCGGTATTGAGGTCATGCTGAGACCAAGAAACAAGCCTGCTTGCATCGGCACCAGCAACAACGTGATGCCGAACTGAATATGCAACCAACGTAGCGGTGCCCAATACCACCCTACGCGGAACCGGGGGCTGAGAGGGACCCATTCAAACCAAAATATCAGGCATAACACCGCCGTTGCCGAGAGCCAAAAGCTGTCGGACAACACCGCCAGCGGATCGCAGATCAGTATCAAGCCGATACACCACAGCCAGACTTGCCATGAGGAACAATGAATACCCCGTATGCGCAACAGCATCCAAAGCGTCAGTGCCAAGCCGGTTCTTACCGCGGGTGGGTGCGCGCCCGCCAACCAGATATAACCTAACGCCCCGAGCCAACTGACAATCAGAGGGAAACGGTAACCAATTCGATGGGCAGGTAACCAAAACTGCATTGCCCGCAGCAAAGCCCAAATCAAAATGGCCACCATCGCCACGTGCAACCCTGAAATGGCCATCAGGTGAGCAATACCGGTTTTTAACATCAGTGAGCGCAGTGAAGGCTCCAGCGCTCCCCTTTCACCAAAGGCCAAAGCCAGTAAAACGGCCTGATAACGAACCGTGCCAATATTGTTTTCGGCATGGCGGATAATACGCTGTCGCCAGCTACAGGCGGGATCCAGGAGTGTGGCGCTCTTTACCTGCGCCGTCAGCGGTTGACGCTGCGACATCGCCCAACGTTGGCTGTCAAAGCCCCCTTCATTTAAATTGCCGTGCATCGGCCGCAAGCGCAATTGCATCTGCCAGCGCTGCCCGGCGCACAAAGGTTGCTCCTTGGGTTGCCACAGTGTGGAAAAGGCAATGGATGGCACCAACCACCTGCCATTAATCTGTTCTATATGCATTACCGTCTGCTTGCGTGGCGTAGCCGCAAGCGCAATGCTGCTAACCTGGACCACGGCATGCACTACAGGCCCCTGGCTCAGGCGGTTGATTTGATCGACCAGGTTTCCGGCAGTGAATACCGCCCACAGAAAACCCAAAGCCCCCCATGCCACAAACCGACATAGGGTGCCCCTGCGCCACAGGTAACAACAAATGGGCAGAATGACGCATAGCACTATTCGTGCGTCAGGCAGGTGCGGCATAAAAAGCAGGGGCAGTGTGCCGCAGATAGTCGCGATTATCGCCAAATCCAGCGAGGTCTTGATAGGCTTTCTCCCGGTCCGGGGCAGCTATTCAAGCCGCCAGCATCACGGGATTGTTCACATCGAGGCCAGGTTCCACCAGCCATAATCAAACGACGTGCGAGGGGCGCCGCATAATAACGACGACCGTTACCTTCAGGGGCAACATGTTGCGATGAAGCAAGCAGGAAAGCGCAGAAACAACCTGTCAATCTCAGCGTTCAGGCCAAAAAAAACGGCGCCCTGGGGGCGCCGTTTTATATTTCAGTACAAGCAACAACTCTATGGAAGTCAGTGACTAACCATAGATATTGGCGCGGTCACGCAGCTCTTTACCTGGTTTGAAGTGAGGAACGTACTTGCCGTCCAACTCAACTTTATCACCAGTTTTCGGGTTGCGACCCACACGCGGAGCACGGTAGTGAAGAGAAAAACTGCCGAATCCGCGGATCTCAATGCGTTCACCATCGGCTAACGTAGCAGCCATATGTTCTAGCATCTCTTTCACTGCATCCTCAACGGCTTTCGCCGGTACATGAGATTGCTGGCCAGCAAGTCTTTCAATAAGTTCAGACTTGGTCATAGTTCCTCCAAGCTTTGCAGCTAAACTACCGTATCGGGGCGGTTAAAAAACCGCCCCCCGTCATTACTCGCCTTTAGCCGCTTTGAAAGCTTCAGCCATAGCGTTAGAGAAGTTGCTCTCTTCCTGTTTGTTGCTGTTAACAGTAGCGATTGCGTCTTTCTCGTCAGCTTCGTCCTTAGCACGTACGGACAGGCTTACTACGCGGTTCTTACGGTCAACGCCGGTGAATTTAGCTTCAACGTCGTCACCCACATTCAGAACCAGAGTTGCATCTTCAATGCGGTCGCGAGAGGCTTCAGATGCACGCAGGTAACCTTCTACGCCGCCTGCTAATTCAACTGTAGCACCTTTGGCGTCAACTGCAGTGACTTTACCAGTAACAATAGTACCTTTCTTGTTCATAGACAGGTAGTTATTGAACGGGTCTTCAGCCAGTTGCTTCACGCCCAGGGAGATACGCTCGCGCTCTGCGTCAACTTGCAGAACAACCGCTGCGATTTCGTCGCCTTTCTTGTATTCACGAACTGCTTCTTCGCCTGCAACGTTCCAGGAGATGTCAGACAGGTGAACCAGGCCGTCGATGCCGCCGTCCAGGCCGATGAAGATACCGAAGTCAGTGATAGACTTGATTTTACCTTCAACGCGGTCGCCCTTGTTGTGGGTTTCTGCAAACTGCTGCCATGGGTTGTTTTTGCACTGCTTCAGACCCAGGGAGATACGACGACGCTCTTCATCGATGTCCAGAACCATAACTTCCACTACATCGCCCACGTTAACAACTTTGGACGGATGGATGTTTTTGTTGGTCCAATCCATTTCAGAAACGTGTACCAGACCTTCAACGCCTTCTTCGATTTCTACGAAGCAGCCGTAATCAGTCAGGTTGGTAACACGACCAGTCAGCTTGGTGCCTTCTGGGTAACGTTTCGCGATAGCGACCCATGGATCTTCGCCCAGTTGCTTCAGGCCCAGGGAAACACGAGTACGCTCGCGGTCGAACTTCAGCACTTTAACAGTGATTTCGTCGCCAACGTTGACGATTTCGCTCGGATGCTTAACGCGTTTCCAAGCCATATCAGTGATGTGCAGCAGGCCGTCTACGCCGCCCAGATCAACGAATGCACCGTAGTCAGTGAGGTTCTTAACGATACCTTTAACTTCCATGCCTTCCTGCAGGTTTTCCAGCAGTTGATCACGTTCTGCGCTGTTCTCTGATTCGATAACCGCACGGCGAGAAACTACAACGTTGTTGCGTTTCTGGTCCAGCTTGATGACTTTGAACTCAAGCTCTTTGCCTTCCAGGTGCAGAGTGTCACGTACTGGACGCACGTCAACCAGGGAACCTGGCAGGAACGCACGAATACCGTTCAGCTCTACAGTGAAGCCACCCTTAACTTTGCCGTTGATAACACCGACGACAGTTTCAGCTTCTTCGTAAGCTTTTTCCAGCGTGATCCAAGCTTCGTGACGCTTAGCTTTCTCACGGGACAGCAGAGTTTCACCGAAGCCATCTTCAACAGCGTCCAGCGCAACATCAACTTCGTCGCCTACCTGGATTTCCAGCTCGCCCTGTGCGTTTTTGAATTGCTCAGCCGGGATGGCAGACTCAGATTTCAGACCGGCGTCAACCAGTACTACGTCTTTGTCGATAGCAACTACAACGCCACGAACGATGGAACCCGGACGGGTTTCGATTGTTTTCAGGGATTCTTCAAAGAGTTGAGCGAAAGATTCAGTCATGTTTAATCTTCAGGGTTCTATAGTTTAACGTCCATTTAGCATCCCGCCGAATGGGGTTGTTTCACATACCCCGCCATTGGCTCCATGCCGACAGGGTTTAGGTTACAGGGGTAAAATTTTACCCGATATAGTTCGATACTGCCATGACAAATATGACAAAAAGCCAATAACGCCGCCGCGCTTACTGCTGCGGCAACGCTAAAACTTCATGTGCATATGTCAGCGCACGCTGGATGACTTCGTCGATCGACATGCTGGTTGAATCCAGCACGAGGGCGTCGGAGGCCGGCACCAGTGGCGCAATAGGCCGATTACGGTCACGGTCGTCCCGTTCCTTTATCTCGGCTAAAAGACGTTCAAAGTTAACATTAAAGCCCTTTTCCTGCAACTGTAGCATGCGGCGGTGCGCGCGCTCTTCAGAACTGGCATCCAGGAAAATTTTTACCGGTGCATCGGGGAATACCACGGTGCCCATGTCGCGCCCATCGGCAATCAGGCCAGGGGCCTCGCGGAATGCACGCTGGCGGCGCAGCAAGGCTTCACGCACGCGCGGAAAAGCCGCTGCCTGCGAAGCGGTATTGCCGACGGTTTCAGTGCGGATCTCGTTGCTGACATCCTCACCTTCCAAAATCACCTGCAGTTTGCCACCTTCGGCAACAAAGCGAACATCGAGATGTGCGGCCAGGGGAACCAGCGCCTCCTCAGAAGTGATATCAACCTGATGATGCAGTGCCGCCAGTGCCAGTACGCGATAAATCGCACCGGAATCCAGCAAACGCCAACCAAGGGATTCGGCCAGCGCTTTACACAAGGTACCTTTGCCCGCGCCACTTGGTCCATCAACGGTTATCACCGGAGCTGTAGCCGTCATTTCTCTCTCCTTCAGGTAGAAAACCTCACAGGGACATAACCTGCCGTCAGCACAATGCGAAAGCATAATTAAAAGCGTCCCTGCCGCCTGCCCGGTCGGGGCAGTCACGGTGGCGCATTATACGCTGCCAAACGATTAACTGTTACCCTGGAACTGTCTGGTTGTTGAAAATAAGCGTATCTCCGCGCAAAAGTATAGTGGACGCCCCCAGCCAGCGGGCGTTAAAAACGATAAAGGCCCAATTAAGGGCCTTAAAAAAATGCATCTGACTGTGGAATTATGCCAATTGACTGATGCGCGCCAGCTGTTCGAAGTAATCCGGGAAGGTTTTCGCGGTACATTTCGGATCGAGAATGGTCACTGGGGTATCCGATAACGCCACCAGCGAGAAGCACATTGCCATACGGTGGTCATTATAGGTGCCGATATCGGCAAATTTCAGCTTAGCCGGCGGCACCACGTGAATGTAGTCTTCTCCTTCATCCACCTCAGCCCCCACTTTACGCAGCTCCGTCGCCATCGCCGCCAAGCGATCGGTCTCTTTCACCCGCCAGTTGTAGATATTGCGGATGGTGGTCGGGCCTTCGGCAAACAGAGCCGCGGTTGCAATGGTCATCGCCGCATCCGGAATATGGTTCATGTCCATGTCGATACCGCGCAGTTCACCGCGGCTGCATTCGATATAGTCATCGCCCCAGGTAATACGCGCACCCATTTTTTCCAGCACGTCGGCAAACTTGGTGTCGCCCTGAACGCTTTTTTTACCAATGCCGGTGACGCGCACAGTGCCGCCTTTAATCGCCGCCGCCGCCAGGAAATAAGAAGCGGAAGAAGCATCCCCTTCCACCAGATAATCACCCGGTGAACGGTAGGTTTGGCCACCGCTAATATGGAACACGCGATAGTTGTCGTGGCTGACTTCAACGCCGAAGGTGCGCATGAGATGCAGGGTAATATCAATGTACGGCTTGGAAACCAGCTCGCCCTTGATATGGATATGGGTGTCCTGTTCGGCCAGCGGTGCCGTCATCAGCAATGCGGTCAGAAACTGACTGGATACGCTGCCGTCCACGGTCACATCACCGCCGTTGAAACCACCGCGCAGGCGCAATGGCGGGTAATCGGTCTGCTCCAGATAATCAATCTGAGCACCGCCCTGACGCAGGGCATCCACCAGATGACCGATTGGGCGCTCTTTCATACGCGGTTCGCCGGTCAACACCACATCATTGCTGCCCAGGCACAGCGCCGCCGCCAAGGGGCGCATCGCGGTGCCGGCATTGCCGAGGAACAGCTCAAGCGGTTGACTGGCTACCAGCGGGCCGGCAACGCCTTCGACTTTACAGGTGGTGCGATCGTCTGACAGCTGGTAACTCACCCCTAACGCCTGTAACGCGTTCAGCATATGACGCACGTCATCGCTGTCCAGCAGGTTGGTCAGCGTTGTCGTTCCTTCCGCCAGCGCAGCCAGCAGCAGAGCACGGTTGGACACGCTCTTGGAGCCAGGTAAGTTGACGGTGCCATTGACCAAGGCAACCGGTTGTAACGTCAGGGAATCCACCATGTGAACAAAAATCTCCAAAATCTGATAAACGAAACGGCCCCGGAATAATGCCGGAGCCGCTTTAACGCAAAAGGACAACAGCGAAGGCTGCCTGCTCACTGCAGGCAACCGGGCTTAACCGTGACGACGTTCGAAGTCGACCATAAAGTCGGTTAATGTCTTCACGCCAGCCAATGGCATTGCATTGTAAATAGAAGCACGCATGCCGCCAACCACCCGGTGACCTTTTAACGCCTGCAGACCAATGGCCTCTGCTTCGCTGAGGAAGACTTTATCCAGCGCAGAATCTGCCAGTTGGAACGGCACGTTCATCCAGGAACGGTTGGCATGCGCCACCCGGCTGCGGTAGAAGTCAGAGCTGTCGATGGTCGCGTACAGCAATTCGGCCTTGGCCTGATTGCGTTTGTGCATCTCTACCAGGCCGCCCTGCTCTTTCAGCCATTTGAACACCAGACCGGACAGGTACCAGGCAAAGGTCGGCGGCGTGTTGAACATGGAATCGTTTTCGGCCAGCACGGTGTAATCGAGGATGGACGGGACTTCGCGACGGGCTTTGCCCAGCAGATCTTCACGTACAATCACCAGGGTCAGGCCGGCCGGCCCAATGTTTTTCTGTGCCCCGGCGTAAATCACGCCGAAACGGCTGACGTCCAGCGGCCCCGACAGAATGGTGGAGGAGTAATCGCCAATCACCACTTTATCGCCAAAGTCGGGTAGCTCATCGATAGCTACGCCATCGATGGTTTCATTCGGGCAATAGTGCACATAGGCCGCGTCATCGCTTAACTGCCACTCTTTCATCGGCTTGATGCCGAGCAGGCCGTCGACGTTGGTTTTCACGTCAATGGTGTTTGGCGAACAGTATTTTTGCGCTTCGGTGATGGCGCTGTGCGCCCAGTAACCGCCGTCGATATAGTCCGCGGTGGTTTTGTCACCCAGCAGGTTCAGCGGCAACGCGGCAAACTGCGCGCGAGCGCCACCGTGGCAGAACAGCACTTTATAATTGGAGGGGATCTTCAGCAGATCGCGTAGATCCTGCTCGGACTGCTGGGCAACTTCGATAAACTCTTTACTGCGATGGCTGATTTCCATCACCGAGGTACCGAGGCCGTGCCAGTTGCACAGCTCCTGTTCCGCACGACGCAACACTTCAACCGGCAGCATTGCCGGACCAGAGCTAAAATTATAAACCTGAGTCATTTCCCCTCACCACATTCACTATTCGCCAATGATACTGGCCTACCGAAATACGCCCGAAGTAACCCATCGGTTTTATCACTCACGCCCCCCGCCTGCAATGGTTATTCGCCCGACGCCGGGAAAGCCTTGAACGTGACGATAACAGGCTCTGCCAAATCACCGGTATTTTCTGCAATAAAACGCTGTGAAGGCGGCCAATTCAGTGGGTTAACACGGTTTTTTATGCTGTATTCAGCCAACATGGCTAGGGGGCGCGGCGGCCCCCGAAATGAAGAAAAGACACTCAGTATTGATTGAACATCTGCTGGATCTGTTTGGCGTCTTTGGTCTGTGTCAATGCCAACTGCAGCAAGATCCGCGCTTTTTGTGGGTTCAGCGTGCCGGCAGCGACAAAACCGAATTTAGCGTCATCCACTTCAGCGTCTTCGGTGGTCGAGCCGGTAGGCACTCTGGAGGAACGCACCACGGCGACACCGTTATGTGCGGCCGTCGCCAGCGTATCGAACACCGTTTTATACAAGTTGCCGTTGCCGACCCCGGCGCTGACAATGCCTTGATACCCCTCGGCGATCAAAGCCTTCGCAGGAGCATCGGAAGCATTGGCGTAATTGTAGATAATGCCCACCTTCGGCAATGCTGTCAGGCTGGACACGTCAAACGGAGTCTCGGTGGTGTGCTTGCGCTGCGGCGCACGCTGGTAATCAACCTTGCCGTTGTGGATGTAGCCAAGCGGGCCGAAATTGGGCGACTGGAAAGTCTGCACCGAAGTAGTATTGGTTTTTGTCACATCGCGTGCATCCAACACGCTGTCGTTCATCGCCACCAACACCCCGCGTTTCGCCGATTGCGGATCCGCCGCCGTCACCACTGCGTTATACAGATTGAACGGACCATCAGCGCTCATCGCCGTTGCCGGGCGCATTGCCCCGACGATCACCACCGGCTTGTCGCATTTGACGGTGAGATCCAGAAAATAGGCGGTCTCCTCCAGCGTGTCGGTGCCGTGGGTAACGACAAAGCCGTCCGTTTTGGCGCAGTCGGCGTTGATTTTCTTCGCCAGCTTCAGCCACACCTCATCGTTCATGTCCTGCGACCCGATGTTCACCACCTGCTCGCCCTGAATGTTGGCGAGGTTTTTCAGTTCAGGTACGGCGTTCACCAGAGCGTCAACGCCTAACTTGCCCGCCGTGTAGTTGGATTTTGTCGCCGATTCGCCACCGCCGGCAATGGTGCCGCCGGTCGCCAACAAGGTAATGGTAGGCAAGGCCAGCGCAGAACCGCTCGCCCCCGCCAACAGTAGCGCCACGGCGCTGAGTTTCACTGATTTCATTGAGTTTCTCCATGATAGATAACCCGCTGAATTATGGCCCTTATCCCTAAAAAAACTGTGACTTTACCACCGCTTTAGGAATACATGGAGCTTGCGCGTAAAACCCCGTATCATTGCGCGTTTTTAGTACGCTCAAAAAGTGAAGACAATGACGCAAACTTTTATCCCTGGCAAAGACGCTGCGCTGGAAGACTCTATCGCCCGTTTCCAACAGAAATTAAGCGACCTGGGTTTTAATATCGAAGAGGCCTCCTGGCTGAACCCGGTTCCTCATGTATGGTCGGTTCATATCCGCGATCGCGATTGCCCGCTGTGCTTCACCAACGGCAAAGGCGCCAGCAAAAAAGCTGCGCTGGCCTCCGCTTTGGGCGAATACTTCGAGCGTCTCTCCACCAACTATTTCTTTGCCGATTTCTATCTGGGTAAACAGATTGCCGAAGGCGACTTCGTGCATTACCCGAACGAGAAATGGTTCCCGATCCCAGCAGATGACTCGCTGCCGGCCGGTATTCTCGACGAGCGTCTGCACGCCTTCTACAACCCGGACCAGGAAGTCAACGCGAGCGATCTGATCGATCTGCAGTCCGGTAATGGCGATCGTGGCATTTGCGCCCTGCCGTTCTCTCGCCAGTCTGACCAGCAGACCGTTTACATTCCGATGAACATCATCGGTAACCTGTACGTGTCCAACGGCATGTCCGCCGGTAATACCGCCAATGAAGCGCGCGTGCAAGGCCTGTCCGAAGTCTTCGAGCGTTATGTAAAAAACCGCATCATCGCCGAATCCATCAGCCTGCCGGAGATCCCGGCCGAGGTACTGAATCGCTACCCTGGCGTGGTGGAAGCCATCGCCAAGCTTGAAGAAGAAGGTTTCCCGATCCTGTCTTACGACGCCTCACTGGGCGGCAACTATCCGGTGATCTGCGTGGTGCTGTTCAACCCGGCTAACGGCACCTGTTTTGCTTCGTTCGGCGCCCACCCTGATTTCGGCGTGGCACTTGAGCGTACCGTGACTGAACTGCTGCAAGGCCGCAGCCTGAAAGATCTGGACGTGTTCACCGCACCGACCTTCGACGACGAAGAAGTGGCGGAGCACACTAACCTGGAAACCCACTTTATCGACTCCAGCGGTTTGATCTCCTGGGATATGTTCAAGCAGGATGCAGACTACCCGTTTGTCGACTGGAGCTTCAGCGGCAGCACGCAGGAAGAATTCGCGACGCTGATGAGCATCTTCGACAAAGAAGACGCTGAAGTGTACATCGCCGACTATGAGCACTTGGATGTGTACGCCTGTCGCATCATCGTGCCGGGCATGTCCGATATCTACCCGGCGGAAGACCTGCTGCTGGCCAACAACAGCATGGGGGCGCACCTGCGTGATACGCTGCTGGCGCTGCCGGGCAGCGAGTGGGAGCCGCAGGAGTATCTGGCTCTGATCGAACGCATGGACGACGAAGGCCTGGACGACTTCACCCGCGTGCGCGAGCTGCTGGGGATTGCTTCCGGCAAAGACAACGCCTGGTCTACCCTGCGCATAGGCGAGTTGAAGTCGATGCTGGCGCTGGCCGGCGGCGATCTGGATCAGGCGCTGATCTGGGCCGAATGGACGCAGGACTTCAACTCCTCCGTTTTGAGCCCGGCGCGCAGCAACTACTACCGTTGTTTGCAAACCCTGTTGCTGCTGACGCAGGAGCCTGAACGCGATCCGGCGCAATACTACTCCGCCTTCGTGAAGATGTACGGTCAGGAAACGGTGGATGCAGCCTCTGCGGCCATCAGCGGTGAAGAACGCTTTAACGGCCTGTTCGCTGTCGATAGCGATCTGAAAGCCTTACCGGCACATCTGGCGCTGCTAGCGGCCTATGAAAAACTGCAGACCGCCAAGCGTCGCCATTGGGCGCAGGCATAATCTCAGTATCTGTGCGCCGGTGACCTTCTGCCGGCGCAACATCCTTGTCCCATAACAATATTAAAATTTTATTTTGGCGGTTAAATAACCTGTTTTCTGCTTTTATTTTTTCACCTAATTACGCACTTAACGGCAAACAAGATAAATAAAACGGCAGTTGTTACGGGCCGGTAAAATAATAATTAACCGATAATTAAACCTTGCCGCTCAGAAAGTGACAAAATGCGTTAAATTTTAACCTAGCAGGGGTTGGTACGGTCGTAAATTCAAAATTATTTGCAAACATTAAAAAAATGTTTTTGGTTAAAAATCAATGAATTAACTAAATAAACCTTGTGATTTATCTGGTTTTTGACCGTTTTAGTTTCCCGCCTTATGATCCAAATCAATTTTTACCCTATACTGCTTTGCTAGTATCTCATTGCGTTGTTTTAACCCTTAAAAGCGAGAGTTAGTGTGAAAGCTGACAACCCCTTCGATCTGATATTACCTGCAGCAACGGCGAAAATCGCTGAAGATGCAGGTGTGTATAAAGCCACCAAGCACCCGCTGAAAACGTTTTATTTGGCGATTACTGCCGGCGTCTTTATTTCAATCGCATTCGTATTTTATATCACTGCGACTACCGGCACTGCCGGTGTGCCTTTCGGCCTGGCAAAACTGGTCGGCGGCATCTGCTTCTCTCTGGGGTTAATGCTGGTCGTGGTTTCAGGCGCCGACCTGTTCACTTCCACCGTGCTGATTGTCATTGCCAAGGCCAGCGGCCGCATCAGCTGGTACCAGCTGGCAGCCAACTGGCTGAATGTCTATATCGGCAACCTGATCGGCGCCCTGTTCTTCGTCGCGCTTATCTGGTTCTCCGGCGAACACATGGTGGCCAACGGCCAATGGGGCCTGAACGTCCTGCAAACCGCTGACCACAAGCTGCATCACACCTTTGTTGAGGCCGTCTGCCTCGGCATCTTGGCTAACCTGATGGTCTGCCTGGCCGTGTGGATGAGCTACTCAGGCCGCAGCCTGATGGACAAAATGTTCGCCATGATCCTGCCGGTCGGCATGTTCGTCGCCAGCGGTTTCGAACACAGCATCGCCAACATGTTTATGATCCCTATGGGTATCGTGGTTAAAAACTTCGCCACGCCGGAATTCTGGCAAGCCATAGGGGCAGCACCCGAGCAGTTTGCTCATCTGACCGTAAGCAACTTTATCATCGACAATCTGATCCCAGTCACCATTGGCAACATCATTGGCGGCGGTCTGCTGGTTGGGTTGACTTACTGGGTAATTTATCTGCGCGGTGGTGAACAACAGCACTAAGCTGTTAGTTATCGCGCGCCGAGTTAGAACTCCACAATTAAAGGTAGGTGTATAATGACCGAACTTAACGAGAAGTTAGCCAAAGCTTGGGAAGGTTTCAGCAAAGGTGACTGGCAGAACGAAGTCAACGTTCGTGACTTCATCCAGAAAAACTACACTCCTTACGAGGGTGATGAATCCTTCCTGGCAGGCGCAACTCAGGCCACCTCCACCCTGTGGGAAAAGGTTATGGAAGGGATCAAACTGGAAAACCGCACCCATGCGCCAGTTGATTTCGACACCAACGTTGCCGCGACCATCACTTCCCACGACGCCGGCTACATCGCCAAAGAACTGGAAACCATCGTAGGTCTGCAGACTGACGCCCCTCTGAAACGCGCGCTGATCCCATTCGGCGGCATCAAAATGGTCGAAGGTTCTTGTAAGGTCTATGGCCGCGAACTGGATCCACAGCTGAAAAAAGTGTTCACCGAATACCGCAAAACCCACAACCAGGGCGTATTCGATGTTTACACCAAAGACATCCTGAACTGCCGCAAATCCGGCGTGCTGACCGGTCTGCCAGATGCATACGGCCGTGGTCGTATCATCGGTGACTACCGTCGCGTAGCGCTGTACGGCATCGATTTCCTGATGGCCGACAAACTGAACCAGTTCAAGTCTCTGCAGACCAAGCTGGAAAACGGCGAAGACCTGGAAATGACCATCCAGCTGCGTGAAGAAATTGCTGAACAGCACCGCGCTCTGGGTCAGATCAAAGAAATGGCTGCCAAATACGGCTGCGACATCTCTGGTCCTGCTACTACCGCACAAGAAGCTGTACAGTGGACTTACTTCGGCTACCTGGCCGCGGTTAAATCTCAGAACGGCGCAGCCATGTCCTTCGGCCGCGTGTCTACCTTCCTTGACGTGTTCATCCAACGCGACATCGATGCAGGCAAGCTGAACGAAGAGCAAGCGCAGGAACTGATTGACCATCTGGTAATGAAACTGCGTATGGTGCGCTTCCTGCGTACCCCTGAGTATGATGAGCTGTTCTCCGGTGACCCAATCTGGGCGACCGAATCCCTGGCAGGTATGGGCGTTGACGGCCGTACTCTGGTAACCAAAAACAGCTTCCGCTTCCTGAACACCCTGTACACCATGGGGCCGTCTCCAGAGCCAAACATGACCATCCTGTGGTCTGAAAAACTGCCTCTGAACTTCAAAAAGTACGCGGCTAAAGTGTCTATCGACACCTCCTCCGTACAGTATGAAAACGATGATCTGATGCGTCCTGACTTCAACAACGATGACTATGCCATCGCCTGTTGCGTTAGCCCGATGATTGTCGGTAAACAAATGCAGTTCTTCGGTGCTCGTGCCAACCTGGCGAAAACCATGTTGTACGCTATCAACGGCGGCGTTGATGAAAAACTGAAAATGCAGGTTGGTCCGAAAGAAGCACCAATGATGGACACCGTACTGGACTATGACAAAGTCATGGAACGTATGGACCACTTTATGGATTGGCTGGCCAAACAGTACGTGACCGCGCTGAACATCATTCACTACATGCACGACAAGTACAGCTATGAAGCTGCGCTGATGGCGCTGCACGACCGTGACGTTTATCGCACCATGGCCTGCGGTATCGCCGGTCTGTCGGTTGCGGCTGACTCCCTGTCTGCCATCAAGTACGCTAAAGTGTCCACCATCCGTGACGAAGACGGCCTGGCCGTAGACTTCAAAATCGAAGGTGAATACCCGCAGTTCGGTAACAACGATGCTCGCGTTGATGACATCGCCTGTGACCTGGTAGAACGTTTCATGAAGAAAATTCAGAAACTGCGTACCTACCGTAATGCGGTACCGACTCAATCCGTACTGACCATCACTTCTAACGTGGTCTACGGCAAGAAAACCGGTAACACCCCAGACGGTCGCCGCGCTGGCGCGCCATTCGGTCCAGGTGCTAACCCAATGCACGGCCGCGACCAGAAAGGTGCTGTAGCCTCCCTGACCTCCGTAGCCAAACTGCCGTTTGCTTACGCGAAGGACGGGATCTCCTACACCTTCTCCATCGTGCCAAACGCGCTGGGTAAAGACGACGACGTGCGTAAAGCCAACCTGGCGGGTCTGATGGACGGTTACTTCCACCACGAAGCTTCTATCGAAGGTGGCCAGCACCTGAACGTTAACGTGATGAACCGTGAAATGCTGCTGGACGCGATGGAAAACCCTGAGAAATACCCTCAGCTGACCATCCGCGTATCCGGTTATGCCGTTCGCTTCAACTCGCTGACCAAAGAACAACAGCAAGACGTCATTACTCGTACTTTCACTCAGTCGATGTAATAGCCCCATCCGGGCGGGGTTTCCCGCCCGGTAGTCAAGCTGAAATTCGGGGCCGGATCTTTCCGGCCTTTTTAGCAAATGCACTACCCTGACTCACCCAGAGTCTGTTTTGCCAGATAGCTATACTGAATGGAATTGGTGGATATCCGGCAAAACAGTTATCCGGCGTAATAACCGGCCAACAGGTATCGTTTCACCCCAGTCGTCGGGCCTTGCCCGGTTGCTGCATCGCTGATCCCTGGCTGGCGGTTATGAGCCTACTTTTAGACTGCGTTTGACAGTCAATATTGGAGAAAACCCCGCAATGTCAGTGAAAGGTCGCATCCACTCCTTCGAATCCTGTGGCACCGTAGACGGTCCGGGGATCCGCTTTATCGTCTTCTTCCAGGGCTGCCTGATGCGCTGCCTGTATTGCCATAACCGTGACACCTGGGATACCCACGGCGGGAAAGAAGTGACCGTAGAAGAGTTGATGAAAGACGCCGTCTCTTATCGTCACTTTATGAATGCTTCCGGCGGTGGCGTAACGGCCTCCGGCGGTGAAGCCATACTGCAGGCAGAATTCGTCCGCGATTGGTTCCGCGCCTGCCATGAAGAAGGGATCAATACCTGTCTGGACACCAACGGCTTTGTGCGCCGTTACGATCCGGTGATAGACGAACTGCTGGATGCCACCGATTTGGTGATGCTGGATCTCAAACAGATGAACGACGACATTCACCAGAATCTGGTCGGCGTTTCCAACCACCGCACGCTAGAATTCGCCCGCTATCTGGCGAAGCGCAATCAACGCACCTGGATCCGCTATGTGGTAGTGCCGGGCTGGTCCGATGATGACAAGTCAACGCACCTGCTGGGCGAGTTCACCAAAGACATGACCAACATCGAGAAAATCGAACTGCTGCCCTATCACGAACTGGGTAAGCATAAATGGGTGGCGATGGGTGAAGAGTACAAGCTGGACGGCGTCCATCCGCCGAAAGCGGAAACCATGGATCGCGTGAAAAGCATTCTGGAAAGCTACGGCCATAAAGTGATTTACTGAGCCCGTTAGCTATAACAAAAAACCCGGCACGCAATGGCCGGTTTTTTTATGCTCAGGCGGCAGCCAACGGGGTGTGGTGACGATCCGGCTTTTTCAGCAGCATCATCAGATACACCAACGCAACGGCAGCAATCATCACAAACAGCAGGCGGTCGGAATAATTTTGCATCAGCAGCGCCGTCATCGAAGGGCCTAGCAGACTGCCGATGGTATAGCTCATCAACAGCGCCTGGTTCATCGCCACCAGTTCATGCGGCAACGCCTTCTCACAGGCCCAGGACATCGCCACCGGATATAAGGTGAACCCGGCACAACCGAGAATGAACAACGCGGGTGCCATCGCATAGTTGCCAAGCATGGCGATGCTGGCAAGAATCACCACAAATACCTGAATACGCAGCACCAGCAAACGACCATAGCGATCGGCCAGACGGCCAACCGGCCATTGTCCAACTATGCCGGAGCTGACCAGCAACGCCATCCAGTAACCCACGTTGGCATCGCTCATACCCTGATGGGACAGATACAGCGGCATCAGGCCATACAGCGAGCCGAGCACAATGCCGGAAATGACACAGCCATTAATCCCCAACCGTGCGCTGCGGCGCTTCAACATCGGCCATACCGCCGCCTGTTGAGGTTCATCGTGCCGGCTGTTAACCCTGGCAAACAGCATGGGTAACATGGCACTGATCACGATGGCCGTAACCCACGGCACCACGTTCAGCAGTTCGGTCGATACCCTGCTCAACAACAATTGCCCGACTACCGTACCCAGGTAATAAACCATCATATAGGCCGCCAGCAATTGGCCGCGGTTAGACAGATTGCCGCTACGCAGCAAGGCGCTCTCGACGATCACCCAAATCCAGGCACAGCCGATACCGGCGAAGAAACGCCAGCCCATCCAGCTCCAGAAATCGAGCGACAATGCCATACCGGCGGTCGCCACGGCGAACACCACGCAGGCAAGGTGGTAGCTGCGGGTAAAGCCAATGCGCTGGATCAGTTTGCCCGCACTCAGCGTACCGACCAGGTTGCCGGTAAAGTAAGAGGAGCTTACCATTCCCACCTGCCAGGTTGACAACTGAGCATGGGTTAACCAAAGAGGGACTAACGTATTCAACACGGCAATAGAGACCGTGAGCAACAACAGGCCACAGAGCAGCAGGAGCACTGGGCGGGAATATGCGGACATAGTGAGATTGAAACCGAACACGCAATGGGAGTGCGCGCATCATGCCACTGGCGATAAAAAAGTCAATCAGCTCTTATATGTACACCGCACAATTTGTATTACGCGGCCTGTTCGACTGCAAAATAGCCGTCAGCGCCTGCGGTTTTGCGCAGCTGACGGCCATTCATTTTTTATCAGAAATACAGTTCTAAAGATTCAACTTCAGCAGTGCATTCCGCGCCCCAGGCACCCAGGGTGATCTGCGCCAACTGCGCCAATCCCTGATAGAAAGGATGCTGCGCATTGGCTTCCAACAGTTCCAGATAGCGTGGCGCCCATGGCAGCAAATGTTTCGTCAGCAGTTGCTCAACCAATCCGCCCTGGCGTTCTTCAGCCAGCCACGCCACCATCATCAGCAAAGTGCCAATATGATCTTCCGGCTCATTGCGATCGTGCTGAGCTTCAATGCCGTTGGCCCGTAACCACTTGCGCAGCCGCAGGGTCGAATGACCAAACAGCACGTTCTCTTTATCCAGATACACCGACCCCCATAATGGCGCCGGTAAGGTATCAGGCCCCACAAACAGACGTTGGTAAGCTTCCGCCAGGGATTCATCCTGTTGATCTTCAATACCGGTCGCAATCAGCGCGGCCGCCGTCTGTAGCTGCTCAGCATCGCCGTACGGCCACTCTTTGACCCACTCAGATTCAGACAGGGTTGCCAACAGCTGTTGGCCGTCTTCACTTTCTGGCGGCGCGTACAGCAACACACCCAGCACCCGCCCCGTTAAAGCGATATTTTCAAGCGTCATAAATCAAGGATCCTTTTAAGGGCGCAGTTTATCACTGCGCCTCACTACAATATTAACCGGCCACCGCCATGCCGACGGTCATATGCAGGCCGTAGAACACGCCCCGCCCCACCAGCTCACCGGCGATAACCAGAATCAAACCTAAAGCCATTCCCATCACGCTGGCGTTACCGCGGCGCAGCAGCGGGCAGATCCAGCAGCCCAACCCCAGCACCACCAGCACCAAACGCCCAACCATTAATTGGCCGTACTGTGGGATCAGCGCTGATGCCTGCTGTACCGAGCTGCTGATGCTGGCCAGCTCGTAGCCTTGCATCATAACAGTCCCCAGACTGACCAACAGCGCCACCACGCTCAGGGTAGCCAGTGAATGCCGGGTTGTAACGTCCAGCCCCGCAAAACGCAGCAACAAAACGCCCAGCATTGGCCCCCCGATCGGTACCGTCAGGAAAAAGCTCAGCGTAGTGTAACCGTTATGCCAGGTTGGCACCGTATCGATTTGATATACCCGCGTCATCATATAAACAAAGACCAGGCCCAGTGCCATGGTCACCCACAACCAAACGCGACCCAATAACGGCGGTATTTTGCCCAATACCGCCAACAGCCAATAACAACCGCCGACGGCGAAGAACAAGGCGCCAGCGGCTATTTCGTTACTCAATGCCGAAGCGCCAATGCGGTTCAACGAGTTAAACGCCCGCCACGGCGAACCGAGGTGCAGCGTGGAAGCCACAAAAGCGATGCCCATCAGCAACCACAGGAAGAACATCGCACGATGAACTGCCCGACGCTGCTGTTCGTTCAGGTTACCGCCAATTATGGCGAGCCCCATGACGATAACCGCCCCCACCACGCATTGTCCCAATACGGTAAACAACATCAGCGGCCATTCTTGCCATCCCATGCCCATATCAAACCTCCTTTGGATTGGCCAAATAGCCAGTGGTGTCGCCACTTGGGCGGCTGTTGGCATTGGGTTTTACCACCATGCACGGTCGGGTAAAATGCGCCGCCGGCAGAGGAGCAACCTGCGCCAGAGAGCCATGCTGCTGCCGCAGTTGCTCAATCGGGCCAAAATCCAGGGCCCGCAGTGGACAAGATTCCACGCAGATGGGTTTATGGCCTTCCGCAACCCGCTCATAACAGCCATCGCACTTGGTCATGTGGCCCTTGGTCGCATTGTACTGAGGTGCACCGTATGGACAGGCCATATGGCAATAGCGGCAGCCGATACACACCTCTTCATTCACCACCACAAAGCCGTCTTCCCGCTTGTGCATTGCGCCGGTCGGACACACTTTGGTACAGGCGGGATCTTCACAGTGGTTGCAGGCAATCGACAAATAATAGGCGAATACGTTTTGTTGCCAGCCGTCGCCATCCTGGAACCAATCTCCTCCGGCATATTCATAGATGCGGCGGAAACTGACGTCCGGCGTCAAATTTTTATAGTCTTTGCAGGCCAGTTCGCAGGTTTTGCAGCCAGTGCAACGACTTGAATCGATAAAGAATCCATATTGCTGAGTCATTGGCTACCCCTTATACCTTTTCGATTTGAATCAGGTTGGTATGCTGCGGATTGCCCTTGGCCAACGGCGAAGGCCGGTGGGTGGTCAGGGTATTCATGCAGGCACCATGGTCGACACGGTCACCGCGCATGTCGGCCTGATGCCAGGCTCCCTGCCCCATAGCGACAACGCCAGGCATGATCCGCGGCGTCACTTTGGCTTCGACACGTACTTCGCCACGCCCATTGAATACCCGCACCTGGTCGCCGCCGATAATGCCGCGCGACTGGGCATCCAGGGGGTTGATCCACACCTCCTGGCGACAGGCCGCCTGCAACACATCGATGTTGCCGTAGCTAGAGTGGGTACGGGCCTTGTAATGGAAGCCAAACATTTGCAATGGGTAAGTGTGGCGCAGAGGATCGTCCCAGCCTTCAAAGGTAGAGGCGTAAATTGGCAATGGGCTGATGGTTTCGTCTTTTTCCAACTGCCAGCTGCCGGCGATGTCGGCCAGCCTGGAGGAATAGATTTCTATCTTGCCGGACGGCGTTTTTAATGGATTCGCTTCGGGATCCTGGCGGAATTTTTTGTACGCCACGAAATGCCCATTGGGATCTTTGCGCTTGTAAATCCCCATACTGCGCAACTCTTCATAACCCGGCAACAGCGGATCCCTGGCCTGCATTTTGGCGTACAAATGTTGCAACCACTGTGCCTGGGTACGCCCTTCGGTAAACTTCTGATGCACCTCTGGCCCCAGCCGGCGTGCCACTTCACTCAGCACCTCATAGATGCCCTTGCGTTCAAATTTGGCGGGGGTTGCAGGCTGGATAAAGATCAGGTACCCCATGTTGCCGGCATAGTCGTTGGGAATAATGTCTTCCTGTTCGACGGTCATCAGATCCGGCAGTAAAATGTCGGCATATTTGGCCGACGAGGTCATAAAGTTTTCGAGCACCACGATCATTTCGCACTGGGATTCGTCCTGCAAAATATCGTGGGTTTTGTTGATGTCAGAATGCTGGTTGGTGATGGTGTTACCGGCATAGTTCCAAATGAACTTGATCGGCACGGTCAGTTTGTCTTGCCCGCGTACCCCGTCGCGTTTGGCGGTCATCTCCGGGCCGCGCACTATGGCATCGGTCCAGCTAAAGCAGGAGATCTGCGCTTTGACCGGATTAGCAAGAACCGGCATCCGCTCAATGGTAATGGTGTAGGTCGACTCACGTGCCCCGCTGTTGCCGCCATTGATGCCAACATTGCCGGTCAGGATGGGCAGCATGGCGATTGCACGCGAGGTCAGTTCGCCATTGGCCTGTCGCTGTGGCCCCCACCCCTGGCAGATATAGGCCGGTTTCGCCGTGCCTATTTCCCGCGCCAGTTTGATAATACGATTGGCCGGAATGCCGGTAATTTTCGCCGCCCACTGCGGCGTCTTTTCAACGCCGTCTTCACCTTTCCCAAGAATGTAAGCCTTATAGTGCCCATTTACCGGCGCATCGGCAGGCAAGGTTTTTTCGTCATAGCCGATGCAATACCGATCCAGGAAGGGTTGGTCGACCAACTCTTCGCTGATCAAAACATGCGCCAGCCCGGCAACCAATGCCGCGTCCGTACCGGGACGAATAGGGATCCATTCATCCTCACGCCCGGCGGCCGTATCGGTGTAACGCGGATCGATAACGATCATGCGCGCATGAGAACGTTCACGCGCCTGCTCCAGATAATAGGTAATGCCGCCACCGCTCATTCGCGTTTCCGCCGGATTGTTGCCGAACATCACCACCAGTTTGCTGTTTTCGATGTCAGACGTGCTGTTACCTTCGTTGCTGCCATAGGTATAGGGCATGGCGCAGGCGATTTGCGCAGTGCTGTAAGTGCCGTACTGGCTGAGGTAACCGCCATAGCAGTTCATCAGTCGAGCGACCAGCGACGCATTCGGCGACGAACGGGTAATGTTGCCGCCAACGATGCCCGAGGTGTAATTGATATATACCGCTTCGTTACCGTACTGTCCGACGATGCGTTTCAGGTTGTCGGCAATGGCATCAAAAGCTTCCTCCCAACTGATACGCTTGAACTTGCCTTCACCCCGCTTGCCAACACGTTTCATCGGGTAATTCAGACGATCGGGATGATTCATGCGGCGGCGAATAGAACGGCCACGCAAACAGGCTCGTACCTGATGGTCACCATATGCGTCCAGTCCGCTGTTATCGGTTTCGACCCAATAGACTTCGTTATCACGCACGTGCAAGCGCAAGGCGCAGCGGCTGCCGCAGTTGACCGAGCAAGCCCCCCAAACCACTTTATCTTGCGCGGTTTTTTGCACACTTTCGCTGATTGAATCCGCCAATGCCCGGCGACTAAACGGCAAGGCTATACCACCCACGGCCATAGCCAGTCCAACGATACCGCCGGACTTTACCAAGGCGCGACGGCTGACGCCTGCAGACACTTGGCTATTTTCTTTTTTTTCCGACATAACTCACTCCACGTTTTACCCTGGTATTGATAAACGTCATGCCTTTGACACAAGGCGGCGAGCAGAGGAGACAGAACTGATGTCTGCTGATGAGCTTGAGCAAAAAACCCTCCTCTATAGAGGGATATTACTCAGAAGTGGGTAGTGAACTTTGTCTGCTATCAATAAAGCGGGGGAAGGAGATGAAAGAAAAAGCCCTTTCGAACAAAGGGATAATAATTTTCTTATAAAAAAAGCGCCCGCAGGCGCTTTTCATAGAACAGGCAATAATTTAGCCGATATATTCCAGGCCGCCCATATACGGACGTAATACTTCCGGCACCTGAATACGGCCATCGGCCAGCTGGTAGTTTTCCAGCACGGCAACCAGCGTACGACCGACTGCCAGACCAGAACCGTTCAGCGTATGCACCAGGCGCGGCTTCTTCTCGGTTTTGCTACGGCAGCGAGCCTGCATGCGGCGTGCCTGGTAATCCCACATGTTGGAACAAGATGAGATCTCGCGGTACGTGTTCTGCGCCGGCAGCCACACTTCCAGATCGTAGGTCTTGCACGAGCCTGCCCCCATGTCGCCGGTACACAGCAACATTTTACGGTACGGCAGGTTCAGCAGCTGCAGCACTTTTTCCGCATGACCGGTCAGCTCTTCCAGCGTCGCCATGGAGTCTTCCGGACGGACGATCTGCACCATCTCGACCTTGTCGAACTGGTGCATGCGGATCAGGCCGCGGGTATCGCGACCATAAGAACCGGCTTCAGCACGGAAACATGGCGTATGCGCGGTCATCTTCAGCGGCAGCGATTCCTCTTCCAGGATCTCGTCGCGCACCAAGTTGGTCAACGGCACTTCTGCCGTTGGGATCAACGCATAGTTGCTGCTGTCTGATTCCTCTTCCAGCGGTTTGGTGTGGAACAGATCTTCACCAAACTTCGGCAACTGGCCGGTACCGTACAACGTGGCATGGTTGACCAGGTAAGGCACGTAGGTTTCCTGATAGCCATGCTGTTCGGTATGCAGATCCAGCATGAACTGGGATAACGCACGGTGCATACGGGCGATTTGCCCCTTCATCACCACAAAGCGTGAACCGGTCAGTTTTACAGCGGCAGCGAAGTCCAGGCCACCGGCCATTTCGCCCAGATCAACGTGATCGCGTACCTGGAAATCATACTGGCGCGGCTCGCCCCAGCGGCTGACTTCCTGGTTATCGCCGTCGTCTTTGCCATCAGGAACTGAATCATCCGGCAGGTTCGGGATCGCCAACGCATAATCGCGGATTTCAGTCTGCAGCTGATCCAGTGCGGCCTTGGCAATATCCAGCTTGTCACCCAGCTCGTTGACTTCGCGACGCAGCGGCTCAATGTCTTCCCCGCGCGCTTTAGCCGCGCCGATGGATTTCGATCGGGAGTTACGTTCTGCCTGCAGCATTTCAGTTTCTACCTGCAGAACTTTGCGACGCTCTTCTTGAGAACGCAGCAGATCCAGATCGAGTTTAAAGCCTCGGCGAGCCAGTTTGACGGCGACTGCGTCTAGCTCATTACGCAGCAGATTGGGATCGAGCATGCTAATCCTGTGCTTATTGTTATTGAAAGAAAATTTGTTGTTTTATTCGGCTGTTTAAAAGCCGCATAAAGGAAGAGTGATACCCGCTAACCTTACCGCAACGGCAACGCTAGCGGTAGCGTTTTGTCTGGCTATTTTGATCCTGCTCAGCCAGCCATGCCAGCTTTTCGCCGATTTTACCTTCCAGCCCGCGTGTGGTTGGATGATAGTAACGCGTCCTGGCCATTTCGGCCGGGAAATAGTCCTCGCCGGCAGCATAGGCATTGGGTTCGTCGTGAGCGTAACGGTACTCCGCGCCCAACCCCATTTCCTTCATCAGCTTGGTTGGCGCATTACGCAGATGCTCGGGCACATCGTAATCGGCTTGCTCTTTAGCATCGCGCATGGCCGCTTTGAAGGCGGTATAAACGGCGTTGCTTTTTGGCGCGCAGGCCAGGTAAACGATCGCTTGAGCAATCGCACGCTCACCTTCGGCCGGACCAACGCGCGTAAAGCAGTCCCAGGCGGCGATCGCCACCTGCATACCGCGGGGATCGGCATTGCCGACATCTTCCGAAGCAATGGCCAGCAAGCGGCGCGCCACATACAGCGGATCGCCTCCGGCGGTAATAATGCGGGCATACCAGTACAGCGCGGCGTCCGGGGCTGAGCCGCGCACCGATTTATGCAGCGCCGAAATAAGATCGTAAAAACGATCGCCTTTATTGTCGAAGCGCGCACTGCGTTCCCCGGAGACTTCTTTGAGCAACTGCGGCGTCAGCACGCGAATGCCTTTGGCGTCAAGCTCCGCCATGTCCGCCATCATCTCCAGGCTGTTCAACGCCCGGCGCGCATCGCCGCCCACCAGTTCCGACAGCATGCGACGGGTCTCTTCCGGCAGCTCGATATTCTGGCCGCCAAACCCCCGGCTGTTGTCCTGCATCGCCTGATCCAGCACCTGGCTGATATCTTCTGCAGTCAGCGCTTTCAGCAAATACACGCGGGCGCGAGACAACAGCGCCGAGTTAAGCTCAAAGGAGGGGTTTTCGGTTGTCGCCCCGATAAAGGTAATGGTGCCGTCTTCGATGTGCGGCAGGAAGGCATCCTGCTGGCTTTTATTGAAACGGTGTACCTCATCGACAAACAAAATGGTGCGACGACCGGCGTCACGATTCTGTCGTGCCCGCTCAATCGCCTCACGGATTTCTTTGATGCCCGATGTTACTGCGGAAATTCGCTCGACGTCCGCCTGGCCGTAGCGGCCGATCAGCTCCGCCAGCGTGGTTTTCCCGGTGCCGGGCGGCCCCCACAGAATCATCGAATGCAGTTGCCCCGCCTCAATGGCGCGCGGCAAAGGCTTACCGGCAGCCAGCAGGTGCTGCTGGCCGATGTATTGCGCCAGCGTGGTTGGCCGCATCCGCGCGGCCAATGGCTGGAACTCATTCTGGGAAAAATCGAGCGACATATTACTCACGCAGACCTCACTGGCGCTGGTCGTCCAGCGTCACCCCCTTCGGCGGGGTAAATTTGAATTTGCTGGCATCAGCAGCAACGTTCTGCTGACTTTTCAGCGCGTAAGAACTGCGCTGGCCATCCTGCTCAACCGCAGCAAAACTGCGGATGGTGCCGCTGTTGGTCACGGTAATGGCAAACTGCTTCAGGTTGCCGCTGCTGGATTTTGGCGTCAGCTCAAAGTCATCGCCTTTCTGTTTAACGTTGTACTGTTTCCAGTCGTTGGCGTTATTGCGGGTGATCAGCATAAATGGCGTATTGCCGGTCGCATTTTTCAACCAGGTCGCGGTGACTTGCTCAACAAAAGGATTGTAGAACCATAAGGTTTGGCCATCCGACACCAGCACACTCTCGTCCGGCGAGGTCATATGCCAATTAAACAGGTTCGGGCGTTTCACCCAAAGTTCACCTTCCCCCTGCTGCACCGCAGCACCATCGCTGCTGGTCACGGTCTGGGAGAAGCTGGCGTGGAAACTGTTCACTTTCGCCAGACGACTTTGCAAATCCTGAGCGGCGTCGGCCAGCACAGAGGTGGACGCGAATCCCGAAAGCAGACAACAGGCAACTAACAGTTTTTTCATTATTCCAGATACCTTATGAAATGCGTTTACCGCAAGGCGGTGCCGTGCGGGTCAAATTAACCCTTAACACCCTTACTCTACCCGAAGCTATTCGCAGGCAGATAGGTCAATGTTCCGAGAAGCCGGTGGTTTACGCTTCTTTGCACAAGGGCTGCCAAAGTCCTCTGTACTTAAAAGTTAGGTTTTGTGTACTAATAAAAACAAAGGATTACGTTTCAGGTTTACACCAAACATTCGAAACCCCGTTTTTCGGGTGTTTGTCATCAGTCTAAAGGGCCGCTAAGCGGCCCTTTATTATTAAATAACAACCAGTAAAGCTTCGTCAGTCATGCCGTGGCGGCGCCAGTACCTCGCGGTTGCCGTTGTGCCCCTGCTCGCTGACGATGCCCTGCGCTTCCATCTGTTCGATGATGCGCGCGGCGCGGTTATAGCCGATACGGAACTGACGCTGTACGCCGGAAATAGAGGCGCGGCGCTTATCCACCACAAACTCCACCGCTTGGTCAAACAGCGGATCCAGCTCTTCGTCACCTTCCAGACCGCCACCTGCACCGCCCTCACCGTCGTCACCGCCGTTGAGGATACCCTCTTTATATTGAGGTCGCTCACGCGCTTTCCAATCCTTAACTACCGCATGCACTTCCTGATCGCGCACAAATGCACCATGCACACGAACCGGAATGGAGGAGTTAGGGGCCAGATACAACATGTCGCCCATCCCCAGCAGCGATTCAGCACCGCCCTGATCGAGGATAGTTCGCGAGTCAATCTTGCTCGACACGGTAAAGGCGATACGGGTCGGGATGTTGGCCTTGATCAGGCCGGTGATCACATCCACCGAAGGGCGCTGAGTTGCCAGTACCAGATGGATACCCGCCGCACGCGCTTTCTGCGCCAGACGCGCAATCAGCTCTTCAACCTTTTTGCCGACCGTCATGATCAGGTCAGCGAACTCGTCGACCATCACCACGATGTATGGCTCTTTCTCCAGAACCGGCGGCGTGATGTCCATGCTGTCGGTCGGTTTCCAGAACGGATCCGGGATTGGGCGTCCCATCGCCTCGGCCTGATCGACACGTTCGTTGTACCCTGCCAGGTTACGCACGCCGAGCGCAGACATCAGCTTATAGCGTCGTTCCATCTCGGCGACGCACCAACGCAAGGCATTGGCGGCGTCTTTCATGTCGGTAACCACGTCCGTCAGCAGGTGCGGAATACCTTCATAGACCGACAGCTCCAGCATTTTCGGGTCAATCATGATAAAGCGCACTTCTTTCGGCGTGGCCTTATACAGAATGCTCAGGATCATGGCATTGACCCCAACCGATTTACCGGAACCGGTGGTCCCCGCGACCAGCAGGTGCGGCATTTTCGCCAAGTCGGCCACCACCGGCTCGCCGGAGATGTCTTTACCCAACACGATAGCCAGCGGCGACGGGTTGTCGCGGAATGCCGGGCAATCCAGCACTTCTCGCAGATAGACCGTCTGACGCTTAACGTTAGGCAACTCCAGGCCGACGTAGGGCTTGCCGGGGATCACTTCAACCACACGCACCGCGGAAGTTGACAGTGAACGCGCCAGGTCGCGCGACAGATTGGAAATACGCGCCGCTTTGACGCCCGGCGCCAAATCCAGTTCGAAACGGGTGATGACCGGGCCTGGCAAAATGTCTACCACGTCGGCTTTCACCCGATAATCGGCCAGGCTGGCTTCCACCAAACGCGCCTTCTGTTCCAGCGCGAAGGAATCCACCGGTTCAACCTCTTTCGGTGCTTCGGTCAGCAGATCAAGCGTCGGCAACGGCGTAGTCGGTTTTTGCAGCGGCATATCGTTGCGCATCAGGAACGGGTGGATCAGGCTGTCCATTGCCGGCTGCTGCGGAGCGGTCGGCGCCGGTTGCGCCGCAGGCTGCTGATAGGCCGGTGGTTGCTGTTGCGCTGGCGGTTGTTGCTGCGGCTGATAAGCAGGTGGTGCAGACTGATAGGATTGTGCCGGCGGAGTTTGAGGTTGCGTTTGCGGCGCATAAGCCGGCGCGGCTGGCTCAAACTGGCCGAATGGCACATCATCTTCACGTTCGCTTTGCTGCTCGATACGTTCCTCAAGCTGTGGCGAAAGGGTGAACAACGGCTCAACCGGGCCATCGTCAACCAAATCATCCATCGGCGAGAAACCAAACGCATTGCGAGTATCTACCGGCGTGGTTGGCTGCACCGATGGCGCAGCGTCTTGCTGCCCATAACGCTGGTTTTGCTGTTCGGCAAATGCCTGACGCAGTGCGGCTTCCTGCAAAGCAGCCTCGTCGTCCTGACTCTCCTGCGCGTACTCTTCGCCATAACGTTGGTTTTGCTGCTCGGCAAACGCCTGACGCAGCGCAGCTTCCTGCAAGGCTTCATCGTCTTGATCTGACGGGAGAGCATTCGCATTCGGCAATGGCTCGTCGTCCCCACGGTTACGCTGTTCCTGTTCGGCCATGCGCTGCGAAGGCAGCTTGATGCCGTAAGAAGCCAGTTCACGCCGGGTTGGGATGCGCACCGGATTCGGACGCGGCAACTCAGGACCGAGGCCTTGTTTGACCTGCGAGTTAGCGTCGCTGGTAGCCGTAAAGGCCGGCATAAAGGTATTGGCGGCAACAGCGCCGGCAGCTGCCGTTGCTGCAGCCTGCGCCTGAGGTTTCACGCTGCCGAACGATGGCACCGCAGACTCACCGGCACTGAAACCGGCCGGAGCACTGACGTCAGCGCTATCGCGTTGAGCGGCGGAGAAATCAAAGGGAGAACGATCGTGCGACGGAGATGCTGCCGGCGCGTCCCAGTTCCCCATGCGCGGTTCGTCATCGTCCTGGTAAGGATCGGCCGGACGCGTTACCTTCGGCGTCGGCGTCTCTTCAGGAATTTCAAACGAATACAGCGGTGGAGCACTGTTTTCCGCTGGCGCGCTCATCGGGCTCTGGTTCACCGAAGCCGGTGCCGTTGGGGCTACCATAACCGACGGAGCCTGTGCCACAACCGGGGCTGCGGTAACAGGTTCATGAGCCACCGCTGGCACGGCAGGCACGACATCGGCCTCTTCGTCGTCATTCGCCCGCAGGCCGCTGAGCAACGGATCCTCAACCTCTTCCGCCGCCACTTTGGCGGTTTCCGTCACCGAAGGCGCTGAGAACAAGACGTCGTCTTCCGCCGCATTGGCCGCAGCCGCGGTCGAGGCCGCAGCAATCGCTGCCCCTTTCTCTGCCGATTCGGGCTGATCTTCGACATAACGGTCGTCATCATCGTGATAACGATCATCACGGCGCGAGCGGTTGGTCATAAAGGTGGCCGTCCCCAGCACCACGCCGCCGATCCTCTCGGCAATCACCAACCATGACCAGCCGGTAAACAGCGTAAGGCCCGCAGCCCAAACGCACAGCAGCGCCAAAGTTGCGCCAATGCCGTTGAACCAGGGGAGCATGGCGTTGCTCAGCAAGCTGCCGATAACTCCGCCGGAGGCAAAGTAATAGAGATCGTCGACATTCAGTGCCGCCAGGCCACACGAAGTGAGCACCAGCGCCAAAGTGCCGATCAGGCGCAGGGAAAGCGCAAAATAGTCGATGTATTCGCCGCTGCCGCGCTGACGATAAGCCGCCCAGCACAACACCAGCATGATCGGCGGTATCGCATAGGCGAGTACCCCGAAGGTGAAGAACAGCGTGTCGGCCATCCAGGCCCCGACGCCACCGCCCAGATTATGAATCGGCTCATGCCACGCGGTCTGCGACCAGCTAGGGTCAGAGGGATTGAAACTGACCAAGGCAGCCATGAGGTAAATGGCAAATATGGCTACCACAATCAACACAGCTTCGAGCAAACGGCGACCGCTGCTGAGTTTTCTCAAGGTAACTTCTTTATCTTCTGTATATTCCTGGCTCAAGAAAGGCTCTCCAGGTTCCTGTTAGCTGACATAGCAACAGCGCCGAGAAGCTTCCCCGGCGCTGAAACTGTATGGATAAACAGGAGTGTAACCAATTTAATCAGGTTTTGCACCTGCACCCTACCGTGTTTTGATAACCAGACGGTTGCTCTGTTTCACTTCTTCCATTACCACGTACGTACGGGTGTCGTTAACCCCCGGCAGACGCAGCAAGGTTTCGCCGAGCAACTTACGGTAAGCGGACATATCCGGCACGCGGGTTTTCAACAGATAGTCGAAATCACCGGACACCAGATGACACTCCTGAATTTCTTCAAGCTTCTGAACTGCTGAGTTGAATTGCTCAAACACATCCGGTGCACCGCGGTTCAGCGTGATTTCCACGAAGACCAACAGGGACGCATCCAGATAATGCGGGTTGAGCAATGCGGTGTAACCATGAATAAAACCCTGGCGCTCGAGGCGGCGCACACGTTCTAAACACGGGGTTGGGGATAACCCCACGCGCTTCGAAAGTTCAACGTTCGAAATACGCCCATCCTTTTGCAGTTCATTGAGGATGTTGCGGTCGATACGGTCGAGATCTTTACCCGGGCGTTTCTTATTGTCTGCCATTATTATTGTCTCTCTTATTTTCTTCCCTGCACTTGCCACACCCTAGCCAACGTCAATGTGTAAGGGCTCGTTCCAAGCGAAGACCCGATGCCTGTCATATGCTTCACTACCATCATTCACCGCTGTGCAGCCTGTCTGTCAAACTCTGCACAAGGTGTTTTAAGCAAGAAGAAAGGTGCCATTCGCTTGCGCGATGCTCCTCCCCTGCCGCACGCGGATCCGGCAACGGCGCAAAATCCTGCGCCAACGCCGCAAATACGTACGATTTACTGCAGGTGGGAGGATAATTTCTTCTTCCTATGATGTTTTCGCAAATGCGCAGCGGATTGTCAAAGTAAAAGAAGCAAAATCAGAAGAACGTACCGTCATGAAAAATTAGCACCCCGTTTTTAGTTATGAATCGCTGGCTTAAAAACGCCGTGGGTAAGGCACTTAAACCCGCTTAATGTGCTGTTTCCGGTCGCTTGAGGACCCAACGCCCGCCAGCGGCTTCCATAAGTTAAATTGCTGCGTTTTGCGCTCGCTTTAGCAGCAAAGCAATAATTAATAGGCAATGACTATCAAACAAATCGTTAACAACATCCCCTGACGCTTTTTTTAATGCCGCATTTTCCCTACAATCGAATCCATTGTCCGCCATTGTGGGAAAAGAGGTTATTCATGGGCACGGCTAAACACAGCAAATTATTGATTCTGGGCTCCGGCCCGGCTGGCTACACCGCCGCAGTTTACGCAGCGCGCGCCAACCTGAGCCCGGTGCTGATTACCGGTATGGAACAAGGGGGTCAGCTGACCACCACCACCGAAGTGGAAAACTGGCCGGGTGATGCCGAAGACCTGACCGGTCCGGCGCTGATGGAGCGTATGCGCGAGCATGCAGAAAAATTCCAGACCGAGATCGTGTTTGACCATATCACCAGCGTTGATCTGCAGAATCGTCCATTCCGTCTGTTTGGCGACAATGGCGAATACACCTGTGATGCGCTGATTATCGCCACCGGCGCATCAGCCCGCTATCTTGGCCTGCCGACAGAAGAAGCCTTCAAAGGCAAAGGCGTTTCCGCCTGCGCTACCTGCGACGGTTTCTTCTACCGTAATCAGAAAGTCGCCGTTGTTGGCGGTGGCAATACGGCGGTAGAAGAAGCGCTGTATCTGTCCAACATCGCGGCCGAAGTTCACCTGATCCACCGTCGCGACAGCTTCCGTTCAGAGAAGATCCTGATCAACCGCCTGATGGAAAAAGTGAAAAACGGCAATATCGTGCTGCACACCGACCACACCCTGGACGAAGTACTGGGCGACGAAATGGGCGTGACCGGCGTACGCATTCGCAGCACCAAAGCGGAAAATGAAACGCGTGAACTGGCGCTGGCCGGCGTGTTTATCGCCATCGGCCACAGCCCGAACACCAGCATTTTCGGTGGTCAGCTGGAGCTGGAAAACGGCTATATCAAGGTGCAGTCCGGCATTCACGGCAATGCCACCCAAACCACCATCCCGGGCGTATTCGCCGCCGGCGACGTGATGGACCACATCTACCGCCAGGCGATCACCTCCGCCGGCACCGGTTGTATGGCGGCGCTGGACGCAGAGCGTTATCTGGATGGTATTGCCGACGCAGAAGTTCTGTAACGGCACAGACTGTCATCCTGAAAAGCGGCTATTTATTAGCCGCTTTTTTTGTCTCTCAAACAACACAGGGCGGGTCTTCAATGCAGAATCTTCTCCACTGGCGTCTGTTGGTTGCCGTAGCCGACAGCGGCAAGATCACCCTGGCGGCAAGTCAATGCGGCATGACTCAGTCCGGCGCCAGCCAGGCCATCGCTCAGTTGGAAGAGGCGTTGAATACTCCGTTGTTGGTTCGCCTACCGCACAGCGTTACGCTAACGCAAAGTGGTGAACAAATCGTCGCCCATGCCCGCACCATGCTGGCCGAACTCAATGCAATCCAACGCTGCGCGCAGCAGGCGCAAAGTTCGCACGCCGGCAAAATACGCCTGGCCAGTTTCCCTTCGGCATTTGCTCTGCTGTTGCCCCCGTTGCTGCGCAAATTTCACCGCCGCTTTCCCGCCATTGAACTGGTTCAGTTGGAAGGCACCGATCTGGAGGTCGAAAACTGGCTGGCATTGGAAGCTGCCGACGTTGGCATAGTGTTGAATCCGGAACCGGAACGGCAAAGCCACCCGCTGGGAAAAGACCTATGGCTTGCCGTGACGGCCACTGCTCATAAGCTTGCCAGAAATCGCCGGCCGATAGATTTTAGCGAGCTGGTCAAACAGCCGTTTGTCTTGGCCACCGGAGGTTGCCGGCTCAATGCTCAGTTGCTGGCGCAGCAGGCAGGTTTGGCGCTGATGGATGTCCGCGTCACCGTCAGTGACTGGAACACCGCACTGACGCTGGTACGTGAAGGGATCGGCGTATCGCTGGTGCCCGCATCGGTCATACCTGCCGATACGCCAGGCATTTGCGCCTTGCCGCTGAGCACGCCACTTTATCGCCATTTTGGCCTGGTTTGTTCTTTCGCCGGTGCAGGCTCCGCGCCAGTGCAAACTCTGTTGCACTTTCTACAGGATCATCTGCCGTTGCCCGTCAGTAGCTGAGCTGATACCGGGTTTCTGAGATTCTAATTTTTCTGTTGGCGGCGCCGACGGCATTCTGACGACCAAGCGATGTCGCTTTGTGCCTCAGGAATATGCCGATGAAACTCTATTTTGCGCCCGATACCTGCTCCCTCTCGCCACATATCGTTTTGCGGGAATTGGATTTGCCGTTCGAACTGATCCGCGTCAATAACCGCACCAAGCGCAGCGCCGACGGCGAAGACTTTTATCGGGTTAATCCCAAAGGTTACGTCGCCGCGTTGATGCTGGACGACGGTCAGGTGATCACCGAGGGCACTGCCATCGTGCAGTATCTGGCGGATTTGCGCCCAGAGGCCGGGTTGGCCCCACCAAATGCGACCTTCGAACGGGTGCGTTTGCAGGAGTGGCTGAACTTCATTACCGGCGAGATCCACGCGGGATCCAGCCCGCTGTTCAACTCAACCCTGCCGGAAGAAGTCAAAACGCTGTTTCGCGACAAGCTGCGACGCCGCCTCGATTTTGTTGCTCAGACGCTGGACGAACAGGCGTTTCTACTGGGGGGAGCTTTCAGCGTCGCGGATGCCTATCTGTTTACCGTACTGCGCTGGATGGATCAGTTTTCCATCGACCTTAAATACTGGCCATCGATAACCCGTTATATGTCGCTGATTAGCCAGCGCAGATCCGTGCAAGCCGCCCTGGCGGCGGAAGCAACCAGTCAAGCGGTACCCTAATCCTGCTATTGCGGTCTGTTATAGCGATATTTGACCGCTTTATTATTTTCAGTCTGCCGGGTGAAGAGGTAACATTGGCCTTCACTTGTTCGCTTCAGGTTGGGGCAAACACTTTTTTTAACAGTACGTTAACCTTGCCTGTAACAACAGGCACCGGCGACGCAGACTCATATCTGATGAAAAAAACCAGACAGCAACAGTTAACCCTTTGGCTCAAAACTCAGAGCACCCTGGCGCAGCGTTGGTTGCGCCTTTCCATGTTGTTGGGGCTAATCAGCGGCATGCTTATTGTCGCTCAGGCATGGCTGTTGGCCGCCCTGCTCCACGCCCTGATTATCGAACAGGCGCCGCGTGAGCAGTTGATCCCGTCGTTTATCTGGTTGGCTGCCACCTTCGCGCTGCGGGCCGTGCTGAGCTGGCTGCGTGAACGCGTCGGCTTTATCTGCGGACAAGTGATCCGCCAGCGCATGCGTCAGCAGGTGCTGGATAAACTGCAACAACTTGGCCCCGCTTGGATCCAGGGAAAACCGGCCGGCAGTTGGGCCAGCATCATCGTCGAACAGATCGAGGATATGCAGGACTACTATTCCCGTTATTTACCACAGATGTATCTGGCGGTGTTTATCCCGCTGCTGATCCTGATCACCGTATTCCCGATCAACTGGGCCGCCGGTCTGATTCTGTTGACCACCGCACCGCTGATCCCCATGTTTATGGCGCTGGTCGGCATGGGCGCCGCCGACGCTAACCGACGCAATTTCGTAGCGCTGGCGCGTCTGAGCGGTAACTTCCTCGACCGCCTGCGTGGGTTAGACACGCTGCGCCTGTTCAATCGGGCGCAGGCGGAAACCGAGCAGATTGCCAAATCTTCCGAAGACTTCCGTAGCCGCACCATGGAAGTGCTGCGTCTGGCTTTCCTGTCATCGGCGGTGCTGGAGTTCTTTGCCTCCATTTCTATCGCCGTGGTGGCGGTCTATTTTGGCTTCTCGTTCCTTGGCGAACTTAATTTCGGCAGTTATGGCACCGGCGTCACGCTGTTTGCCGGCTTCCTAGTGCTGATCCTGTCACCGGAGTTCTTCCAGCCGTTGCGCGATCTGGGCACCTTCTACCACGCCAAGGCGCAAGCCGTGGGTGCCGCCGAAGCGCTGGAAACCTTCCTCAGCGCCGAGGGCGAACAAATGGGCAATGGCACACAATCCCTGGATACCCATGCGCCGCTGGAGCTGCAAGCGCAGGATCTGGAGATCCTGTCGCCAAATGGCGTGCTGCTGGCCGGGCCACTGAGCTTCACCCTGCCCGCCAACCAGCGCATTGCCTTGGTCGGGTTAAGTGGCGCCGGAAAAAGTTCGTTGCTGAACCTGCTGCTCGGGTTTTTACCCTATCGCGGTTCGCTGAAGGTTAATGGTATCGAACTGCGCGAACTGGCGGCCGAAGGCTGGCGCCGGCAACTTGGCTGGGTAGGACAGAATCCGCATCTGCCGGCGCAAACGCTGCGGGCCAACATCCTGTTAGGCAATCCTCAGGCCAGCGAGGCCCAACTGCAACGGGCCGTGGAGGACGCCTATGTCGGCGAGATCCTGCCCTATCTGCCGCAGGGCCTGGATACCGAAGTCGGCGATAACGCCGCACGCCTGTCCGTTGGGCAAGCTCAGCGCGTGGCCGTCGCCCGGGCGTTGATCAGCCCGCGCCGTTTGCTGCTGTTGGATGAACCGGCCGCCAGCCTGGACGCCCACAGTGAACGGCAAGTCATGCTGGCGCTGAATGCGGCTTCACATCAACAAACCACCCTGCTGGTGACCCACCAATTGGAAGATACTGAAGGTTACGACCAGATTTGGGTGATGGAAGACGGGCATATCGTCCAGCAAGGCGATTACGCCACGCTGAGCGCCCAACCGGGCCTGTTTGCCAATCTGATCGCTCACCGCCGCGGGGACCTATAATCATGCGCGTTTTACTGCCGTTCCTGGCGCTGTACCGTCGCCACAGCCTGCTGATTTGTCTGGGCATTCTGCTGGCCATCATCACGCTGCTGGCCAGTATCGGCCTGCTGGCACTGTCCGGTTGGTTCCTCGCCGCCTCCGCCCTCGCCGGGCTGGCAGGCCTGTTCACCTTCAACTACATGCTGCCGGCAGCCGGCGTGCGTGGTGCCGCCATTTTCCGTACCGCCGGGCGCTATGCCGAAAGGGTCGTCAGCCACGATGCCACCTTCCGCGTGCTGTCTCATCTGCGGGTCTTCACCTTTAAAAAGATCCTGCCGCTGTCGCCGGGGGGCATCGCCCGCTTCCGCCAGGCCGATCTGCTGAATCGACTCGTAGCGGATGTCGATACGCTGGATCATCTGTATCTGCGGGTAATTTCACCGCTGGTCAGCGCCGCCGTGGTGATTGTCGTGGTCACTTACGGCCTGAGCTGGCTGGACGCTTCACTGGCCCTGACGCTGGGCGGCATCCTGCTGTTGCTGTTGCTGCTGGTGCCACCGGTATTTTATGGTGCCGGCAAGCCGATTGGTGGCCAGTTGACCGCCCTGCGCGGCCAGTACCGCACCGATCTGACCGCCTGGCTGCAAGGTCAGGCCGAGCTGGTGGTATTCGGTGCCGTGGATCACTTCCGCGCGGCTCTGGATACCACTGAAAAACAGTGGCAGCGCCGTCAGTGGCAGCAAGCTTCGTTGGGCGGCATGGCACAGGCTTTGATGATCCTGGCCAGCGGCCTGACGGTAACGTTGATGTTGTGGCTCACCGCTGCCGGTATCGGTGGCGACAGCCAACCCGGCGCACTGATTGCGCTGTTCGTGTTTGCCGCCCTGGCTTCGTTTGAAGCCTTGATGCCGGTAGCCGGCGCCTTCCAGCATATGGGTCAGGTGATCGCTTCCGCCACGCGGGTGAAGCAGGTTATCGATCGGCAACCGGAAGTGACCTTCCCTGCCAATGGCCCGGCCGCCGAAAACGGCGCCATGCTAAGCCTGCAACAGGTCACCTTTACCTATCCCGGCCAACCGCAGCCGGTGCTGCAGGACGTCACGCTGGAGATTGCCGCCGGTGAACACATTGCATTGCTCGGCCGCACCGGATGCGGTAAATCTACCCTGCTGCAATTGCTCACCCGCGCTTGGAACGCCGACAGCGGGCAGATGCTGCTCAACGGCCATCCCCTGGCCGCTTACGATGAAAGCACGCTGCGTCAGATGACCACCGTCGTCAGTCAGCGAGTGCATATCTTTAGCGATACGCTGCGCGAAAACTTGCGTATCGCCGCGCCAACGGCGACCGATGAACAACTGCGCGAAGTGTTGCAGCAGGTCGGTTTAGACAAGCTGCTGGAAAACGAAGGGCTCAACGCCTGGCTGGGAGACGGCGGCCGGCAGCTTTCCGGCGGAGAACAGCGCCGTCTGGGCATTGCTCGTGCATTGCTGCATCAGGCACCGCTGCTGTTGCTCGATGAGCCGACCGAAGGCCTGGACGCCGAAACCGAACAGCAGATCCTGGCGCTGCTGCGCCGACATTGTCGGGGAAAAACGCTGATCCTGGTGACTCACCGCCTGTATGGATTGGAACACCTTGACCGGATCTGCGTGATGGACGGTGGGCACATCGTTGAGCAAGGCGACCACCTCTCCCTGATGCGCCAGCGGGGGCGTTATGCCCAGTTCCGTCAACGTATCAGCGGGATACCGCTGTAAAAGAGCCTGTAGAGGACGCTGAGACCTTATATGCGCATTGTTAAGCTGTCATCGCAGTCGCTGGCGTTCCCCTCTCCTGAGGGCGCGCTGCGCGATCCTAACGGTTTGCTGGCTATCGGCGGTGATTTGACAGCGCCTCGTCTCTTGGCTGCCTATGAGCGCGGCATTTTTCCCTGGTTTTCCCCCGGGGAGGCCATTTTGTGGTGGTCGCCCGACCCACGGGCGGTGTTGTTCCCGGCCGAACGCCATATCAGCCGCAGTCTGAAACGCTTTTTGCGCAGCAACCCCTTCCGCGTCACGCTAAATCACGACTTTGCGGCGGTGATCGCCGCCTGTGCCGATCGGCCGGAGGAAGGCACCTGGATTGGCCCGGAGGTGCAGCGCGCTTATCTGCACCTGCACCGCCTCGGTTTCGCCCATTCGATAGAGGTGTGGCAGGATGACAAGCTGGTGGGGGGCATGTACGGCGTGGCCCAGGGCGCCCTGTTCTGCGGCGAATCGATGTTTAGCCGTACCCCCAACGCGTCCAAATGCGCTTTGATGGCTTTTTGCCGTCATTTTGCCGCTTATGGCGGAGAATTGATTGACTGTCAGGTGCTTAACGCTCACACTGCCACGCTGGGAGCGAAAGAGATCCCCCGAAGACAATTTTTGCAGCAGCTCAGCCAACTTCAGCGCAAGCCATTAGCGCCAGAGTGTTGGGCACCGCAAGTGTTACCCCCACAGCAGGTTGAACCACCCTCCCCAACAAACTAATTTTGCGGAAACGGTGCAATGTTCGCCGACACTTCTTTACATAATGTGGGTTTTTCGGCATTATCTTGCCGGTTAAAAACTAAGGTAGTTAGACCTAGAGGATTCGATGGCCAAAGAAGACAATATTGAAATGCAGGGCACCGTTCTTGATACGCTGCCGAACACCATGTTCCGCGTTGAATTGGAAAACGGGCACGTGGTAACCGCACATATCTCCGGTAAAATGCGTAAGAACTACATCCGCATCCTGACGGGCGACAAAGTCACTGTAGAGCTGACCCCGTACGACCTGAGCAAAGGCCGCATTGTCTTCCGTAGCCGTTAATCGGCTCACTCGTCGCCAGCCGATGGCGGCACCGAGGATGTAATGCCTCCGGAGCCCTTTCCGTTTACCCCCGTAGCAACGTTCAACATCGAGTTGCGAGAGCGCAGGTAAACTGAGAGGGCTCAATCATTTCTGTTGTGGTGAAATTCACCCATAAAAAAAGCGATGCCGAAGCATCGCTTTTTCTTTATCTGACCCGGCCTTAGTGCACCGCACCTTCATCCGCTTTACGCATCGACGCGCTGAGGAAGTGGTAAGTCAGTTTCTGATTGTCCTTGTCCAGCTCGACTTTCACCGAACCGCCGTCCACCAGTGAACCAAACAGCAATTCGTTGGCCAGCGGTTTCTTCAGGTTTTCCTGCATCACACGCGCCATCGGACGAGCGCCCATTGCACGGTCATAGCCTTTCACCGACAGCCAGTCACGCGCTTCATCGCTCACTTCCAACGACACGCCCTTCGCATCCAGCTGTGCCTGCAGTTCGACGATAAACTTATCGACAACCTGCTGGATCACCTCGGTCGACAGATGGTTGAACCAAAGAATGTTGTCCAGACGGTTACGGAATTCCGGCGTGAACACTTTCTTGATCTCTTCCATCGCATCGGTGCTGTTGTCCTGCTGCACCAGACCGATCGATTTACGTTCGGTTTCACGTACCCCGGCGTTGGTGGTCATCACCAGGATCACGTTGCGGAAGTCCGCCTTGCGGCCGTTGTTATCGGTCAGGGTACCGTTGTCCATAACCTGCAACAACAGGTTGAACACGTCCGGATGTGCCTTCTCGATTTCATCCAGCAGCACCACCGAGTGCGGATGCTTGAGCACCGCGTCGGTCAGCAGACCGCCCTGATCGTAACCGACGTAGCCCGGAGGCGCGCCAATCAGACGGCTGACGGTATGACGTTCCATATACTCGGACATATCAAAACGCAGCAGCTGAATATCCATCGCCTTCGCCAGCTGCACCGTCACCTCGGTTTTCCCGACGCCGGTTGGCCCGGCAAACAGGAAGGAACCGACCGGCTTGCGATCGTGCCCCAAACCAGCACGGCTCATCTTGATCGCTTCAGTCAGCGCTTCAATCGCCTGATCCTGCCCGAATACCAGCATTTTCAGACGATCGCCCAGACTTCTCAGTACGTCGCGATCGCTCGCCGACACGGTTTTCTCCGGGATACGCGCAATACGCGCCACCACGGATTCGATGTCGGCGACGTTGACGGTTTTCTTGCGCTTGCTTACCGGCATTAACCGGCTGCGGGCGCCCGCCTCGTCAATCACGTCGATAGCCTTGTCCGGCAAATGACGGTCGTTGATGTATTTCACCGACAGCTCGACCGCCGCACGCACCGCTTTGGCGGTATAACGCACGTCGTGGTGCGCTTCGTACTTGGTCTTCAGGCCGTTGATGATCTGAATGGTCTCTTCCGGCGTCGGCTCGGTGATGTCGATTTTCTGGAAACGACGGGCCAATGCGCGGTCTTTTTCAAAAATGTTGCTGAATTCCTGGTAGGTGGTCGAACCGATAACCCGGATCTTACCGCTGGAGAGCAGCGGTTTGATCAGGTTGGCGGCGTCTACCTGCCCGCCGGAAGCCGCACCGGCGCCGATGATGGTGTGGATCTCATCGATAAACAGAATACTGTTCTTATCCTGTTCCAACTGTTTCAGCAGCGCTTTAAACCGTTTTTCGAAGTCGCCACGGTATTTGGTACCGGCCAGCAATGAACCGATATCCAATGAGTACAGCGTGCAGTCCGCCATCACTTCCGGAACGTCGCCCTGCACAATGCGCCAGGCCAGGCCTTCGGCAATCGCCGTTTTGCCCACGCCGGATTCCCCCACCAGCAGCGGATTGTTTTTACGACGACGGCACAGCACCTGAATGGCACGCTCCAGCTCAGGGTCACGGCCAATCAAAGGATCGATGCCGCCTACCCGTGCCAACTGGTTGAGGTTGGTGGTGAAGTTTTCCATACGGTCTTCCCCTCCGGACTGCTCTTCATTCACCGGGTTTTCCGCATTCGGCGCTTGGCCCGGCTCGTCTTTACGTGTGCCATGTGAAATGAAGTTCACTACGTCGAGACGGCTGACGTCGTGTTTGCGCAGCAGGTAAGCCGCCTGCGACTCCTGCTCGCTGAAAATCGCCACCAGCACGTTGGCGCCGCTGACTTCGCTGCGGCCGGAAGATTGCACATGGAATACCGCACGCTGCAGTACGCGCTGGAAGCTGAGCGTCGGCTGAGTGTCGCGCTCTTCTTCGCTGGCGGGCAGCGTCGGCGTAGTTTGTTCAATAAAGGCTTCCAGCTCCTGGCGTAACGCAGCCAGATCCACCGTACATGCCTCTAGCGCTTCTCGCGCGGCAGGGTTGCTGAGTAACGCCAGCAACAGGTGCTCCACGGTCATAAACTCGTGTCTGTGCTCACGCGCTCTGGCGAAAGCCATGTTGAGACTGAGTTCCAGTTCTTGATTGAGCATAAGCACCTCCCCAATAGTTGCCTAAATCTAGGCTTTTTCTAGCGTACAAAGCAACGGATGCTCGTTCTCCCTCGCATAACGGTTCACATGGACGACTTTGGTTTCCGCCACCTCGGCGGTAAAAACACCGCAGATCGCCTTGCCTTGATAGTGGACCGTGAGCATCAGTTGCGTTGCGCGTTCAATATCATAAGAAAAGAACTTTTGCAGAACGTCAATCACAAATTCCATCGGTGTGTAATCGTCGTTGTTAAGTATAACTTTATACATAGACGGCGGTTTTACCGCATCGATTTGTTTTTCCTCGGCCAAATGTTCGAAATTTAGCCAACCGTTGTTATTGCCCATCGCTGCTCATCTTCTCTGCTCTGTCCTTTAATATGGGGACAGGTTCCGGTTATTCAAAGTGGGGTATCATTACTATTTTATCATCTTCGCCATCATCCCGCCGCACTGGAACGTGCGCAAAAATCTCTGACGAATTGTTACCAAACAATGTCAAGATCGTTACCTGCTTCAAACTTTGATGAACTGCTCCCTGTCGACAAAAGCCGATCCCTTGACGTGATGATCATTTGCTCTAGAGTGTAAATTCGTGAGCTGGTGGTGTTTTAACCACTTTCAGGCTCATCTGCTACCTGCTTCTGGCGGGTGCGAATTCAGTTATTCATCTCACCTAAAAATAGCGTTGCGAGGGATGTAAAAGCATGGAGACGGGTACTGTTAAATGGTTCAACAACGCCAAAGGGTTTGGGTTTATCTGTCCTGAAGGCGGCGGCGAAGACATCTTCGCCCATTATTCTACGATTAAGATGGATGGGTACCGGACGCTAAAGGCTGGCCAGCAGGTCAGTTTTGATGTGCACCAAGGGCCAAAAGGGAACCATGCGAGTCTTATTGTGCCACTGGAAAGCGAGGCCCTGGCCTAACGCCCTTCCACCGAGTCAGTTTGAAACACCCCGCTAAAAAATGCCAGCCGCCGTGTGACTGGCATTTTTTATTCGCTGATTATTCGCGTGCCAGCGCGTCGATCGGGTTAAGCCTCGCCGCGCTACGGGCCGGAAGGTAACCGAACACCACGCCGATAGCGGTAGAACACACAAACGCGCTCAACAAGGCCGCCGGAGGGAAGCTGATTTGCCAACCCGGCAACACCAGCTGCACCAACAGGCCGATGGCAAAGGACAGCGTAATCCCCAAGGCACCACCGACCAGACACACCAGCACCGCTTCAATCAAAAACTGCTGCAATACGTCGCCGGAGCGTGCCCCTACCGCCATGCGGATACCGATCTCACGCGTGCGCTCCGTCACCGACACCAGCATGATGTTCATCACACCGATACCGCCGACCACCAGTGAAATCACCGCCACCAGCGTCAAAAACAGCTGCAGCGTACGCGTGGTTTTTTCTGCGGTCTGCACCAGGCTGTCCATGTTATAGGTGAAGACGTCTTTCTTGCCGTGGCGCAGCGTCAGCAAACGCGTCAACTGTTGCTCCGCCTCCTGGCTATTATAACCATCACGAATGCGCACGGTAATCGAATCAAAATAGGCGTTCCCCATCAGCCGATTGGCCATGGTGCTGTAGGGCACCCAGACGTTCAGCGTCTTGCTGCTGCCGAACATAGATTGCTTTTCCTTCGCTACCCCTACCACCGTTGCCGGCATATTGCCCACCAGGATCACCCGGCCTACCACCTCTTTCTGATTCGGAAACAGGCGTCGCTGGGTGTTGGCGTCAATCACCACCGTCTGCGACTGCGATTGCACCTGCAGTTGATCAATGCCGACGCCCTCAGTAAAGGTCATGCCGTACACGCGGAAAAACTGCTCGCTGACCCCGTTAACGTTGGCAGCAACATCGACGTTACCCAACCGCAGCCGCATACTGCTGGCGATGCTGGGTGACAATGCGCTGACGTAAGGCTGCTCGCGCAACGCGGCAAGATCGTCGTACTTCAATGCCTGACGGAAAGTCGGATCGTCGTCACCAAAGTCCTTGCCGGGATAGATATCTACCGTATTGGTACCGATGGATTTGATATCTGCCAGCACCATCTGTTTGGCTGCGTCGCCAATCACCAGGATCGAAACCACCGAGGCGATGCCGATAATAATGCCGAGCATGGTCAACGCGGTGCGCATTTTACTTGCTGCCATTGCCCGCCAGGCCATCACCAAGGCTTCACGGAAACGCCCGATAGTCTGCTGCCAGGTCGGCGCCGGCGTAACCATCTCCAGCGGTTTGGCGTTCGGGTTGCTCTGCCCATCCGGGCGTGAATCGGCAATGATTTCGCCGTCACGGATTTCAATGATCCGCTCGGCCTGCTGGGCCACCGCCGGATCGTGGGTCACGATAATCACCGTATGCCCCTGCTCGCGCAGTTGCTTGAGGATGGTCATCACCTCTTCACCGGAATGGCTGTCGAGAGCGCCTGTCGGTTCATCCGCCAGGATCACCTGACCGCCATTCATCAGCGCACGAGCGATACTGACACGCTGCTGCTGGCCGCCGGAAAGCTGACTCGGCCGGTAGCCGACGCGCTCGCTGAGCCCCAGGCGCTGCAAAAGCGCCACCGCACGCTCACGTCGTGCCGCCTTGCCCAGACCGGCATATACCGCTGGCACTTCTACGTTATGCGCCGCGCTTAAATGCGGCAACAAATGATACCGTTGAAAAATAAAGCCGAAATGTTCACGCCGAAGCCGAGCCAACGCGTCACTATCGAGCGTCGCCACGTCCTGCCCGGCCACCCGATACACGCCGGCGCTGGGCTTATCCAGGCAGCCGAGAATATTCATCAGCGTCGATTTACCGGAGCCGGAGGCGCCCATAATGGCCACCATTTCACCGGCCTCGATGCTCAGGCTCACGTTCTTCAGCACCGCCACCGTCTGATCGCCTGACTGATAGCTACGGCTGATACCACTCAGTTCCAACAACGCGGCCATCAGAGAGGCTCCGCGCCGCCGCGGCTGACGATCACTTCGTCGCCGATATTCAGTCCGCTGAGGATTTGCACGTCAATATTATTACGCAGCCCAATGGCCACTTCGCGCTTTTCCTCTTTGCCCTGCTTGAGGATCGAAACCTGATAGCGGTTATCCGCGATTTGATCGCCCAAAGCCGCCAGAGGGATCACCTGCGCCTGGCTGACTCCCGCCAGTTGAATATGCACCTGCGCCGTCATTTGCAGACGCAGTAACCCTTCGGGGTTCGGCACTTCGAAACGGGCGTAGTAGAAGATGGCGTTATTGACCTTTTCCGGCGTCGGTTGAATGTCTTTCAGCACGCCGTCAAAGCGCCGATTTGGATCACCCAGCACGGTGAACCAGGCTTTCTGCCCCGGCTTAAGGCTGATGACGTCCGCTTCCGACACCTGGGCTTTCACCAGCATGGTGCTGAGATCTGCCAGCGTCAAAATGTTCGGCGCCTGTTGCGCCGCAATCACCGTCTGGCCTTGCAGCGTGGTGATTTGTACCACGTCGCCATCCATCGGCGCTTCAATGCGGGTAAAAGCCAGATTGATTTTTGCCGTATCCAGGCTGGCCTGGTTTTTGGCGATTTGCGCATGGATGGTCCCCACCTGCGCCTTTTTCACCGCCAGCTGCGTGGCCGCCTGATCCAGATCCTGCCGTGAAACCGCCTGCAGCTTGGCCAGCGCCTGATTACGCTGCAGCGTCACCGCCGCCAGCTGTTGTTCCGCCTGGGCCTGCTGCAGTTGGGCATGCAGTTCGCGCAGCGTCGCCTCACCCTCGCGGATGCTGTTTTGCGCCTGTTGCGGGTCAATCACACCGAGCAATTGGCCTTTTTTAACCCGATCACCAATCTCGACGTACAGGCTTTCCAACTGGCCGCTGACCTGTGCACCCACATCCACCTTGCGAACCGCATCAAGCTGACCGGTCGCCAGGACGTTTTGCTGCAGATCGCCCTTGGCGACCTTCACCGTTTTAAATTGGGTTGGCGTCGGGTGACCGAAGTGCCAGGCCGCCGGCACAGCGATTACCGCCGCTACCATCAGCGCCATCATCCAGCGTCGCTTGTGTCCTTTAAACCACGTCAAAATAGGTTCCTGCCTGTTGCAATTCATACTGCCAATAGCGGCAGCGGGGCTAAATTATCACGCACGGTGCGGAATAACTAAACCTTAGCTCAACACAATGTGGAGACACGCTTGGTTACAGTTGGGCATTGACCTCTCGTTTAGTGAAGCCTTGATGAAATAGCACCATTCAATACAGTCAAGGATTTCATCATGTCACAGCTCAGCTATCCACTCGTATCTGCACGCCCGCTAAACGGCTGGCAACTGATGACGGCGCTGATCAATGGCGAAAAGACGCCGAGTAAAGCCTGGAAGAAAACGTCATTCCGTTTGAAATTTATCGGTCGTTCGTTATTTTGCTGGCGCACCACCAGCGGCTTACTCAATATGCTCGCGTCCAATCCCCTGCTGGATGAGATCTTGAACGCGCAGCCCAATCTGCCGTGCAAATTGCATCGCCCGTATCTGGCAGCAAACATGAGCAAAATCGAGTGCTTGTTCGCCCTGCGCGATCACTACGATCTCAGCACGCAACGCATGCCGATGAAAATGCTGCTCGGTCATCTGAAAAAGCCCTTTGTGCTAGCCTGCGCCAACGGCAAGAGCGGCGCCTCGGTTTCACTGGAGCTGGCGGCCATCGATAACCTGAATAAGGAAGGCGAAGCCACCCTGCTGTTGCGTAACGCCAACGGCATTATGCTGGCGGAGATTACCTTTTCGCTGATGCACTATCAGCAGCAACCGACGCTGTTTATCGGTGGGTTACAGGGAGCGAATCACCAGGTTCCGCATGCCGAAATCCAGCAGGCTACCAAGGAGTGCCACGGATTGTTCCCGAAACGCCTGGCGCTGGAAGGGATATGTGCACTGGCTCATCATCTGGGTATTCAACAAATTGTGGCGGTCGGCAACGCCACCCATATCTACCAGAACTGGCGTTATCACAGTAAAAAGAAAGACAAGCTGCATGCCGATTACGATCAATTCTGGACGTCCATGGGCGGCAAGATGCTTGAAAGCGGCTATTTCCTGCTGCCGGAACACATCACCCGTAAACCGATCGATGAAGTGGTCAGCAAGAAGCGGGCCGAATACCGCCGCCGCTATCAGTTGCTGGACGAATTGGAACAGGGTATGGCAGAGCACTTTCGTGCCCTGCCCCGTTTTACTCCAGCCTAATCGGCGCGGCCACGCGCCAGCCAGGTCACACGCGAAAACATTTTCTTCAACAGTGGCGGCACCGAATCCGTGCCCCACTGGCCGGCTTGCATCGCCACCTCGATCGCCAAATCGGGTTTTGAGGAGTGATGCACCGCCTTGAGGATCACCTTACGCACCGGCATCTGGGTATTCTTCGGCACCGATGCCACACGGTAGTAGACCGGGCTGAAACCTTCGCGGAACATAAAATGCTCCATATCCGGTGCCGGTAACGCGGTCAGTCGGTCGCGCTCGTTATCATCGTGGTTATCCAGCATGCTGCGTACGGTGTTGGCGTACTTTTTCCCCGCTTCATCACCGTCCACCAAAGCATGCCATTCAATGCCCATGCGGCGGGCGAACTTCAGCAAAGGTTTCAATCCGCATTGGGCGAACTCGATTACGCGTACGCCTTCTGCCTCAAAGTGATACCCACACTGGCGCGCCAGCTCGCTCAACAGCCAAACTTCCGTCTCGCCTTCCACCAGCAACCAGCAGCGGGCGAACAGCGAGGATGGCCGGTTAAAACGAATATGAAAAGCAATGCGGCGCCCATCCTCCGGGCTCAACCCACGCGGTCCCAGGCGGTAAGTGGCAACGCGCCCAGACTCACGCACCAACCGACAGACGTGCTCTACCGGCACCAGCGACACCAGTTCGCTGGAGTTGGTGGTGGTGATCCGTTGCAGCGGCAACTGGTTAAGCAGCCCCCAGGCCACCGACAGCATAATCGGATGCAGACGGGTTTCCGGGTCCTCCACCAACAGCAGCGGCCGGGCGTGCGGATCCAACTTGATACTGCCCTTGGCCTGAAGCAGAGTAGAAAACATCCCCAGCAAGATCAGCCGCATGCTACGGCTGTTAGGCTCTGCCACCATACGGTTGATGCTGTCCAGCGAGCGCCACGCCTGCTGATCCTGATCTTGATCCAGCCGCTGTCGGCGCGGCCGCGACACCTGCGAACCCTGCTCGGCGAAGTAGTGCTCCAGCAGTTGCTGCATTGCCGCCAACCCCTGCCGCAGCTCGGCGTTAGTCAGCTTTTGCGGGTTGCGCACCAGTTCTCGCGTCAACTGATCCAACTGCTGGGACAGGGCTTTATTGTCAGCCGGGTTTTCATCGTTCAGCGTGCTGGGCCGCAGGCGGCGGATGAAACGCGCATCGCGCAGGCGCAACACCGGATGGATGCGGATAATGGCATGCGCCAGTTGCTCAATATGATGCAACTGCATCGCGTTACCGTCGGCATCCAGGAAGCCGCGCCAGGTACAAACCGTACCGTCATCGGCCAGTTCGCCTTCGCAGCGGTAATAAATTCGGTTGAGGTTATCCTCGCCTTTGACCCACAGCGGCGAAAGGTGGCGGTAACGAGGCAGGTGAGCATGGCCGATGTCTTTCTCGCAAAAGGTAAAGACCACCTGTAAATGCCGTTCTTTGGCCTCTTCCTCGCCAGGGGGAAAATGAAAGTCATGCCCTTCGAAACGGTACAGCTTTTGCTCCGGCGCCAACAGCAGGGTCAAGGCGTCCAACAAGCTGGATTTACCCCAGGCGTTTTCGCCCAGCAGCAGCGTGTTATCGTCCAGCATCAGCGACAGCCGGTTAATGCCGCGAAAACCTGCAATCTCGATACGCTCTAAGAACATCTGTCGCCTCCCGTGCGCGCTGCCACCGTCCTTAATGGGGTGACCTTCTCTGAGCATGGTCAAAAAACCCCTTGCAGGTCAAGAGGGGGAGGTCAAATCTGCCGCTTTACTCCGGTCGCCGTTTTGGTTAGCGTGTGGGGCCTCGCCGGTCATCCTGGCGCCATCTGCCGAACAAAGGACGCAAGCTTCACCATGTATTCAGGACTGCTGATTATTCTCTTACCGCTGATTGCCGGTTACCTGGTTCCATTACGCAGCAGAACGTTACTGCAAACCATTAACCGTCTGCTGAGCTGGATGGTTTACGTGATCCTGTTTTTCATGGGTATCAGCCTGGCGTTTCTGGAGGATCTGAGCAGTAATCTGGTGCTGATTTTCCAGTATGCCTCGGTGTTCTTCCTGTGCATTATCGCGGCCAGCCTGCTGATGCTGGCGCTGCTGGAACATAAAATGCCGTGGCGTAACAGCCATAAACAGGAAAAGCTGCCCTCGCGCCTGCATATGGCGCTGGAATCGCTCAAACTCTGTGGCGTGGTGCTCGGCGGTTTCCTGCTCGGCCTGACCCAGTGGCAATGGCTGCAGTTTGCCAATAAAGGCAGCGAGTACGCTTTGATTTTCCTGCTGCTGCTGGTCGGCATCCAATTGCGCAACAGCGGCATGACCCTGCGCCAAATCGTACTTAACCGACGCGGCATGATGGTGGCCGTGGTGGTGACGATCAGTGCACTGGCCGGCGGTGCGCTGGCAGCGCAACTGCTGGGGTTGCCGATCAAAGCCGGGCTGGCCATGGCCTCCGGTTTTGGCTGGTATTCGCTTTCCGGCATTCTGATCACCGATGCCTACGGTCCGGTGTTGGGCAGCGCAGCCTTCTTTAACGATCTGGCACGCGAGCTGGTGGCGATTATGCTGATCCCAAGCCTGGTGCGACGCAGCCGTTCCACTGCACTGGGCCTGTGCGGTGCCACCTCCATGGACTTTACCTTGCCGGTGTTGCAGCGCAGCGGCGGGTTGGAAATGGTGCCGCCGGCGATTGTGCATGGCTTCCTGCTAAGCCTGCTGGCACCGGTACTGATCGCCCTGTTCTCCTGACCTCTTTTCCGGGGGGCGCGCCCCCGGAAAGCGTAATAATTCCCATCCGCACAGCAAAATTGCGCTAAATCAAACTTCCCCTTGGTTACGCCACAAAAGCCTTTTTAAGCCCCGGTTGCCGATCTATGCTCTTAAACAAGCATTTAAAATGCAACTTTAAAAAAGGAAGCGATTATGTTCTGTGTGCAATGTGAACAAACCATTCGTACCCCGGCAGGCAACGGCTGCTCTTATGCCCAGGGCATGTGTGGTAAAACGGCGGAAACTTCAGACCTGCAGGATCTGCTGGTAGCAGCATTACAAGGGCTGTCAGCCTGGGCGCTGCAGGCACGGGCTCTTGGGATCGTCGATCATGATATCGACAGTTTTGCCCCACGCGCCTTCTTCTCCACCCTGACCAACGTCAACTTCGATTCTGACCGCATAATCGGTTATGCACGCGAAACCATTGCTCTGCGTGAATCACTGGCCGCCCGCTGTCGCCTGCTGGATGCCAGCGTACGCGTGGATCATCCATTAGCCACGTTGCAGTTGGCCGGTGACGATATGCCTACTCTGCTGCAACAGGCGGCTCAGTTCGCTCTGAATACCGATAAAGCCGAGGTCGGCGACGACGTGCACGGCCTGCGCATGCTCTGCCTGTACGGCCTGAAAGGCGCGGCGGCCTATATGGAACACGCCCACGTGCTGGGCCAATATGACGACCAGATCTACGCCGATTACCACGCCTTTATGGCTTGGCTCGGCACCCAACCGAGCGATGTGGATACCCTGCTGAACAACGCCATGGGCATCGGCAAAATGAACTTCAACGTGATGGCCATTCTCGATCATGGCGAGACACAGACCTATGGCGATCCGCTGCCAAGCGCGGTTAACGTCCGCCCGGTGACAGGTAAAGCCATTTTGATCTCCGGTCACGATCTGAAAGATCTGCGCATGCTGCTTGAGCAAACCGAGGGGCAGGACGTGAACGTCTACACCCACGGCGAAATGTTGCCGGCACACGGCTACCCGGAGCTGAAAAAATTCAAGCATCTGGTGGGGAACTACGGCAGCGGCTGGCAGAACCAGCAGACCGAGTTTGCCAAATTCCCCGGTCCTATCGTGATGACCTCCAACTGCATTATCGATCCTAACGTCGGCAACTACGGCGATCGCATCTGGACGCGCAGCATCGTCGGCTGGCCGGGCGTCAACCATCTGGAAGGAGATGACTTCACCCAGGTGATCGCCCAGGCACAAGACATGAAGGGGTTCCCGTATACCGAAATCGAACATATGATCACCGTCGGCTTTGGCCGCCAGACGCTGCTCAACGCCGCCGATACGGTGATCGATTTGGTGGCGCAAAAGAAACTGCGTCACGTCTTCCTGGTGGGGGGCTGTGACGGCAGCCGCGATGAGCGCAGCTATTTCACCGATTTTGCCCGCAGCGTCCCGCAAGACTGCCTGATCATGACGTTGGCCTGCGGCAAATATCGCTTCAACAAGCTGGATTTCGGCACCCTGGAAGGCTTGCCGCGCCTGCTGGACGTCGGCCAGTGCAACGACGCCTATTCTGCCATCATGCTGGCGGTCAAACTCGCCGATACGCTCGGTTGTACCGTCAACGAACTGCCGCTCAGCCTGGTCCTGTCGTGGTTTGAGCAGAAAGCGATCGTCATCCTGCTGACGCTGCTGTCGTTAGGGGTGAAAAATATTGTCACTGGCCCGACGGCACCGGGTTTCCTGACCGATAACCTGATGGCGATCCTCAACGACAAGTTCGGCATGCGCCCGATTACTACCGTTGAGCAGGACCTGCACGCCCTGCTTGGTTGATCCCGTTTTTTTGGGGCCGCAGATGCCGGCCCCTTTGCTTTTGAGGTGCCCTATGACCCAACCCAGCCCACTTTGCCCTAACCGTATGCAGGTCCATTCGATCCGGCAGGAAACCGCCGACGTCTGGACGTTAAACCTGATCTGCGACGTTTTTTACCCTTATCAAGCCGGTCAGTTTGCGCTGGTCAGCATTCGCAATAGCGAAGAGACGCTACGCGCCTATACGTTATCTTCTTCACCCGGCCAGAGCCGTTTTCTCAGCATCAGCGTACGTTGTCTGCCGGACGGCATAGGCTCCCGCTGGCTGACGCGTGAGGTTAAACCTGGCAACACCCTGTGGCTGTCCGATGCTCAGGGCGAGTTCAGCTGTGAACAACACCCGGCCGACAGCTACCTGATGCTGGCCGCCGGCTGCGGCGTCACGCCAATCATCTCCATGTGCCGTTGGCTGGTGGCCAATCGCCCGGCCTGTGATATCGCGGTGATCTTTAACGTCCGCACCCCTGCCGACACCATTTTCGCCGAGCAATGGCGCGAACTGTGCGCCGCTCATGCGCAGCTGCGGCTGACGCTGATGGCGGAGCGAGATATCCAGCCAGGTTATCTCAGCGGGCGGATCAGTGCCGAAGTGCTGCGCCAGGCCGCGCCGGATATCACCGAACGCAGGGTGATGACCTGCGGCCCGGCACCTTATATGGCGCAGGCGGAGCAACTGTGCCTGCAGCTTGGCGTACCGGCCAGCCACTTCCACAAAGAGCAGTTCCATACTCCAGCAGAAGCCGATATTGGCCAAGGCGAAGGATTAACGCTGCGCACCGCCCGACCGCTGCGTGAATTCCGCGTTCCGGTCGGCAGCACATTGCTGGCGGCCATGGAAGCGAACGCGTTGCCGGTCAACGCGGCCTGTCGCGCCGGGGTATGCGGCTCATGCAAAACGCGCATCCTCGAAGGCGACTACACCACCAGCAGCAGCATGACGCTCACCCCGGCTGAAATCGCCCAAGGCTACGTACTGGCCTGCAGTTGCCAGCTCCAGGGCGACGTCACCCTCGCCTGACGCTTGCCGCCCCATCGCCAATGATGGGGCATTTATCGGCAAGCAGGTTTTCCCTTCCCCTTCTACACTTTCCCGGTTCCATGCGTATTACTGCGTTTATTTGAGAAAGACTGATAAATCATACCCAATAGATTTCAAGTCACAGCTAGGCGGCAAGCGTGGGTATCCCCAGGAGCTGACTCAGGTCAGTGACTGGGGTGCACACGTGCAGCCAACAACGCTGTGGCTTGAAAGATGAAGGGGCCTTTACAACGCTTGGGGGAATTATGAAGCAAACCGTAGCCACGCTGATCGCCAAAACTCTGGAACAGGCCGGTGTGAAACGCATTTGGGGCGTCACCGGCGATTCGCTTAACGGCCTCAGCGACAGCCTGCACCGTATGGGCACCATCGAATGGCTGGGCACACGCCACGAAGAGGTCGCCGCCTTTGCCGCCGGTGCCGAAGCCCAGCTTACCGGCCAACTGGCGGTCTGCGCCGGATCTTGTGGGCCCGGCAACCTGCACCTGATCAACGGTCTGTTCGACTGCCACCGCAACCACGTGCCGGTGCTGGCCATCGCCGCCCATATTCCCTCCAGCGAGATTGGCAGCGGCTACTTCCAGGAAACTCACCCACAAGAACTGTTCCGCGAATGCAGCCACTACTGCGAACTGGTTTCCAATCCGGAACAGCTGCCGCGGGTGCTGGAGATTGCCATGCGCAAAGCGATCCTCAATCGCGGCGTGTCGGTGATTGTGCTGCCGGGGGACGTGGCGTTGCGCATGGCGCCGGAAGACGCCAGCATGGTATGGCACACCCCTGCGCTACCGCTGGTGCAGCCGCCCATGAGCGAGTTGAACAAGCTGGCTGCAACCCTGAACAAGGCGAAGAACATTACGCTGATGTGCGGCAGCGGCTGCGCCAGTTCTCATGATGAAGTGGTCAAGCTGGCAGAACTGTTGCAGGCACCGGTGGTGCATGCTTTGCGCGGTAAAGAGCATATCGAATGGGACAACCCCTATAGCGTCGGCATGACCGGCCTGATCGGTTTCTCTTCCGGCTACCACGCGATGATGAACGCCGATACCCTGGTGCTGCTCGGCACTCAATTTCCGTACCGCGCGTTTTATCCAACCAATGCCAATATCATTCAGATCGACATCAACCCTGGCAGCATCGGGGCACATTGCCCGGTCAATATGGCGCTGGTGGGCGACATCAACACCACCCTCACCGCCCTGCTGCCGCAGTTGGAACCCAAGAGCGACAGTGCCTTTCTCGACAAGGCCCTGGAGCACTACCGCAACGCGCGCAAGGATCTGGATGGCCTGGCCACCGCCAACGACGACCAGCCTATTCACCCGCAGTATCTGGCACAGCAGCTCAGTCAGTACGCCAGCGACGACGCCATCTTCACCTGCGACGTCGGCACGCCGACGGTTTGGGCTGCACGCTATCTGAAGATGAACGGCAAACGCCGCCTGCTCGGTTCGTTCAACCACGGTTCGATGGCCAACGCCATGCCACAGGCGATTGGCGCACAGGCAACCGAACCGAACAAACAGGTGATCGCCATGTGCGGCGACGGCGGTTTCACTATGCTGATGGGCGACTTCCTGTCGTTAGCCCAGCTAAAACTGCCGGTCAAGATTGTGATCTTCAACAACAGCGTTTTGGGCTTTGTGGCCATGGAAATGAAGGCCGGGGGCTATCTGACCGACGGCACCGACCTGCATAACCCTGACTTTGCGGCGATAGCCAACGCCGCCGGCATCAAGGGCATTCGCGTGGAGAAAGCTTCGGATCTGGACGGCGCACTGCAGGAAATGCTGGCACACCCCGGCCCGGCGTTGCTGGATGTCGTCACCGCCAAGCAGGAGCTGGCGATGCCGCCGCAGATCAAATTCGAGCAGGCCAAGGGCTTTAGCCTGTATATGCTGCGGGCGATCATCAACGGCCGCGGCGATGAAGTGGTCGAACTGGCGAAAACCAACTGGTTGCGTTAACCCTTCTGCAGGCGCGGCTACCGCCGCGCCTGTCACTTTCCGTTTTTGCCACGCAATAATCCCGCTATGATAGAAACCGTTCCTCTCATTGGCGCTAAGGATTTTTATGCTTATTGATCTACGCAGCGACACCGTCACTCGCCCCGGCACCGCTATGCGCGAAGCCATGGCCCAGGCCGAAGTCGGTGATGATGTATACGGCGATGACCCCACGGTCAACGCACTGGAGGCGGAAGCGGTTAGCCTGTCCGGTAAAGAGGCGGCGCTGTTCTTGCCGAGCGGCACCCAGGCAAACCTGGTGGCGCTACTGAGCCATTGCCAGCGCGGTGACGAATACATTGTCGGCCAGCAGGCGCATAACTATAAATACGAAGCCGGCGGTGCCGCGGTATTGGGTAGCATCCAACCGCAGCCGATTGAAGCCAACCCGGACGGTACCCTGCCGCTGGACAAGGTTGCGGCGGCCATTAAACCCGATGATATTCACTTTGCCAGAACCCGACTGCTGAGCCTGGAAAACACCATCAGCGGCCGCGTGTTACCGCTGGCGTACCTGCAACAGGCCTGGCAATTCAGCCGTGAACACAAGCTGGCACTGCATATCGACGGGGCGCGCATCTTCAACGCCGCCATCGCGCTGAATGTGCCGCTGAAAGAGATCGTCCAGTATTGCGACACCTTCACCATTTGCCTGTCAAAAGGGCTGGGCGCTCCGGTAGGCTCGTTGCTGTGCGGCAGCGAAGCCTTTATTCAGCAAGCGATACGCTGGCGCAAAATGACCGGCGGCGGCCTGCGCCAGGCCGGCATCCTGGCCGCAGCGGGACTCTATGCGCTGGAGCATAATGTCGAACGGCTGCGAGAAGATCACGATAACGCCAGGTGGCTGGAGCAGCAGCTGCAAAATATTGGCGTGGAGATCGCCGAACCGGGCGCGCAAACCAACGTGTTATACCTGCGTCAATCCGCCGAATTGGCGGCTAAACTGGGCCCCTGGATGCGGGAGCGCGGCGTGCTGATCAGCAGCGGGCCGCTGACGCGCATTCTGACCCACCTCGACGTCAGCCGTCAGGATTTACAGCGGGTCGTCGATTTGTGGCAACAATTCCTCAGGCAGCATGCCTGATGCATTGCCTCAACGGGGCGCTAACACGCCCCGTGTTTTAGAGGATCCAGCGGCCGTAAACCCAGTACCAGATCGCCAGCGTCGCCGCGACGTTCAACACTACGCTGAAGATAAACCAACTTTTGAACGGCTGTTTCTGGGTTTTGTGACGGAACAATTGCTGCGCGACAATCGCCCCAATCCAGCCCCCCACCAGCCCGAACACCAATAACGTGCTTTCAGGCACCCGACGCCATCCCTTGCGCGCGGCCAGTTTATCGACACCGTACACCAATAACGTCAGCAGGTTAGCCAACAGCCACCACATCCAAATCGGATGCAGGAAAAATAAACTGGCGATCAGCGCCAGACCTAACAGGGCATAACAAACGGCATTGAGTTTCATGTTTTTTCGGCTTAGCACGGACAAACGGTGCGTAGTGTGACGCTGCCTGACGGTGGATGCAACGCCCGCATAACCACACAAAAAGTGCATTTAAACCCTGAGTTTGGCATGCTGTCATCGACTTCCACTGCATAAGGCAGCGCTAATGACACCTCAACGCGTATTGGTTCTTGGAGCCAGCGGCTATATTGGCCAGAACCTGATTCCCCACCTGATCGAACAGGGACACAGCATTACCGCCGCCGCGCGCCGCCTCGAATGGCTTCAGGAGCAGCATTGGCCGCAGGTCAACTGCCAGTACGTGGACGTCTACCAACCGGAAACCCTGACCGCCGCGCTGTGGGAGATCGACGCCGTTTATTATCTGATCCACGGCATGGGCGACGGTGATGACTTTATCGAAAAAGAACGCCAGGCGGCGGAAAACCTGCGCGATGCGCTACGCAACGCCAGCGTAAAACAGGTCATTTTTCTCGGTGCGCTGCAACCGGAAGGCGAGAGCTCACCGCACCTGGTAGCACGCAAGCTGACCGGGGAGATCTTGCGCCAGAGCGGCGTACCGGTCACCGAGTTGCGCGCCAGCATCATTGTCGGCCCCGGTTCGGCGGCCTTCGAAATTATGCGCGATATGGTCTACAACCTGCCGGTGCTGACCCCACCGCGTTGGGTGCGCTCCAAATCCTCGCCGGTCGCGTTGGAAAATCTGCTGGTGTATCTGGCCGATCTGCTGGCGCACCCGGCGGAAGAAAACCGCATTTTTGACGTCGCCGGCCCGGAGTACATCAGTTATCAAACCATGTTTGAACGCTTCATTGCCATCAGCGGCAAAAAACGCTGGCTGATCCCCATCCCCTTACCCACCCGGTTTATCTCGGTATGGTTCATCAGCATGATCACCTCGGTACCCACCTCGATCGCCAATGCGTTGATCCAGGGGTTGAACCACGATCTTCCCGCCGACGGTAAACCGCTACAGGCGCTGATTCCGCAGACGCTGCAAACCTTCGATCAGGCGGTGACGGCTACCCTGCGGCGCGAGGAAGAAGTGGTCGACTCCGCCGACTGGGGCTACGATCCGGAAGCGCGAGCCCGCTGGCGACCAGGCTATGGCTTCTACCCGAAACAGGCGGGCTGTTCGCTGGAAACCCAGGCATCCAGCCAGGCACTGTGGCATACGGTGCAGCAACTGGGCGGGAAAGAGGGCTATTTTTACGCCAATATCCTGTGGAAAATCCGTGCCCGCATGGACGACATGATCGGCAATCGCGTGGTTTATGGCCGCCCCCAGCGTGAGACGTTGGCCATTGGCGACCTGGTCGATGGCTGGAAGGTCATTACCATCAAACCGCTGCGGCAGTTGGCGTTGCTGTTCGGTATGAAAGCACCGGGGTTGGGCCGGCTGGTGTTCACCATCAAAGATCATGGCGACCACCGCACCCTGGATGTGCGTGCCTGGTGGCACCCTGCCGGTTTTAGCGGGCTGCTGTATTGGTTCGCCATGATGCCCGCTCACCTGTTCATTTTTCGCGGTATGGCACGCCGTATCGCCAGGCTGGCCGAAGAGAACCCGCGTAATATGTCCTGAACATCGTTTATTTGTCGATCAACCGCACAGTTTACTGCGGCGGTTAGGTCCTTTCCGATTGCATAGCGCACGAAATAACGGAAGAATGGCATCTTATTTGCTGGAACGCCGCTGAAGGCCGTCAGCATTCTGATTTTTGGTGAGAATAGAGTTCGTTATGAAGGTATTGGTCACCGGTGCAACCAGTGGGTTAGGCCGTAACGCCGTTGAATATCTCCGCCGCCAGGGCATTAAAGTGCGTGCCACCGGCCGCAACCAGGCCATGGGCAGTCTGCTGGAAAAAATGGGCGCTGAATTCATTCATGCCGATCTCACCAACCTGATCTCATCGCAGGCCAAAGCCATGCTGGCCGACGTGGACGTGCTGTGGCACTGTTCCAGCTTCACCTCGCCGTGGGGCACCGAAGAAGCCTTCGAACTGGCCAACGTGCGCGCTACCCGTCGCTTGGGCGAGTGGGCAGCGGCCTACGGCGTTTCGCAGTTTATCCATATCTCTTCGCCGGCGATCTACTTCGATTACCATCACCATCGCAACATTACCGAAGACTTCCGCCCTGCGCGCTATGCCAACGAGTTTGCGCGCAGCAAAGCCGCCGGTGAACAGGTGATCCAGCAGTTGGCGATGTCCAACCCGCAAACCCACTTCACCATCCTGCGTCCTCAGGGGTTGTTCGGGCCGCATGACAAAGTGATGCTGCCGCGCCTGTTGCAGATGATCAAACGCTACGGCAACCTGCTGCTGCCACGCGGCGGCGCGGCACTGGTGGACATGACCTATCTGGAAAATGCGGTGCATGCCATGTGGCTGGCCACCCAGAAAGAAAATACCCCGTCCGGCCGTGCTTATAACATCACCAACCAGCAGCCACGTCAGTTGCGCAGCGTGGTGCAGCAGTTAATTGACGAACTGGGAATGAAGTGCCGGATCCGCTCAGTGCCCTACCCCATGCTCGATATGATGGCGCGCGGCATGGAGAAACTCGGCAGCAAAAGCGAGAAAGAGCCGGTGCTGACCCACTATGGGGTCGCCAAGCTCAATTTTGATCTGACGCTGGACACCACCCGTGCCCAGCAGGAGTTGGATTACCGGCCCATCGTTTCGCTCGATGAAGGCATTTCCCGCACCGCTCGCTGGCTGAAAGAACACGGTAAACTGCACGGCCTTTAATTAGCGGGCCGCGCCGTACTTCAACAGCAATGCATCAACGATCGCCTCTGTCTCCGCATCCGGCTCACCGCGATAATCGCTGGGCCGGAAATGCATCTGAAACGCCGCCAGCACGTTCTTCTGCTGCCTGACGTCCCACTGAGCGTCAATGCCATAACCGTAACGCGCCAGCTTTTCAATCAGGGGCGCCAGGGGCACGGTCGCCCGCCTGTCGCGCCCGGCCAGCAGCTTCTGCACCTGTTGCTCGTCCGGCCAGGCGCCAATACCGGCCTGCGCCAGTTGCCGCCAGGGGAATAACGGACCCGGGTCCTGCTTGCGCTGGGGCGCTATATCGCTGTGCCCCACTACGTCGGTCGGTTGAATGCCATAGCGCTGAATGATGTCGCGGCTCAGCGGGATCAACAGGGCTATTTGCTGCGGCGTATAGGGCTGCCAATGGGTAAACAACAGGGTGTGGTTGAACCCGCGATTGACGATTTCAATCCCTATCGAGGTATCATTCAGGTTAGTTCTGCCGCGCCAGGTGCTGGCCCCGGCATGCCATGCGCGCAGGGCTTCAGGCACCAGTTGAAACGCCACCGGTTTGCCCTGTACCAATGGCGGGTGCGCGGGCAGCAGATAGTGCGCGCTGACGTGTTCATCCGTCAGGGTTTTAAGCGAGGAATGAAAATCTTCTGCGGTGTAATGCATCACCAGAAAACGAATGCGCTGGTCTGCTCCCTGCGCCTGATGCAGGGTTTCCAACTGATAGTCGCCCCGGTCAATGGTGGTGCTTTGCGGCGCGCTTTGGCAGCCGGCAAGCAATGCGGCAGCAAATATCCCTGGCCAGATTTTCACGAATCCCTCCTGCCGGCTAGCGGCTCAAATTTGTAACTTAAATTGATTAATCTGTATCCAATAATCAAGTTGATCAATAAATGATGACAGAGAGGCCAGATGTGCAAGTGAGTGTTGCGCTGCGCTGGCGGACTCCATGGCAGATGATAGCTTCATAGTATTACCTGCGCTGATAAAAGTGAGTCGCTCATGTTTAAGCTCAACCCTGTCGCCTGGCTGATCTGCATCGCCATGCTGCCGCTCAGCGGCTGTGACCAAAAAACGGTGGCCAATACCATGGGGGGAACCGCACCTGCTGTGGCCACGCCCGCGGCAGCATCAACCTATACGCCACTGAGTGCCGATCAATTGTATCAACTGGTCAGCCCGGTGGCGCTTTTTCCTGACAAACTGTTGGCGCAGGTGCTGGCCGCAGCGGGTTATCCCGATCAAATCAGCGCGGCGGATGGCTGGCTGGCGCAAAACCGCGGCCTGCAACCGGCGGCGCTCACCGCGGCCGCTGATGCCCAACCCTGGGACCCCAGCGTACGCGGTTTGGTACTGTTTCCTGACGTGCTGGATCAGATGGCCAAAAATATTCCCTGGACCACCGCGCTGGGCAGCGCTTATCTCAACGACCCTACCGACGTGATGAACGCCATTCAGGTCATGCGCCAACGCGCCGCCGCCAAAGGCTCGCTGAAAACGTCGCCACAGCAAAGGGTGGTCGTCACGCCCTCGACCCGATACGTTGAACCGCAACCCTATCCGCAAAGCGTCGTGGTTGCGCCGGCGCAAACCATTGTCATTGAGCCCAGCCAGCCGGATGTGGTTTACGTGCCGCGTTACGATCCCTGGGTGGCCTATGGCGAGCCCGTCCCCGCCTACCCGAGCTATCACTATCAGAGTGCCTCAGGCTACAGCAGTGGCGATATGCTGGCGGCAGGCGCGATCAGTTTTGGCGTGGGCGTCGCGGTCGGGGCATTGATCAACCAGCATAATGACGGCTGGCATAGCTGGGACGTGCGCTGGAATGATCGGCGTCAACCGGTGGTTTATAACAATGCGCCTTATATCTCGCACTCCACCACGGTGATTAACCGTGTCACCAATATCAACCAATACAATAATGTGAATCGCAGCACCACGGTGAATAACTACCACAACGCGCCAGTCAATCAGGTGCCGCATTTTGCCGCACCAACGCCTTATGCAGCCCCTAAGGTTGCCAACCTGCAACAGCCACATTTTACGCCGCCCGTCGCAGCCAATGAACACCAACCGATGACGGCGCCGAACTTTACCCATGCAGGAACGTCGGCCCCCCATGCAGTGACGCCGGTCGCCCATGTTCAGCAGCCAATGACCCTGCCGAGTTTCGCTCATTCAACACAGGCGGCCGTGCGCCCGCACTCAGCGACAGTCTCGGCCCCCGTTCATCAGGCCGAGATCCGACCGGCTCGTACGTCTGAACAACATCTACCGACACCTGTCAGCGTACAGCAAAGGGCGCAGCTGCCGGCCATCAAACCTGTCGAACACGTCGCGCCCAAGGCTAACATTCTTCACCCACAGCCGGTTCAACCACGGCCAAATGCCATGATGTCGCATAACGCACCGACACCGTTCCATCAGCCGCAGATTCAACAGGCACAGCATCACCCTGCCCCAGCGGCCAAACCGCAGGAACATCGCCCGCTAAAAGTGGAAGAACACAAAGTAGGATAAACGAATGCCCCCGGTCATGGCCGGGGGCAAAGAAAGGATTAGCGGCTGACTTTCACCGCGGTACCGCTGACGGTCACCATTAACATGCTGCTGTCTTTACCGACGGTTTCGTAATCGATATCAATGCCGACCACCGCGTTGGCCCCCAATTCTTTCGCCTGCTCTTCCAACTCCCGGAAGGCAATCAGGCGCGCTTTACGCAGCTCTTTCTCATAAGCGCCCGAACGGCCACCCACGATGTCACGCACACCGGCAAAAAAATCACGGAAAATATTGGCGCCCAAAATGGCCTCGCCGGTGACAACGCCGCAGTACTCGGTAATAGTAAACCCTTCCAGGGTCGGGGTAGTGGAAAGCTGCATGAAAACTCCTTGCTTGATTGATTCATCGCACTTATCTGACCATTGATTTGGCATTATGTTCTGTATTGAAATGGCACGCAGTACGAATGCAAGGCCTGAAATCGCATTTATACTGTAGGCTAATGGTCTTCATGGTAGAGACTTTCACATAAGGTAATGAGATGAAAACAAAAACGATTGCGGCTGTTTTGCCCTTAGCGCTGTTACTGAGTGCCTGCACCACCGTCGAACCGGCATTCAAGGATATCGGCTCCCGTACCGGCGGTTGTGTGGAAGGCGGCCCGGATACGGTCGCACAGAAATTTTACGATCTGCGCCTGCAACAGGGTGCCGCTACCACCCTGCCCGACAGCAACCGTCTGGCGCAGCTGCAACCTTACCTGAGTAAAGTGCTGTATCAGGACCTGGTGGCGGCCAACCAGAACCCGGGCAAACATCAGGTCACCGGCGATCTGTTTACCGGTAACGCGCAGGGTCCGACCAGCGCCAGCGTCGCCAGCGCTTCTACCATCCCGAATACCGACGCCAAAAATATTCCGCTGCGCGTGCAGCTCAGCTACCAGAAGGACGGCGGCAGCGCGGTCAACTGGCAGGATGAGGTGCTGATGGTGCGTGAAGGCACCTGTTGGGTGGTGGATGATATCCGCTATCTGAACGTGCCGCCGCATGCCGCCAGCGGGACGCTGCGTCAGGTATTGGAAAACCAGTAAGCTTACACGCCCCACCGTCATCGCCCTGATGCCGGTGGGTAAAAAAATGCCTTGATTCCGCTCAACATTCGTTCACTTTGAGAATTTTCGCTACATACCTCACAGCGTGCACGACAAATCCCCCCTTCGAACCTGACTCGCGGTATCTTGTGCTATTCTTTTACTATCCTGCCGCGCAGTAATAAATTTTAACGCACAAAGATTGCATAAGTATTCTGTGGAAGTTAACATTCGCGGCATCAATATCTATTCAATTCTGGCGCATGAGCATTCAACTTAACGGTATCAACTGCTACTACGGCGCACATCAGGCGCTGTTTGACATCACGCTGGATTGCCCAGCAGGGGAAACTTTAGTGCTGCTGGGTCCAAGCGGCGCGGGGAAGAGTTCATTGCTGCGGGTGTTGAACCTGCTGGAAATGCCGCGTTCGGGTCAGTTGCAGATCGCCGGCAATCAATTCGACTTCAAGCAGGCTCCCGGCGAAAAAGCCATTCGCGAGCTGCGTCAGAACGTCGGCATGGTATTCCAGCAATACAACCTCTGGCCTCATCTTACCGTCGTGCAAAACCTGATCGAAGCGCCGTGCCGCGTACTGGGCCTGACCAAGGCTCAGGCGATGGAGCGCGCCGACAAGTTGCTGAAGCGCTTGCGCCTGACCGACTTTGCCGACCGCTTCCCGCTGCACCTTTCCGGTGGCCAGCAGCAACGTGTGGCCATTGCCCGTGCGCTGATGATGGAACCGCAGGTGCTGCTGTTCGACGAGCCGACCGCCGCGCTGGATCCCGAAATCACCGCCCAAATCGTCAGCATCATTCGCGAGCTGGCCGGCACCGGCATCACCCAGGTGATCGTCACCCACGAAGTGGAAGTGGCGCGCAAAACCGCCAGCCGCGTGGTGTACATGGAAAACGGCCACGTGGTGGAGCAAGGTGATGCCAGCCACTTCACGCAGCCACAGACCACCGAGTTTGCCAATTACTTATCACACTAACAATTTTACTTGCTGTAATTTGGGGAGTTTGCGATGAAAAAACTAATAATCGCCGCCGTTCTGGCTGGCATCAGCGTTTCCGCCTCTGCAGCCGAAACGATCCGTTTCGCTACCGAAGCTTCTTATCCTCCGTTTGAATTTATTGACGCCGGCAACAAGATCCAGGGGTTTGACGTCGATCTGGCCAATGCGCTGTGCAAAGAGATGCAGGCCGAATGCAGCTTCACCAATCAGGCTTTCGACAGTCTGATCCCAAGCCTGAAGTTCAAGCGTTTTGACGCAGTGATGGCCGGTATGGACATCACGCCTGAACGTGAAAAACAGGTGCTGTTTACCAAGCCGTATTACGACAACTCCGCGCTGTTTGTCGCCCAGAAGGGCAAAGTTGCCGACGTAGCGGCGCTGAAAGGCAAAAAAGTGGGCGTGCAGAACGGCACGACGCACCAGAAATACCTGACCGATAAGCACCCTGAAATCACCACCGTGCCTTACGACAGCTATCAGAACGCCATTTTGGATCTGAAGAATGGTCGCGTTGATGCAGTATTTGGTGACACCGCAGTGGTCAACGAATGGCTGAAACAGAATGCCGCTCTGGCCGCGGTAGGCGATAAGGTGACCGACAAAGACTACTTCGGTACCGGGCTGGGCATTGCCGTTCGTCAGAAAAATACCGATCTGCAGGGCAAGTTCAACGCCGCCCTCGACAAGATCAAACAGGATGGGACTTACGAAACCATCTACAAAAAATGGTTCCAGCAGTAATCTATCCCCATGAATGAAATTCAACCTCTAGCAAGCGCCGCCGGGATGACCGTCGGCCTTGCCGTTTGCGCCCTTATCCTCGGGTTGATCCTGGCGATGCTGTTTGCCGTCTGGGAGTCATCTCGCTGGAAAGTGGTCAGTTGGCTCGGCACCGCCTGGGTCACGCTGTTACGCGGCCTGCCGGAAATTCTGGTGGTGCTGTTCATCTATTTCGGCTCATCGCAGCTGCTGTTGATGCTGTCCGACGGCTTCACCCTGAACTTTGGCCTGTTCCAACTGCCCGTCCAACTGGCGATTGATAATTTCGAAGTCAGCCCGTTCCTGTGCGGCGTGATTGCCCTCGCCCTGCTCTATTCCGCCTATGCGTCGCAAACATTGCGCGGGGCGCTGAAAGCGGTACCGCAAGGGCAATGGGAATCCGGTCAGGCTCTGGGGATGAGCACCCCAGCGATTTTCTTTCGCCTGATCATGCCGCAGATGTGGCGCCACGCCCTGCCGGGGCTGGGCAACCAGTGGTTGGTTCTGCTGAAGGACACCGCGCTGGTGTCGCTGATCAGCGTTAACGACCTGATGCTGCAGACCAAGAGTATCGCCACTCGCACTCAGGAGCCCTTTACCTGGTATGTGATCGCGGCGGCAATCTATCTGGTGGTTACCCTGTTCAGCCAATACATCATCAAACGTATTGAACTGCGCACCACGCGCTTTGAGCGGGGGCCAGCCTGATGTTTGAGTTCTTGCCGGAAATTATCAAAGGGCTGCACACCAGCCTGACGCTGACCGTTACCGCCCTGATCGTGGCACTGCTGCTGTCATTGGTGCTGACGGTGATCCTGACGCTGAAAACGCCGATCCTGACGCCGCTGGTGAAAATCTATATCACCCTGTTCACCGGTACGCCGCTGCTGGTGCAGATCTTCCTGATCTACTACGGCCCCGGCCAGTTCCCGGCGATCCGCGAATATCCGTGGTTGTGGGATCTGCTGTCACAGCCGTGGCTGTGTGCGATGATCGCATTGGCGCTGAACAGCGCGGCCTACACTACCCAACTGTTTTACGGTGCCGTGAGGGCGATCCCTGCCGGTCAGTGGCAATCTTGCGAAGCGCTTGGCATGTCGCGTGCCCAGTCGTTGCGTATCCTGCTGCCCTTTGCCTTCAAGCGTGCGCTGTCGTCTTACTCCAACGAAGTGGTGTTGGTGTTCAAGAGCACCTCGCTGGCCTATACCATTACCCTGATGGAAGTGATGGGATACAGCCAGCTGATGTATGGCCGTACCTACGACGTGATGGTGTTTGGTGCCGCCGGGTTGGTGTATCTGTGCGTCAACGGCCTGCTGACGTTGTTGATGCGCGTGGTCGAGCGTCGGGCGCTGGCCTTCGAGCGCCGCAACTGAGCCCGCCTCCTCAGGTCTCGGAGCCCTGCCATCGCGCGGGGCTTTTTTATTTCCGCTGTAATTTTTTAATCATTTATATTGCATATTAATGCATTAAATGTCAGGGTAAACGTCGATAAACAGCCGCCTAAACCTTTGGGTTATTGTCAGTAAAATCAAGCGGTGAAGAGATAAAAACACGCAGACTTGCAGACAGGAGCTTTACGCATGAAAAAACTATTACTTGCCGCTACGGTATTGGCGGGCATCGCCTTCAACGCCAGTGCAGCCGAGACCATTCGCTTCGCCTCTTCCGCCACCTATCCTCCCTTCGAATCGCTGGATGCCAGCAACAAGATTGTCGGGTTTGATATCGATCTGGCTACCGCGCTGTGCAAGCAAATGAAAGCCGAATGCACCTTTACCAATCAGGCGTTCGACAGCCTGATCGCCGCCCTGAAATTCAAAAAATACGACGCGGTGATTTCCGGTATGGACATCACGCCAGAGCGCAGCAAGCAGGTTTCCTTTACCCAACCTTATTATGCCAACTCAGCGATCGTGATCGCGCAGAAAGGCAAATTCAGCTCGCTGGCGGATCTGAAAGGCAAAAAGATCGGCATGGAGAACGGCACTACCCACCAAAAATACATGCAGGACAAACACCCGGAGATTAATACCGTCTCTTATGACAGCTACCAGAACGCCATTCTCGAACTGAAAAATGGCCGTATTGACGGCGTATTCGGTGATACCGCGGTGGTCAACGAGTGGTTGAAGAACAGCCCGCAATTGGCGCCGGTCGGTGAGCATGTTACCGATGCACAATACTTCGGCACCGGCCTGGGCATTGCCGTTCGCCCGGACAACCAGGCGCTGCTGGCCAAGCTGAATACCGCACTGGACGCCATCAAGGCGGACGGCACCTACAAAGCCATCAACGACAAGTGGTTCCCGCAGTAAGATCTCGCCAGGGCGTGGTGTTCCACGCCCTGGCTCAAACTTACCCTCTACTGCCGCCACCTTGTCTCAAAAACGCCTTTACTGGCGTACCAGCAGCGTCAGCACTTCATAGTGGGCGGTATGGGGGAACATATCAAACAGTTGCACGCGCTCAATGCGGTAATCCGGCAACATCTCAATGTCTTTCGCCATCGTCTCGGCGTTACAGCTCGAATACAGAATATAGCCGGGTGCCATCTGATTCAGGTATTCGCATAAGGCTTTACCGATGCCGCGCCGTGGCGGATTGACCAGTACCAGTTGAGGCACGCTGCCTTCGGTGGTGGCGAACCGCGTGGAATCCAACGCCTGGAAATCAACCTGCTGCAGGCCCAGCGTTTCCGCTGACTGACGCGCACAGGCAATCGCCTCGGCGCTGATCTCAATCCCGGTCAAGCGGGTTTCCTTCTGCGCACAGTGCAGGCCAAATCCCCCCACACCGCAGAACAGATCCCACATGCTTTCGATCCCCAATGCACGAACCCAGTCACGAGCGGTAGCGTACAGTTCAGCCGCCACCTTGGGGTTAGTCTGGAAAAAGCTTTGCGGGCGGATATACAACGGCACCTGATTAAATTGCTCTTCTAGCGCCTGCTGTTCGCTCAGCGGGATCTCACGCTCTCCTTCCATAATCGCCATATGCACTGGCTGAATATTGGCGGAGATCACCCTGAGTTGTGGCAATTGCTGCTGTAACCACGGCAACGCCGCCCGCAGCTGTGCCAATTTACTCTCTGAACGCAGTACAAAGCGCAGCATCACGCCACCACTGTGGGTGCTTTCGGTCAGCAGCAGGTACTTCAGTTCCCCGCGCTTACGCGCCACGTTGTAGGGCGTCAAACCGGCGCGGGCGATAAAACTTTTCAACACCGCGAACATGGGCGCAAAACTGGCGGGATACAGCGGACAGGCACTCAAATCAACCGGCGTGCCATCGCGGTGCAGCATGCCGAGCAACGGGCGCTCTACGCTACCGCTGACCACCATCTTGGCCTTATTGCGAAATGCGCTCTGCTCGCCGGCGATCGGCGCCAACCACTGGGCAACGTCACGTTCTTCCAGCAGGGATTGCAGATGATGCTGTTTGTCTGTCAGCTGCTGCGGGTAAGGCTTTTCCAGCCACTGACAAGAACGGCAGGTGCCCGCCGTATACAAGGCGCAATGCATTAAGTTGACTCTGAGTTCGGGGTGAATAATTAAGGGCGCAGAGTTTATCACTCTACGCCCTTAAAATCTCAATTGTGCGCGGCGAAATAGCGGCGGCTGGCGGCGGGAACAAACAATAATGCCAGGATGACAACATCGGGGATTTTCTGCAGGATCAACACGTGCAGAATTTGGCCGCTGGTTTCCCCCTCCACGGTAAAGACCTCGGGTAGAAAGCTGCCAATGGTCGCCAACAGCAAATAACCGACCACCGCACACTGACAGGCCACGTAGACCCAACGTCCCCAATTGCGACCGCGCATTACCGCAAAACCGCAGCTGATTTGCAGGCACAGCAGCACCAGACCGGCCAAAAATATCAGGGTGGAATCCCAGGCCTGGGCGCTGGTGCTGACAAACTCCTGAGCGCCATCGACGCCCAGTTCACCCAACAGCAACAGCACGCTGATGCATTTGATAGCCACCATCGCCGTACCGGCCACCATCACCGGTACTGGCGCATCTGAAGTCGTTCTCATTCCCTGCCTGCTGTTCAGCATGTCTGACATGTCCATGTTCCGCAATGAAACGCCGCCTATACCCGTCGTCTTTCAAGTTACAACTTTCAAATCTGTTCCAGACAGATTTGTCGCTCACCCCAGTGACCGTAGGGGGCGAATAAATTCGCCCCGATTAATGCGGGCGCAGCATACGGCGCCCCTACAATGCCTGGGGATGAGCGAGCTGGCCGCCTGGCTGTAACTCTAAAGCTATAGGGTATACTCAAACGAGATATATAAAGTCAGGTAATCAATTGCAATACCAATAATTGCAAAAATAGCAGGTTTAATCAGACTCAGCTACGGGCAGCCTTTTGTAATTCGCGCGATCGCTGTTTTTCCGAGCGCGCCATAAACCACCATGCAATCAGGCCGATAACGCCGACCACCAGCAATATCAAACTGGCCAGGGCGTTGATTTCCGGATTAACCCCCATACGCACGCTGGAGAACACCAGCATCGGCAAGGTGGTCGCGCCCGGCCCGGCGACGAAGCTGGCAATCACCAGGTCATCCAGCGACAGCGTGAATGCCAACATCCAGCCAGCAACCAGCGCCGGTGCAATCATTGGCAGCGTGATCACGAAAAACACCTTCAACGGGGTCGCGCCCAAATCCATCGCGGCCTCTTCGATCGAGCGATCCAATTCACGCAGGCGCGAACTGATCACCACCGAAACATAGGCAGTACAGAAGGTGACGTGCGCCAGCCAGATGGTGAACATGCCGCGTTCCGACGGCCAACCCAGCGTATGCCCCATCGCCACAAACAGCAGCAGCAGCGACAGACCGGTAATCACATCCGGCATAACCAGCGGTGCGGTCAGCATAAAGGCAAAGCCGGTTGAACCGCGAAAACGGCCAAAACGTACCATCACCACAGCAGCAATCGCGCCAAGCACAACGGCGGCGGTGGCTGAGGCGGCAGCAATGGTCAGGCTGAGCCCGACGGCGCTGATCATCGCCGAATCATGGAATAACGCGGTATACCAACGCGTCGACCAGCCCGCCCACACCGTCACCAGTTTCGAACTGTTGAACGAGTAAATCACCAGCATCAGCATCGGCGCATACAGGAAGGTGAAACCGAGCACCAAAATAGCGATACGCCACGGTGAACGCACTACCGGCAAGTTGTTCATCCCTGCCCCCCCATTTCCTTGTTCTGGTGCTTGTGGAACCAGAGAATCGGCAAAATCAACAGCAGCAACATCACGGTAGCCACCGCCGAAGCCACCGGCCAATCGCGGTTGTTAAAGAACTCCTGCCACAGTACCCGGCCAATCATAATACTGTCCGGCCCGCCCAGCAGTTCCGGGATCACGAATTCGCCGACCGCCGGGATAAACACCAGCATCGAGCCGGCAATGATGCCGCCACGGGTCAGCGGCACAATCACGCTGAAAAAGGTTTTCAGCGGTTTGGCGCCCAGATCCAGCGAAGCCTCTACCAGCGAATAATCCAGCCGCGTCAGGGCGGTATAAATCGGCAGCACCATAAACGGCAGATAGGAATACACCACGCCGATATAGACCGCCAGATTGGTATGCAGGATCACCAGCGGCTGATCGATAACCCCGAGCCACAGCAGGAAATTGTTAAGGATACCGTTGTTTTTCAATATGCCCATCCAGGCATATACGCGGATCAAAAATGAGGTCCACGACGGCAGGATCACCAACAGCAGCAAAATATTGCGGGTTGACGCTTTGCTGTGCGCCACTGCCCAGGCCAACGGATAGCCAATGATCAGGCAGCATACCGTCGATACCGCCGCCACCTGCAGCGACTGCAGATAGGCGTCCAGATATAACGGGTCGTCGGTCAGTTGCAGGTAATTGGCAAAGTTGAGCGCAATATCCAGCTTCCCGTCAGCCCAGCTCATCAGGTCAGTGTAAGGCGGCACCGCCAGCGCCAGCTCCGCCAGGCTGATCTTGAACACAATCAGGAACGGCAGCAGGAACAGCAACGTCAGCCACAGCAGCGGCACCGCAATCACCAGTTTGCGGCCGTGGGCCATTTGCAGGCGCTGGAAAAAGGCTTTCAGCGGGCCGGGCCCGTTGGCCGGCGGTTCCGGCGGCGTGCGTTCAGCAAGCATTGTCATAATGATTATTCCTCACCTTCGCCATTCACACCGTTAACACGACACAGCTGTCGGCTTCCCAACACAGCCGCACTTCGTCGCCCCAGGTCGGCATCCCTTTGCGGAAACGGTGACCGTTTTGCAATTGGGCGCTGAGCATCTGGCCGCTGAGCAGCTTCACGTGGTAGATCGACAAATCGCCGAGGTAGGCAATGTGCACCACCTCCCCCACGGCAAAGTTGCAGCCATCTTCCGGGATCTCTTCGCACAGCATGATTTTTTCCGGTCGCAGCGCAACCTGGATCGGCACCCCGTCCACCACCGAGGCGTCGGAGTCTACTTTGATTGCATGACGCAAACCGGGGCTTTGCAGGATCAGAGCATCCTCCTGACGCTCTTGCAGCACGCAGTCAAATACGTTGACCGAACCGATAAACTCGGCGCTGAAACGGCTGTTCGGGTGTTCGTAGATCTCTTCCGGCTCGCCGATCTGCACAAACTTGCCGCGATTCATGATGGCGATACGGCCTGCCATGGTCATCGCCTCTTCCTGATCGTGGGTGACCATCACGCAGGTCACGCCGACGCGCTCAAGAATGTCCGTCACTTCCAGCTGCATGCGGTCACGCAGTTTTTTATCCAGCGCGCCCATCGGCTCATCCAGCAGCAGCAGCTTTGGCCGCTTGGCAAGGCTGCGCGCCAGCGCCACACGCTGGCGTTGACCGCCGGAAAGTTGGTGCGGCTTGCGTTTGGCGAACTCCTGCATATGCACCAGCGACAGCATTTCCGCCACTCGCTCGGCGATTTCCCCACGCGGCATCTTGTCCTGTTTCAGGCCGAAGGCGATGTTTTGCTCCACCGTCATGTGCGGGAATAGCGCGTAGGACTGGAACATCATGTTAATCGGCCGCTGGTAGGGCGGCACGTGCGACATGTCTTGCCCGTCGAGCACGATTTGCCCTTCCGTCGGCTGTTCAAAACCGGCCAACATGCGCAACAGCGTTGACTTGCCGCAGCCGGAGGGGCCCAGCAGGGCAAATATTTCGCCTTTATAGATGGTCAGGCTAACGTCTTCGACCGCGTTTTGGCCGTCAAAGGTTTTGGTGAGGTTACGGATTTCCAGCAGAGGGGTGAAGACCTTCTGCGACTTGGCTTGAGGACGAGGGATAGCGTCGTTCAATCGGGGTGCTCTCCGGTGCAAACAGTACAAAAAACCACGGCGATTGCCATGGCCCAAAATGGCAATGCAGGCGGGTAGCCCCGCCTGCTGGTCAAGACAACACTGAAAGCCGGGCCCGGCATTTTGGGCCCTGAGTACTAGCGTCCGCTTTTAACTTTAGTCCAGGCGCGGGTAATCACACGATCCAACTTCGGCGACTGCACGTTCAGCGTGAACAGCTTGGCACGCAGATCGGCCGGTGGGTAGACGTTCGGATTATCACGCACTTCCGCTTTCACCAGCGGGGTGGAGTCCTTCACCGCGTTGGCGTAATAAACGTAGTTGCTGATACCGGCCATCACATCAGGCTTCATCAGGAAGTTCAGGAACTGGTAGGCGGCGTCCTTGTTTTTGGCATCTGCCGGCATGGCAAACATGTCAAAATAGGTCAGCGCCCCTTCTTTCGGGATAGCATAAGCCACGTTCACGCCGTTCTTCGCCTCTTTGGCGCGGTTGGCCGCCTGCATTACGTCACCAGACCAGCCTATCGCTACGCAGATATCACCGTTCGCCAGGTCATTGATGTATTGAGAAGAGTGGAAGTAACGGATGTTCGGCCGCAGCTTAAGCAGCAGATCGTTGGCCGCACCGGTGTAATCCGCTGCGTTGGTGCTGTTGGGATCCTTGCCCAGGTAGTGCAGCACGGTGGCGTAAACCTCACTAGGTGCATCCAGGAAGGAAACGCCGCAGCTTTTCAGCTTCTCGAGGTTTTCCGGCTTGAGGATCAGATCCCAGCTGTCGACCGGCGCGTCTTTACCCAGCACCGCCTTCACTTTGTCGACGTTATAACCGATGCCGGTGGTCACCATCAGGTAAGGGATGCCGTACTTGTTGTCCTTGTCATTGTGCGCCACCAGCTGCAGCATTTCGGGATCAAGGTTTTTGTAGTTCGGCATCTTGCTCTTGTCGAGCGGCTCGAAAATACCGGCCTTGGACTGGCGCTCAAGGAAGTTGGATGAAGGCACTACCAGATCATAACCGGTGCTGCCCGCCATCAGTTTGCCTTCCAACACTTCGTTGGAATCAAAGACGTCGTACACCACTTTAATGCCGGTTTCTTTCTGGAATTTGGCTAAGGTGTCCGGCGCAATATAGTCGGACCAGTTATAGACGTGCAGCGTTTTTTCCTCGGCTGACGCCGTGACGGACGCGGCCATCAGCAGGCCGGCAACAACACCCGATAACCACTTTTTACGTTGGGTGACCATCCGTAACTTCCTCCAAAACAGGGGTGAATCATAGAATTGAACTTGTATCGCAAACTGATACAAAACCTTTCCTGATCGAGCGCAATCGTTGCAACCGCGGATTGAATAGCTATGCAGTTGATTGCAGACACCTTTTTCAACTGCCCAGCCCGCATGGTCACCTGGGGAATCGCAAGCCCTTAGCAGAATCAGCAGCATAACCGCTGTTGCCAAAACGCACCAGCCTCCGGGGTCAAAAACGGCTTTTATCGATTTTTTATGCAGTTTCTCTCTATGTGATACGCCATTAATGGCATAAACGGCGAGAAATATCGGGCAAAAGAGGGTAAAACGCAGAATATATTATCGTGGAAGGAAATAACGGCAGCATGCCGCCAGAGGGGCGACATGCATAATCTACAGCGGGGATCAGTGCAACATTGGCAGGCGTTCGGCGCTAGCCGGGTTCTCTTCTTCGTCACCCATAAACAGCAGATCGTTCGCCCGCGCCTCGAGGATCACCATGGAGATCTGCTCTTCGCCCTGCTGCATAAAGTGCGTGAACTGTTCCAGTGTGACGCCCACGGCGATGCTCAGCGCCTGACAGACGATCAGCTTCGGCAGGTTATCGTCCTGGATATCGACAAAGGCTTTGATGGTCAGCGAGCTGGCGTTGATCTGGCTGAGATCGGCCACCAGAGGGATCAGCGCGGTCGGTTTCACCTCGGCCAGCGCGGAGAACAGAATAACATTGTCCACCAGATCGAGTTTGGCGTCGAACACGCCATCGAAGTTTTGCATGTGCGGCAGGTGCAGCGCCTGACAGGAATCGCACTCAAAGAATGAAATGCCCGATTGATCCAGCCAGCGTCGTAACAACGCCAAATCAGGGACAATGAGTGAATCCATAATACCAGCCTCACAATATTCAAAACGCGAAAAGGCGCATAGCTTACGGAATATTCCCCCGCGATGCCACGATCAATGCGGCTTAATTCGCTATTTGGGCAAATATCGCCGGGAAAAAACCGCAAAACTGGCGATGGCAAAGCCGATTTTGGTCGGCGACATCAGCCGCCCGACTTGAGACGAAATCCCGCTCTGGCGCGCGGCTCGATATACTCGATCATCATGCCGGCAATATCCAATCCCGTGGTGGTTTCCACCCCTTCCAACCCCGGTGAGGCGTTCACTTCCATCACCAACGGGCCGCGAGCCGCTCGCAAAATATCTACCCCGGCAACGTCCAGCCCCAGCGTGGTGGCAGCCTTAACCGCCACAGCTCGCTCTTTGGCAGTGATGCTCACTTTACGGGCTGTACCGCCACGGTGCAGATTGGAACGGAACTCTCCCGGTTTAGCCTGTCGCTCAATCGCGGCGACGACCCGCCCACCGACCACCAGGCAGCGAACGTCGCTGCCCTGGGCCTCGCGAATATATTCCTGCACCAGGATATGGGCGTTGAGACCACGAAAAGCATCAATCACGCTTTCTGCCGCCTGACGGGTTTCCGCCAGCACCACCCCAATGCCCTGCGTGCCCTCCACCAATTTGACCACCAATGGCGCGCCGCCGACCAGTTCGATCAAATCACCGGTGTCGTCCGGCGAATGGGCAAAACCGGTGATCGGCAGGTCAATCCCCTGCCGTGCCAGTAACTGCAGCGAACGCAGTTTGTCGCGTGCGCGAGTGATCGCCACCGACTCATTCAGCGGGTAACTGCCCAGCAGCTCAAACTGACGCAGGACGGCGGTACCATAGAAGGTGATAGCGGAGCCGATGCGCGGGATCACCGCATCGTAGCGCTCCAACTGACGACCGCGATAGTGAATGGTCGGCGCGGCCGGGTTTATGTTCATGTAGCAAGAAAGCGGATCGATAATATCCACGCTGTGGCCGCGCTGCTCTGCCGCCTCCACCAAACGCTTGCATGAGTACAGCGTTCCATCGCGCGAAAGAATGGCAATTTTCACTCGTCACCCCAAAAAGGCAATCACCTGTCAGGCAGGCATGCACCGGCGGCCATCACTTAGCCGCGCGGCTCACTGTCGTTTTTATCGATCGGCGAATGAGGCTTATGCCGATCGTTCTGCGGCGGTTGACCGCCACGCATTAGCGGACCGAATCCTTGCACCACGCGCCAAACCAAAAACGCCGCCGCCGGGACCATCAGCGCCACGCCGAGGAAAATCATGCCCACCGCTGCCTGCTGGGAAGCCAACCAGCCCGGCAATTGAACGTGACCGTGAATGCTCAGATAAGCCAGCACTAACGACAGCATGCCCAAGCCTTCCAAAACCAACACCGTACGGGGTAAGTCACCGAATGAACGCATATTTTTCTTCTCCAGAAGCTCTGCTTCCAGTGTAGTGAATTCCCCCCGATGGCGACAGCCCCGGCAACTTAATCGGTTAGATGAATCAGATTAACAGGTAATTCCTGCTTTTTTTTCGCTGACCCAACGGGCATAGTAGGCGCCATCAATGCGGGTAATGCTCAAGCTTAAGTCTTTTTGACTGACAGAATGTCATTGCAGTTGCGATTATATTATTGAATATCAATCTAAGGAGTGTTGCATGTTTGCAGTTATCTTCGGGCGCCCAGGCTGTCCTTATTGTGTCCGTGCGAAAGAGTTGGCGGAAAAACTGACTGAAGAACGTGACGATTTCAACTTCCGTTATGTTGATATCCACGCTGAAGGCATCACCAAAGCCGATCTGGAAAAAACCGTTGGCAAGCCGGTAGAAACCGTACCGCAGATCTTCCTCGATGAGAAACATATCGGCGGCTGCACCGATTTCGAAGCTTATGCCAAAGAAAACCTGAACCTGTTCCAGTAAACTTCAGGCGAGAACGACAAAAAGGCGCTCAAAGCGCCTTTTTTTATTGCCGCTCACGGCGGTGACATTGCAGATACGCCTGCAACAAGCCGCCGATAAACAGCGCCAGCAGCGCGCCAAACATGCACCAGAATACCGCGCTGGTGGCATAAGCCAATTCCTGCCAGAACGAGTAAGACGGTGTTAACCAAAAATGGCGGATAATCAGGCACAGCGGCAGAGCATAGAGCGCGCCCAGTAACGGGCAGATAATACGTTTTTTGCTCGACAGATAGCTGGCGACCACGCCGGGTATCACAAACAACAGCAGGCCGGTTTCCCCCCGATGCTCATGATCAGTACTGCCAAAGACCCCGCTCTGTTGCCCGAGATACACCAGGCTGAACAGCAGGAAACAGCTTAAAATACCCCACCAATACCGTTCGTTCGCCATACGATCTCTCCCCTTTAACCTGTTACCACACCGTAGAAATCAGCCGTGTCACAAAGCCGGTGACGCCTTGCCGTAAAACGGCAACGCTGAACTGAACTTTTTCCTTGGCTACTAAAAGAGAGCTACCCCGGTCATTTCAAGCCGTGTGCCCTTGCCCCCGAAGGCGGTGCCCTTAGGGCAGAACACCTTACTGAAAGCAAAAAATGGCGTTGCGGCATGAAATACAACGGGTATAAATGCGTTCGGCGGCGCAGGAACTCAGCTTTATGCTGGCTGTCACGCGCCATAGCGACTAGAATAAACGCCGCCGATCGATGGTTCGAATCGCCTTCCGCTGGTTAGTTATTTATGACGTCGCTTTTTGACTGAATTTATATCTTATAGTTATCTATATCAAGCACTTACTGGTAAACAATAAGTTATCCTCCGTGAACATAAACGTCGCTAGTTTGTTAAACGGTAACTACATCCTGTTACTGTTCGTGGTACTCGCACTGGGGCTGTGCCTCGGTAAAGTCCGTCTGGGCTCCGTTCAACTCGGTAATTCCATTGGCGTTTTGGTGGTTTCGCTGCTGCTCGGCCAGCAACATTTCGCCATTAACACCGAAGCGTTGAATCTCGGCTTTATGCTGTTTATTTTCTGCGTTGGCGTGGAAGCCGGACCCAACTTTTTCTCGATATTTTTCCGCGACGGCAAAAACTACCTGATGCTGGCGCTGGTGATGGTCGGTTCCGCGATGGTGATCGCCATCGGCCTCGGCAAACTTTTCCATTGGGATATTGGCCTGACCGCCGGCATGCTCGCCGGATCCATGACCTCGACCCCGGTCCTGGTGGGTGCCGGCGATACGCTGCGCAATACCATCACCAACGGCCCGGCGCTGCTGGCGGCACAGGATCACCTGAGCCTCGGCTATGCTCTGACCTACCTGATTGGCCTGGTGAGTCTGATTTTCGGCGCGCGTTACCTGCCCAAGCTGCAACACCAGGATCTCTCCACCTCCGCTCAGCAAATTGCCCGCGAACGCGGCCTGGACACGGACAGCCAGCGCAAGGTTTATCTGCCGGTTATCCGCGCCTACCGCGTGGGGCCGGAGCTGGTGGCCTGGGCCGATGGCAAAAACCTGCGCGAGCTGGGCATCTATCGCCAGACCGGCTGCTATATCGAACGCATCCGCCGTAACGGCATTTTGGCGAACCCGGACGGCGATGCGGTGCTGCAGGTGGGCGATGAGATTTCACTGGTTGGCTACCCTGATGCCCATGCACGACTGGATCCCAGCTTCCGCAACGGCAAAGAGGTTTTCGACCGCGATCTGCTGGACATGCGCATCGTCACCGAAGAAATTGTGGTCAAGAACAGCAATGCGGTGAACAAGCGCCTGAGCCAGTTGAAGCTGACCGATCACGGCTGCTTCCTCAACCGGGTGATCCGCAGCCAGATTGAAATGCCTATCGACGACAGCATCGTGCTCAACAAAGGCGATGTGCTGCAGGTCAGCGGGGATGCCCGTCGGGTGAAAAGCGTGGCGGAGAAGATCGGCTTTATCTCGATCCACAGTCAGGTCACCGACCTGTTGGCATTCTGCGCCTTCTTTATCATCGGGCTGTTGATTGGCCAGATCACCATCCAGTTCAGCAATTTCTCGTTTGGCATCGGCAACGCTGCCGGCCTGTTGATGTCCGGCATCATGCTCGGCTTCCTGCGTGCCAACCACCCGACCTTTGGCTACATTCCACAGGGCGCACTGAATATGGTGAAAGAGTTCGGTCTGATGGTGTTTATGGCCGGCGTCGGCCTGAGCGCCGGTGCCGGTATTGGCCACAGCCTGGGTGCTGTTGGCGGCCAGATGCTGATCGCCGGGCTAATCGTCAGCCTGGTGCCGGTGGTGATCTGCTTCCTGTTCGGCGCCTACGTGCTGCGCATGAACCGAGCCTTGCTGTTTGGCGCCATTATGGGGGCCCGTACCTGTGCGCCAGCGATGGAGATTATCAGCGACACCGCACGCAGCAACATTCCGGCCTTGGGCTATGCCGGTACCTACGCTATCGCTAACGTATTGTTAACCCTGGCAGGTTCTCTGATTGTGGTGTTGTGGCCGGGGATCCTCGGTTAAACGATAAGCAACGAAGATGAATCAGTGACAAAAATATTTTGAAATTTTTATCCCCGGTGAGAACTTTCCTTGCCGGGGGTAGTCTGAATTAGTGCCACTGCTTTTCTTTGATGTCCCCATTTTGTGGAGCCCGTTAGTCCCGCCTTTTTAGGTTCAAGACTATCGGGTTTTTTGTTGCCTGAAATAAAATGAATCGGTGGCCAGGCCCGGCAAAACCATTGACTCCTTTGGTGCCTAAACTATGACAGGCGGAATACAAACCACTTCCTCATTCATCCGAAGAATACGGGTTAACTCAAAGCGTTTGCGAGCAGCTTACCCATTTTGACATGTCTTGAAGGGATATATTCCCGCCCCACGCCACCATCCCGGCCACGGCATTGGCGAGAAGTTTGGGCGCAATGGCCAGGCTGCAATAAACAAAAAAAGCCCGCCGGGGGGCAATGGCCAACGGCGCAATGCACTCCCCAAAACGGGCTCATATTCACCAATCGCTTAGCTGTGCTAATGATTAGCACGCATCGATATTATTTCTGCTCGGCCTTGCTCACGGTATCTTCGGCTTTCCACACGCGGTATTTCACCTCCACGTCTTTTGGCACGTAAACCACAATTGGCAAGCGGCTGTTGTAACGCTGCATGGACGCGTCGCCCAGATTGGCAGCAATAAACTTCTGCTGTTTGGTATTATCTGGACAGCCCATCATGGTAGAAGCCGGTTCGGACAGTTTTTCCAGCACCAGGTAATCGTAGCCCCAGCCGGAAAGGGTTTTGCTTTCCAGCGTGCCACCGATCATATGGCGGTTACAGTCCACTTCCAGCGTTTTGCCGATCAGCAGTTCAACCTTGAAGTTCTCTTCGTGTTCCTGTTTCGGCAGGTAAATCACCTGACGATTCATGCCCTTTTCCGCTTTAGGGTAAGGCGCAACCTTTTCCAGCGGCTGTTTGCTGATATCGGTGTCTTCAGCGGATGTGGCAGCAATGGCGCTGGCGGAAACGGCCATCAGCAGGCCGGAAAATACGACGGATGCCTTGTTCATGTTTTATCCCTACAATGATTAAATGCTTCGCCCATAAGCTAATACACTACCGACAAGCCCGCCAGTAGTTTAATCTTCTTTACAATGGACAATGGTCAGCAACAACAACCAGAATGCCGACCATAAATCAGGATAAGCAATCAACGAGATGCGTTTTTGGCAATATAAGCCTTCACCACCTGATAGACATAATCCTGGCACGCCAGCCCGGTCTGCGGATCGTATTTACCCTGGTTGGTAATATTGTTGGACAGTACGCGAATGCCGACAAAAGGAATGTTGAAAGCCGCGGCTATCTGAGCGGCGGAAGCCGTTTCCATCTCCTCTACCGAGGTATGATAGTTTTCGCGGAAGTGACGAATGCGATCCAGTTCGCTGTTCCAGACGTCGGCGGAGCCAATCACCCCTTCAACCACCTTGCCCTGAGCGTAGCTGCCCTTAACGCTCTCCGCTACCGCCAACAGTTCAGCGTCTGCCGGGAATTGGCGGATCGTGTGGGGATTTTTATCCTCACCGGCGCTGCCTTTTGAAGCCAGCAAATCCATAGGTTGCCACTGCCGTGAATCACTGCCTTCGCCCGGTGCTTTTTTCGGCGTTTTAAACGCGCCCAGGCTGACCGAATATTTCCCCAGCACGATGTCATACACTTTCAGCGCAGGATCGTGGCCGCCGGCCGTCCCCTGATTGATGATCGCCACCGGGCGGAACTGGGTCGCGGCAATCGCCGTAGCCGCCGCCGCGTTAGACATGCCTTTCAGCGTTTCCGACACCACCACAGGATAACCGTCCACGGTGCCGCGCCAGAAGCGCCAGCCGCCAATTTGTTCTTCACGCGGGTTGTCCAGGCGTTGGGCGAAACGTTCCGCCTCCACCGGCATCGCGCCCTGAACCACAATCGGCCCGGGGACAACGCCCTGCTGCGCCATCGTCAGAGGAGAAAAAACCGCGCCACACACCGCCACCAGCACAAGATTCAATTTTTTAGTCATCGCCACATCTTCCCAATAAAAAGCAAACGATTACCTTAACTGAAAGCCGATAGCCAGCCTATCCCTTTCTCGCCGCAGGCTTGCCCTGGCATTAAGGTTTTCTTAAGACAGAATTATTACAGTGGGGCTCTCTATTACTGTCATTGAATCTGAGCCCCGCGTGAATCCAAAACCTTCACTAAATCAATCCTCAACAGCACCCCAAATTCAGACTAACGCCCTTTACTCCCTGCCAGCTTCCTTTTACCGTTGGCAGGTTTTTGGATTGACAGTCAGTGGATTGCTGTTCCTCTGGCTGTCGCGCAATGAACAGCTGGACTGGGCCATCAGCAATTTCTGGTTCGATGCCGCCAGCGGGCATTTTCCGTGGCAGAACGACCCCTGGCTGGACTTGATAAACCACCGCTTGCTGAAAATCGGCGTGATTACCGGTGCGGTGCTGGCGCTGTTTTGGGGTATTTATCGCCGTAACCCACGCATGATCGTCACCATGCTGCTGATCGGCATCGGTCCCCTGGTGGTCGGCGTGCTGAAAGCCACCAGCGCGCATTCTTGCCCATGGGATTTGATCGAATACGGCGGCAAGGCGATGTCCTACCCCCTGTTTGGGGCAATACCGGCAGAACCCGGCCCCGGGCGGTGCTTCCCTGGCGGCCATGCCTCCAGCGGCTTTGCCGTGATGGCGCTGTTTTTCCTGTTTTATCCGCAACGCCCGCGCCTGGCTTACTGGTGCTGGTTCGGCGGCATTGTGCTCGGCATGCTGATGGGCTTTGGTCAGGTGATGCGCGGCGCACATTTTCTTACCCATAACCTGTGGGCAGGTTGGTGGGTTTGGTTCAGCCAACTGGCTGTTTATTCGATAGTGAGCGGTTTTAGCCGCCGCAAGACGAGGTAACTATGATAGAGCAGTTGAATTATCTTCTTTTCGCCTGGATCAACGCGACCCCGGCGTCCCCCGAAGGATTAATCGATGTCGCCACCTTTTTGGCGCGCGATCTGATCGCCATCGTGCCGATGCTGATTATCGGGCTATGGTTGTGGGGGCCGCAGAATCAATTGGTGTCGCAACGTGAAGTGGTGGCCAAGACGACAATTGCTCTGCTGTTTGCCCTGCTTTCTGCTGCCACTATCGGTATGCTGCTGCCGCACGAACGGCCGTTCGTCGCCGGCGTGGGTTACACCTTCCTGGCGCATGCGCCAGACAGTTCGTTCCCCAGTGACCACGGTACCGCCATCTTCACCTTCGCACTGGCTTTCCTGTTCTGGCACCGCGTCTGGTCAGGTATTTTACTGTTGGTCGTCGCGGCGGGCATCGCCTGGTCACGGGTTTATCTGGGCGTACATTGGCCGCTGGATATGGTGGGCGGCTTCCTGCTCGGCCTGGTGGGCTGCCTGTTTGCCCAACTGGTGTGGAACCTGTTCGGCGACATCATTGCCGCTAAACTGACGCGCCTGTACCGTTTCCTGTTCGCCTTCCCGATCCGTAAAGGGTGGGTTAAAGAGTAATCTCTCTTCAGACAGGGGCGGCTCCGCCCCTGTTTCACACCCCCCCGGTCGTTACGCAAAACTCTCGCGTTTTTCCTGCCTCTATGACCATTGCCTGCCTTTTATTACCCGTCTGCAAGCCCGCGGTGGCCGGTTGTATAAACCGAAACAAACGCTGATTTCCCTGCTGTGTGATAGGACGCAGACCGTAGCTGAATTGTTCGGTCGAAAAACGCGTGACATATCGCCTTCCCTCTGACGCCAGCATAAAAAACTCGGCCTGATCGACATACAGCGATAAATCGTCCGAACACAACACGCCCTGATCGGCGATACCCCCGTCTGGCGTCAGGGCCGGTGCCGGCAAATTCTGCCGGAAAACCGCCGCAGGGATGCAGCCATAGTTCAGTTGGCAGACATAGTTAAGCGGCAGAGGCGCCTCGGCGAGATTAGTGATTTGCATACCAATAGAGAATTGTGCGCTGTCCGCCGTCAAGCTCACCGCCGGGCGCAGCCTGCACTGCCGATCGGCCAGTTCCCCACTGCCGTGCAGCGTCAGGGTATTGCCCTCAATCTGCAGGCCTACATGCTGTATGTCTAATAGCGAGTCGTCCTGATGCGGCCAAGGTGAATGAAAAGCCATGCCGCTCTGAGGATGGCAACGGGCCGCTTTGACGCTACGACGGCCCGACTTCAGCGAGTAGCCATCAAAATCGGCATCCCAAATCGTCAGGCCATGGAAGGGCAATACCCGCAGCGAGCCACGGCGATTTTCCAGCGTCAGCATCGGTCCTGCCTGAGCACAATGAACTGCGGTAACCACAAAATCCGCATTGCGGAAAACTTCATCCGGTTGTGCCCCAAACCGCTGCGGCACCAGATTTATTAGCATATCCATAGTTTTTCCCCTGGGTGTTCTCGCAGGCCAAACCTGCATTCAGCACCAAAATGTTACTTAAATAACATATCATCACTTCCAATGTTATACACCACACAGCCTAAAAACGATGATCTGTGCTTCATTTTAAAAATCACGCTATCCTAACCGTCAGATGAATGTTATTATTCTAACATTATTCACATTATGCTTTGATCAAACCTCAACAAGGAATCGAAATGACGACTGAAAACATTGATTACGCCCGCTATGTCGACCACACCCTGCTGGCGATGGATGCCACCGAAGAGCAAATCGCCAAACTCTGTGAAGAAGCGCAACAACACAACTTCTACGCCGTTTGCGTCAATTCCGGCTACGTGCCGCTGGCTGCGCATCTGCTGCAGGAAAGCGAAGTGAAAATCTGTTCGGTGATCGGCTTCCCTCTGGGGGCTGGCCTGACCGTAGCCAAAGCTTTCGAAGCCAAAGCGGCGATTGCGGCCGGCGCGCAGGAAATTGACATGGTGATCAACGTGGGTTGGCTGAAAAGCGGCCTGCAGGATCAAGTCAAAGCCGACATCGCCGCCGTGCGCGAGGTTTGCGCGGCGATCCCGTTGAAGGTAATATTGGAAACCTGCCTGCTCAGCGATGCGCAGATCGTTCAGGTTTGTGAAATGTGTCGCGAACTCGATGTGGCCTTCGTTAAAACCTCTACTGGCTTCAGCACCGGTGGTGCTCGTGAAGAGCACGTCAAACTGATGCGTGCAACGGTAGGCAGTGAGATGGGGGTTAAAGCATCCGGCGCCGTGCGCGATCGCGCAACCGCCGAGAAGATGATCAAAGCAGGCGCTACTCGTATCGGCACCAGCTCTGGCGTAGCAATCGTTTCCGGTGATCAGGCTGCCGCCGGCAGCTACTGATAACCTGAGGCGCCTCAGTACCGGGCGCGCGCCGTGATAATCTGATGCGGGGTAATATGTCCAGCCTTAGGCTGGTCAACTATTACCCCGCATTTGTGTGTTCGGCCCTGGAGAATGGCTCTTAACCCTGTGGGAAGACAGATGGAAACTCGGCGCGAAGAACGAATCAACCGGTTAGTCCAGGCGTTAAAACGCTCTGACAAGATCCATTTAAAAGAAGCCGCCGTGCTGTTGGGCGTTTCGGAAATGACGATCCGCCGCGATCTCAGCGCGGAGCCGGCCGCCGTGGTGCTGTTGGGCGGCTATGTGGTCGCCGATCCCCGCAGCAATGGCGTCACCAACTATTTTGTTTCCGATCAAAAAGCCAAACAGGTCACGGAAAAGCGTCGTATCGGCCTGCTGGCCGCTGCGTTGATCAACGAAAACGACACCGTATTTTTCGACTGCGGCACCACAACCCCGGCGATCATCGATGCCATTGCCGACGATCTGGTGTTCACTGCGGTATGCCACTCGCTAAATACCTTTCTGGCGCTCCAGGACAAACCGAACTGCAAAGTGATCCTGTGCGGCGGCGAGTTCAAGCCGAACAACTATATTTTCACCGCCGTCGGCCAGCACAACGAGCTGGATCATATCTGCCCGAATATCGCCTTTATCTCCGCCGCCGGTCTGAGCCTGCAGCACGGCGCCACCTGCTTTAATTTTGATGAGCTGGAAATGAAGCACCGGGCAATGGCCATGTCACAACAAAAAATCCTGGTGGCCGATCACAGCAAGTTCGGTAAAACCAAACCCGCCTGTATTGGCCCGCTGACGCAGTTTGACCGGGTGATTACCGATCGTCAGCCCGAGCCGCAGTTTGCGGACTTTTTCAGTGAAAACGCGATCGCCATTCGTTTTTAAGCTGAGTTTTACCGTCGGTTCCAGCCGACGGTGCCCTTCCCCTGGCTCCCTTTCCTCTGCAAAAATTGAACAAATAACCTTCGATTGATGCGCAAATCTCTTTATCCACAGCCAATCTCAGGTTAATAAATTGCAACAGTTCTTCCGGCTTATTCCTTTAGCACGGATAAATCCTACACAATATTACTTTCACTCCCAGTCTCTGCGGGGTTTTATATGATAAATCGCAGTAACATCCACAAGATAAATATCAACAATTACGTAACCAGTGCGGTTTAAATATAACCAATTCGGTTCATTTATATGATGAATGGTTAAGCATTTTTATCCGCTATCCAGTTAAATAGTTTACCTTCGTTATTAGCGGGATATTTTAAATAAATTCAAATAAAACAATTGGATAATAAGAAATTCACTTAAAATAACAATGTGATCTACGTCACTAAAACCGCTTATTCCGGGTTTTTAGCTAGATCCAAACCCACGCTTAAAATATATTGCTCGGCTTGCTGACAACGGCAGCGTTTTATCTGGTTACAGATTATTCACACCGGATAAATCCTGAAACATCCATGAGAGCGTTCTCAGCATGAAATCTTACACAAGCGCGCAACATATGCATGAAAAACCAATAAAAAAGCAATTAGCCGCACACATTACGCATTTGAGAGCATGATCACGGTTGTTTCTACTGTAAATCGTTATCTTGCCGCCAACGAAAATCGGCAGGCCATGACCTTCCGGCAGCAGTATCGATGTGAGTCCCTTCGGGGGTTGAACATCACTTGATTAATTACCCGCCACGCAGGCCAACGGTAATTAGCATAATAAACAACCAGGGGGACGCCAATTATCCCCGCAAGCAACACCTGATTCTTACCGATGCCGCCATCTGCTGTTGCGACATTCGGTTTTAACCTTAAGTTTTGCCTTTAATTTTAAATTAACGTGTTCACTTCGGAGATATTTATGGACACTACACAGACCGGCACCATTGCCTCTGCGGCTTCTGGCTCTACCAGTACCTGGCGTAAAACCGACACCATGTGGATGTTGGGCCTGTACGGCACCGCGATCGGCGCAGGCGTTTTGTTCCTGCCAATCAACGCCGGTATCGGTGGTTTGATTCCCCTGATCATCATGGCCATCATTGCTTTCCCGATGACCTTCTTCGCCCACCGTGGCCTGTGCCGTTTCGTGCTCTCCGGTAAAAACGCCGGTGAAGACATCACCGAAGTGGTTGAAGAGCACTTTGGTATCGGCGCCGGTAAGCTGATCACCCTGCTCTACTTCTTCGCCATCTACCCAATCCTGCTGGTTTACAGCGTGGCGATCACCAACACCGTCGACAGCTTCATTACTCACCAATTGGGCATGACGTCGCCACCGCGCGCCATTCTGTCGCTGATCCTGATAGTGGGCCTGATGACCATCGTACGTTTCGGTGAGCAAGCTATCGTGAAGACCATGAGCATCCTGGTGTTCCCGTTTGTAGGCGTGCTGATGCTGCTGGCCCTGTACCTGATCCCTAACTGGACCACTGCCATCTTCGACAACGTTTCCCTGTCTGGCGCCGGCACCGGTATGGGCCACGGCCTGATCATCACCCTGTGGCTGGCGATCCCGGTCATGGTGTTCTCCTTCAACCATTCGCCGATCATCTCCGCCTTTGCGGTAGCCAAACGTGAAGAGTACGGCCAGGAAGAAGCCGAGAAGAAATGTTCTCGCATTCTGGGCTTTGCTCACATCATGATGGTGTTGACCGTTATGTTCTTCGTGTTCAGCTGCGTGCTGAGCCTGTCACCGGAAAACCTGGCGGAAGCCAAGGCGCAGAACATCTCCATTCTGTCCTACCTGGCCAACCACTTTAACAACCCGATGATCGCCTACATCGCACCGGTTATCGCCTTTATCGCCATCACCAAATCGTTCCTGGGCCACTACCTGGGCGCACGTGAAGGCTTTAACGGTCTGATCGCCAAATCGATGAAGAGCCGCGGTAAAACCATCAGCACCAACAAGCTGAACCGCATCACCGCCATCTTCATGCTGGTGACCACCTGGATTGTTGCGACCCTGAACCCAAGCATCCTCGGCATGATCGAGAACCTGGGTGGTCCAATCATCGCCATGCTGCTGTTCCTGATGCCGATGTACGCTATCCGTAAAGTGCCTGCCATGCGCAAGTACAGCGGCCACATCAGCAACGTGTTCGTGGTAGTGATGGGCCTGATCGCCATCTCCGCAATCCTGTACAGCTTCTAATCCAGCCCGGCCGGCGCCCTGTGCGCCGGCTTCTCTGCACGGCCCCCTTTCCTGCATTAACGCCTAACACCTGAAGAAGGAGGCGAGACCATGGTCAGCGTTTTCGATATTTTTAAAATTGGTATTGGTCCATCCAGCTCCCACACCGTCGGTCCGATGAAAGCCGGCAAGCTGTTCACCGATGAGTTGATCGCCAGCCAGCAGTTGATGGATACCACCCGCGTCGTGGTGGACGTCTACGGTTCACTGTCTCTGACCGGCAAAGGGCACCACACGGATATCGCTATCATCATGGGCCTGGCGGGTAACCTGCCACACGACGTGGATATCGACAGTATCGCCGGTTTTATCCGCGACGTTGAGCAACGCGGTCGCCTGCTGATGGCCAAGGGTCATCACGAAGTGGATTTTCCGCTGCAAACCAGCATGAACTTCCACAGCAATAATCTGCCGCTGCATGAAAACGGCATGCGTATCAGCGCCTTCGCCGACGAACGTCTGCTGCACAGCAAAACCTATTACTCTACCGGCGGCGGTTTTATCGTCGACGAAGAACACTTCGGCCTGTCGGAGGCGAATCCGGTTCAGGTGCCCTTCCCGTTCAGCTCGGCGCGTGATTTGCAGCAGCACTGCAAGGACGCCGGTCTTTCGCTGTCCGGTCTGGTGATGCAAAACGAGCTGGCGTTGCACAGCAAGGCCGAGATCGACGCGCACTTCGCCGAGGTCTGGCAAGTGATGCGCGCCGGTATTGAACGTGGCATGAACACCGAAGGCCTGCTGCCAGGCCCAATGAAGGTTCAGCGCCGCGCCGCAGCTCTGCGCCGTATTCTGGTGACCGGCGACAAGAACAACATCGATCCGATGAACGTGGTTGATTGGATCAATATGTTCGCCTTCGCCGTGAATGAAGAAAACGCCGCCGGTGGCCGCGTGGTGACCGCCCCGACCAACGGTGCCTGCGGCATCATCCCGGCGGTGCTGGCCTATTACGACCAGTTTATTCGCCCGGTGAACCCTAACTCCTATAGCCGTTACTTCCTGACCTCCGGCGTCATTGGCGCACTGTATAAGATGAACGCCTCTATTTCGGGTGCCGAAGTGGGCTGTCAGGGAGAAGTGGGCGTCGCCTGCTCCATGGCGGCGGCCGGCCTGGCAGAATTGATGGGCGGCAGCCCGGCTCAGGTTTGCATCGCGGCGGAGATCGCCATGGAGCACCACCTCGGGCTGACCTGCGATCCCTTGGCGGGCCAGGTTCAGGTGCCCTGTATCGAACGTAACGCGATTTCCGCGGTGAAAGCGGTCAATGCCGCACGTATGGCGCTGCGCCGCACCAGCGAGCCGCGGGTGTGCCTGGATAAGGTGATTGAAACCATGTATGAGACGGGCAAGGACATGAACGCCAAATACCGCGAGACGTCGCAGGGCGGTCTGGCGATCAAGGTCGTCGCCTGTAACTGATAAAAAAATGAGGGCGCAATCTTTGCGCCCTCTTCATTACGCTTACTGCCAGCGGAGTTAACCGAACACGCTGCCGAACCACTGGGTCAGTTTCATCATCACCATGTCCCAGATGCGGCTGAAGAAGTTCCCTTCTTTCACCTCTTGCATCGCCACCAGCGGATATTGCTCGATGGTTTTGCCGTCAAGCTGGAAATCTATGGTGCCAACCACCTGATTTTTTGCCAATGGCGCTTCCAGCGTCGGCTGGTTCAGCTTGTAACTGGCCTTCAGATTTTTCATCTGCCCTTTCGGGATAGTGACCGCCGCGTCTTTCGCTACGCCCAACGGCACCTCGCCAACGTCGCCAAACCACACTTTCTGGGTAACAAACGGCTTGTCGGTTTTGATAGGGGTGGCGGTTTCGTAGAAGCGGAAGCCCCAGGTCAGCAGCTTTTCACTTTCGCTAAAGCGGATGCGATCGCTCGGAGCACCAAGCACCACCGAGATCAAACGCATCGGGCCGTCGGTGGCAGAGGCCACCAGGTTATGACCGGCGCCGCCGGTGTAACCGGTTTTAATGCCGTCAACGTTCAGGTTGGAGCTCCACAACAGACGGTTGCGGTTAACCTGACGGATCTTGTTGAAGGTGAACTCTTTTTCTTTATGCAGCGCATATTCATCCGGCACATCGCGGATCAGCGCCTGACTCAGCAGCGCCATATCACGCGCGGTGCTGTACTGCCCTTCCGCATCCAGCCCGTGCACCGTCAGGAAATGGGTGTTCTGCAAACCCAGCGATTTGGCGTAGTTGTTCATCAGGCCGACAAACGAATCCTGGCTGCCCGCGACGTAATCGGCCAGCGCGATGCTGGCGTCGTTACCCGACTGAATGACGATGCCTTTGTTCAGTTCCATCACCGGCACCTGGTCGCCCGGTTTGATAAACATCAGAGAGGACCCGCGCAGCGCCGGGTTACCGGTGGCCCAGGCGTCTTTACCTACGGTGACCATGTCTTCCGGCTTGATCTTGCCGGCCTTGATCGCCTGGCCAATCACGTAGCTGGACATGATTTTGGTCAGGCTGGCGGGATCGAGCCGGGTATCGGCATTGCCCTCCGTCAGAATTTTGCCGCTGTTGTAATCCATCAGCACAAAAGCCTTGGCATCAACCTGCGGAGCAGCCGGGGCTTCCGCCGCCTGTACGACAGGCGCAGCCAACAACAGGATGCTGACGCTAAAGGTTAATTTTTTCAGGGTAGTGGAAAAGTTTTTTTTCATCATGACGTCGCCAGAGTGTCCATTCAAATTATTGAAATAGCGTTAACTTTCAAACATATTCACGTTTTCAGCCAACCAGCGAGAGTGGCCCGGTACGCGCCTGCCAACCGCAAACTCCCTGCGGCCCCATGACGGGTTGAGCGGCGCACCGAAAATGCCCTTGCTGTGAGTTTATTAGATTCATCTTATTTTTGCAGGGTTTAGCGTGAATTTTCAGCATTTTTACATAACTGTACGCTGTTACGCGCAAATTGGATGAAAAGCCGACGGTGCGTCGCTTTTTTAAACGGCTCACGGCTACACGGCTGAACATCTGCACCGCTGAACATCCACACCTCCATACGTCCAAATTGAATTAATATATTCCAAAAAGGCATATTGAGTGGTTATTTGTTCTTTTTAATGGGCTTATTGACAGCGCTATCATCCAGATAACGGCCTTTAAACCGAATTATTCTGGAGATCCTCATGGCAATACCGCATTCCGTCATCGATATGATCGGCAACACCCCGATGCTGGAACTGACTCAGTTCGATACCGGCCCCTGCCGCCTGTTCGTCAAGCTTGAGAATCAAAACCCCGGCGGCTCCATCAAAGACCGCGTGGCGCTGTCGATGATCGAGCAGGCGGAACGCGACGGCAGCCTGCAGCCCGGCGGCACCATCATTGAAGCCACCGCCGGCAACACCGGCCTGGGCCTGGCGCTGGTGGCGGCTTTGAAGGGTTATAAGCTGTTGCTGGTGGTACCGGACAAGATGAGCCGCGAGAAGATTTTCCATCTGCGCGCCCTGGGGGTAGAAGTGGTGCTGACCCGCTCCGACGTGGGCAAGGGGCACCCGGCTTACTATCAGGATTACGCCAAACGTCTGGCCGACGAAATCACCGGGGCGTTTTATATCGATCAGTTTAACAACCCGGCCAACCCGGCGGCCCATACCCGCACCACCGCGCCAGAACTGTGGCAGCAGATGGAGCATCAGATCGATGCCATCGTGGTCGGCATCGGTTCCGGTGGCACGCTCGGCGGCCTGAGCCACTATTTTGCCGAAGTCTCGCCGCAAACCGAGTTCGTGTTGGCGGATCCGGCCGGTTCGATCCTGGCTGACTATCTTGATAACGGCCAGATCGGCGAGGCCGGCAGTTGGCTGGTGGAAGGGATCGGCGAAGATTTCATTCCGCCGCTGAGCGACTTTAACCAGGTACGCAATGCCTACCGTATCGGCGATGCCGAAGCCTTCACCACCGCGCGCGATCTGCTGCGCAAAGAAGGCGTGTTGGCAGGTTCGTCTACCGGCACCCTGTTGGCGGCAGCGCTGCGCTATTGCCAGGCGCAGACAGAGCCGAAACGCGTGGTCACCTTCGTCTGCGACAGCGGCAACAAATACCTGTCTAAAATGTATAACGACCACTGGATGCTGGAACAAGGCCTGCTGAGCAAGCCGCAGCATCAGGATTTACGCGATTTGATCGCCTACCGTCATGACGAGGGGGCCGCCGTTTCGGTCACGCCGGAAGACACGCTGGCTATCGTTCATGCCCGTATGCGGCTGTATGACATCTCGCAGCTGCCGGTGCTGGAAGGCGATCGGGTCGTCGGCCTGATCGACGAGTGGGATCTGCTCAACGCCGTGCAGGCGGACGCCAGCCACTTCAGTCTGCCGGCCGCCCGCGCCATGACCCATTCGGTCAATACGCTGCAAAAAGAAGCCAGCTATCAGGATTTACTTGCCACCTTCAATCACGGCCACGTAGCGGTGGTCCTCGACGGTGAGCGTTTCCTCGGTTTGATTACCCGCACAGACGTGCTTAACGCCTGGCGCCAAAAATTACGTTAATAAGGAATGATTGTATGGCCAAGTTTGATACGTTGACCGTTCATGCCGGTTACACGCCGGATGCCACCGGTGCGGTAATGCCGGCCATTTATGCCACCTCCACCTACGCCCAACCGGCGCCGGGAGAGCATACCGGGTATGAATATTCACGCAGCGCCAACCCAACGCGCACCGCATTGGAGAGCGCCATCGCCGAACTGGAAGGCGGCAGCCGCGGCTACGCCTTTGCCTCTGGCCTGGCGGCCTGTTCAACCGTGCTGGAGTTGCTTGATCAGGGCAGCCATCTGGTGGCGGTCGACGATCTGTACGGCGGCACCTATCGCCTGCTGGAGAAGGTACGCAGCCGCACTGCCGGCCTGCGCGTCACCTATGTTTCACCGGCGGACCTGGCCGCACTGGAACAGGCGATTGAACCCGACACCAAAATGATCTGGGTGGAAACGCCGACCAACCCGCTGCTGAAGTTGGCGGATCTGAGCGCCATCGCTACCATCGCTAAAAAACACGGTTTAATCAGCGTCGCGGACAACACCTTTGCCTCGCCTTATATCCAGCGTCCACTGGATCTCGGCTTTGATGTGGTAGTGCATTCTGCCACCAAATACCTCAACGGCCACTCCGACGTTGTCGCCGGGGTTGCTGCGGTGGGAAATAACCCAGAGCTGGCCGAACAGCTTGGGTTCCTGCAAAACGCGGTGGGTGGCATTCTCGATCCGTTCAGCAGCTTCCTGACACTGCGCGGCATCCGCACGTTAGCGCTGCGCATGGAACGTCACAGCAATAGCGCCTTGCGTATTGCCCAGTGGCTGGAAGGCCAACCTCAGGTAGAAGAGGTCTACTACCCTGGCCTGCCGAGCCATCCGCAGCACGCGCTGGCGACAAAGCAGATGAGCAGCTTCGGCGGCATGATTTCAGTTCGGTTGAAAGGCGACGACGCCTATGCGCGCCGGGTAATCAAACGTTCACAGCTGTTTACCCTGGCCGAAAGTCTGGGTGGCGTGGAAAGCCTGATCAGCCAGCCGTTCAGCATGACTCATGCTTCTATCCCGCTGGAACAGCGGCTGAAAACCGGCATCACACCGCAATTGCTGCGCCTGTCGGTAGGGATTGAGGATGCGGAAGATTTGATCGCCGATCTGCAGCAGGCACTGGCAGAGTAATTCAAAACAATCGGGTCGAACATGTTCGACCCGATTCACCCCGTTGGGCGCCATATGCGACGCCGCTGCCCTTAAGCAACGACATCCTGGTAATAACGCTGCGCCACGTCCGGATGGGAACGGATGCGTCCTTTCAGGTAGTTAAAGCCCACATCGCGTAACAGCGGATTGTGCGGATCGCTGGCCGGCCCTTGCGCCTCTGCCGCCAGAGGCTCCGGAAGCTGATACAAGGGTACCACCGCGTCCAGTCGCGCGCCCAGAAAGAAAGCAATCGACAACCTGTCGCTCCCTGCCGGTGGCGTCTCCACACGGTGCACGGTGGCGCGCAAATAGCCATTGGTCGCCAACTCCAGCAATTCGCCAATGTTGACCACAAAGGTATCCTCAAGCGGTTCGGCGTCAACCCAGCGCCCCTCGTCGACTTCAACCTGCAGTCCTTTTTGCCGATCCTGCAGCAGAAAGCTGAGAAAACCGGAGTCTTTATGGGCGCCCACCCCTTGCCCGCTGGCGGTCGCTTCACGCCCTGGATAGCGGATCAGTTTGATATGTTCATTGGGTTTGTCGCCGTAGAGCGAATCAAACGCTTGTTCCGGCAGTGAAAGCGACAGGGCAAAAGCGCGCAACAGCCGCAGCGACATAGCGGTCATCGCCTGTTGCCATTGCAATAGCAGCGGTTTCAACTCGGGCAATGCCTCCGGCCATTGATTCGGCCCTTGCAAACGCGCCCAGCGTGGAGTGTCTTCAGCCAGCTGCAGCGCCGCCCGCTCTGCACCGATATCAAACTGTTCGCGCCAGTCCGGCTGGCCGCGGGTCAGTTCTGCCGCCGCACGGTTATAGCCGCGAAAATGCGGCGAATGCACCATCTGCACAGCCAGTTTGTCGGCTTCCGGCAGGGCGAAAAACTGCCTCGCCAGCCGTTGCAGCTGCGCATTCAGGTCACTATCAACGCCGTGGCCGCGCAAATAAAAAAAGCCGACGTCACGCGCCGCAATACGCAAACCGTCAAGAAACGCCTGCCGCTGCCCGGCGTCGCCATCAAGCTGCGAAAGATCCAGCAGCGGCAGCCTCTTCAGCGTCAGTGGTGGTGTCATCATCCTGTTCCTCTTCATCCCCAACAAAAATCGGGCCGGTATAAAGGCGAATTATCAGCATCTTCAACTCCTGGATGGCCAGCGTATTGCCCCTATAGTTACCACCCGGATAAAGACCCGAGCCAATATTGTTGCGTTCTAAGTTATGCAAACCTTCAACAAAGTGTCGCAAAACTGTCATCAATGTTACTTATGCTCTGCGCAATTTCGTCGTCGCCACTGGCTGGCGACTAACGCTATCCGCTATTCTATAAACAGCCCATTCCCCCTCCCTGCCTGCCGGAGAAATACTGATGGATTTAGCCTTGTTCGACCTGGACGAAACCCTGATTGATGAAGACAGCGCCAGCCTATGGATGCGTTGGTTGGTTACTGAAGGGTTTGCACCGGCGGAACTGGAACAGCAGGAACAACAACTGATGCAGCACTATTATCAGGGCAAGCTGTCCATGGAGGACTATATGCAGGCCACGTTGGCACCGCTGGCCGGCCTGAGTACCGAGACGGTGGCCGGCTGGGTGCAGCGTTATATTCGCCGCGATATTCTGCCGCGAGTCTACCCTGCCGCCCGTGAACGGCTGCTGTGGCACCGCGAGCGCGGCGACTGCATTCTGGTCATTTCCGCCACGGGCGAGCACCTGGTGGCGCCGATTGCCGCCCAGCTTGGCGCCGACGGCGCGCTGGCCATCGGCGTCGAAGTGCAAGACGGCCGCTTCACCGGCAACACCTACGGCACCATGACCTACCAACAGGGCAAGGTTGTCCGCCTGAAAAAATGGTTGGCTGAACATCCGGAACTGAGCTTCGAGCACAGCCACGGCTACAGCGACTCCCTCAACGACAAAGCGATGCTGGAATATGTCGATAGCGCCACGGTGATCAACCCCGACAGCGAGCTCAACGCGCTGGCGCTGGAGCACGGTTGGGAGATCTGCCGCTGGGAGCGCTGAATGTGTCGCCCACGTCGGCAAAAAATGCCTTCCAGTGTGACAAGCGCTGAATTGTGGAGTAGGAATAATTAGTTAGGTTGATTAACCCACGTAAAAGAGGCGTTCTATGCTGACCATTTGGGGTCGTGAAAATTCGAACAACGTCAGGAAAGTGCTGTGGTGCGCCGCAGAATTGGAGCTGAGTTACAGCCATATCAACGCCGGAGGCGCATTCGGCAAGGTGAACGATGAGCTCTACCGTTCATTGAACCCGAATGGCCTGGTGCCGCTGCTGCAAGACGATGACTTTGTGCTGTGGGAGTCCAACACCATAGTGCGCTATCTGGCCGCGAAGTTTGGCGCTGAACCTTTCTATCCGCAGGATCTGCAGGCACGCGCCAGTGCCGAAAAATGGATGGACTGGACCACCGCCACCATTGTCAGTCACTTTAGCGTGGTGTTCTGGGGGATGGTACGCACCAAACCGGAACTGCGCGATATGGCGAAGATCGAAGCGGCAATCGCCACATTGGAAAAGCATTTCGACATTGTGGAAGACACCCTGGGTCGTCAGCCTTACCTTTCCGGTGAAGACTTCGGCATCGGCGATATCCCACTGGGCAGTTTCGCCTACGCCTGGTTCTCCATGCCGATCAAGCGCCAGCCGCGTCCAAACATGGAGCGCTGGTATAAGCAACTAAGCGAACGCCCGGCCTATCAGCGCGGCGTGATGAGCGAATTAACCTGAGTTTCCTGCGCCCCGCATCCGCTGGGGCGCCATTTTCACCTAGAGCCCCACCCGCAGCAGCTTGCCGTTGCTTGCATCGGTTAACAGATAAAGGTAGCCGTCAGGCCCGACCCGCACTTCACGAATGCGTTCTCCACGATCCTCCAGCAGCCTTTCTTCAGAGACCACTTTGTCCCCCTGCAGCGTCAGGCGGATCAGCGCTTCCTGAGCCAGTGCGCCAATAAACAGCGAATGCTTCCAGGCAGGAAAACGAGGCGAATCATAGAATGCCATGCCGCTGATACCCGGTGACACCGGCCAATAATGCAGGGGCTGTTCGGTACCGGCGACCTTCTGTCCTTTCGCCTCCGGGATCGCCAGCCCGGAGTAATTGATGCCATAGGTGGCTATCGGCCAGCCGTAGTTTTTCCCTGCCTGCGGAATATTGACCTCGTCGCCACCGCGCGGACCGTGTTCGTTCTCCCACATCACCCCGCTCCACGGATTCAACGCCAGCCCCTGAGGATTGCGGTGGCCGTAGGACCAAATTTCCGGCCGCTTGCCGGCCTGGCCGACAAAAGGATTATCCGGCGGCACCGCGCCGTCGGCGGTTAAGCGCACCATTTTACCCTGTAACTTGTCCAGATCCTGTGCCGTCGGCCGCTGATTATTCTCCCCCAGCGCGATAAACAAATTCCCCTGACGAGCAAACGCCAGCTTGCCCCCAAAATGATTGCCGACCGACAGCTTGGGTTGCTGGCGGAAGATCACCTTGAAATTCTCCAGGCGTCGGTTGTCGGTACTGAGCTGCCCATAGCCTACCGCCGTCCCGGCCTTGCCGTCATCGCCCGCTTCGGCGAAGCTGAGATAAACGCGCCGGCTGGTGGAAAAATCTGGCGCCAGCAACACCTCCAGCAAACCGCCCTGGCCTTCGGCGTACACCTGCGGCACACCGGCTATGGGCGCCGAAAGCCTCTGGCCCGTCTGCCACAGCCGTAAACGCCCCGGCCGTTCGGTGATTAACATTCCCTGTTCGCCGGGCAAAAATGCCAGCGACCACGGGTGTTCCAGCTTGTCCTGCAATTGCATTACCGTCGGCGCGGCGTGCAGCAAGCCGCTGAACAACAGCAAAGCGGCCATCATAGTCAATCGGTGCATAGCGTCCTCCTGGACAAAAAACAACCTACTCAGTGTAGCCCAGCAGGCTGATTTTGACGTTTGTTTTAAATTTCAACGTGTTGCCTTTTGAGCAGACTGTGCTTAAGTTAAGGGTTCACCAAGGAGGAAAGATGAACATCACCGTAACCGAGACGCTCAATGAAGACACCCTCGACGCTATCCGTCAGGGGCTGCGAGCCCATAACAGCCCCTATGTGGATCCCAGCCAGCGTAAACCACTTGGCGTTTACGCCCGGGACACCGCCGGCCAGGTGGTCGCCGGCCTGACCGGCGAGACCTGGGGCAACTGGCTGAGCGTCGAATGGCTGTGGGTAGCGGATTCGCAACGCGGCAGCGGCCTGGGCCGCAAAGTATTGCTGGCGGCGGAACAGGAGGCGAAAGCGCGCGGTTGCCGCTATGTTCGTTTGGATACCTTTAGTTTTCAGGCGCGGCCGTTCTACGAAAAACTGGGTTATCAGCTGCAGATGACGCTGCAGAATTACCCAGTGGAACATGAATGTTACTTTCTTACCAAAACCCTTATTGAATAGCAGGTGACCTGATGGAAACCGCAACCATGGTTGTGAATTGCGTGGCATACAAGGCCGGTGAACGGCTGGGCGAAGTGACCATTGATGATATCAGCGAGGTGGTCAAACAGCCGGATACCTTCGTCTGGCTCGGGCTGTGGCAGCCGGAAGACGCCTTTATGCGCAAAGTGCAGGAGGAGTTCGGGCTGCACGATCTGGCGATTGAGGATGCGTTGTGTGCCCACCAGCGGCCGAAACTTGAAGCCTACGGTGACTCGCTGTTTATCGTGGTCAAAACCGCGCAATGGGGCAATGACGAAATTGAGTACGGCGAAACGCACTTCTTCGTGGGTAAAAACTTCCTGATCACGGTACGCCACGGCGAATCGCCGAGCTACGCCCCGATCCGCGCCAAGGCCGAAGAGAACCGCAAGCAAATGTGCCGCGGCCCGGGTTTTGCCTTGTATTCGGTATTGGATTTTGTGGTGGATAACTACCGTACCGTGGTGGCGAAGTTCGAATCGACCATCGAAGGTATCGAAGCCAATATGTTCAAATCAGAGTTTGATCAGGCCGCCATCGAGAACGTCTATACCCTGCGGCGGCACCTGCTGGCGCTGCGCAATGCCGCGATGCCGATGGACGAAATCTGCAATCAGCTGATCCGCCTGCATGAGGAAGTGATCCCGAAAGAGCTGCGCGCTTACGTACGCGATGTTCAGGACCATGCGCATCAGGTGGTCAGCAATATCGACGATATGCGCGAAATGCTGACCAACGCGATGCACGTCAATTTGGCGCTGGTCACCGTAAAACAGAATGAAGTGGTGAAACGCCTGGCCGGTTGGGGGGCGATCCTGGCGATCCCTACGGTGATATTCAGCCTGTATGGCATGAACTTCGCCGATATGCCGGAGCTGAAGTTCCCCTGGGCCTACCACACCACGCTGGGGATCACCGTCGTCGGCTGCTTCTTCCTTTACCAGAAACTGAAGCGATCCGGCTGGCTGTAAACGATAATGGGGCTGCGCATGGCAGCCCCGGGTGACCGGCTACTCGGGTTGCACCTGCGGCTGCGGGCTTGGCCGGGTCAATAAGCTGCCCAGCACGAAGGCCGCGCCGCCCGCCAGCAAGCCGCCGTAGATTGGGCTGTTGGCTTCAATACCCTGATAATACATCAGCCCCAAAACGCTCAGGCTGCCAGTCAGCATGCTGGCGATCGCGCCGGTGCTGGTGGCCCGTTGCCAGAATATCGCGCCCATCAGCGGGATCAGCATGCCACCCACCAGCAGGTTATAAGCCAGTGTCAGCGCCGCCATCACGTCCCGCACCACAAACGCCAACCCCAGCATAATGCAACCCATGATCAGCGTGGTAAATCGCCCGGCTGCCAGCCCGCCCGAGGGGCGCTTGCGAATCGCCGGCAATACGTCTTCCAGCGCGATGGTCGATGACGCCAACAGGCAGGCGCTGGCGGTAGACATCAGCGCAGCCAATGCGGCGGCGGCCACCAACCCGCTGACGCCCGGGGGCAGCACAGCCTGCGCAATGGCGGCAAAAGCCCCGTCGGTATTAGCCAGTTGCGGCAGCACCAGCTTGCCGGCCATGCCGATCAACGCGCCGGCCACGCCATACAGCACGCAATACACCCCGGCGCCTAACCCGGCATAGCGAGCAATGGTGCTGCTGCGGGCGGTAAATACCCGCTGCCAGATATCCTGCCCAATCAAAATGCCGAAGAAGTAGATCAGGAAGAACACCGCGATAGTGTCCAGCCCGATGGATGATAGCCGGTAGTAGCTTTCCGGCAGTTGGCTGCTGAACGCTTCCCAGCCCCCGGCTTTGACGATGCTCATCGGCATCAGTACCAGCATCATGCCGACGGTCATGATGATAAACTGGATAATGTCGGTCAGCGTCAGTGACCACATGCCACCCAACGTTGAATACAGCACCACCAAACCGCCACCGAGCAAAATTGAAACGGTAAACGACAAGTCAAACATCACCTGCATCACGCTGCCGATGGCAATGATCGACGTCACCGCCACCATCAGATCGTAGGCCAACATAATGGCGCCGCTGGTGACCCTGGCCGCCGGGTGATAACGTCGCGACAGCACCTGGCTGACGGTGTAGAGCTTTAGCTTAAGCAACGGCTTTGCCAACACCAGGCTCAGCACCACAATGCCCGCCCCCAACGCACCGCAAAGCCACACGCCAGAGATGCCGTAGGTATAACCCAGTTTGACGCTGCCGATGGTTGATGCCCCGCCCAGCACCACCGCAGATAAGGTACCCAGATACAAACAGGGCCCCAGATTACGCCCGGCAACCAGGTAATCCTCTTTGGTCGTCGCCCGGCGCACGCCTAACCAGCCCACCGCTCCTATCACCAAAAAGTAAAACACCACTACCAGCAGATCGAGATTCATGAGTCACTCCGCATGCTTATTATTGTTATTGGATCCAGGCGCAACGGCTCCGCCGGTCAGGTATGACGGTGCCTTATCGCCCAGGCAACACGCACAGCATTTCAAACAGCAGGTTGGCCGCCAGCAACGCGGTATTACCGGAACGATCGTAAGGCGGTGAAACCTCTACCACATCGGCGCCGATCAGATTCAGCCCCCGGCATCCTCGGACAATTTCCAGGCCCTGCCACACCGACAGCCCGCCAACTTCCGGCGTGCCGGTACCCGGAGCAAACGCCGGATCCAGACCATCGATATCGAAGCTGAGATAAACTGGCGCATTGCCCATCTGCTCGCGCACTTCAGCCATCAGCGGCGCTAAAGAGCGATGCCAGCACTCTTCCGCCTGCACGACGCGGAATCCCTGCCGGCGCGACCAGTCAAAATCAGCGGCTGCATAGCCGCTGCCCCGCAGCCCAATCTGCACAACCCGTTGCGGTGCCAACAGCCCCTCTTCAAAAGCGCGACGGAAAGTGGTGCCGTGCGCCAGTTGCTCGCCAAACATCTCCTCATTGGTGTCTGAATGCGCATCCACGTGAATTAAACCGACCGGGCCATAACGGCCGGCGGCGGCACGCAGGATCGGCAACGTCAGCGTGTGATCGCCTCCCAGCGTCAGCGGGATGCAGCCATGGGCCAGAATGTCGCTATAGGCCAGTTCGATGCGTCTAACGCTGTCCGCCAGACTGTAGGGATTGATGGCGACATCCCCCAGATCGGCAACCTGCAACCGTTCGAAAGGGGCAGCGCCGGTGCCCATGTTGTACGGACGGATCATCACCGACTCCTGACGGATCTGCCGTGGCCCATAGCGCGTGCCGCTGCGGTTTGAAGTGCCAATATCAAGAGGAATGCCAACGAAGGCCGCATCCAGACCGCGCGCATTTTCGGCAACGGGCAGGCGCATCATGGTAGGGATACCGGCAAACCGCGGCATGTCGTTGCCACTTTGGGGTTGATTGAGCATGTATTTTCCTCGTTCGGGCATGATTTAATTTCAACATTTAGATAACAAATACAGGCTACCCCGATGCCCGACAGAGCTACCATTCCATCTTTGTGATGTAAGCATTGAAAACACCGATGTTTGGTAACGCATTGAACCGTTGGTTTTATTTGTAATCTGTGACATAAAAAGAGTGATTTTGGCCCATCAGGCTGACGCCATGGATGTTACCAATCGGTTAACAAGGGAAGTTTTGCGGAGGAAAAGATGCTCACTAATCTAAGCGACATCGATCTGCGGCTGCTGCGGGTATTCGTCGCCGTCGCGGAGGCCCATGGCGTCAGCGCCGCCCAGGAGCCGCTGTTGATGAATCAGTCGACCATCAGCACCCATCTTGCGACGCTGGAGACCCGGCTGGGGTTTCGTCTGTGCCAGCGAGGACGCTCCGGCTTTATGCTCACGCCCAAAGGGGAGCGCATATTGATCGCCTGCCGTACCCTGTTTAACGCCGCACGCGACTTCACCCGGGTCAGCCAGTCGCTGAACGGTCTGCTGACCGGCGATCTGCAAATCGGGTTGGTGGATAATCTGGTGTCGCTGCCGGGCAACACCTTTAGCCGTGCTATCAAACAGTTTCAACGTCGCCATCAGGACGTGGAGTTGCAGTGCCGAATTTGCGCCCCCGGTGAAATAGAACAGGGGCTGCTGAATCAGCAGCTCGATTTGGGCATCGGTTATTTTGGCCAGCAGTTGGTAGCATTGCAGTATCAACCCTGGATAAGCGAAACCCAGGCGGTCTACTGCAGCAGCGATCACCCGCTGTTTACCGCAGAGCAACCGAGCCGCGAACAAATTGAAAATGCCCGTTGGGTCAAGCGCGGTTATCTGTTGGCGCAGCAACTCTGCCCGTTGGCGCCGTTAAACCTCGCTGCCGTCGCCCACCATATGGAAGGAGTCGCCCATCTGGTGCTCAGCGGCGAATATCTCGGTTATCTGCCAACCCATTACGCCGCACGCTGGGTAGAACAGGGGGCACTGAGGCAGTTAGGCGGGCTGGCGCTCTCCTACCAGGCACCGCTGAGCCTGGTGACCCGGCCCGGGGCGCCAAAGGAAGCCTTGCTGGCGCTGATAGAGGATTTGAGCGGATTGGCGCGAGAGCCACAGACAAAAAACCCCGCAGGCGCGGGGTCAGACAGAGCAATTAATTGACCGGCATACGCGCCGGATCGGGGTACTGATATTCGAACCCCAGCTCATTGCAGATACGGCTACCGTCCACCAGACGCCCTCCCTGCTCTGCCTCAACGGCGAACTGCGGCGGTGCCAGATGCAGCTGTTCGGCCAGCGCCGGGTAAAATTCACGCTTGGTGGGATGGGCCGGGGCGCAAAGGTTATAAACGTGACCGCCTTTCGGCAGCTTCAGCAACAGTTGAATCGCGGCGATCACATCATCCTGATGCACCAGATTCACCCCTTGCGAACCGCCCTTCACATCGACTTTGCCGGCCAGGAAACGGCCGGGGTGGCGATCCCCCCCCACCAGTCCCGCCAACCGCAAGATATCCACCGACGTGTTCGGCAGTTCATGGAGCCAACGCTCCAGTTCCACCAGCACCCGCCCCGAAGGCGAAACCGGCTGCAGTGGCGAATCCTCGCGGACCGTACCGGTAGTTTCACCGTATACCGAGGTCGAACTGGTAAACAGGATCCGCGGTACGCCGAAAGCCATCGCGCTGTCCACCAGCATGCGTACCGCATTGAAATAGTTCTCGCTGCCTTCAACGGTGCGGCGCGCGGGCAGCGTCACCACCAGCGCATCGACGCGCAGCAAAGACTCCAGATCTTCCGGTTCGCAAATCAGCTCCGGCGTCATTTCCAACTGATAACATTCAATACCGCTCATCCGTGCGGCTTCAACGCCATCCGGCGTCGTTTTACTGCCAACGACGTCAAACCCACGGCTCATCAGCGACAGGGCCAACGGCATGCCCAGCCAGCCCAATCCAATAATGGCTACCTTTTTCATCATCTTCCTCTCTTGAAGATCGCTGCGCTTTGCCCATTAAGGCTACGCCACTGCGTGAAGTGATACAATCCACCCAGTTTAAGCTTAGGTAAAGTCGCGTCCAGCTAATAACTCAACCTGTTTCAATAAATTAAATTTATGACCGTAAAAAAGGGTTGCGTGACAGACGGCGGATAGTTTAGGTTAATTAGCAATTGAGTTTGTAGCGACTTTATACAGAGAAAACACCATGACACGCATTCAGTTCAGCCACCATCATCACCATCATCCTGACTAGTCTTTCAGGCGATGTGTGCTGGAAGACGGTTTTTTAATCTTCCAGTGGCGCGCAGAATGCGAGAGAGAGCCCTCGGAAGATTTCTTCCGAGGGTTTTTTTTTGGCTCCGGACAGACAGAAACAATAATTTTTAAAATAAATTCATAAAATTACAGATTAAACAGAGGTTACCATGCTGGACAAAACACGTTTACGGATAGCAATGCAGAAATCGGGCCGCCTGAGTGATGAATCCCAGGAGCTGCTGGCGCGCTGCGGCATTAAAATCAACCTGCAACAGCAGCGCCTGATTGCATTCGCGGAGAATATGCCGATTGATATCCTGCGCGTCCGTGATGACGATATCCCAGGCCTGGTGATGGACGGCGTGGTCGACCTGGGCATTATCGGTGAGAACGTGCTGGAAGAAGAGCTGCTCACCCGCCGCGCTCAGGGCGAAGATCCCCGTTACTTCACCCTGCGCCGCCTGGACTTCGGCGGTTGCCGCCTGTCGCTGGCTACCTCGCTCGACACGGAGTACACCGGCCCGCAAAGCCTGCAAGACGCCCGCATCGCCACCTCTTATCCGCACCTGCTGAAGCAATACCTTGATAAACAAGGCGTGCGCTTCAAATCCTGCCTGCTGAACGGTTCGGTGGAAGTGGCACCGCGTGCCGGTCTGGCCGACGCCATCTGTGACCTGGTCTCCACCGGTGCCACGCTGGAAGCCAACGGCCTGCGCGAAGTGGAAGTGATTTACCGCTCAAAAGCCTGCCTGATCCAACGTGACGGCGAAATGCCGGAAGCCAAACAGCAATTGATCGACCGCCTGATGACCCGTATTCAGGGCGTGATCCAGGCACGTGAATCCAAGTACATCATGCTGCACGCGCCGAGCGAGCGCCTGGACGAAATCGTTGCGCTGCTGCCGGGCGCGGAACGCCCAACCATTCTGCCACTGGCCGGCGCGCAAAACCGCGTGGCAATGCACATGGTCAGCAGTGAAACCCTGTTCTGGGAAACCATGGAAAAACTGAAAGCGCTCGGTGCCAGTTCGATTCTGGTGTTGCCAATTGAGAAGATGATGGAGTAACGCCATGTCGACTTTCAATACTCCGGTCAATTGGGCAGGCTGCAGCGCCGAGCAGCGCGCGGCACTGTTGATGCGCCCGGCGATCTCCGCCTCGGACAGCATCACCCGCACGGTGAGCGAGATCCTCGACAACGTGAAGGCCAACGGTGATCAGGCGCTGCGCGATTACAGCGCCAAATTTGATAAAACCGAAGTTGGCGCGCTGCGCGTCACTGCCGACCAGATCGCCGCCGCCAGCGCTCGTCTGGGTGATGAGATCAAACAGGCCATGGCCGTGGCCGTAGCCAATGTGGAAACCTTCCACAATGCGCAACAGCTGCCGCCGGTGGATGTGGAAACCCAGCCGGGCGTGCGTTGCCAACAGATCACCCGCCCGATCGACTCGGTCGGACTGTATATTCCCGGAGGCTCCGCGCCGCTGTTTTCTACCGTGCTGATGCTGGCGACGCCGGCGCGTATCGCCGGTTGCCGCCGCGTGGTGCTGTGTTCGCCGCCGCCGATTGCCGATGAAATTCTCTATGCCGCGCAGCTGTGCGGGGTAAAGGAAGTGTTTCAGGTCGGGGGCGCGCAGGCCATTGCCGCTATGGCGTTCGGCACCGATTCCGTGCCGCGCGTGGCGAAGATCTTCGGGCCGGGCAATGCCTTTGTCACCGAAGCCAAGCGCCAAATCAGCCAACGGCTGGACGGTGCAGCGATCGATATGCCGGCAGGCCCTTCAGAGGTATTGGTGATTGCCGATGCCGGTGCGACACCGGCGTTTGTTGCTTCTGATTTGTTGTCGCAGGCGGAGCACGGCCCTGACTCGCAGGTGATCCTGCTGACGCCGGACGCCGTTATGGCACAGGCGGTCGCCGAAGCGGTAGAGCAGCAACTGGCGCAGTTGCCTCGAGCCGAAACCGCTCGTCAGGCACTGGCCAGCAGCCGGCTGATCGTCGCCAAAGACTTGGCCGAATGCGTGACTATCAGCAATCAGTATGGTCCGGAACACCTGATCATTCAGACCCGTGATGCCCGCGCCCTGGTCGACAGCATCACCAGCGCCGGTTCGGTGTTTCTCGGTGACTGGTCGCCAGAGTCCGCCGGTGACTATGCGTCCGGCACCAACCACGTATTGCCGACCTACGGTTATACCGCTACCTGTTCCAGCCTGGGCATGGCGGATTTCCAAAAACGCATGACGGTGCAGGAACTGACGCCGCAAGGCTTTATGAACCTGGCTGCCACCATTGAAACCCTGGCCGCCGCCGAGCAGTTGATTGCCCACAAAAACGCCGTCACCCTGCGCGTTGCCGTACTGAAGGAGCAAGCATGAGCATTGAAGACCTGGCGCGCGCCAACGTTCGCGAGCTGACCCCTTATCAATCGGCTCGCCGTCTGGGGGGCAATGGCGATGTGTGGCTGAACGCCAACGAATACCCGATCGCTCCGGAATTCCAACTGACCGCTCAAACCTTTAACCGCTATCCGGAGTGCCAGCCGGCGCGGGTAATCGAGCGCTACGCCGATTACGCCGGGGTTAAAAAGGAACAGGTGCTGGTCAGCCGTGGGGCGGACGAAGGCATCGAGCTGCTGATCCGCGCCTTCTGCGAGCCGGGCAAAGACGCCATTCTGTTCTGTCCGCCGACTTACGGCATGTACGCCGTCAGCGCTGAAACCTTTGGCGTGGAGCGTCGCACCGTGACGGCAAAACGGGACTGGCAGTTGGATCTGCCGGCCATTGCCGACAGCCTGGATAACGTGAAACTGATCTACGTCTGCAGCCCAAACAACCCAACCGGCAACCTGATCGACCCCAACGATCTGCGCGCCCTGCTGGAAATGGCCAAAGGCAAGGCGATCGTCGCGGTTGACGAGGCCTATATCGAATTCTGCCCGCAGGCCAGCGTGGCCGCCTGGTTGAGCGATTATCCACACCTGGCAGTCCTGCGCACCCTGTCAAAAGCCTTCGCGCTGGCCGGCCTGCGTTGTGGCTTTACTCTGGGTAACGAAGACTTGATCGCCCTGCTGCTGAAGGTGATAGCCCCTTATCCGCTCTCTACCCCGGTCGCCGATATCGCGGCTCAGGCGCTCAGCACCGAGGGGATCCGCGTGATGCGTCAGCGCGTTACCGAGATTGCCGCCAACCGCAGTTGGCTGCAGCAGGCGCTGCAAAATTGCGCCTGCGTTGAGCAGGTTTTCGCCAGCGACAGCAATTACCTGCTGGCTCGTTTCACTGCTTCCAGTAATGTGTTTAAAACCTTATGGGATCAGGGCATTATCTTACGAGACCAAAACAAACAACCTGGGTTGTCCGGCTGCCTGCGCATCACCATCGGCACCCGTGACGAATGTCAGCGCGTGGTTGACGCGCTGTCTGCCCTGCCCGGTGCAACCGAGACTCGCCAGGAGCCAATGTGAGCCAGAAATTCCTCTTTATTGACCGTGACGGCACGCTGATTGCTGAACCCCCGGAAGACTTCCAGGTTGATCGCCTGGACAAGCTGGCGCTGGAGCCGGACGTCATCCCTTGCCTGCTTGAATTGCAGCAGGCAGGTTACCAACTGGTGATGATCACCAATCAGGATGGCCTGGGCACCGCCAGTTTCCCGCAGGAAACCTTCGATCCGCCGCATGACCTGATGATGCAGATCCTCAGCTCACAGGGGATCCACTTTGAAGATATCCTGATCTGCCCGCACCTGCCGGCGGACAACTGCGACTGCCGCAAACCCAAGACCGCACTGGTCAAAGGCTATCTGGAGCCCGGCGTGATGGATACCGCTCACAGCTACGTGATCGGCGATCGTCCCACCGACGTTCAACTGGCAGAGAACATGGGCATTCAGGGGTTACGCTATCAACGCGATACCCTGGGCTGGAAAGAAATCACCCGCCAACTGACCCAGCGCGATCGCCATGCGCAGGTTAACCGCGCCACCAAAGAAACCCAAATTGACGTTAACGTCTGGCTGGATCGCGAAGGCGGCAGCAAGATCAAAACCGGCGTGGGTTTCTTCGATCACATGCTGGATCAGATCGCCACCCACGGCGGCTTCCGCATGGACATCAACGTGAAGGGCGATCTCTATATCGACGATCACCACACGGTAGAAGACACCGGCCTGGCGCTGGGCGAAGCCCTGAACAAGGCGCTGGGCGACAAACGCGGCATCGCGCGCTTCGGCTTTGTGCTGCCAATGGACGAGTGCCTGGCTCGCTGCGCGCTGGATATCTCCGGCCGTCCGCACCTGGAATACAAGGCGGAGTTCAACTATCAGCGCGTCGGCGATCTGAGCACCGAAATGGTCGAGCACTTCTTCCGCTCGCTGTCTTACACCATGGGTTGCACGCTTCACCTGAAAACCAAGGGCAAAAACGACCATCACCGCGTCGAAAGCCTGTTCAAGGTATTTGGTCGCACGCTGCGCCAGGCGATCCGCGTTGAGGGCAACACCCTCCCGAGCTCGAAAGGAGTGTTGTGATGAACGTGGTGATTTTGGACACCGGCTGCGCCAACCTCTCTTCCGTCACCTACGCGGTGCAGCGATTGGGTTACCAGCCTGAGGTGAGCCGTGACCCGGAGATCGTGTTACGCGCCGATAAGCTTTTCCTGCCGGGCGTCGGCACAGCACAGGCGGCCATGGATCAGTTGAAGCAACGCGAGTTGATCGATTTGATCAAAGCCTGTACTCAGCCGGTGCTGGGCATTTGTCTCGGCATGCAGTTGCTGGCAAAAAGCAGCGAAGAGAATGGCGGTATCGACACGCTGGGCATTATCGAGACGCCGGTCACCCAGATGACCGACTTCGGTCTGCCGCTGCCGCACATGGGCTGGAACCAGGTGTCGGCACAGGCCGGCCACCATCTGTTCCGCGGCATTGAAGACGGTGCCTACTTCTACTTCGTTCACAGCTATGCGATGCCGATATGCCCAAGCACCATCGCCCAGGCGAACTACGGCGAGCCCTTCACCGCCGCCGTGCAAAAAGACAACTTCTTCGGCGTGCAGTTTCATCCAGAACGTTCTGGAGCAGCCGGGGCGCAACTGTTGAAAAACTTTCTGGAGATGTAGGCAGCATGATTATTCCAGCTTTGGATTTGATCGACGGCAACGTGGTGCGTTTGCATCAGGGTGATTACGGCCAACAGCGCGACTACGGTAACGATCCGCGCTCACGCCTGCAGGACTATCAACAACAGGGTGCACAGGTATTGCATCTGGTCGATCTGACCGGGGCCAAAGATCCTGCTGCACGCCAGATCCCGCTGCTGCGCCAACTGCTCGCCGGGGTTAACGTGCCGGTACAGGTTGGCGGCGGCATTCGCAATGAGCAGGACGTTTCGGCACTGCTGGAAGCCGGTGCGACCCGCGTGGTCATCGGCTCCACCGCAGTGAAACAACCGCAGTTGGTGCAAGGCTGGTTTGAGCGCTATGGCGCAGAGGCCATGGTATTGGCGCTGGACGTGCGTATCGACGCCGACGGCATCAAGCGCGTGGCGATCAGCGGCTGGCAAGAAAATTCAGACGCCACTTTGGAACAGGTGGTGGAGCAGTTCCTGCCCTACGGCCTCAAGCACGTGCTGTGCACCGATATTTCCCGCGATGGCACGCTGGCTGGCTCCAACGTAGCGCTGTACCAGGAAATCAGCCAACGCTATCCGCAGATTGACTTCCAGGCATCCGGCGGCATCGGCAACCTGGACGATATCGCCCAACTGCGTGGCAGTGGCGTTAAAGGTGTGATTGTGGGGCGTGCCCTGTTGGAAGGTAAGTTTAGCGTTGAGGAGGCAATCGCATGCTGGCAAAACGGATAATCCCGTGCCTGGATGTCAAAGACGGGCAAGTAGTGAAAGGCGTGCAGTTCCGCAACCATGAGATCATCGGTGACATCGTGCCGCTGGCGCAGCGTTATGCGCAGGAAGGCGCGGACGAACTGGTGTTCTATGATATCACCGCCTCAAGCGATGGCCGGGTGGTGGACAAAAGCTGGGTGTCGCGGGTGGCGGAGGTGATTGATATCCCCTTCTGCGTCGCCGGCGGGATCAAAAGCCCGGAAGACGCCAGCCAGATCCTCTCTTTCGGCGCCGACAAGATTTCCATCAACTCTCCGGCGCTGGCCGACCCTGATCTGATCAGCCGTCTGGCCGATCGCTTTGGCGTGCAGTGCATCGTGGTGGGTATCGATACCTGGTTCGAAGCCTCAACCGGCAAGTATCACGTTAACCAATACACCGGCGACGAAAGCCGCACCCGCGTCACCCAATGGGAAACGTTGGATTGGGTTAAGGAAGTGCAAAAACGCGGTGCCGGCGAGATTGTGTTGAACATGATGAACCAGGATGGCGTACGCAACGGTTACGATTTGGAACAGCTGCGAAAGGTTCGTGAGGTGTGCAAAGTGCCCTTGATCGCCTCCGGCGGCGCGGGCACCATGGAACATTTTCTGGAAGCATTCCGCGATGCGGACGTTGACGGCGCCCTGGCCGCGTCGGTGTTCCACAAGCAAATCATCAATATCGGCGAACTGAAAAAGTTCCTTGCCACCCAAGGTGTGGAGATCCGCCTGTGTTAACAGAACAACAAAGAAACCAGCTCGACTGGGAAAAAACTGACCACCTGCTGCCGGCGATTGTCCAGCATGCCGTCTCCGGTGAAGTGCTGATGCTCGGCTACATGAACCAGGAAGCGCTGACCGCTACCGAGCAAAGCGGCAAGGTCACCTTCTTCTCCCGTACCAAGCAGCGCCTGTGGACCAAGGGCGAAAGCTCTGGCCACTTCCTTAACGTGGTCAGCATCACCCCAGACTGCGATAACGATACGCTGTTGATTTTAGCCAACCCTATCGGCCCGACCTGCCATCTGGGTAATACCAGTTGCTTCCACCCGGCCGCCAGCGACTGGGGTTTTCTGTATCAGTTGGAGCAACTGCTGGCGGAACGCAAAAATGCCAGCCCCGACAGCTCTTACACCGCCAGCCTGTACGCTAGCGGCACCAAGCGCATCGCACAGAAAGTCGGTGAAGAAGGCGTGGAAACCGCATTGGCCGCGACGGTGAACGATCGCGAAGAGCTGACCAACGAAGCCTCCGATCTGATTTATCACCTGCTGGTGCTGCTGCAGGATCAGGATCTGGATTTGAGTAAGGTGATTGGTCGGCTGCGCGAACGTCATCAAAAGTAAGCCTGTTTTGCAGGCAATAAAAAAGCCGCCGGGCGTTAACCTCGGCGGCTTTTTTTATGCTTCAAACGTTGGGATTATTCCATCCATTCGGTATGGAACACGCCTTCTTTATCGATACGTTTGTAGGTGTGAGCACCGAAGTAGTCACGCTGCGCCTGGATCAGGTTGGCAGGCAGAACCGCTGAGCGGTAGCTGTCGTAGTAAGAGATAGCCGCAGAGAAGGTCGGCGTAGGGATGCCGTTTTGCACCGCGTAGGACACCACGTCACGCAGCGCCTGCTGATATTCGTCAGCAATCTGCTTGAAGTAAGGAGCCAGCAACAGGTTAGCGATATCCGCGTCCTGCGCATAAGCGTCGGTGATTTTCTGCAGGAACTGTGCACGGATGATGCAGCCGGCGCGGAAGATCTTGGCAATGTCGCCGTAGTGCAGATCCCAGTTGTTTTCTTTGGAAGCCGCTTTCAACTGAGAGAAGCCCTGCGCATAAGAAACGATTTTGCCCAGGTACAACGCGCGGCGCACTTTCTCGACGAATTCGGCTTTGTCACCGCTGACTGGCGTCACTTTAGGACCGGTCAACACTTTAGATGCGGCAACGCGCTGGTCTTTCAGTGAGGACAGGTAACGCGCAAACACCGATTCGGTGATCAATGACAGCGGTTCGCCCAGATCCAGAGAGCTCTGGCTGGTCCATTTGCCGGTGCCTTTGTTGGCAGCTTCGTCCAGGATCACATCAACCAGGTATTTACCTTCTTCATCTTTCTTGGTGAAGATATCTTTGGTGATGTCGATCAGGTAGCTGTTCAGTTCGCCTTTGTTCCACTCGGCAAAGGTGTCAGCCAGCTCTTCATTGCTCAGGTTCAGCGCCTGCTTCAACAGGGAATAGGCTTCTGCGATCAGCTGCATGTCACCGTATTCGATGCCGTTGTGCACCATCTTCACATAGTGACCGGCGCCATCAGCACCGATGTAGGTCACGCAAGGCTCGCCTTCAGCTACCGCAGCGATTTTCTCCAGGATTGGCGCCACCAGCTCGTAAGCTTCTTTCTGGCCGCCAGGCATGATTGAAGGCCCTTTCAGCGCGCCCTCTTCACCACCGGAAACACCGGTACCGATGAAGTTGAAGCCTTGATCAGACAGTTCGCGGTTACGACGGATGGTGTCCTGATAGTAGGTGTTGCCACCGTCGATCAGAATGTCACCTTTATCCAGGTGCGGAGTCAGGGAAGCAATGGTCTTGTCAGTCGCTTCACCCGCTTTCACCATCAGCAAGATGCGGCGTGGTTTTTCCAGCGATTCAACGAACTCTTCGACGGTGTAGTGCGGCACCAGGTTTTTACCTGGATTCTCGGCAATAACTTCATCAGTTTTATCGCCTGAACGGTTAAAGATCGAAACGGTGTAACCACGGCTTTCGATGTTCAGTGCCAGATTGCGGCCCATTACCGCCATGCCGACAACGCCGATTTGTTGCTTGGACATTGAAGAACTCCTGTCTGAGGATGACCCTGTTAACAACTGTGGCCAACAGGTTTTGTGATGTGGCACACATGTTAACTCAGGATTGAGCCGCGTGGGTAGTGATTGGTGCGATAGGTCACATAATCAGGAAATACTGTTCAGTAAAGAGAAAAAAACGGCCCACCAAAGGGGGCCGCTATTAAAGTTGGCAACACAGTTCTCTGTTACGCTGGTTGAAGCACTTTCGCTGCCTTAAAGGCATCTACTTTTTCCTGCAGCAAGCGCTCGCTTTCACTGATCATATCCAGGTATTGCGTGTTAACAAACCCCCACAGTGTCGAGGTTTGATCTTCCGCATGGCCGACCTGGAATGGCAGTGTAGTGACCACAACCAGATTTGGCACCGACTCCAGATAACGATCTATCGTATTGGTTTGCGCATCGACATTACTTTCATCCCAATGGCTGACGGCTTCAATGCCACGGCGTGAATAAATATTCATTACCGTACTGGTCATACGGTTAATGTAAATATATTCGATGCCATCCACTTCCTCTACAGCCAAAATCTCGGTGTCTTCATTCAAATGCGCAATAATGCCGGAGAAAATATGCCAGTCCCAGTTGCTCTTTTCCAGGTAAGCGACAATCTTTTCAAGTTTGATGTCGAAATCTTCCGGGAACAAGGCATCATCTTCACAGATCATTGCGATTTCGGTATCGCGATCGGCGAGCACGGACAGCATATATTTGTAACTCATACCACATCCAATCCACCCAATACGATGGCGCACACCTTCAATTACCTTGAAGCCATGAGTAGGTTTGCTCAAGAAGTCTTGTTTACGCACCGGTGTTTCGGTTAGAGACAAGCAAAGCTTTGGAATATCCGCCTCAACTTTAGGGATAAAATCAACGCCATTTTTATAGGTCGCGAAGTCGATTAAATCATTCGCCAGCAGGTATCGTTTGAAATAAGCATCAAACATATTATCGCTGTGCGTAAAAGCAGCTATATCTTTCTTGCGGTTGGCGTAGTATTCCGATTCATTCAGAAGACGCTCGATTTTTTCCGCCATCGCCTCAATATCACCAATGGGAGAAAAATCAATTATATCAATTAGATGAGTGTGTTCTGCGATATCAACACTTTCTTCACTGACAATTGGCGTCCCCAGCGATAACACCTCATAGATACGAGTGGTCTCAAGCAGCGCATTTTCATAATAGTGTAAATTTATCACCAACTTGGCGCTTTTAACCAACCGGGTTAAATCATCACCGAATACGCCCGAAGCAATGTGGACATTAAAGCGCTGGCCCAATTGCTCGAGGTAATGGCGGCGACGATCGCAATTAGTGTCACCATAGAACAAGATGTCGATCGGCTTCCCTTCCCCCTCTAGCTGATGCCCCTTCTGTTTCAACTGCACATCGTAATCAGCATAGGAAGCAATGGGTAGGTAGAACAGCTTCTGATAAGGAATGCCGTGCTCCAGCAGATAGTTGATATTGGTCAAAGAGTAATCAAATATCGCCATTGCGCGTTCAAGAGTTGCAAAATATTCCGGTGTAAACCAACGAGGGTTAATGGATTGCTCCATCTGGAAAGCAACGAAATTCTGCGGTAATTCGGCGAAGATTTGTGGACAGATAACAATGTGCAATTGCCCGTTGTCCGCTTCGGCAGAATAAGCTTCGATTATGGTGACACCGCGGCCTACTTCATTGAGTGTTTTTTCCAGTAGATGGGCAACGAACAGCGTATGCCGAGTCGTCAAAATAACGATATGGTCAGTATCAATATTTACCATAGGCATCGGTGTATTGGCGGTGTTCCTCGCCACACGCTGCAGGCTACCACGCAGTTCCCCAAAACGCCCCGTGACCAGCAATTTTCCCGCCACTTTTGATTTACGCCACAATGCACGATAAGGATGCGGATGAGCGCGAAACGCCTGCCAACTTTTCCCAACCAACGATGTAGATTTTGCGGCAGCATGCTGCCGCATATAATGGCGGGTTATATCTTTAATCACTCCAAACTCACCGCGAACGGCACGTCCCAACATCCGCACTGGCACTGTCAGACGCCATGACAGGCTCCGGCGTATATTGATCATTTCCGAGTGAGTTTCACTGAGCTGATTATTTAATTTTTCCACTTGGACTCTAAGTGACTCACTCTCAGCGCTGCGCAGATGCTGGCCTTCTTTTTCTGCATTTTCCAGCATCTGGTGCGTGAGGATCTGCTGTTCACGTTGTTTGATCAGCGATTCTTGCAGAGTGATATTCTCCTCAGCCTGACAGCGCATGTTTTCCTGCAACAACAGCAATTGCTCCTGCATGGAAGTAAGCATCTTTTGCTTTTCTTCAATCTCTGTCACCAGGTGATGTTCCGCATCAGAAATTTTATGCTGCAACTCACTCTGTTTCTCATTCTCTTGCTTCACCTGCTTTGACAGCAACTCGCCCAGAGTTAACCCCTGCATTTTCAGCAACCCTTCCTTCTCAGTAGAATAAAAATCAATATGACACCCTACGATCGCCTTCTCATCCGGCCGTGACAGGCGAAAACGCAGGTAGTCAATATCGAAAAGCAAGTCGAATGGCACTAAGTATGAGAACAGATAAAATGCTAAGCGATTAGCTTTTTCTTGCTCATCTTCCGCCAATGTAACGTACTTGTATGAACTATCACCAATCACCGTCGTCGGAGTTTCCGTCAACACCCCTTCTAAGCCAACACTGGAATTAATCGTCAAAATGTGACGGCAGCGTTGAACAAAGGCGAGGCTACTGACAGAGCTATCAATTTCATAATCGCCATCCTTAATTTGGAACTGACTACCAGGATGCGTTCGAATCAATAACTTCTGCTGCGGTTTTTGTGTCCGTGCGTACGATAGCAGTGTCAAGTTATCAAAGTCATTACCGTAAGCGATAAGATTTGAGTCATCTTCTACCTGCAATACGATCCCCAGATCAGCATCAGCCTGTTGCTCATCCACGAAAGGCACACGTAAGAAATAGCGGTGTAGCTCTGATATAGAGACATCAACCTGGCACTGCTCTCGAACATCCAGGTAACGTTTCTCAGCTTCAGTATGACCATTCACGCCGGTAAAATCTAAATACCCCGTGCTAAAATAAGTAGGTGCGCGCAGCGGACCAACTTCAAAGTGCAACACGGGTATAGCCAGAGACTCAGCTACAGCCTCCAGTGAAGGGCAATTACAAATCGATAATATACCCTCAATTTTTCCAGGCTCATATCGGCTCAGATAGTCAAGCAACTCATTTTCCAGCTCAGGAATACGTTGAGTCAGCATTTTCTTGAACGCCAGGATCGGATTGTGATTACAGGAAGCCAATAGCTTCTCAAACACACTGTCGTTCAGATAATAATAATCATGACTAGCCAGCAATTCTGCGGATGGGATGCTGTACCCCAGGTTGTTCATGGTAGGAATATCAAACTCCCAACGGCCAGTCGCACGCCACTCGTCGGGCAGCAATAAATAGTCTTCGCCGGTTATGAACAATGAGCGCTCTTTTAAAGAACTTAGCAGCCGATAAAAGATCCACAGATAAGGAGCTTTTACTCCTCTGAAAGGATAAGGCGGTAAGAATGTCGCAAACATGAATCTATTTACTCCTCGCCTATCACGCTAATAGGGGCATACACCACTCCCCCCAGTTCACGAGAAGACCAAAATTTCAATCTCATCATTGGTCTGCGCTGATCCAATTCCTCACGATTACCGCCTTGCAATGAGGCAAGGCCACAGTGCACTAAATAATCACCCGAGTTAATCGGTAGTTTTACTTTGTAAATCACGTGTTGCTCACCAGCTTTGAGTACCAAAGGTTTCCCGGCGCCAATATTGCTATCTCCCCAAATGTCCCCGCCCTGCGCTTTCGATATAGACACTCCCAGGGCAACGTCACGGATTTCTTCAGACGCCAGGATCGTAAAGTCTAAAAGCAGTTCATCGCCAGAGCGCACTAAAGGCTTATCCGAAAGGGAGGTGCCATCTGACTTAATCACTTCAAGATGCTGAATAATCGCTCTGGCGCTACCAAAACGTTTCTCACCTACTTCAGTATTGGTCTGTTCCTGTTGCAGATTTTGTAAGGAGGATTGATCTATCACCACCGACGAAGAGATCTTCCCTGTATTTTCACGTTTAACCGCCTGTGAGAGTAGCATCCCTTTTTCGTAGGCTAGTACAGCGGCCAGCACGTCATAGGTATCCCCGACCAATTCGCCATTATTCATCACCAGGCAGCGATCAGCATATTCCAGAATGCTTCCGGTAGAATGGGTTACCATGATGATCGTTACACCTTTGGCTCGTAAGGCTTCCATACGTTTATAGCATTTATACTGGAAACCAATATCACCTACGGCTAATGCTTCATCTACGATCAGAATTTCCGGTTCCACGCAGGCTTGAACAGCAAAAGCCAGGCGAATATACATACCGCTTGAATAGGTTTTGACTGGCTGATCGATAAACTCGCCAATATCTGCAAAATCAGTGATCTCTTGGAAACGAGCATCGATTTGCTCGCGCGAAAAACCAAGTACAGAACCGTTCAGATAAACATTATCACGCCCAGTAAACTCGGGATTAAACCCAGCACCTAACTCAAGCAGTGCGGCAATACGTCCATTAACCTGTATTTCGCCTTGTGTCGGGGTTAAAGTGCCGCAGATCATCTGCAATAGCGTAGATTTACCTGCACCATTTCGGCCGATAATACCTACCGTCTCACCTTTTTTTATTGAGAATGTGACATCCCGTAACGCCCAGAACTCGCGGAAATAGCGACGAGATTCTCGACGTGCCACACGTTGCAGTTTAGGAGCAAAAAACTGTTTCAGACGATCACGAGGGCGATCATAAATCTGATAGCATTTACTTAATCCATTCACTTCAATGGCAATTTCATTAGAGGACATCAGCAAATCCCTTTCTGGTTTTCTGGAAGAAGACAAAGCCGAGCCACGCAACCAACGCTGCCGCCAATGTGTAAATAACCAGGCCATGCCATTCTGGTAAGCGTCCCCAAATCAACACATTGCGTGACTGCTCAATAATAAATGTTAAAGGATTGAGCATAATCCATACGCGATACTTTTCCGGTAACGCCGTGATAGGGAAAAATACCGGAGACAGGAACATCATTACCGTTGTAATAATTACCGTGGTTTGCCCTACGTCACGGATGAAAACGCCTAACGACGCTAATATCCAAGCTAATCCCAGACAAAAAATGACTAAAGGCAGAAAAACCAATGGCAGGAAAATAATTGTCCAATGCAGGAAACCATTAAACAAAAAGAACGCGCACAGCAATACCACCAAACTGATCATGGTATGGAACAGTGCAGCACAAAGCCCAATCACCGGTAGCGTTTCCAAAGGAAAAACGACTTTCTTCACATAGTTGGTATTGCCCAAGATAATCTGGGGGGCTCTGTTGACTACTTCAGCAAAAAAACCGTGCACAATCATGCCAACGAATAAGATGACCGCAAACTGCGTCCGGCTTTCATCGCCACCAACGGACCAACGGGCCTTAAAAACCACTGAAAAAACAAACGTGTAAACGATCAACATAAACAGTGGATTGAGGAAGGACCATGCTAAGCCCATGGTTGACCCTTTGTAACGCCCTACAACCTCACGTTTGGTCATTTGCAGGATAAGCGACTTGAATCCCCATATATTGCGGATCAGAGCCAATGGCGATAAAGGCTGCATTTTATGTGGATTGCTCATTGCCCCCACCTCACCATCATGACAACGCTCTGTGCTCCAAAATCGCACCCAGTCATAACAAACATAATCAACACCTTAGATGTAATTAAACTCATAAAGCCGGTCTTTCTGATAGTCAGTCATTCTACTGCGACTTATCAGACGAAGTCATGGGGATCGTTTTTAAGCATTTTTGATTTGCCTTAGACCTTAGCGGATCATAAAACCATCCCCACTTGTTGAAGTACAGCACTACGGATTTCATATGATAAATGAATAAATTCAAGTTCTTGTAAGATCCCTTACCAAACACATGAATAATCGTGGCCCCTGGGAAATAGATGATATCGGTCATTGACAATGCCCGGCGACAAAGATCCACGTCCTCCAGATACATGAAATACCTTTCATCAAACCCCTCGAGGCGCTTCAATAACATTGATTCTAGAAGCATAAAACAGCCTGAAACCGACGGAACTGAAAAAGATTTTGTATAATCAGCACGTTGTATTTCATATTTGATATCCAACTTGGCCCCCCATTGAGGGAAAAATCGGCGTAAAAACAAGTTTGACGGTGTAGGCAACAAACGACAGCTAAACTGGAAGCGCCCATCGCTATAATGGATACGGGGAGAGACAAACTGATGCTTTCCATCTCTGGCAAAATGATAGAGACGTTCAAGCGCCCCAGGCTCAAAACTGATATCCGGATTGCAGATCAGAAAGTAATCGCACTCGTCCAGGTAGCGTTTCATAGCAAGGTTGTGGCCATAACCAAACCCTCTGTTGGCATCAGCCACAATGTAGCTGATCCGAGGGTTATCTAAGGAGGCTGCCCAGTCTGAACCTCCGTTATCGACCAAGACGATCTTTTCAACACAAGCTTCGCTAAGCAGTGACAACAAGGTATCTTCCAGTTGAGCGTAGCTGTGGTTATACAAAACGATTGAGGTAACAATTTGGTATCGTTTTTGTTCTGAAGACATGCCGTATGAAGTTCCTAGAACCATAATTTTTTTAATAAAATAGTGTTACGTAATTCTGGTCATTGCTGAGCTTATCATTCATCACTGCAGTATGAAAAATCATAGCCATCCAGCAAAAACATCAAAGGGGATAACATTATCCCCTTTCATTTCACTCAACAAAATCTCATTACTGAGACAATAGCTTACTGACAACGGTTCGTAGCTGCCGACGCCAAGGACTTGGCTTAAGATTCAAGGCACAGATCTTATCAGTACTTAGAATAGAGTAAGCCGGTCTGGATGCCGGTGTCGGGTATTCTTGAGTGGCAATAGGCTTGATTGCAACCCGGTGCGGATAAAGAGCAGTCTCATTAGCAATCTTAAAAATTTCCCGTGCAAAATCGCACCAGGAAACGGCCGAATCGCCGCAAAAATGATAAACCCCGTACGCACCAGGAGATTGCAACATGGCGATAATGGCATCAGCGATATCGCCCGCGTAGGTTGGGCTACCAAATTGGTCGTCCACTACGCCCAGCTCATCTCTTTGCATTCCCACTCGTAGCATAGTCTTAACAAAGTTATTTCCATACTCACTGAAAACCCAAGCCGTTCTTATAACGATAGTTTTGGGATTGGCATTCAGCGCAGCAACTTCACCGTCAAGTTTGGTTTTACCATAGACGTTCTTTGGCGAACAGGGCGTAGCTTCACTGTAAGGTTCGCTAGCGCAACCATCGAATACATAGTCGGTAGATACATGCACAAAAGGAATATTCAGCAATGCAGCAGCCGAAGCAAGATAGCCTGGACCATCTGAATTGATAGCTTTCGCCAACTCAGGCTCAGATTCAGCTTTATCGACTGCAGTATAGGCAGCAGCATTGACAATGGCATCGGGTGCAAACTCCGTTACAGCTTTCGTAATAGCTTCAGGATCTGTGATATCAAGCTGCAAGCTATCGGAAGCCATCAAGATCCACCCAGATGGTAGTCTATCGGTGAAACAGCGCCCTAGTTGCCCCGCCGAACCTGTCAAAAGTACACGCATCAAAAAAGCTCTCTAAGTAGTTTTCCTTGCAGATCCTTTGGCGACAGCAGAGGTTCACCGGTAGGCCAATCAATCCCGATCTCAGGGTCGTTCCATAACAGACAGGCTTCGCTGTCAGGATCATAATACTCAGTACATTTGTATTCAAAATCAGCAATATCTGAAATCACCAAAAAGCCATGTGCAAGACCAGGCGGGACCCAAAGTTGGTTTTGATTATCTTCTGATAGGTACACCCCCACCCACTTCTTGAACGTCGGTGAGTCAACCCTAATGTCAACAACAACATCATAGACTTCGCCACGGACAACTCTGACGAGTTTCCCCTGGGGGTTTACGCGCTGAAAATGCAGGCCACGTAACACGCCTTTTGAGGAGCGGGAGTGGTTATCCTGCACAAAATCAACATCGATATTCAGCAATTCCTGATAACGACTTTTTTGAAAAGTTTCGACGAAAAAGCCTCGGCGATCGCCGAAAACCTTTGGCTCAATCAGTTTCACACCTACGACTGGTGTATCAATCACTTTCATTAGATAACCTGCTAGCAAAAACTCTACCTCAGAGACCAACAACTGTCTTCTGAACATGCGCCACAGCGCCAGTCTATACTACCCATGCAATCACTTTCTTAATACACACTAAACAATAATGAAGTATGAAAAGTTCAACGAAGCACGCTAGACAGAGGTACGCGAGGTTAGCACAACTAATCAAAATATCCGACACTAAACCACAAAAAAACAGTCACAATTAATGTTGCCCACCAGCATCCTCGCTGGCGGGCAGAGTGAGGTTCTTTGCTTTTTATGGGCTATTAACATCAGCTCAAAAAGAACAATTATTATTCGTAGCTGCGCCCACTCGCACAGCTTTCCCTCTAAGCGAAAACATTAATGACGTTGGTAGCCTTGCGGGTTGTTTTTTTGCCAATTCCAAGCATCACGCATCATAGTGTCCAGATCACGTTTCGCTTTCCATCCCAGCTTTTCAGCCGCCAATTCAGGAGCAGACCAACATTCGGCTATATCCCCGTCACGGCGCGGTACGATTTGATAGCTCACCGAGCACCCTGAGGCATTCTCAAATGCATGCAACATTTCTAACACTGAGTAGCCGATACCGGTCCCCAAATTGTAGACGGTAAAGCCTTTTTGATCGTCAATATGATCGATTGCCTTGAGGTGGCCTTCAGCCAAATCCATCACATGGATATAATCACGCACGCCGGTGCCATCAGGCGTTGGGTAGTCATCACCATAAACAGACAATTTTTCCAGTTTACCGATGGCCACCTGAGAAATATAAGGCAACAAATTATTAGGAATACCGTTAGGATCTTCACCAATCATACCAGACTCATGGGCACCGACGGGATTGAAGTAACGCAGCGCAGTAATTGAAAAATGAGGTTCCGCTTTCGCGAAGTCTTGCAGCATCTGCTCTGCCATCAGTTTCGACGTTCCGTATGGGTTTGTGGTTCCGCCAACACGGGAAGTTTCAAGCAACGGGACATGCTCCGGCGTGCCATAGACCGTCGCGGAAGAACTGAAGATAAATTTAGTTACACCGGCACGACGCATTTCGTCCAGGAGCACCAAAGTGCCGGAAACATTATTCTGGTAGTATTCGAGCGGTTTACGAGTCGACTCCCCCACCGCCTTCAATCCAGCGAAATGTATGACGGCAGAAATATCATGCGCATCGAATATGCTACGCAAAGAGTCGCCATTTTGGACATCACCCTGATAAAAAGTAGCCGCTCTGCCCGTTAACTTTTCGACACGATTCAGTGATTCTTCTGACGAGTTTGACAGATTATCAAGCACGATCACTTCTTCACCGCGTTCCAGCAAGGCTAATACCGTATGAGAACCAATATAACCGGCGCCACCGGTAACTAAAATTGCCATTCACCACTCCTTATGCGCGCCTGCAGCGCTAACGACATAAATTCTATCACTATCTCGAACCGATAGCCTTTGGGGGGTTCCAGCCCAAAATGGACAAGACAGCAAAGTTGATAACACTAACTGCCCTCGACGTCATTGTCTTTAGGATAAATCATATGTGCTCGATAGCAACGCCCATTATTGAGCCCGTATTCATTGATTACAGTTCCGCTTATCAAACTCATTCAATCAACAGGGCTGCGAAATGCAGCCCTGTTGATTGACCCAGAGCCCGTAGACAAATCTGGCCTATATTTTGAGCATAGGAGGAGTCTATGGTCACACCACGATTCTCCCCTGAATTTAAAGAAGAAGCTATCCGCCAGATCACTGAGCGGGGCGATTCTGTTGCCGATGTTTCAGAAAGGCTTGTCGTGTCGGCACACCGTCTTTATAAATGGTTGCGCTCAGTAAAACCTGATAACAACGGGCACCAGGCCAGGATTTACTGGATGCCAGAACGGAGATCCTTAAGCTGAAAGCGCAACTTAAACGATCTGAGGACGAACGAGATATTATGAAAAAGGCAGCGCGGTACTTTGCAAGAAAGCCCGACTAAAGTAATAACGTATTGAGACAAAAAAGAGCAGCTCAGGGCTGCTCTTTCAGACAAATACTCATGGCGAGTATTTGAACCATTTACCCCTACCCGCTCAGCGATTCATAGAGAAATACTGCGCCACCCGTTTCACGTCCTTTTCGTCGAGCGTTCCCGAGTCGCTCAACAGGGTGACCCAGGACTTTATGTAGGTGTACTTGGCCGAAGCCAGATCACGCTGCGCGCTGTAAAGCTGTTGCTCGGCATTCAGCACATCAACGTTGACACGCTGCCCGGCCAACACGCTCTGGCGTGTGGCAGTGACCTGCGTTGTCGCCGATTTTACCGCCAGTTCATACGCCGCTAATTTGGCGCGGCTGCTGATGCAAAGATTGAACTGCTTACGCAGATCGTTCAGCGTGGTGCCGACTTGCGCATCCATTTCATACATCGCCTGCCCATAGCGGGATGCCGCCTGGCGAGTCGATGCTGACACCCCACCGCCGGCATAGATCGGCACGCTCACCTGCACGCCGATACTGTCGGTGCGGTATTTTTGGTTAACCGTGTTATCACTGCTGGAATCATTTTCTGAGTGCGAAGCATAGAGCTGAACCTGCGGCATAAAGCCCGCGCGGTTTCTCTCCACCTCATACTTGGCGGCATCAACGCCATGGCGCGAGGCAGCCAACATCGGGTTATTCTCCAGGGCAATTTTTTGCCACTCTTCAAATTTGGAAGGGATTAACGGCGCCACCTGGAATTTACCGGGGCGCAGTACCTGCAGCTCATCCAGTTGATCGAGCGGTACGCCAATAATCACCTCCAGCTCGCGTTGTGCCGCATCCAGGGCATCACGTGCCTCGATTTCCTGCGCCTCTGCCAGACTGTAGCGCGCCTGGGTTTCTGAAACATCGGTAATGGTACCTTCACCCGCGCTCATTAATCGATCGTTCAGCGCCAATTGCTCTTTGTAAGCCGCCTTTTGCGCTGAGGCCAGCGCAATCTGGTCTTTGGAGTAAGCCACTTCAACATAGGCGGATATCACCCGCACAGCTAGATCCAGATACTTACTGCGGTAACGCTCATCCGACATCAGCGTTTGCGCCACACCGGCCTTGTAACGCGCATAGGCTTCGTAATCGAACAACGGTTGCGTCAGCGTTATCGAACTGGAATGGCTGCGATACTGTTGCCGCTTGGTCGCCTCACCAAGGCTATTGCCAAAAATGTCACTCGCCGGATACTTTTGCGTCTGCCAGTTACGCGGTGAATTCTGGTAATTGGCCGATACCTTCGGCAGCAACCCCGCCCTGCCAATGTTTTCGTTTTCATCCCCCGCTTCTTTCTCTTTTATAGCCGCCCGAAAGGTCGGATCTTTTTCAAGTGCCAGCGAATATGCGTCTAGAATCCCTATCGAATGAACCGGCGCAGCTATCGCAAACAAGAGGGTACTGATAGCAAGGCCAGCAACCTGTCGTTTAAATTGAATCAAAATTATTCCTCGGTTAATGAAGTATGAGCGCGATCCAAAATAGGTTTAAACAAATAGCTCAACAGTGAGCGCGACCCCGTCTTCACAAACACCTCAACAGGCATCCCCGGCTTAACGTCTTCCCCACCCAGCATTTTCATGCCTTCCGGCGATACCGTAACCTGCATTTGGTAGTAGGGTTCGCCATTGGCCTTGTCCACCAACCGGTCGGCAGAAACCAACGTCACCGTCCCCGGGATTTTCGGGGTTTTGTTCTGGTTGAAAGCGGTAAACATCAAATCCACCGGCAACCCGTTGTACACCTTGTCAATCAGCTCTACCTTCAGGCGGGAATCCACCACCAGCGTAGCCTGGCTAGGTACAACGTCCATCAGGTGGTCACCCGCTCCCACGACGCCCCCCTGAGTAAAGATATTCAACCCGACTACGGTGCCATCCACCGGCGAAGTGATAGCGGTGTTGCCGAGATCAAAATTCGCCATTTCCAGTTTGTTTCTGAACTCGCTGGCATCCATCTGCGTTTGCGCCAGTTGGGTTCTAACCTCGCGCTGATAGTCGGCAAAACGCTGATCGATCCGCTGCTGAGATTCCTGCAGCTGTTTTTGTACCTGGCCGATACGCCCGACGGTTTCATCGATGCTGCTGTTAACTTCCGCAAACTGACGCTGCACTTCAAGATAACGGTTACGCGGTAAATAACCGTCGGCAGCCAGTTGTTTCATGCTGTTCATCTGCTCGCGCAGGCTGGAAAGTTGGATCTGCTTGTTGACCCTGGAATCCTGCAGGCCTTTTAGCTGGAAGCGCATACCGTCCATCGACTGCTTATAACCGTCGACTTCGCTTTGCAGCCCCTGACGGCGTGAGGAGAAGAGCTGGGTTTGCAGCGCGATGATCTCGGCAACCCGCGGCTGAGCCTGGAGTTGTTCGAAGACCGGCGAAAAAGTGACTTTGCTTAATCCATCACGTTCAGCAAGCAGGCGGCCTTCAGTGGCCAGGGTGGTGTAATATTGATCGCGTAGAGAATCAACCTGCGCCTGCGCCTGTACCTGACTCAGTTGCACCAATACTTCACCGGCTTTAACCCTGTCGCCTTCTTTTACAGTGATGCTTTTAATGATGCCGCTGGCTGGCGCCTGCACGGTCTTGCGGTTGCCGGAAACGATCACCGAGCCTGGCGAAGCAACCCCTTTATCCAAAGGTGCAAAGGCAGCCCAGGCGAAAAAACCAAACAGGCCCAGCCCCACCACCAACCACCCCATGCGGGTAAAACGCCGCTCGTCTTGTGGGATCTCTTCTGAATACGAGTCTTGCGGCTCGCCAATGTGCGTAGACATACCAACTCCTTCGACTGCAGGCGGCGCTGTTGCCCCGCCCGGCAAGTTCACGGCTTAATTAATTTGAGTTTTTGGGATATTGCCTTCGTCCGGCTCGGAATTGACCGCACGCACGGCTTGCTGTGGCGTTTGCGCTTTTTGCGCATTGGCCAGCGCTTGCAGAACTTGCTGCGTTGGGCCAAACGCATTGACGCTACCGTTAACCAACAGCAGCAACTTGGTGGTCATCGACAGCAGGTTGGTACGATGGGTAATCAGGATCACCGTTTTATTACGCTGCTTGAGGAACAAAATGGCCTGATTCAGCGCTTTCTCACCGGCGTCATCCAAATTGGAGTTAGGCTCGTCCAACACAATCAGAGATGGATCGCCATACAGCGCACGCGCCAGGCCAATACGCTGCTTCTGCCCGCCGGATAACCCGGCCCCGCCATTACCGATGATCGAATCGTAACCATTAGGGAAACGCAGGATCAGCTCATGCACCCCAGCCAGCTTGGCGGCTTCAATGACTTTCTCGGAGTCGATATCGTTAAAGCGAGCTATGTTTTCGGCGATGGTGCCGGCAAAGAGCTCGATATCCTGCGGCAGGTAGCCAATGTAGGGCCCCAGCTCATCTTTATTCCACTGGTAGATATCAGCATTATCAAGACGCACAATGCCCTCACTGACCGGCCAGATACCGACCAGTAAACGCGCCAGCGTAGACTTGCCGGAAGCGCTTGGTCCGATAATCCCTAGCACGTCGCCGGGTTGAATAGCAAAGCTGACATTGTGCAACACCGCATCGGCTTTTGATCCCGGAGGGGTGGCGGTGACGCCTTCGACCGAGATGATCCCTTCAGGACGGGGAAGCGACATCCCCATTCCGCGCGGAGGATGCTTATCAAGCAGTTTGACCAAACGCTGATAGGACAGTTTGGCCGAGCTCCAGCTTTTCCAGACGTTAATCACCTGCTCGATGGGCGCCAGAGTACGCCCCATCAAAATAGAGCCCGCTATCATCATGCCGGGAGTGATATGCCCATCAATCGCCAACCATCCCCCTAGCCCCAGGACCAATGACTGCAGAGAGAGACGAACAAATTTGGTGATGGAACTGACGGTAGTCGCGCGCTCGCTGGCAACACGCTGGCTATTCAGAAATCTCTGATGCAATCCAAACCAGCGTCTTTTTAGATTAGGCAGCATGCCCAATGCTTCGATCACTTCAGCATTGCGCAAATTGGTACTCGCCAGGCTGCTGGACATGATCGATAACTTGCTCGCTTCGCCCAAGGGTTGCTTGGAAACCATTTCGTTGACCACCGCCAACGCAACCAGCAGCAATGAGCCAACCAGAGCAAACAAACCCAGCCACGGGTTGAACAGGAAAATCACCAGCAGGTAAATCGGGAACCAGGGCGCATCGAAGAAAGCAAACAATGCGCTGCCGGTCAGGAACTGCCGTACGGTAGTCAAATCACCCAGCATCTGCCCTGCATCGGAAGAACCATTCTTAAGGTTAGATTCGTACGCTGCCGTATAAACCCGCGTATTCAAACGCATATCCAATTGGCTACCGATACGGATCACCACCATGCTGCGCACATACTCCAGCAGCGCCATCATGCCGAACATTCCCAGCATAATCAGCGTCAGCATCAGTAAGGTGATTTCATTGCGCGAAGGAAGCACCCGGTCATAAACCTGGAGCATATAGATTGAAGGAACAAGCATTAACAAGTTAATAAATGCGGTGAATATGCCAACGGTCCAAAAAACTTTACTGCGTGTCCGTATAACATCCGCAATTTCATTGCGCGGTATAAATTGATTCACATTCTGCCCTTACATCATGTGCACTGTCAGCCAAATCCGCATTGATTCGCATAGATAAAACCACACGAAAAATCACCCCAAATATGCTCAGGACTGCAGTCGCATTTTTATTAACTATAGTTACATAAACCCCGTAACGGCAAGGCACGAAGTTAAAAAAAAACACGGACAAAGTCTCATTTTTTCACAATGAAAAACAGCAAGTTAAAACATCCGACATCACAAAAAGAAAAACCATCAGTTATTATATGGTTTTAGCATATCCCATACCCACTTTACCCTATGAAATTTCAACCTAAAAATGATTAGATATCTAATCATTTCACTCTTAAACCAAGCAATAACTAATTATTATAATTAATGAAAAAATATATCACCAACATATACATAATGTAAGTTGTTACTTTGACGAACATTTAAGAGCAATTCAATGGAAAGAAAATAAAAAAAATCCTACCGCCTTGACAAAATACCTGTTAACTCCTTTGCTTAAATTGCGAAAACAGAAAATGGCTATTTATGCGTCATCTTTACATGTCGCTGTTTTTGCATGTGTTAACACTAAAATTCCGACCGAATCTCTTCCTGTTAACGGTACTGGGATCAAGGTCACGACATACTTTTGACTATATAAATGGGTACATCCAAAGGGGTAACGTATGGCCACATTAGTCTCACAGCAAAAAGCAGCGGCTTTATTTCTAGCCATTTCTGGAAAGAACATTGATACCGCGGGCTTAGATTACTATTCACAAAAAATCGAAACTTCTGCCCTTTCACTTGAACAAGTTGCCCAAAAGTTCATTGCAGGTACTGCCAGCCTGAATGGTCGCACGGCCTCTGAGATCGTCACTACCATCTACACCTCCGTTTATGGCAGTGCCCCTTCCAATCAGGTTCTAACCGATCTGCTAGCTGGTAACCCGACGACCGCATCAGTTGTTGCGAAAGTTATTTCTGATTTACTGGACTACAATGGCTTTGATTCCACTTTATTAACACAACAAACAACTTTCGAAACTAAAGTTGAAAAATCACTGTTCCCTGTAGCCAGCGCATCAGCTACAGCAGGGGCAGGTGATGTTCAGGGGATTTTCCACGTTGTGGGACTGACTCAAACTCAGGATGGGATCAACTATTGGGGTACGGTGTTGGCTCAGGGGTCAAAAACTCTGGCAGCTATCGCACAATCGTTTGTAAACTCCAGTCCATTAAAAACATTGAGTGACAGCGCCTTCGTGAATGCTATTTTCCAAAATAGCTATGAGCGTGCACCAACTACTGCCGAAAGTA